>NZ_JANIGJ010000005.1:0-318770 GCF_024518735.1 Pseudoalteromonas agarivorans
CGGCGATATCGAAAGCTGTAGGTAGGTTGAATAAATTAATGGTTGAAGATGAAAAGGTTAAATTACAATTGGAAAAACTTCGAGATTGTTTGATGTCTGAAGTCAAGATTTGACCCCAAGCCTTTTTGACCCCAAGCCTTTTTTTGATAAAAATACAGAAAAACTCTATATTTCCTATAAAGCAGTTTTTAATTTATCTTAACAACTTTGCTCCGAAGTATACATTACTCAAAGAAAAATATAATATTATTAATATCTAATGTTAAACGGATTTAATTATGGAAGAAATTACAGCTTTCTCAGAAAATAAAACCAAAGAAAAATTACAGGTGCGCTTAGATAGCCTGAAAAACCAACAGGTATTATATGGAGAAAAGGTAGAAAGAATATTTAGAAGAAAAAATTGCACATATATTTTTTTTACCTCAGATGATTCTCCATACGAGGAGGCATTGTACATTACTTTAGTTGATTCAATAGGTGAAGTTATTGAAAGTGTTGAACTGATGAAGCCATATTCGCCAGGGATTTTGAAAGATTTAATAATTAGAAATGATCAAAATATTGAATTTAAATTTTGGGGGGAATCGATAAATAATTTAATTATTGCAGACAAAAAAAAAGTACACTTCTCTCATATAATACCTTCAAATGGTGTTCGTTACTCCAATAAATTATCACCAAGTTATTTAACAATAAAAGATTAAGGTTTCAAACATGGACTCGTTTATTTCTGATAAAGATGTAGAAATTAGTATTAAGCAAATGGAAATAGCTGCGATTAACTTTGGTAGTCGTTTCATAAATGACTCAAAAGTAAGAGCACTATATATGGAACAGACAAAAAAAATGTCCTTGGAATTAGTTAATGCTTATAAGGCTGGAGTCATTACGCCTAAACAGGCAGCTGTAGCTGCAAATGAGATGCGGAATGAAATAATGACTGTTTCTCGCAGTAAAACTAGTGATATTGGTAAAGCTAAAGTAGTTAAGTTAAAGGCAAAAGGTCTGAATTTAGAGACGTTATTAGATAAATATGCAAAAAGCCAGTTCGGTAAAAGTTTCGCTGAGCTTACCGAATCAGAAGCTTCATCAATTTATAAAAAGATAGTTCAAAGTGCAGGGAAGGCAAATCCTAAGGTTAGTGCCAAAGCAAGCAATTTAGGCAAAGCCGGACGAAGTTTATGGGTACTTTCTATATGCATCGCCGTTTATAATATTAGTAGTTCTAATAATAAAATTAAAACTGCAGGGCGTGAAGCAACCAACATTGGGGGAGGTTTCGCTGGGGGCGCTGCAGGGGGCGCGACTGCTGGTATCTGGTTTGGGCCTATTGGTGTAGCTGTAGGTGTTGTAGTTGGAGGTGTTTTAGGCTCTATTATGTCTGATCAAGCATATATTGAGCTTGCAGGTCCTGATGGAAAATTTGCAAGAAGTTTTATACCTCGCTTTACTAATGTCTTATCTACTCATGAGAATAAAATGGCAAGTGCTTTAATTACTGAGTGTACGTATGAATTAGATAAGGTAATGGCTGTTTTTTTTGAATTGAATGATAAATATTTCACTGATGTTGATGATATTGCACTAGCTTATGTAGGAATGATTAGAACAGGTAGGTATCCTCTTATTAAGCAAGCTTTATCACTAAATAAAGCTCTAAAAAACTTTCTTATTCAGGTATTGGATAGTGGTTGGACGTCTTCTTCTGAGAAAGAGTGTATAAGGTACCTTCGTCATATCTAGTTACAATGGACTTCTGTAGTGGTCAACTAATTTTGGCCACAGTTTTAAAATTTAAAAGTGTTAGAAATTATTTTTAATATTCAACACTATTCAGCCATATCCCAAACGGTATGCAGGCTAAATAAGTTAATAATTGAAGATGATAAGGTCAACTTACAGTTCGACAAACTTCGAGATAGTTTGATGTATGAAGTCAAGATTAGATCCCAAGCCTGACTATACAGGAACTGCATATAACGGGGAAATTAAGGGTATTGCAATTGGTGTCATTGAGAGCCTAGAAAGTGAAGGTTGAAGCATTGTCAGCAAGTGACCAAATTTCCAATTTAAAACATAGCTCAATCTGTGCTGCGGCGATTGTTGCGAGTGTTTTTAGCTATTCATCATTAGCATTCACTATATTAATAATGTTATGGCCTTACAGCGCAGTAGATGAGCTAGGTCAGCGGGTAATAGGTTTTTTTGTTGGAATATGTATATTGTTTGGTGTACTTTTATCAATTGGTAAATGCTTGGTTCTAAAGATTTATAGCCTGTTAGCTTGTAGTGCTATAATTTCAACCCTTATTTATATAATAGGTATTGTTACCGAGCAGAGAGATGGTTTTTCTTTTAATGGCTTAGAACTTTCTGTTTTATTTATAGTACTTAATTTTATTACTCTTTTTCAAAAGTAAATATTTAAAATTTAGCATTAAAGTAATTAAGAGGCTTAAAAGACTACATCAGCAGCAGTTAGAGTAGCGAAAATTAATTGCATATTATTTAATACCCGATAAAATATTTTTATATCGACAAGGACTGTGGGTAATCTTCATAATAAATTACACATTATTCCTCCAAAAACAATCATATTTCAAGAGGTTATTGTGTCAATCATTGACAAAATTCAAAGCTTCAGCGCGAAAATTCAGCCCTTTTTTGATCAATTTGGTGCGCACAAAGTACATCTATCTCCTGAAGTACTCGGGTGTTTAAAAAATAACGGTGAGCCAATTGGCAATCAATTGATTTTACGTAGTCTTAGCTTCTCAGACGGTAAGCCACGTAGAGATTTTGTTTATACAGACCCCGATGGTAGTTTTAGATTTCCTGAAAAAACGATTCGTTCCGATGAACCCAGCATACCATTCAAAGAAATATTTACTAATCAATACATTACCACGACTATTAATAGAAAAAAATTTATTATTTGGCGAGCGACATTAATAGGAAAAAACCCTATTAATGAATTTAACAGTAAATTAAGTTGCCTTAACGCTGATATAACTAATGAGGCCATTTTATTTAGCTTTTCTAGTAATCGAGAAGAAATGAGCTTAGAGGGGACTTCAATTTGTCGTTGGGATAAAGGTTTTGAAGTTATTGATGTTGATGAACACCTAAATCTTAATAGTGATAAAGTTAAATAAAAATATAAGAAAATAATTATGATGCAAGTTTTAACTCCTTCATTAGCAGCTAGGTTTACTGCAATATCATATTCAACTAACACAACTGATGGTGTCGAGGGCTCCTCTTATTATGGAGCTTTGTCTAGACACTTTGATTTTAATTAGCAAATGTTTTTAATGTTAGGCATTATTCGGCTGTATCAAAAGCTGTTGATAGATTAAATGCATTAATTATTGAAAATAATAAGGTTGAATTACAGTGGGAAGAGCTTCGAGATGGTTTGATGTCTGAAGTCAAGCTTTAACCTCATACTGCATACTGACTTTCATAATGGGATAGCCTTATGTTTGAGTTTTATACTACCAATAATAGCTATATTCCTTTTTTTTAGTGGCTTTTATTGCTTGTTATGTTTCTGGTTATATTATCAGAGTTTATCAAAATTTATTTTTATATATTTAAAAAGGAGTGTTAAATGATGCTTAGTGTTTTTTTAATTGCTTCGCTAAGTATTGACTTTCATCTTGCTGGAAAAACTTCTGCGGGCTTAATACTTTGTGAAAATTTAAATAAGAAGGCGACTCTCGAAAAAATAAAAGAATATAGTAAGTTGCATAATGAGCTCAATAGTTATTTAAGCTCTGAGTTAGAGTCAAACTCTGACTTAAGTAATCGATTTTATAGTGCGCAGGTTGATTTTATTAATTCATTTGAAAATGCAGATAAAAGCAAATCTTTAGATGAAAGTTTATTAACTACAGAAAAGTGCCAAATACATATAAATAATGCAAATCAGTTGATAAAAAAGTTTCAGTGAAAATTTTATCTCAGGCTTAACTTAATTCGATTATGATCAATTATAGTATTCGGTAGGGGGCGGCCCTTCTACTTTTGTGATTAAGGAAAAATGCAAAACCTGCCTCTATAACCCCATTTAAAAAGGGCAATATTATTGCTCTATTTTATGCCCTTAAACTTATTTTTATATACTATTGCGCTTCAAAGCTTTGCTCTAGCCCTTCTTTAGTCATCAGGGCCTTTTAAAGTAAACACTAAATGTTTACGCATATCTTTTAAAATCACGCCTTTTTTAAGCATTGCGGCGCTTAAACGCTTTTGCCATTTTAATAAATCAGGCTCTGCGGCTGCTAAAGCTTGTTCGTTTTCGAACTGAAAACACAAAAGTAGTGAACTTGGAAATAAGTGATATTCCACATCAAACCAGCACTGCACCATACCAGGGATTTCTTCGCGCCCTTGTGCTTCTAGTTTATCGGCAACGTTAAGCACAAGTGCTTGTTGTTTTACTTGCACTGCAGAGAGTTTTTTCATTATTAAAATCCAAATTAGCGGCTAATACATACAGCCAGAATGCGGGCATTATACGCAAGCTTGTAGCTATGCAACAACCGTAGGTTGGTTTGAGCGAAGCGAAACCCAACGCATAGCCAATGTAATAGCCACAGCTAAAGTTAAATACAATGTTATTTATTGTAGGCGCTTAGCTTGCTAGCGCGTTGGCCGAAAGCGCGAACTATTTGGTTTAATATGAAGGGGAAGTTTGTTTTAGTTTTTTAAGCAAGAAAACGTACCTAAATTACCATTACCCCCCCAAAAAATAACGATTTCCACACCGAAAATAAAAACGACACTATTCTGCTAAAAGCTAAAAGCTAAAAGCTAAAAGCTAAAAGCTAAAAGCTAAAAGCTAAAAGCTAAAAGCTAAAAGCTAAAAGTGCTCATATAGTAAACACTTTCGCCCTATGCTTTAATATTAAAAAAGGGAGGGCGTTATGCGTAAAAATCGATTTTTATTTAATAAACATGTTACGGCAATGGCTGCGCTAGGGGCTTTAGCTGCGCCGTTACCTGTATTGAGTAACGAGCCTGGGGTATTAGTTGAGCAGCTTTGTGCTAGTTGCCATAGTTTAAACAACCTTGAGCGCAGTGCGGGTTATAGCCAAGCGGATTGGCAAACACTCATAAGTTATATGGTAGATACAGGCGAGGGCACTGCGCTTAGTAAAGATATTAGCGCGTATTTGGCCAAGCATTACCCTGTTAATAATAAGCGTGAGTCAACGGTGGTTAAAGGCGATTTAAAACTTAGCTTTAAATACTGGCGAGTGCCTACGCTTGGGCAACGTGCTCGCGACCCTGTGCAAGGTGAAAACGGGCTTATTTGGTGGGTTGGCCAGTGGGGCAATATTTTAGGTAGGTTAAACCCTAAAACCGGTGAAATGAAAGAGTACACTTTGCCAAGTGGTACGTATGCGCACAGTGTATCGCTTGATAAAAACCAAACCCCTTGGTTTTTAGGTAATAAAAATGGCACGGTTGGGTATTTAGATTTAAAAACCGAAAAATTTAAAGTGTATAAAATGCCTGATAAAAACGCCCGTGACCCGCATACAGGCGTATTTGATGATGCGGGTATATTTTGGTTTACCCTGCAGCACAGCAACATGATTGGCAGGCTAAACCCTAAAAGCGGCGATATTAAACTGGCTACTTTACCCACTAAAGGCTCGCGGCCTTATGGTATAAAGCTTGATTCTAGCGGGACGCCGTGGGTGTCGTGTAATGGCAGTAACTGTTTGGTTAAAGTTGATAAAAACACCATGGAGCTTAGCGAAATAAAACTCCCAGGTGCTAAAACACATACTAGGCGCCTTGCTATTACGCCTGATGATATGGTGTTTTATGTAAACTCTGGCATGGGTAAACTTGGCCGCTATAACACCAAAAACGGTAAAATAACGCAGTGGGATAATCCCAGCGGCGAAAACAGCCACCCGTATGCCATTGAATATGCTGATAATGCTATTTGGTTTAATGAGTCGGCTAAGCGCCCCGAAACGCTGGTTAGGTTTGATTTAAAAACTCAAACCATGCAAAGCTGGCAAATTCCCAGTAAAGAAGGGGTTTACTCTGGCTTAATTAGGCACATGCGTATGGGCAATAACGGCTTAATTATTCATCAAACGGCTACTAATCAATTAGCCGAAATTACTTGGTCTAAGTAATTGAGTTGATTAACGCGTTATATAAAAGCGCTAAGCGTTAGTGTATTTATTTATGTGGTAGGAGTTTTTTACAACGGTTAGCAATATTTACTGTGTAAATGAAAGCAGTAGTTTGGGGTTGTTGTTTAACTTATTGATTAATAGCAATAATTTAAGTGGTTCAGGTTTTGCTTAGTAATGGCTGTATTTTTTAAATAAATAAAGGAGTTATTATGAGCACGGTTATTACTGGGTTATTTGAAAGCGCATCACAAGCAACACTGGCTATTTATAGATTAGAAGCATTAGGTATTAATGAAGCTGATATAAGCATTGTAGCCAATGACTCATACGCAAAGGAAGACTTTGCCTTAGACGAGGGAACCAAAGCGGCTGAAGGCGGCATTGTTGGTGCAGCGTCTGGTGGTATTATAGCTGCAATTGTTGGCGGTTTTACTGCCGTAGGTACCGTGGCAACCGGTGGTACAGGTTTATTAGTAGCAGGCCCATTAGTGGCTGCATTTGCAGCGGGCGGCGCTGGTGCTGCCGTTGGCGGAAGTTTAGGCGCTGCTATTGGGGCGTTTATTCCTGAGCACGAAGTTAAATTTTACGAAGACGCCATTGAAAAAGGCTCTATATTAATTGGTGTTAAGTACGACAGCGATAACAAAAGCGCGATTGAAGAAATACTTAAAAATGCAGGCGCGAGTAGTGTGTCTACCGCGTAAAGCTAATTAGTTTAAAGTAATAAAAAAGGTGAAACTTAGTTTCACCTTTTTTTATGCTTTTTTACGTTGCACTTTAGTGGCTATTGGCTTACTTAGATTTACGTTTGTCGAGCACATAATGTACGGCCATTCTTGCCACGCCTGCACCAATGCCAGATACCACTGCCCATGTAACGGCTTCTTTAAGATCTGTATGCTCGCTTGGCTTGTCTTTTGGGGCGGGCTCGTTGGTTACCTTTTCCCACGACTTTTGTAAACTTTTTCTGGTTAGCATGCCAGCTGATGCGGCGGCTAGGCCTATACCTAGTGTTTTAATTAGTTGCTTGTTACTCATAATTCCCTCGATTGTTTAATAGCGATAGGGTCATCTATAACCCGTTTAATAACACTAGTATGTTCAGCAATTAGTATACCGATAGCGCAGCAGGCGTGGTGAGCATGGTTTATTTTATCGTTTGCATAGGCGCGTATTTTGATTAAACGCGCTGTGCTATTGGCTTAGCGCGGTATTAGTAAATGCGCTATTAAGTGGTTAAGCTGCTTTTTTACCCGTTTTGAGCGGTACTTAGTATTAGGCGGGTGGGCGTGTTAAGCCTGTAAAGTTGTCATTTCTTTTGTAAATTTGCACCAGTTTTTGTACAGCGTTTAAACAAAAACATGCAGTAAATTTTATGTATGTGTAGTGGTTAATTATCTAGCCTTGTTTATTTTATTTTTAATCAATGCGTTACGTTTAGCGCAGGTGAAATTTTTTGCCTACAGTGAGCTTGGTATAGAGATTGTACCTAATAACTGAGCAGTCGCGTTATTTACAAACCTGATACTACATGAGGAGATCACGATGAATTGTTTACAGTTTGATTCAACCGCTAAAAAAAGCGTAACACGTATTTTTAAACCAGCTTGCGCCATATTATTTACCGCTGCAATGCTACAAAATAGCGCATTGGCGAATGTAGATGTTGATATGCATGCAGTAAGTAAGTCGGGGCAAGGTGAGCTACTTGGCACCGTTACACTGACAGAAAATGAGCACGGGGTGGTATTTACCCCTGCGCTTAAAGGCTTAACGCCTGGGCAGCATGGCTTTCATGTTCATCAATATGCTAGCTGCGAGCCAAAGCAAAAAAACGGTAAAGTTGTACCGGCCGGTGCTGCTGGTGGGCACTTTGATCCTAACAGTGCTAAACACCACGATGAACCGTGGAGTAATGGCCACTTAGGCGATTTACCTGCGTTATTTGTAAATGAACGCGGCGAAGCTAAATCGCCTGTTTTAGCGCCAAGGCTCAAGCTTGAGCAGCTTAAACAACACGCAGTGATGATCCACAAAGGGGGCGACAATTATGCCGACGAACCCAAGAAATTAGGTGGTGGCGGTAAACGTGTTGCGTGCGGCGTAATTAAGTAATACGGAGATTATTTATGCCTTATCAAAACACAAACGAGTTACCGGATTCGGTAAAAAGTAACTTACCTAAACATGCCCAAGAGATATATCAAGAAGCGTTTAATAGCGCGTGGGACACCTACGAGGACCCAAACGATAGAAAAAACGACGACGACCGCGAAACCACAGCGCATAAAGTGGCTTGGTCTGCGGTTAAAAATAGCTACAGTAAAAATGATAATGGCAATTGGGTTAAGTCGAGTAATTAGTTACTGGTAAAAGTAAAAAACCAATGCATAAAAAAGCCGCTACAAAAGTTGTAGCGGCTTTTTTATAGCGCAATTAGGCTACTCGCTTTTGTGTTTGCGGCGTTTATAAAAGGCAAAACCACCCACTACACAGGCTAATATAACCGCCATAATAATAGTAAATGCCCACGGCCCAAAGTTAGCAATGGCAGGAAGTGCAAGGGCAGTAACAATACCGCCGCCAACCACAGGCTCATAAAGTGGTTGTTTGTAACTAAAGGGACGAATATGCTCGCTTGGGTTTGAGGTAGCCTGTTTTAGCATTAACAGTCCAACCGCCGTAGTGCCCATAGATTGCCCAAGCTCGCCAATTCCTCTCACTTTCCAATCTTTTGGGAAAAACCACCCACCAAAGAAAAAGTAAATAGCTGCGCTATAGGCAACCCCCACCGCGCCTAAAATTAAAATACTTTGCCAATATTTAGCAAGTACCGATAAGTTAAGCGCACCCAGTGCGGCAATTATTAGTAAATCGAGGGAGAGGTTAGAAAGCAGATTTATTTGATAGTGACTAATTAAGTTACCCATGCCTGATTTATTAAGCACTATTTGCACCACTAAACCCACCATCATCGCAATGGGGAATAAAGGCATGTACTCAAGTATTTTTACCGATGAATCGGCAAAAAGGTTTTTTTCGGCTACTTGTAAGCCACTAAGAATAAGCCAAGCAACAATAACAACCGTGCCTAAAATAGCAAAGTGCAGGCCAAATGGGCGGTCTTTTACTTCTACTTTTTCGTCGTGGCTAATTTCAAGTTCTTGGTCGCCCCCATCGGTGCGGTTAGACATAATAGTCCCTAACACGATGGCGCTTATAAGGCCTATTGTTGCTATACCTAACCCCAAGTCCATACCTTTTGCAAAATCGATACTTTCAAAAGTGGATTGCAAGCCAGCTACGGTGCCATGCCCGCCCTGAAATCCCACCGCAATGAGTGCGCCGGCAACTTCGTTGGTATCAAATAAAGGGGCAAGTACTAATAATGCCGTGATCATACCCACCACATATTGACCTATGGCAATGCTGTAGCCAAAGCTTAAATTGGGTAGGCTTTGATTTAGCGATTGTTTAATTGTAGGTATTTTTTTACCTAAAAATAAACCTGCAAACACCACTACAATTAAATACCCTGGTAGCTCCTTCCATATGCTTGTGACCTTTTCATCTATCCATAAATTAGTGCCTTGGAGCGACAAATTAATATGCTCACCGAGTAATTGTGGCCCTAATAAAAGAGCCAATACGCCAGCAATTAACGATGAGGGCACAATTAAGCCCCTTAAAAATGTGTACTTAATTAAATTACCTAGCGTTAAAAAAAAAGCCAGTAATAGTAACGACTTAAAAAATATAGCTATATCCATAACTGATTTAACCTATGTTTTATGCTCCTTTAAACTACTCACTAATAAAAAGAGCTATACATGTTTGAGTGCTAAATACGCTAAGTAGCAATATATATTCCAGCGATTTTTAAATTTTAAGTGATTGATAATTCTATTTTAAATATTTAATGCTGAATTGAGTGCAACGGCTTTACAAAGTGTTTGTATAATTTTCAAACTAAAGTGTTAGGTAAAGACACAGGGAGTGCGCTAAACACTCGTGTGAGTTTCGCTTAAATGTGCGTTACTATTTGGCAAAATTAAGTTTGTTTAAACCCATTGGGATTACGTTGAATTATTTAGCTCACCTTTACTTAGCAAAGCCTACAGCCGATTCACACTTTGGCAATTTATTAGGTGATTTTGGTGGACGCAGGCACGCAGAATACCTGCCCAATAGCGTTAAAAGTGCACTAGAAAACCATTACTTAGTGGATAAATTTACCGACTCACACGCTTTAGTAAAAACCACTAAACAGTACTTTTCGCCCGAGCGAAAGCGCTTTGCAGGCGTAGCGATTGACGTGCTGTTTGATCACTTTTTAATTAGGCATTGGCAGCAATTTAATAAACACCCTTTAAATGATTTTAAACGCAGCAGCTACGCTCTTTTAAATGAGCGCATAGCCGTTATGCCACCGCGCATGCAGCATGTTGTAACCAGCATGACTACAAACGATTGGTTTAAAGAATACGAAACTATAGAAGGGGTAGGGTTTGCGCTTGATAACATAGCCAAACGCATTCGTTTTACTAATAACTTTGCCGGTGCCGCTGAAGATATAGCGCAAAACTACCATGAGTTAGAATCGGTGTTTTTAGCATTTTTCCCTGAGTTAATTGAACATGTAAAAGAGAACGCTCTTGAAAGGGATTATTAAAAAGACCAAACTACATTTAGTTTGGCCTTTTTGACTTTTGCCTAATAACGGAACTCGTTATTTTTGTTTTTCACTTGGTGCTGGCTTACCGTAATTTGGCGAGCGTGGTCCGTAAAGCAAGCCATTGTAAGTATCAGACGATAGTAAGCGAGTTGAAGTAATAGCTGCAATCTCAAACCCTTTGTCGGTCACCGTCTCAGCTATTTGATTAATAGCCGCAACTACTAGCATACCTACAAGTCCGCCACCGCCATTACTTTGCTGTTCTGCTGATGAGGCTCTTGCTTTACCCTGCCATAATTGCTCGCCACTTCGTAAATCAACTAATGAAGCTGAAACCGTTACAGCAGTTTCGCTAGAAATTACAACATAGCTAGTACCATATTCTTCGATGGTAATGTAAAGGGCAGTATCGGCACCAAAAATATCATGCAGCTTTTCTACTGGTACTTGGTGTACATCACTTGCCACTGTAAGGCCATTACCTTTAAACGTTTGTTCAACTAGTGCTACCGGAAAAACATAAAAACCAGATTCAGCAATAGGGGCAACCATTTGTGTCATAACACTGTATGGTGCAATTACTTCAGGTGTATTATTCAATGGTGGCAAAATAATTACTGAATGAGGGTCTGCTTGTTTAAATGCAGTGTAATCGTGTGCTGGTGGAGCTGATACACAACCTGCAAGTAGTGCTAATAATGCTGCTGTTGTAAGTGTTTTCAAGTTGAACATGTTAAGCACCTTCCGCTGACTTTAGAAGAAAATCTATGTATTGCACCGACTCAGGGAAAAGTGTTTTTTCTGTTTCGAAGTGAGTTGTACCTAATGAAGGGTTACCTGTTTCAAAATAGAGCATACCTAAGTGAGCATGAAGGCCAGGCGCAACAGGCTTGTTTTTACCTGCGGCCTCGCTAATGATTTGCTCAAGCATACTAATTTGTTCTTCAGCGGTTACTTCATCAGCTTTTAAGTAGGCGTAAACCGCAGTGCTATAATCGCCATAATAATAAATTGGCTCTTTAGTCGAGTTACAACCTGTTAAAGCTGCACAGACCATAATTAGGGATAACAGTTTTTTCATTATTTATCACCCCACTGGCCTGACTCTAAACCTGTAACAAGCTTATTTACCACTTCACGAATTGCTAAATCGAGCACTTTACCATTTAAGGTTGCATCGTATGAAGCTGTACTACCAAAGCCAATAACTTCACGTTCAGATAAGCTGTATTCGCCAGCGCCTTGAACGGAGTAAATAACTTCTGAAGTTGTTACATCAACAATATTTAAGGTTACTTTTGCATACGCAATTTGTGATTTACCTTTACCTAGTAAACCAAACAGTTGGCGATCGCCAATGGCTTTTCGGCCAAACTCTGTTACATCGCCTGTTACTACAAATTTAGCACCACTCAGAGCCTGTTTTGTACCTGTTAACTTTGCTTCTTCTGCTAGGGCTGCCATATTGTCGCGGTCTAGAACACTAAATCGATTTGTTTGTTGTAAATGGCTCATTAATGTAGTTTTGGCTTGGCTACCTAAACGGTCTTGTCCTGAAGAAAATATGCCGTTCTGAAAGCTAGAGCGATTTACAAATTGGCCTACGACTAATTTACTTTTTGTGCCAGAGTAAGTTGTGTTGTAGCTTGCTACCGTTGGCGTTTCAACTACTTTTGACGATGTAGTAGCACAGCCCGATAATGTAGATGCAGTAAGTGCAGAAATTATAATTGTTTTAATGTATTTGTTGCTTATGCGCATAAGTTTCTTATATCCGTTTAAATAAATGCAGAAGTAATCTAGAAAGGAGCTTGCACAAGAAAAGTGAGTTTAAGTTCAAGAATCCATTCCAAGCGACTTTATAAACAAAAACTCATGTAAACGCAATGTTATTATTACTTTAAGATCAATATATTCAATCGTATAACAAATGTAATTCTTACTCCTATGCTGAATATACTCACCTATTAACCATTGAATTAAAGAATGTGAAGCTAGGGCTGGTAGCTATTTAAGTGGGCTATATTTTATTTCGTAAAGATAGTAGTTAAATTGAACGACTGCTCAAGTTGTGGTTTAATTGTAGCTACTACTTTTAGGAGCGTTTTATGATCAAATTTTATTTTCACCATACACCTAACCCAATGAAGGTTGCTTTGTTTTTAGAAGAAACAGGGCTGCCGTTTGAACTTATGCCACTTGATACCTTAAAAGGTGAGCAACATACGCCTGAGTTTAAAGCCATCAATCCTAACGCAAAAGCACCAGCCATTGTTGATGGTGAAACCCGTGTGTTTGATTCGAACGCTATATTAATGTACCTAAGCGAAAAACACGGTAAGTTAGCAGGTAAGCCAGAGAATCGCGCCGAAATGCTTTCATGGTTAATGTTTATAGCATCGGGCCTTGGGCCGTATTCGGGGCAAAGTGTACACTTTAGACACATGGCGCCTGAAGGGCTTGATTACGCAGTTAACCGCTACTTGCGTGAGGCGCAGCGCCATTACGAAGTGCTTGATGCACACCTTGAAGGTCGCGACTTTATAGTGGGTGATGAATACACCATTGCTGATGTATCTGCTTGGGGTTGGATTGATAAAGCGCCAGTAGTACTTGGTGAAGAAGGCCTAGCGCCATACCCTAATTTAAAACGTTGGTTTGAAAGCATTGATAGCCGCCCAGCGGTTGCGCGTGCACGTAAAATTGGCACCGATGTCGCCTTTAAAAAAGAGTTTGATGAAGAAGCCAAACGTGCGTTTTTCCCATCTAACTACCCGAAGAGCTAACGCTTAAAAAGTAAAAAAGGGCAATTAATATTGCCCTTTTTTTATGTATATTAATTGCTTAGCTTTATTATAATGCCACTAAGCTTTGCGTGAGCATTGCTTTAATTTGTTTAACTATGTTGGCTTCTGTTTCGGGTTCAAATTGTTGAATACGCGGGGTATGGATATGCCCAGTAGGAATGCTCGAATTTAGCGCGTCACGCAGTCGAATACTACGATACGATATTTCGTTAGACAAATAACCACCCCCGCCGCCATTTACTGCAACACTGTTTTTAAGCGCGCCGTATGAGCCGGCTTTAAAGGTTTTATTAAGTGTAGTTACTTCGCGGTTGTCGATTACTTTATATGGGCCTTTGGCGTTTTGCATGGCGCTTACTGGTAGGCTAAATTTTACAAACTCATTACCAGGTAGTGGGCGGCCATTTAGCTTGGGTATAACAGGGCTTGTTTGCGTACCGCCGTAGACAATATTGGCGTTATCTGGCGCGGTTACGCTGCGGCGTTTACCAGGAAAGTGCTCTAAATCAAACTCGGTTCTGCCCATGCTAACCGTTACAACCATGTCGACGTTATTAAGTGCGTAGTAGGGGGCAAGGAGTGATTCTATTATACCTTGGTCAAAGTCTTCGTAGCGTACTGGTACCATAACCGTATTAATTTCGGCGCTAACGCCATTGTAATTAATAACTTGGCCGTCGAGTAACAATGCGGCGACCCCAGATGGGTTACTTTGGTTGATATTTTTGTCGAGTAAAAAAGGGTCAAATCCGGTAAGTATAATTTTTTTATCACTACCTGATGAAAAAGCTAAATCGGTGCGGCCTCGGCTGCCTTCTTCAAGCATGCTTAGCAGCGTATTTATGTGCGCGTCAGATAGCTCAACGTTAGCTTCGGTTGTACGTATTACTTTGCTTGAAAGCAAGCGCGCCCAGTAAAGTGCTCGGTCGTCGTAATTGTTAGTTTTAATAATGCGTTGCTTAGCGCTTTCCCACAGCTCAAAACTATAGGTTTGAATGAGCTGCTTTGCCTCTTTAAAGTTATTGAGTGCTTTAAACTGTTGCTCAAAGGTGGTTACTTCTTTATTAAAGGCGTTTAACACAGTGGGCATTGCTGTTTGTGCTTTGCTGATGCGTTGTTCTTCAACGGTGAGTGGATTACTTAAAGCTGCGAATGAAGAGGCAATTAAGCTGGTTGCTAGTAATACTTTGATCATGATACTCCTAATTAAGCCGTTGTTATTTGAGTAACTTACTATCCTACTATTAAACAGTGAGGGCAATTATTTAAAGTTGAATTAACTGATATCTGGTACGGATGGAATGTTACATTATTACATTTTGATGAATTTAGCAAAGCGCCGCACTTCTAGCGGGTTATTTCCTTTACTATAGATTTAATAAAAAACACGGGAATAAAATAATGGTTTCTAGAAGAGAGTTTTTATTTAGTGCAGGCTCGCTTGCGTTTATCGGCTTATCGCGCAGCGCAATGGGTAACGTTGCTTTACCTGAAGTAACGACTAAGTTGCCAGCTTATGGCCCATTAATAGCCGACCCTCAGGCCTTATTAGATTTACCTAAAGGCTTTAGTTATCGGGTTATATCGGCACTTGGCGATAAAATGGATGATGGTTTCGACGTACCCGACCGTGCCGATGGCATGGGTTGTATTGCATTAGATAACGAACGCGTAGCCCTTATACGTAACCATGAGCTACAACCTAAACACATTAATAAAGCATCTGATTTAATTAGTAACCACAAAACCCCCTTAGCCTATGATTCATTTAAAAATGGTGTAGCTTTGCCTGGGGGCACTAGCCATATTATTTATAACTTAAAAGAGCAAAAACGCGAACAAGAGTATTTATCGCTGTGTGGCACAATAAGAAACTGCTCAGGCGGTGTAACGCCGTGGGGTAGTTGGCTAACCTGCGAAGAAACCGTTATGGATAAAAGCGATGGCTTGTCTCAATCTCACGGTTACATTTTTGAGGTACCAGCCAGCGCCAAAGGCTTAATTAAGCCTGAGCCATTATATGATATGGGCCGGTTTAATCATGAAGCCGCCGCAATAGACCCACAAACCGGTATTGTTTATTTAACTGAAGATAGAGGCGATAGTTTGTTTTATCGGTTTATTCCTCATCATCGCGATAAGTTAAATAAAGGCGGCATATTGCAAGCTATGGTAATTAAAAACCAGCCTCAGTTTGATAGCCGAAATTGGGATTCACCGGCCATGCCATTACACAGCGACCTTTTAGTTGAATGGATAACGCTCACAGATCCTAAAAGCCCAAATGATGACCTACGTAAGCAAGGTTATAAAAAAGGTGCAGCCTTATTCGCACGAGGAGAGGGAATACATTGGGGTAAAAATGAGCTTTATTTTTGCTGTACTAATGGGGGCAAAAAGCAGTTAGGTCAGGTAATGAAGTACACACCTTCAAAAAACGAAGGCACTGAGTTAGAGCAAAATGAGCCTGGTAAAATACAACTATTTGTAGAAAGTACAAACGAGTCGTTATACAACTTTGGTGATAATTTAACGGTAGCACCTAACGGGCATTTAATTGTATGTGAGGATCAATACACAGACACGGTGAATAACCATTTACGCGGGGTGACACCTAAAGGAGAGGTGTATAACTTTGCTAAATTGCATGCGCAAACAGAGCTTGCTGGGGCGTGTTTTTCACCTGACGGGCAAACCTTGTTTGTAAACGTATACATGCCAACTAAAACGTTGGCTATTACTGGTCCTTGGGATAGTTTTAAGCTTTAAAGTGGTAAAAAATACAAACGCTTAGTATAGGTATACTAAGCGTTTGTATTTTAACAATCCTTGTAGGTTTACCAAATCCGTTAGCAAGCTTTAATCATCCTTGGTGCATTTACTACATCCTTTATGTAATAAGCAACGAGTCCTTGTAGTTTGCACTTCATCCTGTACCTACTTTTGTAACGTGTCCTTGTATTTTTATTAGTCCTTTAACTCTTATTAACATTCCTTGTATGGCAAAGTGGGTAATAAATTAATGATTTAGTTTACCTGCAGACGATTCAATGTGTGCACGTACAAACCATTGAAACTGCTCTAAGTCACCTAGCTGGCTGGTGATCATATCCTCTGATACTGGGTCTAATTCAGACAGCGTGCCAATGGCTTTGCGGTGGTCGGCGTTAACGCCGCTGTATACTTTGTCTAATGCACCTAAATGCTCTACTACAAAGGCTTTACCTAATGAGTATTCTTCCCATGTGCGGCGATCTACAATAGACTTAGGTGTACCTTGTGGCGTACCGCCTAATGTAGCAATACGCTCTGCGATGGTGTCGGTCATTTCGCGAATAGCATCCACTTGTGGGTCTAACATTTCATGCACACCAATAAAGCTTGGGCCTACTACATTCCAGTGAATATGCTTTAAAGTAAGTTGTAAGTCTAAAAGTGCTACGAGTCGGTTATCGAGTGTTTCAATTGTTTTTTTTGCTGATTCGTTATCCATACCTGGGGCTGTAAATTCAATTGGGTGTTTTGAGTTACTCATAATGTCTCCCGTTGTGTAATTTGTTGTATGTAGCCATTGCTACCATTTAACTTGCAATACATGAAGCAAAGCCTATGCCTACCAAGTTTATTTATTTAAATTATTGATATTTAATGCTTTATTTTTAATTGGGTACGTAGGGTTAAAAAGGGAGAGACGTAGAATATGAATTTTATGCACTTATTTTTGTAAATTGTGCACAGTAGTAAAAAAGCTGTGGCTGTTTATCGATTGAGTTGAAATTTGTTTATGCTCAATAAGGCATAGTCTGTGTAATACAGCTACCTAAAGTACCTAGCCTTACAATTCATGCCGTTATTAAATTGCCTTTAAAAGCCCATCTTAATATTGCACGCGCTACAACCTCTAAATAAAACCCAGTAAATAAGCTATGCAAGGGTATACAAAATATAAAGGTGCTTATTTATTACCTGCGTAATGATTAATTCAGGTGTTTTATAAAGGGCTAACGCTGCTCTTTTAAAGCCGCGCTACTGGGCTTTACTGCTTAGATTTTAAAAATCAGCCTTTGTGCTTATTTAATCTCTTTAGTTGGTGAATGCTCACTGATATACTCCCGCCGCATTTTAATTGGGGTTATGTAAATAAATCATGAATTTTTTAAAAACACTGTTTACAACATCTATACTGCTTTTGTCTCACTCAGCACTAGCAGAAAATTGGAGCGTCACACAGCTTCACACAAATTTTGGCGATGCCTTAAATCCCTTTACCGGGGAGTCGTCATTTACACGCACCTACACCATAGAGCATGCCTCAGAGCATGACTTAGGTGATAACTACTTTTTTATCGACTTTTTAAACGACAGCCTTAGTGATGGTTTTCAAGATACGGGTATATATGGCGAGTGGTACACAACGCTTAGCTTATCAAAAGCCTTTGATACCTCAGTGCGTTACGGTGCAATAAAAGACACAGGTTTAGTGTTTGGTATAAACGCCGGTGAAGAGGGGTTAATGAAATACACCCCAGGCATCAAGCTCAGTTGGGATGCCCCAGGCTTTGATTTTTTAACAACTACTTTTGCAGGTTACATTGATGCCAACGGCGGCGTGCAAAAAGATCAGCTAGCCAAGCAAGACAACAGTATTTTTATAGACCTTGCATGGGGTGCACCTTTTACACTAGCTAGCCAAGCATTTTATTTTACCGGCCACGTAGAATATATTTCTGGGCGTGATGACGAACTAGGCAATAAAGTTAAAGAGTGGTTGCTTGCTCAACCCGCTGTGCATTGGGATGTAGGGCAAAACTTTAATTTAAACCCGCAACAGTTAATGGTAGGGGTGGAGTGGCGCTATTGGTACAACAAGTTAGGGACTAATAAAATAGAAAACCAGCCCTTTTTACATGCTATTTGGGTATTTTAAGCACAGCTTGCTTTGCTAGGTTAATAAAAAATAGCGCCTTTTGGCGCTATTTTTAGTCAGTGTGGTTGGAACTTTAAGTGGTTGGTTGTTACTCGTAACCACGAGGTTTTTTGGTTTTAATAACTGCAATATAAGCATGCCAACTGGCGTAACTAAGCAAAGGCATAATTACAATAAAGCCCGTGGCGCCGGTAGCAAAACCAACAGCTACCAATACAAATATACAAATTGACCATACCACCATAGCGGCAAAGTTAGTTTTTACAGCGTTCATAGAGCTTATTACAGCGGTCATAATATCTACTCGGCGCTCCATCATTATTTGTGGAGCAAAAGCAGAAAGCGAAAATACAGTCACCAGTAATACCCCTCCTATTATGCTGCCTAACGTTAAAAACGCCGATAACTCTTCAAAGGTGGGATTGGCGTGGCTAGGATATAAAGCATGCACAAGTGCGGCTAAACGCATCCAAGCAATCATGATAACCATTAGCATTATTGCAAAGCCCCATTCGCCTACTGGGTTTCTAAACATCGACTTTATAGAGTGGCTAAGTGTGGGTTTATGGCCTTTTTCAAGCTCCCATGCTACATCGTAAAGGCCTGCCGCAAAGGCTGGGCCTATTAATGCAAACGCCACGGTTGCAGGCAGTATTACTAAATATGTACCTGTAAACATTGCCCAGTAAACAATAGCAACAGGAATAAGGGTAAATATTACCCCGTAAATAAGGCTCAATATGGGCGCACGGGTCATGTCTTTAAATGCCAGTGCTAGCCAGTGAAAAGCCGCAAATGTGCTTACCTTATTGCATTCAATGCAGCGGGCAAATTCAGAGTGTTTATTAATCGTATTTGTTGTTGGCATAACAACGCTCCTTAACAAGGTGTCTCTTAAAGGTTTAGAACACATTGGCTTTATTTACAAATTGAACAATATATACGCAATAAAAAATATTTTCGGTCAATTTATATACTGATTTGTGTTTGTAACTGTTATTGGTGATAAAAATGAAAGGCAAATACTGCGACTAAGTAAAAATTCGTAATTTAGTTAATTAAAAGTTAATATAAAGTGTTTAATATACTTTTATATTTACAACCAGTCTAACAGGAACAATAAAATGGACGAGATAATAAATAATATTGATGTAAATCAGTATTTGCCGGCAGCAGTAATGTGGGCAACAAATATTCTAATGGCAATAGTTATATTACTAATAGGCTTATGGCTTGCGGGTAAAGTGCGTAATATGATTATTAGTTTATGCCATAAATACACTCACTTTGATGACACGCTGTTTCGCTTTTTAGGCAGTATGGCGCGCTATGTTATTTTAGCGTTTGTATTTATTGCCGTGTTAAACCGCTTTGGTGTGCAAACAGCTTCAATAATTGCGCTATTAGGTGCGGCAGGTTTAGCTGTTGGGTTAGCGCTGCAAGGTGCTATGTCTAACTTAGCTGCAGGTGTAATGTTACTTATATTTAGACCTTACAAAGTAAACGACTTTATTGAAGCCGCAGGGCGCTTTGGTAAAGTTACCGAGGTTGATATGTTTACAACTATTTTGCAAACGTTCGATAATCAGCAAGTTATTATCCCAAATAGCCAAATATGGGGAGCGCAAATTATTAATCACTCGCATCATCCTATTCGTGGCGTAGATATGCACTTTGGTGTGGCATACGATGAAAACACCGACGCTGTTCGCAAAGTTATTGATAGCGTACTTGAGGGTCATCCACACATACTAAAAGACCCAGCTCCTTTTGTTGAAGTAGAAACACTAAACAACAGCTCGGTAGACTTTTTAGTAAGACCTTTTTGTAAAGGCGAGCACTACTTCGAAATTTTATACACGGTGCCAGAGCTGATTAAAAAAGCCCTTGATGAAAACAATATCGAAATTCCATTCCCACATCGAAAAGTTATTTTAGTTAACGAGAATAAAGATTAAGGCTTAAGCCTAAGAGCACTTTTTAAGTGCTCTTTTTTTGTCTGAAAAAGTTACACACCTGTGTAATTTTTTCTTTTATAAATTACCTCAAATACTACTTTTTTGTCTGTACAGCCCTTTTTTACTAGGTTGGATGGCTGGTCTTTATTTTGCATTTGCATAGTCGCTTTTAGTTTTAAAGCTCATAAAAACTATCGACCCATTAAATCAAATTGTATGAAGGACTAAACATGGCTGAATCATTTAAATACTCAGGCAATAAAGGGCATGGTGGCGAATTACATCAAAAGGCTTCTGATGAATACCCAACGATGACCACCGCGCAAGGGTGCCCTGTTAGCGACGATCAAAACTCATTACGTGCAGGCAAGCGCGGCCCAGGTTTATTAGAAGATCATGTAATGCGCGAAAAGCTGTTTCACTTTGATCACGAACGCATTCCAGAGCGTGTGGTACATGCCAGAGGCTACGGTGCTCATGGTTATTTTGAAACCTACGACACGCTTGAAGATTTAACCTGTGCAGATATTTTTCAGCGCAAAGGTGAAAAAACACCGGTATTTGCAAGGTTCTCAACTGTTGCAGGGAATAAAGGGTCTCCCGATTTAGCACGTGATGTTCGCGGGTTTGCTGTTAAATTTTACACCCAAGAAGGAAACTGGGATTTAGTGGGTAACAACATACCTGTATTTTTTATTCAGGATGCGATGAAGTTTCCTGATTTAATTCACTCAGCTAAGGCTGAACCAGACCGTGGTTTTCCACAAGCGCAAACCGCGCACGATAACTTTTGGGACTTTGTGAGTTTATCACCTGAGTCAATGCATATGATTATGTGGGCCATGTCAGATAGAGCCATACCGCGCTCTTTACGCTTTATGGAAGGCTTTGGTGTTCATACCTTTAAATTTATTAATGCAGATGGCGATGAAAAATTTGTTAAGTTTCATTGGAAACCAAAAGCCGGTATGCAGTCAGTAGTGTGGAACGAAGCACTTAAACTTAATGGTGCTGACCCTGATTTTCATCGCAGAGACATGTGGGAATCTATTGGTAAAGGCGACTTCCCAGAGTGGGAGCTGGGTGTACAAGTGTTTGATCAGCAATTTGCTGATGAATTTGAATTTGATGTTTTTGATGCCACCAAGCTTATACCTGAAGAGCAAGTACCAGTAAAAATTGTGGGCCGCATGGTGCTTGACCGTGTAGTTGATAACTTTTTTGCCGAAACAGAGCAAGTTGCTTTTTGTACTCAAAACATTGTACCTGGGCTTGATTTTACACCCGACCCATTACTGCAAGGGCGTAACTTTTCGTATTTAGATACTCAAACCAAACGCTTAGGCGGTCCTAACTTTACGCATATTCCGGTTAATGCGCCTAAATGCCCAATGCGTCATTTTCAACAAGATGGCCACATGGCAATGCATAACCCTAAAGGGCGTGCTAACTACGAGCCAAACTCGTGGAGCGGCGATGAACATAACCCCCGCGAATGCCCAGTGCATGGCTTTAAAAGCTCAAGCGAGCCAGAAGTAAGCGGTGGAGATAAGCTGCGTTATCGCTCAGAAACATTTAGCGATCACTACAGCCAAGCGCGCCAATTTTACTTAAGCCAAACAGACGTAGAGCAAGCGCACATTCAATATGCATTTGTATTTGAGCTTTCAAAAGTAGAGCATGTGCCGATTCGTGAGCGTGTGGTTTCGCACTTATTAAATGTAGATAACACATTAGCGCAAGAAGTTGCAAAAGGCCTGCGCCTGCAAGATATGCCAGAGCCGGCTGAAGCTGCTATGCCAACGCGTAACGATTTACCTGTATCGGATGCGCTAAGTATTTTAAAAAATGCGCCAGATACCTTTAAAGGTCGTAAGTTAGGTATTTTAGTGAGCGATGGCTTTGATGCTGATATTTTTAGTTCGGTTACAAATGCCTTAGACGCTGAAGGTGCTAACTACGAAATTGTGGCCGCACAAGTAGGTGGTGCATGTTGTAGTAAAGGTAAGCATGTAGCAGCGGATCAAGTAATCAATGGCGGCCCTTCGGTGCTTTACGATGCGGTGATGGTACTTGCAACGCAAGAGGGCGCTAAGAAGCTTGCTGGTATTCCTGAGGCAAAAGACTTTGTGAGCGATGCGTTCGCGCACATGAAATACATAGGCTACACAAAAGATGCCATGGCATTATTTGAAGCCGCAGGGCTTGATGGTAAAGCCGACGATGGTTGGATAGATTTAAACATGCACTCTGCAGATAAATTTATTGAAACATTGCGCAATTTAAGATTTTGGCAGCGTTAGAACAAAACGCTTTAGAAAATAAAAACCACACCCAGTAAAGGGTCTGGTTTTTTTATGGCTAACTGGTTATGGTATTAACTCTAAACAGTAACTAATTGGATTTATTATGAAGCTTAAAGGCGCTTGTCACTGTGGCAAAGTAACGTTTAGTGTGAGCTCTAAACACCCTTATCCTTATAACTTATGTTACTGCTCTATTTGTCGTAAAACGGCCGGCAGTGGCGGGTTTGTTATAAACTTGAACGCACAATACAGCACGCTTGAGGTTACAGGGCGTGAACATATTACTGTTTATCATGCCAAAGTGGGTGATAAAACCAGCCCCGCTGAGCGCCATTTTTGTAAGCACTGCAGCAGTAACTTGTGGTTATATGATTCGCGATGGCCTGAGCAAGTTCATCCCTTTGCTGGCGCAATAGACAGCGAATTACCCATACCGCCAGAGCACACCCATTTAATGCTTGCTAGTAAGGCCAATTGGGTTACCCCGCATATTCAAAAGAATGATAAACAGTTTGATGAATACCCCGATGAAAGCATTGCAGCGTGGCACCAACGCTTAAACTTAGAGCAATAATACGCTGGCTAAAGTGCACTGCATCGTACTTAAAAGGGCATAACTCCCAGTTAACTGGGTAAAATTTTAATGATTAACAGTGCACTGTGAGGCGTTACTTTGTGTACAGTAATGAAAGTCGGTGTAGTAGTGAGATTGCGCAGGCTTTTTATTATATAAAATGTAGTCGTGCATTAGCTTGGTGCTCAAGCGGCCCATTTCAAAAGGGTTTTGCCCTATGTTAGCCGAAGATAGACCCCTGCTTAACACATTGAGCTGTATTTCTTCTGTATCGGCAGAAACAATAATAATGTCTTTATCGGCAATACGTTGCTTAAAAGGCGCTAAGGCATTTACGTAATGAGGGTTAAATTGTGCAAACCCCGCCACAGCTAAAAAAATGGGTGGGTTGTCCATTTTTAATAAATGCATTAACTGCTTTAGTGACTCTTCGCGCTTACCTAAACTAAATAAGGGGCAGCGACTATGTTCGCGCCAGCCGTTTTTACCTGATAGGTGCGCTGTCGCTTGATCAGACAGCGCATACCTAACCCCAGCAATACGCTTGTTTAAATTAGGGGTTGTATGGTGCCCCGACTGCATGCAAAGCGTATTATTTGCTTTGTTGGTCAGTTTTTTTACTTGCTCGCCTAAGGCAACGCCAAAGTCGAAGTTGTTACTGCCAACGTAGGCTAGGCGGTACTGTTGGTGTTTTTCTAGCAGGTCAGAATCAAACGTTATAACAGGAATGTTTTTGCTTTTAAGCGCCATTAATGAACGAGTGACCAAATGCTGAGAGTCGGTTGTTGCTACAATTAACCCATCTATTTTTTGATCAACTAACCTATTAATGACCATAGATTGGCTACGAATGTCTTGAAAGTCTTTTGGTCCATCGTACTTGCATTCTATTTCAGGGTGCTCATTACTAAAGTGCAAACAGCCTTTAAAGGCTTGCTGATAAAAGGTGTCGTTTTTTGTTTTACCTACAATGGCAATCACAACTTTAGCCACGCTTTGGTGGGCGAATAAAGCACACCAGCTTAAAACTAAATACTTCAGAACTTTATACTTTTTAGCGGCTAAGCTAATTTTAGCTAACATTATAAAAGTCCTAAGCAAATAAAAGTAAGATATATATTACAGCTAGTATAGTTATTGACCACAAATTGGCTAATTTAATTATAGTGACTTAAATGAGTTAACACGTTGAAAGAAGTGTTTTTAACCTATAGGCTAAATACATACACCCATAAAAAATAATGGAGAGCGTTATGACTGTTTCAGCAATTCCCAAAGGGTTTAGTTCGATAACACCGTACTTAATTATAGAAGGTGCTCAGCAAGCTATTTGTTTTTATCGTGATGCATTTAATGCGCAGTCAGTAATGCAAATGCCGCTGCCAGAGGGCGGTATAGCCCATGCTGAAATTATAATTGGCGACTCCCATATTATGATTTCGGACTCATGCCCAGATGAGTCATTTAAAAGCCCCAATGCACTTGGTGGCACACCGGTAAGTTTAATGCTTTACGTAGAAGATGTAGATAGCGTATTTAAAAAGGCAATTGAACTTGGCGCTATAGAAGTACGCCCAGTGCACGACCAGTTTTATGGTGATAGAGCAGGTACCCTACAAGATCCATTCGGGCATATTTGGACCATAGGCACCCATAAAGAAGATTTAAGTGAGCAAGAAATTAACCAACGAATGGCCGACTTAATGTCAAAAGAGCAAGATGCTTAGCGCAACTTGCTCTTTTGAGATTAGATTATCTTAACAATTAAATTTGTGTATCTATTAAAGTTCTAATTTCACTTAGTGTTGTTTCTTTCACTATTTTACCGTTTTCAAAAACAACTTCTAATAGGCCTTTAGCTTCTTCTTGCTCGGTTACGTCATCAAATAAGGTTAGTTCGCCATTTACTCTGTCTATTTTTAAGAGCCCTTTAGCCGACTTTTTCTTTGAGTCAGTTTTTGGGTCTTTAAAAATAGCTAAACGTTCACCTGCTTTAACTACACTCGTTGCTTTTACAGCCGAGCCATGTGTGTCACGTGTTACGTATTGGTAGCTGTATGAGCCAATACCAAGTACGACTTTTGAAGCAAAGCCTTTATCCATTAAGCGCTGTAAAATTTGGCGTTGGCGAGTTAGTGTTATTGCGTCACCATATATAGCACCAATATGATCATCAAGCAGTTTATAGCCTTTAGCTGTTATTGTGCCGCCAAATGTATCCCATAGGCACTCTATAAGCCCTTTAACTTCACATTCCATCAGCTCAATAGTGTTGCTATCTTCAAATCCATAATATTGACCATTAAAGCGATACGCTTCATACCCTTTATTAAAAACGTCAGCTTCAGCTTCTTTTTGTGTTTCAAATAACTCCTTGTAATCAGATACTGGTGAAACTTTGTAACCTGTTAATACTTTAACAGGGTCGCCAGAATCGGGGCGTATAACTAAGGTGCCATCGCGCGCCATTATTTCGCTTTTTAACTGAGGCAAGTAGTTAGCAACAAGTGTCCAAAAGTCCCATGTGTCAGACACAACACTTAAAATCCCTTTTGGTGATTGCTCTTTCATTAAGTACTTAAAAAACTCTATTTCACCTTCCATAATCCATGAACAGGTAACCGAATGTTCAGTTGCATCTACAGAGCAGCCAACTAGCTCGTTATCTACATTTGCTCCGTAATATTTTTCTGCAAATAAAACAGCGGGTATGGTATCTGTACCTACCAGTCCTGATGCTAAATGGCCAAAGCCACTCATTGCCGCAGCGTGTTTGCCAAACATACCTCTAAAGCTAAAGTCATGGCCTTGAAAGGGAACAAACTCCATAGGCGTCCCTGTTTTTTGTGCAAACTCTTTGAATACTTTTAAATATGCAACAGAGGTTGTAGTGCTGGTTTGTATTGGCCAGTTTTCGCAGCTCAATACAGTTTCAATCATATTTGTTAGCCATTGAAAGCCAGCTTTAGTGTTTACTATCGTCATAGGCGGAACTAAATAAGGGACTAATGTTCCCTCTGGTAACGCTTTAATTTTTAGTGGTAAGTAACCTAAATCATGTAAATCTTCTAAATACTTTACATCAACTGTATAGCCAAGCATTGAGCTCATTATACGTTTATGGTTAGCAACGGCAGTTGCTTTATCTAGTTTAAAAAACTCATTCCATTCTTCTAAAAGATAACTTTTAATAAAGTATTGAAGACCAACAAACGCAACTCTATCGTTTTTTTCTATGTTGCTAAGTTTTCCGCTTCTTGATGTAAAGTTTGCATATACTTCACTTACATCAGGGTGATAAGCACGGCTATGAAATTCTTTATAAACATCTTTTTGCATACTTGCAGCTGTAATAGTCATGGTGTTTTCCTTACATCTCAATTATTTGTAAACTAATGGTGTTACTATTTTTAAACTCATTAGCCGGTTTAAACGAATCAGTTGTATAAATGTGCTCGATTAGGCCTTCAAAAACATCAAGCCCCTTTGAAAAAATACCGTGAGTTATAAAAAGAGAAACTTCAGCAGCACCATTGCTTTTTAGTACCTTCGCAAGTTCAATAAACGTTCTGCCGCCATCACAAATGTCATCAGCAATAAGTACGTTTTTACCTTTAACATTACCAATAATTTCTGTTTTTATTATTTCGCCTGTTTTTAAGTTTCTTACTTTTTGAGCTTGAATAACTTCAGGCACGCCATTGAACTTTTCTGAAATTTTAATGGTTTTTTTGCTTGCTCCCGCATCTGGAGAGATAAGCGTTAGTTCGCCTTTTGCTAAACGTTGGCTAAGTTCTTCACAGCGCCCAAGTAACGAAATTTGCTCAACATTAGTTACTCTATTAATTAAAGCTGGGGATACATCGCTATGCGCATCCCAAATAGTTACTTTTGAAAATTGTAAGCTATTAATAAAATTTGCCATAACTGCAGCGCCTAGCGCTTCCCCTTCAACGCACACTCGGTCTTGGCGTGCATAGGGAAAATAAGGAATAACGAGTTCGATAGGTGTGCTTTCATTTGTTAATCTTTTTAACGCATCAACAGCAATCATTAATCTAACCATTTTTGAAGAATTGGTTAATCGTTCAAAAATCTCTATTTTGATAGAGTCTGAAAAATTAGCAGTGTTGAATCTGACATGCTCTTCACCACCTGAAAAAGTAAAGTGATCATAATCAACTAACGATTTACTTCCTGTTGAGTTATAGCTAAATATTTTCATTTTTTGTCCTTTTAATGTTTGTGTCCTAGCGACACAATTAAATTATCAAATGTACCTATAGTAATCAAGCTGTTTTTTAAACTAAATCACTGAACTAATAATATGTCTGTAATTTTAAGGTAGGTTGATATTGAAATGCGTTTAATTTATTGTGTCACTAAGACCTTAACTTGATGTGAGCGTGCTGTGATTAACCATTACGATATTACCGAATACAAAAACCCATTATTTACAGTCGATAGTGTGTTATTTACTGTTAAAAACGGTGCTCTAAAAGTACTAATGGTTAAGCGTGCGAGTGAGCCATTTGCAGGGCGGTGGGGGCTACCCGGTGGGTTTGTCGACGTAGATATTGACGATAGCGTAAGTATGACTGCGCTTAGAAAGCTTAAAGAAAAAACCAGTGTGGCGCCTCAATATTTAGAGCAGCTACAGACATACTCAGGCATTAATCGCGATCCTCGAGGGTTTAGTGTCACTTTAGTTTATTTTGCTTTAATTGCAGAGGCGCAAGTATCAACCCATATAGAAACGGTTGATGATGCAAAATGGATAGATATAGATGAGGTAAATAATTTGCCAGTGGCTTTTGATCACAAGTATATTATTGAGCAAGCTAAAGCGCGTTTAAAACAAAAGGCATTGTACTCAATGGCGCCGGTTTATTGTTTGCCAGAGCATTTTACCGTAGGGCAATTTAAGTCAGTCATTGAAACCATTATAGGTAAACCTGTTCAGCGTAAAAGTATAATAAGACGCATTGAAGCTTCTGGTATGTTTGAAACACTAGATGAAAAAGTTAAATCTGGCGGTCGCTTAGCACAGTTATACAAAGTAAAAGCCGGCGTTGATATTGTAAATTTCGAACGTAATTTAAGTGTCTAACTTTAAATGGAATTAAATTTTGAGTAGTAAAAACGTCCTGTCGTATTATCGCGATTGCTACAAAGAAGATAGCGCGGATTTAAATTTATGGAATCTAAATAAATTAAAAAAAGAGGATCGCTTTGTTCTTCAAGGCCGAGATGATTTAGGTTCTGGATTTTTACCACGTCTTCCAATTCCTGCAAATTTTGCTAAGCAAATGATGAAGCGTGTAGAGGTGTATCAACGCGAACGGGTACTACTTTATGCACGCTTTATATTCGTTGGTAACATAGAAGTTAAGGGCGAGATAAAGCAGGTTGTTTCGCCTATTTTATTTAATGAAGCCGTTATTGAAAAAGATCAGGGTGACTATTACTTTTCTCTTACTGATACTCAACCGGATATAAATGAATCATTAACTCAACTATTAATACCACAGGGTAACAAGCTTACAAGTATCGATGAAACGGCTGATATTCAGTCAGCTTATTTTTGGACCTCATTATTGAAAGAAAGCCCGATAGCGCTGAACCTATTTGAGCTTTTAAACTACCCTGAACTTGCTGATTCTGACGAAATAAAAAAAGCCTTAAAAAGTAAAACCCCAACACTTTTACCTGCTTCTATACTGGTTTTTGTTGAGCGCTCAAATAGTAGCCGGGGTGTGCTGCATGAGCTAGAAGAAATCATTGAATCAGATAAACTATCGCCGCCTGTTAACGGTTTAATTGACGCTTTGAAGCCTTCAATTAAAAATAAAAACTTGAAGTACGATTATTTGCCTGGGCTATTATCAGCTTCGCAAAAGAAAGTTATCTCAATTGCCGCAAATATTAATTTAGGGTGTGTTTCAGGACCGCCAGGTACGGGGAAAAGCTACACAATTGCAGCGATTGCAGCCGAGCATATGGCGCGAGGAGAGTCGGTGCTTATTGTAGCAAACAATAATCCCGCACTGGATGTAATAGCCGATAAACTTAATGAAAACTTTGGGCTAAGCGATGTATCCATACGCGCCGGACAAAAAGAATTTTTAAAAAAATTAAAAGATTATATTGCCGATTTATTAGCAGGCTACTTAGCGGATGAACAAGATAACCCCGCGCTTATTGAGTCTGAACTAAACAAGCTAAATACCTCATTAAATGAATTAGAACTGCGCTTTAGTCAGTTTTGCCACCGAGCCATAATTAGAGGTAAAAGACTCAAAAATCTTGAAGATAAGAATATCGAATGGCTTAGTAATTTATACATTAAATTTGCTCGTCGTGGTATTAAGCAATTAGCAAAGCAGTGGTCTTCGTTAGAGCAAATAAATACCCAACAACTTAAAAGAGAAAAACTGGCGAGTAGTTATTTAAGCGCGTTAAAAAATAATAACCTTAAAGCGTTAATTGATACTCAGCGTAAATCGTTAAACGCATTTAACCAAGCTATTCGTAGTCGCACATCTAAAAGACAGTTTGAGCTTTTTGATAATATAGAATACGAGGCTTTATTATCGGCTTTTCCGGTGTGGCTCGTAAGTTTAAATACCTTGTATAGAGTACTACCGTTAAAAGCCGAAATGTTCGACTTAGTTATTATTGACGAAGCGACACAATGTAACATCAGTAGTTGTTTACCTGCACTTTATCGCGCAAAAAGAGCGATTATTGTCGGTGATACTAAGCAGTTAAAACATTACTCTTTTTTGGCAAAAAACAAAGAAACCCAGCTTATGTCTAAGAATAATGTGAGTTTTTGCGATAAAGGCGTTATGAGCTATCGTGATAACTCTATTTTAGATCTGACCTTAAATGCATTAAACGATAATAAACAACTGGCATTTTTAGATGAACATTTTAGAAGCAAGCCTGAGTTAATTAATTTTAGTAACGAACATTTTTATCAATCAAAGTTAAAAATAATGCAGCACAGACCTTGTACAAGTACGGGTAACTTACTGGTACAACGCGTTAATGGAACTCGAGATAGTTCAGGTATTAATCATCTTGAGGCGAGCAGTGTTATAAACACGATTAAGCAACAAATTGATGATGATAAAAGCGCAGGGATCAGCCATAGCATGGGGGTTGTTTCGCCTTTTAGAAGCCAAGCTGATTATATTACCAAAGAGATAGAAACTCACTTTAATGAAGCTGAGATAATAAAGTATAAACTGAGATCTGCCACTCCATTTGGTTTTCAAGGCGAGGAGCGAGACATTATGCTTATCTCTTTTGCGCTAGATAATAATGCTAAAAGAGCTGCGGCTTTTATTAATAAAGCAGATGTATTTAATGTGTGTATTACACGAGCGAGGCAAAAACAATGTGTATTTTTATCAATAGATGAAACGCAATTGCCAGAGCATTATTTACTAAGACGTTATATAAGTTCAATAACGCAGTTTGAAGCAGCTCACAATGTAACCTCTGATATTGATAAATTTCAGCAAAGAGTTATCTGCGAATTAACTAGTTTAAAAATAGAAACGTGGGCTGGTTACACGATAGCCGGAACGGATGTTGATATTCTTTGTCGGTATAATGGACGATATCTTGCGATTAATTTAATTGGCTTTCCTGGGTCATGGGCTGATTTTTTTGAGCTCGATACCTATAAATTATTTAGCCGCGCTAATATTGATATACTGCCAATAAGTTATGGATTATGGGTTGTAGATAAAAGTACGTGTGTACAGCACATTATTAGTAAGCTTAGGGTGTGTGAAACGTACTCAATAATGTAAAAGGAATTAAATGTTTATGTCCTTGTTAAAGCCTGAGTATGGGTACTATGGATTTTTATTTATGACCTTATTGGTCTTGTGTGGGTCAATAGAAGGATATTTACTGTCTTACAAGCAAAAAATTAGAGATAAAAGTATTTCTAACAACGCTAAAAAGATGAACATATCATTAGAGGAATCCACACAGCAAGATAATATTAAATACCGCAGGAAATTGGCTAAACGAGGGGGTGGGAAAGCATCACTAATATTTATATACGAAACAAGCTCATATCTTTTTGTTCTTTTTTTGTTGATATTTCCTTTTATTTTAGCAGTTTATATCCCCATAGTTTTATTTTTTGCAGATAATTACTTTTATCAATTTTTCATTAACTTTATTATTTGGGTAGCTTATTTTTTTCTATTCGCTTTATATTTAAAGTTAAATGATAGTGGTGGAATCCTTCTTATTACAGGCATTATGGCATTTTCGGGCTTTTTTCTAGCTAGTTCATTAGCGGTCACTGTTAGGTGGTTAATGGGCATGTTTTAGTAATTAAGGTGCATCCTAGATCGGGTTACATTAAATAAAAAGCTCAGCAGTTAAGTGCTGAGCTTTTAAAATTTATTACTATTACCCTAAATTTATCGCTAAATATTTTATTTCGTCACCGTTTATTTGCGGTAAAAAATAAATATCTTGGTACTTAAAATATTGTTGATCGTTAATCGTGACAGCCTCTGCCGAAATAGGGAGGGTGTCGTAGGTTTGCCCTAAATCATAATTTTTAGCACTGCCTACCTTAATAGCCTGATTAACCACTATTTTAGGCTCATCAACTACTCTATAACCATTATTATCTGCCACGTAATATACATTTTGGTAGGTATAGTAAGTGGTATTATGGCGTTTAAAGTGTGAATAATGCCTTGGTAGTGAGCGTATTCTTAAGCCTCTTGGTGGCTTAACTACGTGGTAGCCTCTTTTTGCTTTTCTGTAGTAAATACCATCACTAAATGTAAACGTAATGCCATTAAATCTGATTGAAGCACTATTGCGCGGTAAATGATTAAAATAATGCCCAGGCCGGTAGGTCACTACGTTGTGGCGATTATGTTTAAAATAATTACGAGTGCGTTGCTGCTGTTTGTAATGGGCAACTTTGCGCTTTTGCTCTTTGCGGTGCTCGCGTTTGGCTTGTTTGCGCTCTTTACGGTCGTTTTTTTTATATTCTATACGCTGTTTTTTGTTATCGCGGCGCTCATCTCGTTTGTATTCGATGCGTTTTGCGCGCTCATTATTAAAACTTTTTGCGTGTTCTCGCTCATTGGGTGCTGCATATGCAGCGCCAGATACTGCACTTATGGCAAGTAGAGCAGGGAGTAATTGAGTCAGTTTCATACTAGTGCCTCGTGTATGTTGTTACATAACTGGGTTCAATACTAGCGCTTTAAACTGAATGGTAACTGATATGTAACCGATAACAGGGGCGTGTTTACAGCTTTTTACTAACGTTTACTGTTCTTGACACAAGCCAACGTTTTCTCACATTTTTGACGATTTTAGGAACTTTTATAGGCTATAAGTTGCGTAACTAATTGTTACAGCAAGTGCTTTTAACACTTGCCGTAATTTATAATTAGCCTGAATTATTGGATAATAAATCTATCTCGAGCAGCTATTTTCAGTGCTAACCGCGTTTAAATTACTTGCAATAGGCAAGCTATTGACGCGTAAATTTACCTTATTTTCACTGAAAGTCTCTGGCTAGAGAAAATAAACTTAAATATCATTATGGTTCAATATGTTAGTAAATCTCTAACCAGAGTTCAGGTTAATTAGCGTTTAGGTTTTTCTGGTAAGGCGGCTTTTAGTTGCTCCAATGGTACGTTAAGTGCTTTTGCTACAACCGTTAAATCTGCATTAGGGCCGCCGGCTTTTTGCATTGCTTGCATAAGCACTTCTTCGCTAACGCCTAGTTTGTTAGCTGCCTCAGCAAACCCCGGTGGCGACATGCCGCCGTTAGGGCCACCCGCCTTTGGACCGCCGCCACCAGGTGGTTCATGGCGAGTTATTTTAGTGCCTTCAGGTGGCTTAGCTCCTACACCCGCTTGTGCTGTAGTCGTAAAATTATTTTGTGCAACCACACCTTTTAAGCATTTAGGTAAGTTAGGGAATGTATTACTTGCATGGTAGTGGTAAGTAACTATGCCGCTTTCACCCACGGGGCCTGTGTGGCCATTACAGCTATCAAACTCGGTTGGGGATGTACCATCAATTTCTTGGCTTCCGTAAATTGGGTAGCCATCAAAGCCATAACCAAATAGGGCGCTTGGCTTTTGCGCTAAATTATTACAGTTGGCGTTTACATGTTCGTGTTTATATACGCTGTCTATATCACTGGCAGTGCCGTGGTAGTGGTACCAACCGCCCGGATCAATATGCCCTGCGCACGTATCAAGCGCGGGTAAATGCCCTGTATGCTGCACACTTGGCGCATCCGAAAAAATAGGTACACCTGCAAGCGCTATACCCACTTTAGATACTGTGCCCAACGCTGTTGATTGCTCAGACATAACAGGGTGCAGTGGTAAAAGGGCGGTAATTTCTACGCTTTTATCTACCGATACATTAATACATGCATGATCAACTGTTGGGCGAATGGTCGCGTTATCAACAATATGCACGTTGCCGTCTTCATCGTAAAAGGTAAAACCTTGCTCGTTAAGCATGGTTAAAAATGCTTTATCTAACCTATATAGCCCCGCATCGGTGCCATCCCAATCCCAAATTCCGCCAACGTCGTCGAGTGTTTCTGGGCAAAAAGGGCCGACTTCAATGTTGTCGGGCTGATATTTTAAAACAACCTGGGCACACTGGGTTTGTAAGCCGTTTTCAAGCGTACACTCAACAGTTTGTGGCAGCTTTACCATGGCTTTAATATTAAAATCATCGGTATTAATAAGTGTGTTTTTAGCGCTTTTAGCTTCTGGGGAGGCAGGTGTACTTTCGCTTTTTATCTGCTCGCCACATGCAGTTAAAAGTACCGTGGCACTAAGCAGGCAAAATGCGAGCTTAGTTTTTGTAGTGTTAACGCTAGGCGCTTTTAAACGACTTCGCTTAATTGTTCTCATACTTACCCCAAAACGATTTATATACGTAGGTTTTAGTATGGCAATAAATTGTGCAAATAAAATGAAAGTTTCATTTAATCTAATTAATAAGCCGAGCTCTTAACCATTAATGTTTATTAGATAAAGCACTCTGAGAAAAGCATGCTCAGGCCAATAATAGCCGCATGCATCCACGAACCAATAACAGCCCAATTCATAAGTGGTTGATAGAGCAATTACAAAACCTATAACAGCAAACTTTAATGCAAGTATTAATATAAGTATTAAAGCAAATACTGTTACCATAATTAACAGTAGGTATTAAAAATTGTCGTCAGCTAATTACAGTGTCCTACAATTGTGTTTTAAGTACGGTAAAGGAATTATAAAGCTAAATGTTTAAGTTATTTATTGGTGTTTTTTACTCTCTACTTTGTTTTAGTACTTTTGCTAATGCAGTAAAAGAAGATGTTGGAAAAATACTAAGTGGACATTTAACGAGTAGTCAAAGTCGTGAGCTTATGGATAAGTTAGAGCGCAATTTACCTTATTCTTCAGTGCTCGATACTGCTCGTGTTAAAACTGTAAAGTGTTGGTTTTATGACCCCCAAAATGACAAAAATCATATAGCATTAAGTGATTTACTGACAGATGCAAATCAAGCAATCAAAAAAGCTAACTCGCCTAAATTAAAACTCGATTTAGAAACATGCCACGCATTTCATTTATACCAACAAGGCAAAGTAAGTACAGCCACTTCAATGGCTAAAAATGTTATTAGTGCCACCTCTAAAAATCCAGAGCTTTATTATCAACATGCAACAGCTAACTTAATATTAGGGATAATTTTTCGTTCACAAGGTTCGTACCAGCAAGCTTTTTTGGCATTTCAACAAGCTTATAATTCCTATGAGCAAGGCGGCTTTTCTTACGACAAAGCGCTTATACTTAAAGAGATAGGGCTTATCCACGCCGATCTTCACAATTTTTCGCTCGCTGAAGAGCAATTGCAAAGAGCGATTAATGAGCTGACAAATTATAATGAGCAAGAGTGGTACATAGCCACAGATAGTCTAGCCCAAGCTCATGAAGCTCAAGGTAATTATCAAAAAGCGATACTGTTGTACAACAGTATACTCCCAGCGGTTACTAAGTATGAAGACGATGAAGGGAATGCTTACCTACTTTTTAAAATCGCACAAATAAATATTCAATTAAATGAGCTGCAAGCGGCTAAGCAATACTTAAATAAAGCCAGGGGTTTAACATTAAATAGTGAGTGGATTAAATTTATTCAATCAATAACAACAGCTGAGTGGTTAATTAAAAAGGGCCGCCTAGATGAGGCGGAACTGCTTTATTTAGACTTTGAGCAAAATAGTTCTCAAGTATGGTCAGTTGACTCTTTAACACGTTTTTTAGAATTTAAGCGTGAACTAGCAATGCAAAAAAATAACTATCAGCAAGAAGCCTTAGCTCAAAGAGAGTTATTAAAAATCGCAGATAGAAAAGTGCAAGAAATTGCAGATAATACATTACTATCTCAACGTTTAGCGTTTGACTCGGAACAGCAAAAACGAGAAATAACAAGACTGAAAGAATCGTCAGAGGTAAAACAACAGTTATTAAATTTAGCTGATGAAAAAGCGTTTTGGCAAATTGCATCTTTGCTGTTTTCTATTGGGCTAATATTGATTTTAGCTTACATAACTTATAAACAAACTCAGCATAAACAGCGATTTAAAACACTTGCATTAAAAGACGAATTAACAGGTATCGCTAATCGTAGATCAATATTTGAATTTAAATATAATGCGATTAAAAAGAGTGAGTTTTTAGGGAGTGCGTGTTCACTAATTGTTATTGATATAGACCACTTTAAGCAAGTAAACGACACTTACGGACATGATATTGGTGATGAAGTTATTATTTCTACTGTTAAATTTATAGAAAAAAACATTCGTCAAACAGATTGTGCAGGTAGGGTTGGCGGAGAAGAATTTTTAGTTGTTTTACCTAATACTCCTCTTAGTTTTGCACATGAGGTGGCCCAACGTATACGTGAAAATATTGAAAATGTTACTCATACCTCACTCCATATAAAATCAACAGTAAGTATTGGTGTAGTACAAGTTAAACCAGGTGAAGCCCCAAAAGATGCATCCCGACGAGCTGATGAACAATTATACGCAGCTAAAAATGCAGGCCGTAATAAAGTAATGGTTTAATAACTCAATAATTATTGAGTTATTAAACGGCTAGAATTTTTTATTTATTATTAAATAATATACAGGGCTAATTACTAATGAGATGGTAGTAATACCAATTATTATCAAAAATAACAGTAAACTAATTCGTTTAATATCAATATTATCAAATTTATCTTTAGTTACTAGAATGTAAATCGTTCAGTTGATTGTTGCTAACAACATTTAACGTTTGCTGATTTATACAAAATAACAAAGGATAACGCTATGAAATACGAAGGGTTTACTACATTCAATACCATTGCAAATAATGGAATTTTAACGGTTACTTTTGACTACGCACCGGTAAATGTTCAAGGTTTACCAATGCTTGCAGATTTAACAATGTTGGCACAAAAGTTAGAAGCCGATAAACAAATTAAAGTAGTGGTGTTTCAATCGGCCCATCCAGAAATATTTGTTTCGCATGCCGATACCGACTTTTTAAAGGATATGTCTGATAAGGCTGTTCCACGTAACGAAGTAAAACTGCTCGACCTACAGGTTGTGTTAGAGCGCATTAGTAAATTACCGCAAGCAACCATTGCAAAAATAGAAGGCTTTGCCCGAGGAGGCGGCCATGAGTTTGCGCTCGCATGCGACATGCGCTTTGCAGCTCGTGGTAAAGCTAAGTTTATGCAAATGGAAGTGGGTATGGGGATTTTACCTTGTGGCGGTGGTGCATCGCGTATGGCACGTCAAACTGGTTTAGGCCGAGCGCTTGAAATAGTACTAAGCGCCGATGACTTTGACGCAGACCAAGCCGAATTTTACGGCACCGTTAACCGCGCACTAAACCCAGACGAAATAGGCCCATACGTTGATAAACTTGCAAAGCGCATTGCGCTTTGGCCAAGCGAATCGATTAATGCCACTAAACAAGCAGTGTATGAGTCAATCGACTTACCTATTCAAGAAGCGCTTCGCGCTGAAGCTTATTGGTTATACCAAGCGACAAGCCAAACACCTGCGTTAAGGCGTTTTAAATACGCCGATGAGCAAGGTGCCGAGTACAGCATGGAGAACCAACGTAATTGGCCCGACATGGTGGTTTCAATTCAAAACGTTAAATAACGGTTTTAACTAAGGCGCAGTGCATGGCAGTGCACCCTAATTTATTTAACTTCAGCTGTAGGCTTTGATTTTACAGTGCAATAGGCGATAAACCATGAAAAAAATACTCATTATTTTTGCTCACCCAGCGGCTGCTCGCTCAAATATAAATAAAGAGTTGCGCAGCGCAGTAGAAGACCTTGAAGGCGTTACTGTTAACGACTTATACGCACATTACCCCGATCTGATGATTGACGTGCAGCGCGAGCAAGCTTTATGCGAAGCACACGACATTATTGTTTTTCAGCATCCTTTTTACTGGTACTCAAGCCCAGCCATTATTAAACAGTGGTTTGACCTAGTACTTGAGCACAATTGGGCGTACGGCTCAAAAGGTGATGCATTAAAAAATAAATTGGCGCTACAGGCCATTACAACCGGGGGCGATGCCGATACCTATACGCCCACGGGCATAAATAAATTTACCATAGAGCAACTCACTTCGCCTTTTAAAGCCACTGTTAATTTATGCAAAATGCAATGCTTACCGCCGTTTGTAATTAGTGGCGTACACCGTGGTTTAGCACCAGAGCAGGTACATAATTATGCTCAGCAATATCGCCGCGCTATTTTAGCACTGCGAGATAGCAAGCTAGATGAAGCGCAGTTGGCGCACAGTGAATTTTTAAACTCTGATTTAAATAAACTTATCAGGAGGGACTAGCTATGGAAGGTTTTTTACTTCAAGTATTTATATTTTTAGCCGCTGCGGCCATTGCGGTACCTATAGCAAAAAAATTAGGCTTAGGCTCAGTGCTGGGTTATTTAATTGCCGGTATTATTATTGGGCCTTTTGGCGCTTCGTTAATTGGTGATGTAGAAGCCATTATGCACTTTACTGAATTTGGCGTAGTGATGATGCTATTTTTAGTTGGGCTTGAACTTAAACCGTCCTTACTTTGGCAGTTAAAGCTGCCTATTTTAGGTATTGGTGGCTCGCAGGTAATTGCTACAAGCATTATTATTACTGCTATTGCGCTAATATTTTTACCGTGGCAGCAAGCATTGGCGGTTGGTTTAATCGTGTCGTTATCGTCTACGGCTATTGTGCTACAAACCCTTCAAGAAAAAGGCCAAATGAATACAGAAGCAGGGCGCAGTGTGTTTGCTGTATTGTTGTTTCAAGATTTAGCGGTTATCCCTATGCTTGCAGCACTGCCGTTACTGGCAACATTTGCTATAGCGGGCGGCTCGCACCACAGCTCTGTGCTATTTGATATAACAACACTGCCTAATTATTTGCGAGTGATACTGACTCTTGCGGCTATTTTTGCGGTATTTTTAATAGGTAAATTTGCCAGCCAACCTATATTTAGAGCCATAGCAAAAACCGGTATTCGCGAAGTGTTTGTTGCTGCTGCGCTTGCTTTGGTTATTGGTACCTCTTTGTTAATGCTTGCGGTAGGGCTATCGCCGGCGCTTGGGGCATTTTTAGCTGGTGTGGTACTTGCCGACAGCGAATTTAGACACGAGCTTGAAAGCGACATAGAACCCTTTAAAGGCTTGCTACTGGGTATATTTTTTATCTCCATTGGGGCGAGTTTAAACTTTACGTTAATTGGCGATAATCTATTACTAATCCTTGGTTTAACAACAGGCTTAATTGCCATAAAGTGGTTGGTATTAGTAATTGTTGGCAAGTTATTTAAAATTAGCTCGGGAGCGCGCTTGTTATTTGCCATTGCCTTAGCGCAAGGTGGGGAGTTTGCGTTTGTGTTATTTCAGTTTGCAAAAAATAACGGTGTATTAGCCAATAACGTCATTGACCCGCTTATATCGGCGGTGGCTATTTCAATGTTTTTAGCGCCGTTGTTATTTATTTTTCATGATAAGTTTTTAGCACAAAACCAAGCAATACCAGCACAAAGCTCAGAACCCGATACGATAGCACAACAAAATCATCGTGTTATTTTGGCAGGCTTTGGCCGTTTAGGCACAGACCTTGGCCGCTTTTTAATATCTTCAGGTATTAAACCCGTTATTTTAGATAACGATGCTAACAACGTTAACTTACTCAGAAAACTTGGCTTTGAAGTTTATTATGGCGATGCCACGCGTTTAGATTTACTTCATGCAGCAGGAGCAGCATCGGCAGAGCTACTGGTAATTACCATGAGCAATACCGAACAAGCCAAACATTTGGCTGAGCTGGCTAAAAAGCATTTTCCGTGGCTTAAAATAGTAATTAGTGCATACAACCGCGAAGCCGAGTTTAAACTCATGGATAGCGGCCTTAATAGCATTCACCGAGAAACAGTTGGTAGCGCACTAGAAATGGGGCAAGCCGCTTTAGAAGCGTTAGGAGTAGAGCCCTATGAGGCTTACCGGTTACAACGTTTGTTTAAACAAAAAGATGCTCATGTAATGCCTGATCTTTATAAAAATCGCAACGAGCAAGAGAGCTATATATCGGCGTATAAACAGCATCATCAGCATCTTGAGCAAGTAATGAGTATAGATAGCGAAAACCTAAGAGCGACCGATAACGCCTGGAAAGCTAAAAACCCAACGTAGCGGTACGTTTATATTAGCTATTATCAAATTATTGAATAAAGTAACTCTGCTAAAATGGGTATTATAAAAATAAAGGTTAGTTGCTACTATTTTTACATGCCCAAGGGGTTACCTATTAAAACAACGGAGAACAATTATGTTAGGCGAAAATCACTCAGTAGCAAACGAATTCCCACAGTACACAGACACACTCACATCGCTTATTAAAAGTGATGCAGAATTTGCACAGCAAGTTGAAAAATACAACGCACTGGATACACAAATTCGCGAGTTAGAACTTGAAAATGCGCCAATTGATGACGAAGCAATGCATCAGTTAAAGCATGATCGCGCAGTACTAAAAGACATCATCTATAAGCGTTTAACCAGTAAATAACGGTTTTGTTTAACACTTGAAGATTAAAGCTTAAAACGCACAAACCTAGGTTTGTGCTTTTATATTTTACGGTTAAATAATTATATTTTTTCCCAGTAGGGTTCGTCACCAAAGTAGCCGCTAAAATAGTCTATAAAGGCCCTTACTTTTGGCGCTAATAAACGCGAACTTGGGTAAACACTCCAAATAGCGGTGTCGGATGCAAGTGGGTAGTCTTGTAAAATTTGTACCAGCTCACCACTTTGTAGTTTTTTATAGGCACACCAGCTCGACATTAACGTAATACCTAAGCCTTGCACGCACGCATCGCGCACCGCTTCACCGTTGTCAGCTTGTAATACGTTATTGGTTTTAATGTTTTGTGTGCCCTCGGGTGTAATAAACGACCACGTAGTTAAACCATGTAAATTAACGCAAGTATGATTTTTTAAATCTTGCGGTGTTGTTGGGGTGCCGTGTTTTGCAAGGTAATTAGGCGATGCGCAAATTAAGCGTTTATCGCGGGCAACCTTTCGGGCTATAAGGGTTGAGTCGTTTAGGGCGGCGTCGCGTATTGCTATATCAAAACCACCGCCAACCATATCAATAATGCTATCGCTTAAGCGTAAATCAATTGTCAGGTCGGGGTATTGCTCAATAAATCCAGCCAATGCAGGAATAATATGCATACGCCCGAACGAAGCAGGGGCGGTAATGCGCAATTTTCCTTGTGGAGTTACACTGCCTATACCTACCGAGGCGCGCGCCATTTCAACATTGGCAAGCACTTCCTCGGCGTGGGGTAAAAAAGCTTGCCCCTCTTCGGTTAGCGATACTTTACGCGTTGTACGATGAATAAGTTTAACGCCGAGCGTTTCTTCAAGCTTATTCATTTGGGCACTAGAAACCGCAGCCGACAAACCTAACTCCTTGCCAGCTAAGCTAATATTGTGTGTTGTTGCGATTCTGACAAACAGATTTAAATGGGCAATGTTCATTATCAAATTTTTCAATAAACTGATTATTTAAACAACTATATTATCAATACTTAGTTGTGTAAATATACTAGCAGCTTATTCATTGTGACTTTTCCTGTGGCGCTTACTATAAGCGCCTTTTTTTTCGGTATTTTTCTCGTTTAAATTTTTAAGTTTAGAGTGAGCCTGCCTTATGAGCCGTAATACATCATTACTTTTAAAGTATTTATTTAAGCAAACCTGGCCTATGTTGGTTGGCTTGTTTTCTATTATGGGAAGCCAGCTGGTAGACAGTATTTTTATTGCTAAGCTAGGCGCTGAGCCGCTCGCTGTAGTTGCCTTTAGTATTGCTATTTTTCAGGTAATTGTGGGAGTACAAGTAGGCTTAGGTATTGCGGCAACTGCGACCATTTCTACTGCACTTGGGGAAAATAAAGTTCACTACGCACGCTACTTAGGTAGTTTAATCGTACTTATTGGCACCGTAATAGTAACGCTATTGTGCTTGGCGTTGTGGCTTTTTCAGCAGCCTATAATTTTAGCGCTGGGTGCAACGCCTTCGTTATTTAATTTAACTGAGCTTTACTGGTTGCCTTGGCTAATAAGCTGCTGGCTTGGAGCGCTGCTTTATTTTGGTTACAGCATTTGCCGTGCTCATAACGAAACCTTATTGCCTGGGCGAATTATGGTGCTAACCAGCGTGTTAAATATAGCGCTCGATCCATTGTTTATGTTTACCTTTGATATGGAGTTAGCGGGTGCTGCATGGGCAAGCTGTGTTGCTTTTTCAATAGGCTTAGTAGTGGTGTTTTACACGCTTATTAAACGAGAACTTGTAACCTTTGACGTTTTAAAAAACCGCACCGAGCAGGCAATAAAAGCCATTGCAAAAATGATGGCGCCGGCTTTACTTTCACAGTTTATTCCGCCTATTTCAGCCATGATAGTAACGGCATTGATTGCCGCATATGGTGGGTTTGCTGTAGCAGCTTGGGGGCTTGCAAACCGTATTGAATATATTGCGATTATTTTAATTTTAGCGCTTACCATGGCGCTGCCCCCCATTGTTGGAAATTTAAAAGGGCGGGGCGAGCTTAGGCAAATATTAAGCGTAGTAAAACTTGCGTGCGGTTTTGTAATTGGCATACAAATTTTATTAGCGGTTATTATGCTAGGTGTGGCTAACCCGCTTGCAAATGCGCTTAGCAATAATAGTGAAATAGTAGCTAACCTAACAGATTACTTTGCATTTGTGCCCCTGAGCTACGCGGCTTTGGGTGTATGTATGATCATGGTATCGGTATGTAACGCGCTGGGGTTTGCGACCACGGCCTTATTTATCTCTATATCGCGGCTATTTTTGTGTTACTTACCACTACTTTGGTTAGGCTCGTATTTTTACGGTTTAACAGGGTTATTTATCGGTATGGCATGCGGTAATACCTTATCGGGTATTGTGGGTTGGCAGCTTTTTAAGCAGCAATATAAGCGGTTAACAACACACGTTAGCGTGCGCTCAAGCACTGTTTAATTATCAATATATTAAAGAAAGTTATTCCACTTAAATTGCAATTATCAAAATAGTTAAATGCAATTAGTATGCACCTCATTGAATCATTGCTTAATCTAGAGCAGCTAAATTTGCTGTGTTTAGGTCAAGCAATTGCAATAAAAATAGAGCTGCTTGAGGTGAATAACATGAAACTTTATAAATTGTTTTTAATAGCTATAACGCTATACGCAGGCGCTGCAACGGCTGCACAAGATTACTTTTCGATGAGCTATATTCAAGGTGAAGGAGACGTGCGAGGGGTTAAGGTGGCTTATCAATATGCCTTAGATTATCAAATAGAAGGCTTTGAAGAGCTAGAGATTTACCTAGAAGCCAATGCCAACTTTTTTGAATACGATGACCCAAAACGCTACGACGCTAATTTAGGCTTAACGCTTTCGCCTGTTATTTTTTATCCTATTGGCAGTATTGCTGGGAACCGCGTTTTTGCCGAGTTTGGTATTGGTTTAAGCTTATTAGATGACACCAAATTTGCGGGTAAAAACATAAGCACACATTACCAGTTTGAAGACCGCCTAGGCATTGCCATGAAATTTGGTGAGGCTGAGCAACATAGCGTGTCACTTAAGTATTTTCATTATTCAAACGCTGGTATTAAAAAGCCCAACCCAGGCCTCGATTTTATATCGCTTAGCTACTCACGCGCACTTTAACTAAAAGCAAAAGCCCTAAATTTAGGGCTTTTATGTTTTATTTAGTGGCTATATATTTTCGCCAACTACCGTACTCGCTAATATCTTTACCCGATTTTGCATGGCTTTGCGCAATAAAACCGGTAACTAGGCTTTTATCGGCAAGTGTTACTTGGCCTATACCGAGCGGGTCGCTAATACCTTGTACAAAACTTGCAAAGTGTTGAGTGGGCATTCGCCATACTTCTAGTTCAAAGTCGTTAGCATCTTGCTGTGTTTTAACCAGTGCAGGGCGCTCTATGTTGCCCTCAACAGCAAACATTTTATAGCTCTTAGCGCTACGTGTTTTAGTAATTAGCTGAGCATTACGCTCAATTAGCTGGCTGTTTAGTGGCATACCTGATAAATGCGCGCCACATACTGCAATATCAATAAAGCCCGTATTTTTAGAGGTATCCAGCTCGGTGCTAATGAAAGGGTGTTTAGTTGCCCCTAATGGCAATGCATTGTGTTGCATTATTTTATCGGCATAGCTAAGTAGTTTTTGATCTTTCATTGCAAAGCTAAATAACGTAATACCAAAAGGCATACTCTCGGCTGTAAAACCAGTAGGTACGGCTACTGCAGCATAATCTAACAAGTTCATAAAGTTGGTGTAATAACCAAGCTGAGAATTAAGCTCAATAGGGTTTTCGCGAATTTCATCTCGTGTAAAGTGCCTGCCTGCGGTTGGCGTAACAACAAAGTCAGCTTGCTCAACTAATAAATCAGCTTGCTGTTTAAAAGCTTGTAGTTTGTATAACGCGCTAAAACAATCAATAGCCAGAGGTTTAATACCGCCACTTATAATAGTGCGGGTAACATCTAACAGTGCTTGTGGGTTATTTTCCATTAAATCTTGAGTGGCTAAATAGCGCTCACTTACCCAAGGACCTTCGTAAAGCAGTGTTGCAGCTTCAAATAATGGACTAAAGTCGAGCTCCTTTTTAACCCCGCCCATTTTTTGTAATTCGTTAACTGCTTTTGCAAATTCACTTTTGTAACCTTCGTCACCAAAAAATTTCAGCTGCTCAGGAAGTGGTACAGCAAAGCTAAATGCGCTATTTACCAATACTGGTTGCTGGTTAGCTGGCGGGTTTTTACGTGAGTAGCAATCATTGGGGTCGTATTTAGCAGCTACCTGAAGCACTTTATTAGCATCGATTGCATTTAACGCAAATATACTCATGCAATCAATACTCTTACATGCCGGTACCATGCCGCTATTCGATAGCAACCCTTTACTCGGTTTTACACCCACTAGATTATTAAAACATGCGGGTACTCGACCAGAGCCTGCGGTGTCTGTGCCTAAAGCAAAGCTTACAATACCAGAGGCTGTGGCAACGGCTGAGCCACTGCTTGATCCACCCGAAATATAATCAGGATTAAACGCGTTTGGTGTTTCACCAAAAGGAGAGCGCGTACCCACTAAGCCTGTGGCAAATTGATCAAGGTTAGTTTTACCAATAGGGATGGCGCCTGCTGCAATGAGTTGCTCTACTACAAAGGCTGAATTTTCAGGTGTATAGGTAAATTCAGGGCAGGCTGCGGTAGTGGGAATACCGGCTAAATCTATATTATCTTTTATAGCAAAAGGAACCCCATAAAGAGGATGCGTTTTTAACGATTTAGATTCTAAGGCTTTTAAATAGGGCGCGAGCTCTTGCGCCGAAAGTACATGTAGCCATACGGCTTCTTGTTGTTTTGCTTGTTCAGTTAAATGGCTAATCAGAGTGGCCGGCGATAACTCACCACTACTGTACGCGTTATGTAATTGGCTAATTGATAAGTTAATTTGTGACATTCCATTACCCCTGTAAAATCATTAAAGCTTGGCCTGCATGAACTTGTTGGCCTTCTTTTACTAAAACCTGTACTACCTTTGCACTTTCGCTGGTGGTTAAATCAATTTCCATTTTCATAGACTCTAAAATCACCATAGACTCGTTAGCGTCAACTGCTTGGTTTTGCTCGGCATTTATTTTCCACACACTGCCTGCGGCCGTGGCCTCCATTAAGTACTGCCCAGGCGCGAGTTTAATTTGTTCACCTTGCTCGGTTTCGCTTTCTTCAAATTTATAATTTAATTGGCCTGTACGTTTCCACTGTTCCATTTCTTCGGCAAAAGCTTGCTCACGCTGCTGGGTAAATGTATTTATATTTTTTTGGTTTTGTTGCCACTGCTTTTGTAGTTCAGGCATAGAGACAACAGCTTGTTCTATTTTTGGTTGCCATTTACCTAACACAAAGTCTTCTCTAGTTTGCATTAGCTCTTCATGGCTTACAGGGTAGTATTTTATTTGATCAAAAAAGCGTAGTAACCAAGGTTTGTTAAACACATCAGTTTTACGATAGCGGTTCCACATTTGTACTGTGCGCCCCACAAACTGATAGCCACCTGGGCCTTCCATGCCATAAATACACATGTAAGCTCCACCAATCCCCACGGAGTTTTCGGCGGTCCACGTGCGAGCAGGGTTATATTTTGTTGTAACCAAGCGATGGCAATGATCTAGCGGCGTAGCTACAGGTGCACCCAAGTAAACATCGCCTAAGCCCAGCACTAAGTAGTTTGCGTTAAAAACAATGTTTTTTACTTCCTCAATGCTATTTAAGCCATTAATACGCTTTATAAATTCAAGGTTAGAAGGGCACCAAGGCGCATCTTTTCTAACTGATTGATGGTACTTATCAATTGCTTCTTGGCAGGCTTTGTCGTTCCAACTTAGTGGTAAATGTACAACACGCGATTCAAAGCTCAGCTGACGAGTGTCACCCAAGTTTAGGTCGAGCTGTTTAATGGTGTTTACCAAACTCTGTACTTCAATAGATTGATTATCGTAATGTATTTGCAAAGAGCGGATACCAGGTGTGAGCTCTAGTACCCCATTTAACTGCACGTTTTGTAATGCCTCAAGAAGTGCTTGTACGCGGGCGCGTAGGTTTAAATCTAAAATAAGCTCGCCGTATTCAGCAAGTAAAAACTTATCGCCTGCTTGGCGAAATACTAAATCGGGCTCGCCATCATCGGTTACTAAGGTATCTATTATTGGGGAGCTTGGCTCACAGGTTTGATAATTACACTCAACACGCTCTAGGCTGGCTAATTGCGAGTTTTGTGCTGTTTCGATAAGTTGTGCATTAATGTTATCAACCACTTCAAAACGCAGTGAATCACCCGCTTTTAGTTGGCCGAGCTTCCATAAATCGGCACTAATTACGGTAAACGGGCAAACAAACCCGCCTAAGCTCGGGCCATCGGGGCCTAAAATTACCGGCATGTCGCCTGTAAAGTCGACTGTGCCAAACGCATAGGCATTATCGTGAATATTAGAAGGATGCAGGCCTGCTTCGCCGCCGGTTTCGCGTGCCCAATCTGGCTTAGGACCTATTAAACGAATACCTGTACGGCTTGAGTTGTAGTGAATTTTCCACTGATGCGCGTGTATGGTTTTAATGTCATCTTTAGTAAAAAAGTCTGGCGCACCATGGGGGCCGTACATTACTCGCAACGTCCAATCGTTTGTAACAGGAGTAACAACGTGCTCGTTTAAGCTGGCTAACGGTTGTGCTTGTATAAATGTTGGTAACGATAAAAAGTCGCCCATGCGCAGGGCTCTGCCGCAGTGTCCACCAAATTGCCCTAACGTAAACGTACTTTTGCTACCTAAATAATCAGGGCATTGAATACCGCCGCTAAATGCTAAATAAGCACGGGCGCCAGCTTGCGTTACGTTGCCAGTTTTTAGTACTTGCCCCGCTTTAATATTAATTATTTGGTTACATTGCTGGGCTTTCTCGTCAAGCCACAGCTCAATAGGCGCACCGGTAATAGCTACTTGGCAGTCTTGGTAAAATTTAAGGCTTGGCCCTTGTAATGTAATTTCTAAACCGGCTGCGTCAGCAGGGTTATTTAATAAGCGGTTAGCAAGTTTAAATGAGTAAAAATCAAAAGGGCCTGAGGGCGGCACACCAATATCCCAATAACCAGTACGGGCAGGGTAGTCCTGAATGGTGGTCATAGTGCCAGCTTTTAGCACTTCGAACCCTGCAAAATGAGCTTTAAAATCATTTAAAGTGCGGGTAAAAATACAGCCTTGTACAAACTCCTGATGAGCTAAAATTTGTTGCACGTAACTTATATTGGTTGTTACACCATATACTTTTGAATTATTAAGAGCAGAGTTTAGTTGCTCAATGGCTTGCTCGCGGGTATCTGCATGAACAATCACTTTAGCCAGCATAGGATCAAAAAAAGGTGAAACGGTTAATCCGGCTTCTATCCAGCTATCTACACGTACATTATCCGTGGGCCACTGTACTTGGGTGAGTAACCCCGCTGAAGGTTGAAAGTTTTTAGCTGGGTTTTCGGCGTAAATACGCGCCTGAATAGCATGCCCTGTAGGTTTAATACTATCTAAAGCGGATAAATCTAACGCTGTATTTTTTATTGATTCGCTATAGGCTATTTTTAGCATCCAGCTTACTAAGTCTACGTTATAACACGCCTCTGTAACGCCATGCTCAACCTGTAAGCGGGTGTTTACTTCTAAAAAGTAAAAATGGTCGTGGTCGTTATCGTAAATAAATTCAACGGTTCCTGCGTTCAAATAGTCAATTGACGCCATTAAGTTTTTAGCTGTGTCTAGCATTGCTTGACGTGTGCTTGCTGGCAGGTTTGGTGCCGGTGTTTCTTCAACTACTTTTTGATTACGACGTTGGCTTGAGCAATCTCGCTCGCCAAGTGTCACTACTTCACCAAAGCCGTTACCTAATACTTGCACTTCGATGTGGCGGGCTTTTTCTACAAATTTTTCAACAAATACACCGTCGTTTGAAAAGTTTTGTGCGCCTAAATGTTTTACGTTTACAAAAGCTTTTTCTAACTCGCTTTGAGAATCGCAGCGCTGCATGCCAATACCGCCACCACCCGCGGTGCTTTTAAGCATAACTGGATAACCAATTTTTGCTGAAAAAGCAGTTAACTCGTCTAAGTCGCTAATTAAACCACTACCAGGGACTAGCGGTACATTTGCTTGCTCGGCTATATCACGCGCTTGGTGTTTAAGCCCAAACTCAATCATTTGCTTAGCGCGAGGGCCAATAAAGCTAATGCCATGTTGTTTTAGTTTTTCTGAAAAATCGGCATTTTCGCTTAAAAAGCCATAACCTGGGTGTATTGCTTGTGCACCGGTTTGCTTGGCTATATCAATAATTTTTTGCTGGTTTAGGTAGGTCTCGCTTGCGCCGCCTTCACCTAAGCTGTAAGCCTCATCGGCTTCGCGTACGTGTAATGACTCTTTGTCGGCTTGCGAATATAAGGCAATACTTTTAATGCCAAGCTTTTTAAGGGTACGAATAATTCTGCAGGCTATAGCGCCTCGGTTAGCTATTAGAACGGTATTAAACATAATTTTTACTCGTTTTCGCGGGTCGTCCCGCAGCAAATTTGTAAAAGTGATTGGGTCGTCCCAAACACATGCCTTGCGGCTAATTAATTAAATAGTTGATATAAGTTATTGCCAAATAAGCACTTCAACGGGGGTTGGGTTATAAGCGTTACAGGGATTATTAAGCTGTGGGCAATTGGAAATAAGCACAATGCAATCCATCAGCGCTTCAAGCTCTACGTATTTTCCTGCGCCACTTATGCCATCGGCAAAGGTTAGTTTTCCGTCGTTGGTTACAGGTACATTCATAAAAAAATTAATATTGTGGGTTATGTCTTTTTTACTTAAACCAAGCTCTGGTTGTTCGTTGATTGCTAATAACCAGCTATCGCGGCATGCATGCATGGTTTTTTTATCAAGAGAGTATCGCACTGTATTACTTTCACACGAACACGCCCCACCAACGGTATCGTGTCGACCACATGTATCGGCAACAATTTTAAGCATAGGATTACATTCATCTGATAGTAGTACGGTACCTGTTGTTAAATACACATTACCTTGTTCACGAATTGTATCGGTAGCGCTGTAACGCTCACTTGGTTTGTTCGCATTATAAAAAAGCGTATCGGCGGCTTGGTTACCTTCTAAGTCTAAAATGCGTATGGTTTCGCCTTTTTTGACCACATGTAAGTAATAGTCGCCGGCATCAACAACTTGGCGATTAATAGCGTCTTGTTCTAGTAGTTGGCTTGTGGTGATCATTATTAAACTCCTTCTAACCCTAAGTGATAAATTCGGTTGTTTTCGTAGCCGCGCTGGTTTTCGCTACAGCTGTTTTTACATTCATCGTCATCGCTTACAGGTTCTGATGGCAGTATTTGATACTCAATTTCAAATTGCGGATATTCGCTGGCGCTATCAAGCGGATGAGGGCAGGTGTGAAACAGCACTAACGTGTCCATTTCAAAGCGTAGTTCTATATAATCGCCGGCTTTTGAATGCCCACTTTGATAGTTTAAGTCGCCGCTATCACTGGCAATTACTTTGCTAAATAGATTCAGGTTAGCGGCTAGGTCTTGTTTAGTTAGTCCGTATTTAGCCGCTTCAACTAAAAATGCATCTAAGCCATTTTGCTTGAAGTTATTACGTTCGTTTTGGTAGTCGCGCTTGCCCCATTTTTTTTCAACTGATTGAGCGTTACTGTTGCCGCTTAAGGTATCGTGCCAACCGAGCGTGTCGTCGGTAATCGCGCAAAAAACACGTGCCATATCTGAATATAAACAATGGCCTTGGGTTAATTTAAAGGTGTGTTGGCACTTTAGAGTGTCGGGAGCGTTGTAGCGCTCGAGTAAATTTTCGGGGTTGTAAAACAACATCCCTACATTTGCGCCACCAGTTTTATCAATTAACCGTAAGCTAGTACCGCGACGCATACGCATAGACCAGTGTTTACCTGAGGTTAAAGTATCTTGATACAAAATCATGCAGTGACTTCCTTTTTTGTAAATTGCTGAGCAAGTGAGTGGTTTTGAGCTTTGGTTTCGCTATTAAGCGGTAAATCGTAAGTAATTTGTGCTCCATACGCGTTAGGTGCTTGTGGGTCATGGCGTACTTTGTCAAATACCCATAAACGAGAACCCAGCTCAAAGCCTTCTTGAATGTCATGAGTAACCATAAATATGGTGAGGTTGTTTTCTTTCCATACTTTACGAATAAGCTGGTGCATGTCTTTTCGAATACCGGGGTCTAGTGCACCAAAGGGCTCATCGAGCAAGAGTATTTTTGGGGATTTCATTAATGCTTGGGCAATAGCCAAGCGCTGCTGCATGCCGCCCGATAATTCGTGTGGGTATTTATTAATAGCATGAGATAAACCTACTGCTTCCATAAATTTAAGCGCTTTTTGTTTTATCTCGCGTTTTTGTTTGCCAAAGCAGCGTCCTAAAAAACGACTGGCAGAAAACTCATCGGCAATCATTACGTTTTGCAAAGCAGTTAAATGCGAGAATACAGAGTACTTTTGAAATACAATGCCGCGCTCTTCACTTGGCTCGCTAGAAATAGGTTTGCCGTCTAAAAGTATTTCGCCTCGTGTTGCTTGCTCACTGCCCAATATCATTTTAAGCAGGGTGGTTTTACCGCACCCAGAAGCGCCCACCATAGAAACAAATTCACCTTGCTCTACGTTAAGCTGTAAACGCTCTAATATTTGTACATCAGCAAACGATTTCCACACTTTGTTTATTTGTAATAGGCTCATTTTCCAGCCTCCTGATGGTGATACCAAGGGAAGCAAAGTGATGATAATTTACGTAAGCTAAAGTCCATCAAAAAGGCAAGCGTAGTGATCCAAATTACATAAGGTAAAATGACATCCATCGACATATAGCGCCTTACTAAAAAGATGCGATAGCCCAGGCCTTCTTGCGCGGCGATGGCTTCAGCGGCAATTAAAAATAGCCATGCGGTGCCAAGCGATAAACGCACAGCAGCAATTAAGCGCGGCATTATTTGTGGTAAAACAACACGTATAGCAACCAGCCATGTGGAGGCGCCCAAGGTTTGGGCTTTTATTAAAATTTCGCTGGGTAATTGGCGAACATGGCCCTGAATATCGCGAATAATGACAGGGGCAGTGCCAATAATTATGAGCATTACTTTTGCAAGCTCTCCTAGGCCAAAACTAATAAATAAAATGGGTAAAATGGCCATTGGCGGTATAAGCGAGACAATAGTAATGAGCGGCGAAAAACCGGCTCTAAACAGCGGCAGCAGGCCCGATAACATGCCTATTAATAAACCTAGCCCCGCGCTAATTGTGATACCTAAACAAATACGATACACACTCGCAGCGGTGTCTTTCCAAAACAGGTAGTCGCCACTGCGTTTATCAGGGGTAAATGCAAAGCGCTCGACGGCATCGGCAATTTGCGTAAAGCTTGGCAGCAGTTTATCGTAAGGGTTAGCCTCAAGACGTTCGTTAGAAGCGCTAAAGTAAAGTAGCAACAAAATTACAAACGGCAAAAAAGCCAAAAATCCTTTCAGTGACCGCGAGGGTGCTAAGTTCATTAATTTTTTCATAGTGGGTTCGCTTTATAAGCTGTTGTTAACGGCCATTTCCATAAAGCTAGGGTCAAAACGCAGCTTTATATTTTGCGGGTTACCTACTACGCCGCTTGGAGTTTCAATGCCTATAAAGCCAGCGTCAGGTGCGCCATCTCCTAATAGGCCATGCTTAAATGAAAACTCAGCAACGTATTTCATGGTTTTGCCAAGGTGAGGGCTTTGCGTAAATTCCACCGCTTCTTTGGCTTTATAAAACATTTTGGTGCTGGCAAGTTGAGCTTGATAGCCCGCTAAATCAGTACCTGATGCTTCGGCCATGTGTGAAAGCGCATTTTGATCAGCACTCATTTTTTCCATGATCTCGTACCATGCGCCTACTAAGGCTTTACCTAGTTTTGGGTTTTCTTTTAAGGTTTGAGTGTTTACTACTAAAAGGTCGATGATTTCGCCAGGGATGTTTGATGAGTCGAATACTTTGCTAGCACTAGGTTGTTTTTCTATTTCAGAAAGTAGTGGGTTCCATGTAACAACAGAAGTTACATCTTCAGTTGTATAAGCGGCGACTAAGTCGGCATCTGAGGTATTAACTACATTTACGTCACGCTCTGTTAAACCAATCGAGTCTAAACCGCGTGCTAACAAATAATGAGATACGCTTAGCTCAACGAGGTTAATTGTTTGGCCTTTAATTTGTTTTAAATCGGTTTTATCTTTCAAAACGATACCGTCGTTACCATTTGAAAAGTCGCCAACAATAAGCGCGGTACTATCTACAAAGCTAGCTGCCGGAATTGTTAACGCATCCATGTTGGTCATGGTGCATGCATCAAACTGGCCTGAGGTATATTGGTTAATCGATTCGATGTAATCGTTAATTTGTACTACATCAATTTCAATATCGTATTTATCGGCCCATTTTTTTACTATGCCTGAGCTGTCGCCATACTCCCATGGCATCCAGCCTACATAGATTGACCAACAAACAGAAAATTTATCTTTAGCGAGCGCATTTGAACTGCAGATTAAAGCGAGGACTAACGTAAGTGTTTTTATCGTTTTCATTTCGTATTCTCCAAGTTTTACACGGTTTTTGGGCGCAGGAGTTCCAAGCTAATTGAACCTCCCGGGCTTTTTTCCCGCCGTGTAACCCTTGCATACGCAAATATAAAAACTAAACACCTTTGGTGATTACTTGTTATATAGCTAGGTTGGCAACTCTCGGACCAGTCGTTCATTTTACTTCGTTAAGTACACATGAACCGGAACCCTAGTCGCCTGTTTAGCATTAAATTGTGCTGGTTCAAAAATCCTTGAACCCCTACACTTTTTAATAAGCATGAAGCTAGCCAATATTTAAATGTTAGTATAAGTCAATGAAATTAAAGTGCTAAATTTATTTTTGTGTTTTTTAAAATTATAAAATCGATGTGGAATGTTTTAATTTGGTGCGATATTTAAGTGCATTGAAATATATTGGTGCAATGGCACTACTGAATAAATTTACTCAGCAGTGCTTGTTATAATATGCGTAAAAATGCCACTAGGTCTGCTTGTTCTTGCTTGGTTAAATTAAGCTTTATAAGCAGGTCGGTGGTTTTAGGGAAGTGTGGTTCGTTTAGTTGGTTTTTTCGTGGTCTGGGCCTTACTCCTCCATGGTTATATAAGGCGACAATGCCGGCTAAATCGTCAAATAAGCCGTTATGCATCCACGGAAATGTTTGCATTAACCCTAATAGCGATGGGGTTCTAAATTGGCCAATATGCTCAGGGTTATGGGTGGCATCGTAGCGGCCTTTATCTTCAAAACGGCGGCCGTAATAATGCAGCCCTGTGCCATGGAATTGGTTGTCGCTGAGTAGTGCGCCGTTATGGCAAGTCATGCATTTAGCTTTAGTTCTAAATAGGTGCAGGCCATTTAACTCACTATCACTTAGACTACTAACTGCTTGTTGTGGATTTTTATTAAGCTGTGTTAAAAAAGTTTTATAGCGGCTATTTGGCGCTGCTAATGTGCGCTCAAACGCAACTAAGGCTTTTGCCATTTGATCGGTGGTTAACGTGCTGCTATTAAAAGCGCTTTTATTAAATGCACGGTAACTCTTATCTTTATTTACTCGGGCTAAGGCTATTTTTGGATCTAAGTCCATTTCAATCGGGTTTTCTATTGGCATAAGTGCTTGCTGCTCAGCGGTGCTTGCGCGTCCATCCCAAAAAAAATGTTGCCATTGATCAATACCAAAAATAGCGGGGGTGTTACGTGTGCCTACTTGCTCGTCAATGCCTATGGCAGTTGTACGGCCATCATGAAAGCCTTTATCGCGTTCATGGCAGGTAGCGCAGCTAACGGTATTATTACGTGAAAGCTGCACATCATGAAAAAGCTTATCGCCTAGTGCCACGTGCTCAGGTTTAGGCGATGCTACAGGCAAAAGCGACATGGGTTCAACGCTTCTTCCGTCACTGGTTTGAATAGCAGGCCAATGAGCTTGGCCTTTGCTATAAAGTGAGCGTAAATCGTTACTACTTGTTGATTTGGCGTTTAAGCTAAATGAGCACAGTAAAAAAATGCTTAATAACCTAATCATAGTTATAGCTAACTCCTACCCAAAACATACGCCCGGGCTCAATACCTGATGCTCCTTCGTTTACTGTGTAAGTGCGGGCATTTAATAAATTAGAAATATCCGCTCTTATGTCAATAGATTGGGTTTTTGTGAGGTTATGGCTATAGCGTAAACTTAGCCCTAGCATGGTTCTGGCGCGTATTTCTTGCTCTTCGTATACATCAACTAAGCTTGATTCTACAGGGCAACTTGTACAGCTTTGCTCAAGCCCAATACTTTCGCTAGCCCCGGTACTTACCGCGCTGGTGTAGCTGTCACTGTAGGTAACATTTAAGCCTGTACTAAATGAGCTGTTCCAATCAACATTCCAGCCAAGCGCACCTGACACTGGGGTGCCAAAGTTGGTACGTATTTGCTCTAGCTGCCCAAGCGTTACAAGCTCGCCTTCGCCTTGTGCATTGAGATAATAAACGAGTTCATCAAGGGGGGTATTTTCTGCGCTAGCGCTGTATTCGTCGTTTGAAACTTTGTTTTCAGCGTAGGAGGCATTGGCCCATAAAGAGTGTTTACCAAACTGTGCACTCCACGAGATAGAGTAGCGCTCTGAGCTGCCATCACCCTCGTTAGTCATATAAATGTATTTATAGCCATCACTAGCTGCTTCTTCATCGGTAACCTGAGAAAATTGCTGATGCTTTTTACGTTTTACATATTTGAGCGATATATTGCCTGCTTTTTCAAATGAATGCGCAATGCCTAATGCGAGTTCGTCATCGTAGGGGGTATTTACATCATCAAAGCGGTATTTAAACGCGCCGGTGTAGTTAGACGGTAGCCACCCTTGAAGGTAGCCGTTTTCAATTGGGCGGTACTCTCGGTATGAAAAACGCTGCTGCTCTTTTACTTTATAACCAATAATGGCTGAGTCGTAATAGCGGTTAACCCCTGCGCTAATAATAGTGCGGTTGTTGTTAAATACATCGTAACCAAGGGATAGACGTGGCGCAATATTGTGATTAGCTAAAAAGTCATCGTATTCGTAGCGCATACCTAAATTTAAGCTTAATTGCCCTAAGGTGATGCTATCTGTTGCATAAAACGAGGCGCGATTTAACGCTACATTTATATACTCTGCTGGGGTTACTAAGCGGCCATTAAAATACTGCGCGGTGGCTGTTACATTGTTGCTGTACGCTGTTATGTGATCTTGGTTGTTAAAATCAATTTCGCCCCCTAGCTGCGCTGCAAGTTCGTCAATAGATATAGTGGTTTCAAGCGCTTGGCAGTCAAGTGTGTAACCACTGCAATTAAGTGGTGTACTAGCGCTAGACCATATAATAGGGGAGTCGTAGCTGTAGCTATTTTGTATGCGTTCGCGCTCTACTTCTTGGCGAATAAGCTCTATACCGGCCTTAATATTATGCTCAGTACCTGCTAATTCAAATGAATTGAAATTTAGCGTGTTTTTCCAGCTGGTGGTGTATTGGGTGTTATCTAAAGCGCCATAGCCTCCTTGGCGAGAGTAGCGCGTTTGCGCATCGCCTTGGTCGGCATATTGTCCCCAATCTTTGCCTTTAGCTTGCAGCCAGTTATAAAAGTGCGCAGGGCCTTCTCGGCTGCTATCACTCATACTAAAATTAAGGTTGCTGCGCCAGGTTGCAAAATCAAAGTGCTGGGTAAGTGATGCGACCGCGCCTACAGCGCCGCCTTCTAAATGGAAGTCGCTGTCTTTGGCGTCGGTTATAAAGTCATCTACTTCGTAAGGTGAATACATTAGGGTTAAATCTAATGCGTCTACCCAGCCATTGCGATAACCATATTTAACAATGGCATTTATGTTTTTACGGCTTTGCGTTTTGACTTCCCCTAACGACAAATCGCTGATGTCGCTGGTTAAGTAACTAACACTCATCATTACGCCATGGCGCTTATTAATTTGTTTATTAGCACGCAGGTTATAGCTGATTTTTTCATACTTGGGCGTTTCAAGTGTGCTTTGATCAACATTTTGCTGAGAGCTGTCTTGATCGGCTTCTATAAAGTGATAACTCCCCCAGCTACTTTGATTACCCCGCACACCAAAGCTAAAACTGTCATTGGTAAATACGCTTTTGGTTTTACTATCAACAATGCCACCCGAAAAGCCACCAAACTCAGCCGGAATGTTATGGTCGTACACTGTGATTGATTCAACTACATCGGAGTTTACATTCATGCTTTGCACGCCGCCCGATACATCGTTTGATGAAGAGCTTAAGCGGCTACTGCTACCTGGATCTATGCGGTTATTGTAGTTTAGTCCATCTAATGAAAAGCCAGTTTGCCATGGCTGCGCGCCTGAGATTGATATTTCTGGTGCGCTGATTTCTGCCAAACTACCAATAGAGTAAGCCTCGTTGCTTAGCTGTACACCAGGGAGCAATGCAATAAGCTCGTTTATATCGCCGTTGCCTTTAGGTGTGGCATTTATAAAGTCACGATTTAAGTAAGAACGCCCAATAACTTCGGGTACTTCTATGCCTATGTACTGGCCTTTTACTTCAATGTGCTCAAGTGCTTCACAACGCTCTTTTTGCTCATTTTTAAGGCCGTTACATGGCTGTGTTTTTGGTTCGGTCTGCTGTTGCTGCTCTGCGGCGTATACACCCTGAGAAAGCAAAAGCAGACACGCGAGGGTAGTCGGTGTCTGCATTTATTACGGCTCTTAGTTAAATACCTAGTGGGGTAGTGTCTTCGCTATCAATTACGCCATCGTTATCGGCGTCTTGGTCGGCAATTAATCCAGCTAAGGCTATATCTTCATCGCTGGTGTTAGGTAAAAAGAAGTTAGGTAAGCCGTCGTGGTCAGTATCTACGCTGGCAATAGCTATGCCTTTAAAGTCATCACGAGAGGCGACTAAATTGGTCATGCCTATGTAAAGCTCAAGCTGATCGGCTTCGCCATTAACGCCATTATTTATTAAGCTTTGTGCTTTAGTGGTATCGTTAATTAGCGTAAAACTGTTTACTAAATCTTCCATGTTGTCGGCAATAATTGTATCGGCAAAGTTTAAAATAAGAGGCTCAAGCGTATTTAAAAGCGTGCTAGCTTGTGTTTTTGCATTGCTATAGTTTGCTGAAAAATCGCTAATATTCGCCGCGTTAGTGCCCATACTTGAAAGCATAGAATAACGTTCAAATTCACCTGTTTGAGCTTCTTCTAAGCCAATTACTTCGGCTTTAACAGCGGCTAAAATAGTTTCTAGCTGCTCGCTTGTTAATGCATTTAGCTCAGGGGTTATTTCAGTAATAGCATCATTTAAAGTGGTACTTGCCAGTGATGTTTGGTTTGCATTAACTAAGTAACCTAAGGTTTCTAAGCGGGCTTCAAACCTGTCTTCGGTATCTTCATCTAGGGCAATGTAGCTAAGTAGTTGATTGTGTACACCAGCTACTTGCTCCGATAAGCCGCCTTTAATAAGCGATACTATTACTTGATTATGAGCTGTAATTGATGAGGTATTACTTAGCGTACGTATATCGCCTGCATTGAGCGTATTAAGCATGGTTAAGCACTTATTAGCGGCATTTACTGTATCACCACCGACTTGCGCAGTTAAATCAACTAACAATTTACAGCCCTTGGAACCGGTTAAAAGCGTGGTTGATGATTCTTTGCTTATGTAGTCATCCGAGGCTATAAAGTCGCCAGCATAGGTAAATACTTGCTGTGCTAGGTCGTTTCTGCCAGCTTCACTTAAAATTAGGCCTGTGCCAGGGACGTTATCAAGCGATGTTAGCGCTCTAAAAAATTCGTTGTAATCACCATTTTCAGTAAAAAAGCTGCGAGCTTGAGCTGCAGCACTCGTTATATCTTCACCACTAAGCAGGCGATTAGCTATATTAAAACCATACACTTGCTCTTGCGCGTTGTTTATATCGGTTTCGCTGTCTGATAGCGTTATTGCTGGGTTTTCGTCGCTTTGGTAAAGGCCTTCAATTAAGCCTGCTAAAAATTGAATAGGGTAAGTGTAGTTATCTAAAGTAGCGGCGCTATAAGGCGATGCAGAGTAAGCGTAGTTACTATCAAAACCCGTTGAACCATACATGGCAAGTACTTGGTTGGTATAGTCTTTTGCCGCTTCAAATTCACCAGATCTATAAAGGTATTGCGCAGCCCATGCACCATGTAGCGTTTTGTATTGCTCGTATGGTTGGCCTTCGTATTCGCCGCTACGTACTAGCCTGTAACCTGTTTTTACTGCAAGTTGCGCGTAGTTATTAGCAAGCAATTTGGCTTGCGTTAAATCGCTTTCATCTAGGCTTTGCGCATAGCTTTGTAGGGCGTCATCTATTGATAAGCGTACGCCATTTAAAAAGTAGCCATAGCTTGAGGTGTATTCGTCTTCGCGTACTTGCTCTGCGTATAATGAAATTGTATTTAACAAATTACTTGCTTGCGAAACTTGATCAGCAGCTAAATAGCTTTTTACTAAAGAATAAAGCGCTGATGCGTCTGATGAGGCAATGTTATCAAAGCCTTTATCAGCTAAGTATTGGTTGTAGGCCGCCACCGCTTGGTCACGGTAATCGTTTGCTTGTTCTGTTTGGCCTATTTCGTCTAGTGCTTGTGCCACATCTTTTAGTGCTGAAGAACGCGCTGTTTGCTCGTTTATAAGCGCTAAATAGTCGTTAGCAGTATCTAAAAATCCTGCACGTGCATAGGCCGCAGCTTGGGTTGCGTATACCTCATATCGAGAAAGTTCATCGGCAATATTTGCGCTTAACTCGTCGGCTTGTTTTAAGTGCGACAGACTAGAACTGTAATAATAATTAAGTTTATCTTCGTTAGTTACATAAGACGGGCTTAGTGAAATAATTGCAGTTAACGGCTCGCTAATTAGGCCATCTGTGTAGCTAATTTCAAATTGCTCATCAATACTGCTTAGAGATTGAGCCTCATAGGTAAATTCACCCGTGGTGCTATTTATGCTCATTACGCCATTACTTGGTGGTGTTATTAAGCTAATAGTTACGGTGTCGCCATCTAAGTCTTGTGTAGTAATAACCCCTTGAGTGGTGGTTGAAGAGGTAACAAATACATTAGTAGTTAGTAGCTGCGGGGCATCATTAACATTTTCTACGCTAAAACGTATCACTACATTTGCCGTTAAGCTGCCATCGCTTGCGCTAATGGTTGCTGTGTCTTCTCCAAAATAATTACTAAATGGTGTGTAGGTAAATTCACCGTTTGCTTCAACTGCTATGATGCCATTGCTTGGTGCATTAGCAAGCGTATAGCTTAAGGCCTCGTCGTCGGTGGCTGTTACTTGGCCTGAAAAAGTGGTGTCTTCGTTTACAGTAAAACTTAAATTAGGTTGAGAAAACTGTGGAGCAGTATTACCCGAGCCACCGCCACAACCTGCCAACGCAAGCGCGCATAATATTGGGGTAAATTTAATTAGCTTGTTCATTATTGTTAATATTAAAAGTTAATGATGTTGCGAATGATAACGCATATCAATTAGATTTTAAAGCGTGTAAAGTATTTGTCATATTAATAGTGAGTATCCACAAAGTACTTATAAGGCAGCTAAAACACAAAACCCTGCTATTAACAGGGCTTTATTGTGAGTAAAAATGAGATTAGTAAAGTGGGGGTATGGTTATTAGTTTAAGTCGCTAATAATAAGCAGCGGAAAATTTTTAACTGAACGAGGTTGCCAATTATTATAGCTAATATTGCTAATTCCAAAATAGTTAAGCACCTTAGGTGAGTACGTCCAGCCACGCGCACGTTGCTTTATGGCGGCACTGCGTAAACTGGGTTTTAGCCCTACTGTGAGTAGGTCGTGATTTACATTTAGCTTTGTGTAAAAGGCTTTTTCGCGCAAGCTCGCTTTAGCAATTACCTCATCGTAATGGGCGCGTAATGTCTGCCACTTTTGGCTTTTTTGTGGCTCTTTTAAATGCTTTACCATGGCATCAATATCACTATCTAACCACTTAGCTGAGGCTGCACCCCCATGCCAGCCAATAATCGTATTGGGCTCAATTGTAGTAGGGTGCCCAGCAAGCAACACATAATTAGCACACGACGAAAAGCAAAACTGCTTTATGTTTACCGTTAGCTTATGCGCCAAAATTAATTCGGCTAAGTCCATCCCTAAATCTATGTTTCCGCCGCCGCTGGTAATCGTAAATGTATTAATTGTAGGGGTAGTTTTTAAAAGCTCAGCTGCCGTATTGTTATTTTGTTTGTTGATTTGGCCACTGTATATAATGGTTTTATCACTTAAGGTTACTTGAGCCTGCAATAACATGGGGAGTATTAAAAAAAGGGTAAAAATTAATTTATGCATATGAGTTTTAAGTGAGTATTTTTGCCAAAGGCTACGTAATTTGGCTAAACGAGGCAAATACTAATTTGTCTAAAGTAAGTTAACCCCTTTTAACCCATCCTTAACCCTTGCCCTAATACACTGTGTGTAATGATGTAAATTAGGCACAGTTAAATGGTTTATTTTAAAAAGCGCTCAACGGTTTTATTGCTTGCACTTAGCTGCACGCTTGCTGCGTGTAGTAGCCAGCCAAGCTATACAGGTAATAGCACCGAGCAATCGCTAAAGCAGCATGCAAATTGGCAATACACACAAGATGATGCAACCGAGGTAAGTTATATCACTGATTTAGTGAATATAGCGGGGCTTGATTCGCTTATTAACCAAGCCGTTGCAAATAACCCTTCATTTAACCAAGTGCATGTGGCGCTAAAACTTGCTTATGCACAGCGCGATGTTACCGCAGCAAGCCAGTGGTTTAGTGTAGATGCCGATTTTGACGCTCAGCGCAATGAAACAACTGGTACACAGTACAGCTCATCACTAGGGGTTAGCTGGGAGGCCGACGTATGGCAAAAAATTGCTGATAACGTAGCCGCGCAAGACATGACCATAGCTAGTAATCAGGCCACTTACCAAGGCGCTAAAGACACCTTAGTAGCCAGCGTGATGCGCACGTATTTAAACATTATTTTGCAGCAAGATTTACTTAACATAGAGCAGCAGCGCTTAACGGTTTTAGAAAATAACGAGCAAAGCATTGTTGAGCGTTACCAATACGGCTTAGGTGATTTAGAAGCCCTTGATACCGCGCGTACAAATACCGCCTCTACCCGAGCCACTATTGCCGATTATCAAGAACAAATAGCGCAAGCTAAACGTGCTTTAGTATTATTAGTGGGCGTTGATAAACTTGAAAACTTACCTACTACTTCTGTTTTACCTGAGGTTATTGAGCCGCTAAGCGCGCTACCAGAGCAAGATTTAGCGCGTCGCCCCGATTTACAAAGTGCCTATTACAATATTCAATCTAAACGTTATTTAGTGGATGTAGCTTACAAAGATTTACTGCCAAGCATTACGCTTTCGGCATCGCTTAGCGATTTAGCAGCTACACCCAGCCAAGCATTATTAACCAGCCCAGTTTGGAACTTATTAGGCAGTTTAAGTGCGCCATTGTTTCAAGGCGGGGCACTTCGTGCACAAGTTGATATTGCAAAATTAAATGCCGAACAGGCGTTTTGGGAATACCAAGACACGCTACTTAGCGCCGTAAACGAAGTAGAAAACGCACTAGGTCAAGAGCAATCATTAACACAGCAGCAGCTACAAATTAGTAAAGCACTTGCCAGTGCTAAGCGCAGTTATAGCAACTACCAAAGCAAATACCAGCAAGGTTTGGTTGATATTTTAGACCTACTCACTGTGCAGCAGCAGGTGTACGACCTACAAGCTCAGCTTAGCCAAATAAATTACACCCTTTTAACTAACCGTATAGATTTAGGCCTTGCCTTGGGCCTTGGAGTATCGTCATGAAAATTTCGCCAGTACCTGTTGTTGTAACTCTTGTTGCCATTGTTTGTATAGGGCTTGCTATTTCATATAACGGCCAAAAAATGGCGCAGCAAGCAAATGGCCCAAAGCCTGAGCCGGCTAAATCTGTGGCACCCAATGTATCGGTTATTAACGCTGTGCCAAGTACGTATCAAGCCTATGTTAGTGGCCACGGTGAGGCTAAAGCGCACTGGGCACTTAGCTTAAAAGCACAAGTTAAGGGCGAAATAACCAATATGAGCGAGCAATTTGCTACCGGTAATGTAGTTAAAAAAGGCCAAGTGCTTGCACAAATAGATAACACCGAATACTTACAAGCAGTCGCGAGCGCTAAAGCCACATTGGCAGATGCCAAACTTGCCCTACAAGAAGAGCAAGACTTAGGAAACCAAGCAAAGCGTGAATGGCAGCGCTCGGGTGTAACACAAGCACCAAGCTCGCCTTTAGTATTTAGAACGCTACAGCTAGAAGCCGCCCAAGCAACGGCCGATAACGCCCAATACGCACTCCAAACTGCGCAGCGTGATGAAAAAAACACCCATATAAGTGCGCCGTTTGATGCTGTTATTTTATCGCGCGATGTAGATTTAGGCACTTACGTAAGCATCGGCGATACACTGGCTACATTAAACAGCACCGACAAAGTAGAAATTAGCGTACCGCTTTCATTAAGCCAATGGCAAAACCTGGCAAGCGATAAGTCGGGCGAGGTTATTTTAAGTGATGTAACAACACAGAATCAGTGGCAAGGTTACATTGCTCGTTTTGAGCAGCATCTTGACGATAGCTCTCGCCAGCGCAGTGTAGTGGTTGCGCTAGACAAACCTTTTGAGCAAGCAACACCATTGCTACCAGGTACATTTTTAGCGGTACAAATTGCCGGCAAAGCGCTTAACAACGTAATTAAATTACCCGCCTCAGCAGTATCGCAAGAAGGCTTAATTTGGTACGTAAACGAGCAAAACACGCTAATGAGCATTCAAGCGCAAAAACTATTTGAGCGCGGTGATTACGTTTATATCTCTCCAATTGAAGGACACACTAATTTACGTGTGGTGGCTCGCCCACTCGTAAGCTACTTAAACGATATGTTAGTAAACCCAATTGTTGAGGAGATGCCATAATGAGCCCGCATCAAGCACCGCAATTACCTAATAATACTAACCCTTTGCACGGCATTATTAGCTGGTTTGCTAACAACTCAGTGGCCGCCAATTTATTACTCATTAGCGTAATCGTAATGGGTATAATGTCGCTTTCTACTTTGCGTAAAGAGGCGTTTCCAAGCCTTGAGCCAGATACTATTTCGGTATCGGTGGTTTACGACAGTGGCGATGCCTTACAAGCAGAAGAAGGCATCGCCCTAAAAGTAGAAGAAGCCCTTGAAACCGTACCGGGTATTAAGCGCATTACCTCTACATCTGATGCCAGCGGCAGCCATGTAAGCATTGAGAAAAAAACCGATTACTCGCTTGATGAGCTACTCACCGATGTTAAAAACCAAGTTGATGCCATAAATAACTTTCCGGCAGATGCCGAAGAGCCGGTGATCGACAAAGCGCGCAGGCAAGATCACGCATTAACCTTACAATTGTTTGGTGATGCCGACCGCCATACGTTGCAAAACCTAGGTGAAAAACTAAAAGCCGATTTATTAGCTAAATCAGGCATTAGCGATGTAGAGCAATCGGGCGTGCTTGACCCTATGATGTCGGTAGAAACCGACGAAGGCAAACTACAAGCCTACGGCTTAACTATTAGTGATGTAAGTGAGGTGATTAACAACGAATCATCGAGCCCGCTTTCTACTAGTTTGCGCGATAGCAATAAAATTATGCGCCTAAAAGCGGCAGACCAAGCTTATTGGCAGCGCGACTTTGCCAATATTGTGTTACTTACAACGCAATCAGGCACACAAATTAAATTGGGTGATGTAGCAACCGTTACCGACACATTCGCAGAAGATACCAACTCACTAAGTCGTTATAACCAACAAAATGCCGTAGGCATTGAAATTTTAATGGATGAAAATAGCGATATAACCACCATAGTTGAGCAAGCACAAAGCGTAATTGATACATGGCACGAGCGCGGCTTATTACCGCAAAATGTAGAGCTTGAAAGCTGGCACGACAAAAGCACTATGATCACCGAGCGCCTATCGTTGCTTACTAAAAATGCCGTAACCGGTATTATTATGGTGTTTGTTATTTTAGCGATATTTTTAAATGTACGCGTTGCACTATGGGTTGCAGGTGGCTTGCCATTTGTTTTTTTTGGCACACTGTACTTTATGACCGACAGCTACACTGCGCTGACCATAAATGAAATGACCACCTTTGGTTTTATTATGGCACTGGGGATCGTGGTCGACGATGCCGTGGTTGTAGGGGAGAGTATTTACACCACTCGCAAAAAACACGGCGACACCCTTAATAACACGATTTTAGGCACCATGAAGGTGGCTGTACCTACCATATTTGGCGTATTAACCACGGTAGCTGCGTTTGTTGCGCTTTCGAATGTATCTGGCAACTTAGGTAAAATTTACTCACAGTTTGCGACCGTAGTGACGATTTGTTTACTGCTTTCGGTTGTTGAATCAAAACTTATTTTACCGTCGCATTTAGCCCACGTAAGCACTAAACGTCAGTTAAAGTCGGGTCTTAGTGGCTTGTGGTCAAAGGTGCAGCATGGCGCCGACAGCGGCCTAACTTGGTTTAGCGATAAAGTGTACCGCCGCGTTATTGAATACTCGTTACGCTTTAGGTACGCCATTGTTGCTGCATTTGTGGCCTTTTTTATTCTGGTTGTTGGTATGCCTATGACCGGCGCAGTAAAAGTAGGTTTTTTCCCAAGTATTGCCGGCGACACCGTAACCGCTGAGCTTGTTATGCAAAACGATGCAGCGTATGGGCAAACTAATAAAAACTTGTTAGCGCTTGAGCAAAGTGCACTACAAGCCCAGCAAAATTTAATGGATAAGTTTGACTCGCAAGAGAGCGAAATAACGAGCTTACAATTAGTGAGCAGTAGCGATACTAGCGGTACGGTAAGTGTTGAGCTATTAAACGAGGGCGACTTTACTGCAAGCGAATTTGCACAAGAATGGCAGCGCCTTGCCGGTATGCCAGAGGGCAGCAAAAAGCTACAAGTATTGGCTACACGTAAAATGGTCGATAACTTTAAAGTGGAGCTAAAAGCCTGGGATGACGAAACCGTAATGGCCGCTGGTGCACTGTTTAAAGAGCGCTTACAAAATACCGCTGGTGTTAATGGCATAGACGATAATTTAAACCCAGGTCAGCCACAGCTTAAATTTACCTTAAATGCACAAGGGCGCGCTTTAGGTATGGATACGGCGAGCCTATCAGAGCAGGTTTTACAAGCTTTTGGTGGAGCAATTGTACAGCGTTACCAGCGCGATAAAGACGAAGTAAAAGTACGTGTGCGTTACCCAGAAAACGCCCGTAAAACACCAGCCGATATAATGCAATCGCGTATTAGGTTACCCGATGGCACCGTAGTACCTTTGGTTAACGTAGCCAATATAAGTAGCGAATATCAGCAAGATGAAATAACCCGCATTGACGGCCTACGTGCAATTTACTTAAGCGCTCAAGTAGATAAAAACATTGTGGCATCTAACGAATTAGTTGCTAACTTAAGCCGCGATTTAGTACCTGAGCTTAACGCGCAATTTCCTAACTTAAGTATTCATTTTGCCGGAGAAGCCGAAGAGCAAGACGAAACAACAGGCTCAATGGCCACTATGTTTATAGCCGCGTTATTAGTTATTTACGTATTGCTGGCGATTCCGCTTAAATCGTACATTCAACCTATGTTGATTATGGTGGCGATTCCCTTTGGTATTGTGGGGGCTATTTTAGGCCATTGGTGGAACGACTTAACCATCAGCATACTTTCTTTAAATGGTATTTTGGCGCTCAGTGGGGTCGTTGTAAACGACAGCCTATTATTGGTATCGCGCTTTAACGAGCTGGTAAAAGATGAAGGCATGAGCACGCACGATGCCATTGTAGAGTCGTGTACAAGCCGCCTACGCGCGGTAATGCTTACCTCAATTACCACCTATGCGGGCTTAGTGCCGTTATTAAGCGAAACCTCAATGCAGGCACAGTTTTTAATCCCTGCTGCGGCATCACTTGGTTATGGTATTTTGTTTGCCACGGTGATTACATTAATCCTTATTCCGGCATTATTAATGATTCAAATAGACATTAAGCGCTTACTTGCCAATGTGTTAGACTTTTTAAGTGGTAAACGCACCCAAGGAGCTACCTCTTAATGATAAACGTACTACTGGTGGAAGACGACATAGACCTGGCAACAACAATTGTTGATTACCTCGATATAGAAGACATTGAGTGTGACCATGCAAGCAACGGCGTTTTGGGCTTAAATTTACTGCAAATTAATGATTATCAAATGATTATTTTAGATGTCAATATGCCCAAAATGGACGGCTTAACAATGTGCAAAACATTGCGTGAACAAGGTAAAGATATTCCGGTATTAATGTTGACCGCACGCGATAGCCTCGATAATAAACTTGAGGGCTTTGCCGCCGGTAGCGACGACTATTTAGTAAAACCCTTTGCCATGAAAGAGCTAGTAGCGCGGGTACAAGTGCTGGCAAAGCGCAAAAGTGGTGAGGCCAAACGCCTCACCTTAGCTAATTTAAATTTAGATTTAGCAAAGCGCAGTGCCGATGTAGAGGGGCAAACATTAAAGTTATCGCCCATTGCATTTAAATTGCTAGAAACCTTAGTACGCCATGCGCCGCAGCCTGTTACGCGCAGTAGCATTATGCAAGCTATATGGGGCGAAGAGCAGCCCGACAGCAACAGTTTAAAAGTGCATGTGCATCATTTGCGTAAGCAATTAGAAGCAACCACACACCAAGTTACACTTGAAACCATTCCTAGTGTGGGCTTTGCAATAACAGCAAATGAAGGGCAACCACAATGAAAATAAGGCCTAGTTTAAGGCTCTACTTTTTTGCCAGTATGGTGGTGCTTAGCTCTGCTATGGCCATTGGCTTTTCGTTTTTAAGTGTAAATTACTTTATTGATGGGCTAGATAAAGGCTTAAACGGGGTGATGTTAAAGCTTTCGCAAACCACAGAAGTAAAGCCAGGGGAAACAAAAGAGCTGGTGGGCTTTAATATAGCAAGCCGCTGGGAAGACATGCCTGCGTCAATTCAGCAGCGTTTTAAAAAACCAACAGAGGTGGGGTTTTTACATAAAACAAAAGACAGGCCATCGATGTTTTCTATGCCGCAAAATTTATTTTTTGTGGTGTATTATCCAAGCCCCGAAGGCGAGCCGCGTTATATATCGCGCATTATGCTCGAAAAAGACAAACCCCAATTGCTCGCTAATATAGAGCCCGAACAACGCATGCTTTGGATTGCCATTACAGGCATTGCTGCCATTGTGTTATTTGCGTTTTTTTTGTTTATGGTAATGAAAAAAATAGCCAAGCCAGTGGAGTCGTTAAGGGGTTGGGCTAAATCGTTAAACCAAACTAATCTGCAGCAAACACCGCCCGATTTTACATATAACGAACTAAACACTTTAGCCACATTAATACGCAGCAGCTTGCTTTCGGCAAATGAAAGCGTAGAGCGCGAGCAGCGCTTTTTAAGCTATGCCAGCCACGAGCTGCGTACGCCAATTTCGGTTATTCGCAGTAACGTTGAGTTACTCAATCGGCTGAGCGAAAAAGCCCCGCTAAGTGATAAACAACAGCTTACACTTGAGCGTATAGAGCGTGCCGGTTTAACCATGAGTGATTTAACCGATACGTTATTATGGCTAAGCCGCAACGAAGATCAGCAAAGTAGTCCAGAACCGCTAAACCTTAGTGATAAAATAACGACCCTGAGTAACGAGCTTAATTACCTGCTTAATGCTAAGCACGTTGAGGTGGTTTTAAACACCCAGCAAGAGAGCGTTATTACCACCGATGCTACTGCGTGCCACATTGTACTGACTAATTTAATTCGTAATGCCTACCAACATACCCAATTTGGCCAAGTACACATTACGCAGCAAGGCAGTAAAGTCACTATTGTTAATTGTAGTAAGCAGGACGATGCCCCTAAAGCGAGCGAGCCTTCAGCAAAACACGCCAGCATAGGGTACGGACTAGGCCTGCAATTAAGCGAAAAAATAATAAAACGCCACGGCTGGGTTTACGATGTAAACGACATGCCAGGGCGCTATGAAGTGGTGGTCGATTTTAGTTAGTTATTAGGTTAATTAGGTTTAAAAGTCTATTAAAAAAGCGGCTTAACGTAGTAAACGTTAAGCCGCTTTTTTGTGATTACTGATAGGATAATACTTGTAAATGATTACTCGGCTGCAGCTTGTTTGGTTTTTCTAAACATAAACTCAAGGGGAATGTGTAAGCGTTTTGCCCACGCGTTTTCGGTGTGATCTTCCCCCGGGAAATACTGGCTTTGCCATAGCTTTGCTGGGTATTGTTGCGCCATAAATAAATCATCAATTTGCGCTTGTAGCTTAGGGTACATGGCATCTAAAGTGCTGTCGCCATAATCAAAATACACTTTTTGGTTACTCAGCTTTTCGATGTTGTTGGCAATGTAATTTTTAAACTCGGCAAATACTTCGTCGTCGTGGCTAAAAATACCCGGCCAGTGGGTCGACATACAAATAGCACCTGCAAATTCGTTAGGGTAATTAAGTAGTGTATACCACGATATAAGCCCACCCATGCTAGAGCCACCAATATAGCGGTGCCGCGCGCCTTTATTTACGTTGTAGTTAGACTCTATGTAAGGAATAACTTCTTTAACTAAAAAGCGTGAGTAGTTATCTGAGTAAACCTTAGAGGCAAATAATTTGTGGCCTGGGTATTTTTCTAACTGGTATAGGGCGTTTTGCTTTTGCTTGCTTAAGGCCTCAAACGGTTGCTGTGGGTAGTATTCGCTGTGGCGGTTTTCAACGGCGTTTGGAATGCCTACCACAATAAATGGGCGTACTTTGCCTTGCTCTATTAATGAGCCGGCTACTTCATCTACGCGCCATTCTTGCTTGTTCCATGTGCTATTGGCATCAAACAGCATGCGGCCATCGTGCATGTAAAGTACATCGTAGGTGGTGTTTTTGTTGTAACCTGGCGGTAGCCATACATTTAAAAAACGGTTTTTTACAAACTGTGATTCTATATTGTCGATCACCTCAATATGGCCCTTGCTTACTTGCACTGTGGGCGTATTTGCATAGCTGGTATGCACTACAAATATTGATAAGCTAAACAGTAAAGCAACTAATTTCATGGTGGCGCCTTAGCATACAAAAAGTGCACTATCACAAGCTTGCGTTGTTAATTCAATGTGAATACGTATGCACTTGTATTTAAGCTATAAATGCATACACATACAATTTATAAATCGCTGCGCCAGCCCATGCCCGACTCTTCCATAAGGCGCTCGTATACGCCCTCAATATTAAGTGGCAGCCATGCTTTATATTGCTTTAAATCTGAAAATTCATCGAGCTTAACGTTTTGTTTTATTTGCTCTAGGCTTTGCCCTGCAAGTGCGCCTGCGGTTACTTGGCTGTAAAGCTTCTCTATATAGCGTAAGTAACGTGCTACATCGGCTTTATTACCCATATCGGCATGGCCGCCCACAAAGGTATTAAAGTCGTAATTTAATACCGCTTGGGTTGAATTAATCATACCTTGAATATCGTAGCTCCACAGTTTTTGCCATGGCATTCTGCCAATGACTATCCAGTCGACCACAAAGAGTGTTTTTTGTTTTTCGAACAGCATACTTACTGAGCCTCGGCCATCGTTAGGGCCGTGGTAGTTAAGTTTTAAGGTTGAGCCGCCAAGGCTAAGTATTAGTTCATCATCAAAAGTAAGGTTAGGCATAACCGTTTTTATTTTCGTGTTTTTAATATCTTGCGCGGTAAGTTTGTGCGCAACAAAGGTTGTGTGCGGGCTTTTAAATACCTCTGCGCCGTAAATATGGTCGCTGTGATTATGGCTGTATACAACGTATTTAACGGGTACGTTATAGCGAGTTTTAATTTGCTCCTTTAACCACGTGGCAGCTTTTTTATTTAGTGGGTCGGTAACTATTGCACCTTGTGGAGTGATTAAAAATACCGAGCGGTGTCTGTCGTCAATAAAGCGGTGGAGGCCATCGCCTAAATCTTCAATTTCGTAACTTTGCGCCATAAAACCTGTAAATAGTAGGCTGGTGGCAAGTAGTGTTTGTAATAAGCGAAGCATGCACAATCCTGTTTAATGTTCTAAGGGTCTGTTGACCTTTGCGGATTAAAATTTGTTCAAACTAGGGGCTATTTAATCGCGGCGCGAGGTTTGTAACCTAGTGGGCTAAGTAAAAGCCGAGCAAAGCTTCCGCGTCCTGCTTACGCCCTTTACCTACATCCATGTAGGCAACAAAGAGTAAATAGCCCCTAGGAAGAACCCTTTGGGCAGCGCCTGTTTGGCATTAATGCTACGTTATCGCCTATTTGTGGGGAACAACCACACTATCATAGGCTCTGCCTTGCCTAAATACCAAACAGACAGCTGCAAATTTAACCTTAAAAGATCAACAGACCCTAGCATTAAGTAAGAAAGTGCTAATGAGTATAAAATTTCAGTCAAAGTAAAAGCCATTTTATTTTAAATATAAAATGGCTTTGTTAGGTTGGATTTAACGCAGGGTGAGCTGCTGGTTTATTTCTTCAAAAATACCGGCGTCGTCTATGGTTGAAGGAATTTGTAGTTCGTCGCCATCGACCAGTTGACGTAAATTTTTGCGTAGTATTTTACCTGAACGTGTTTTTGGTAATCGCTCTACGCTTACTATCGTTTTAAGGCACGCTATAGCGCCTATTTGGTTGCGTACTGTTTGCACAAGCTCTTGCTCTACATCGGTAGGGGAGCCGGTAAAGTCGTTTTTAAGTACGATCATGGCCATCGGTAATTGGCCTTTTAGTGTATCGGTAACCCCAAACACCGCGCACTCTGCAACGGCTGGGTGGGATGCGACTATTTCTTCCATTTCGCCGGTTGAAAGCCTATGGCCTGCTACGTTTATAACATCGTCTGTACGGCCCATTATAAATAGGTAACCATCGTCATCTATGTAACCACCATCGCCGGAAAGATAATACCCCGGGTACTGTGTTAAATAACCGGTTTTAAAGCGCGCTGTGTTTTGCCAAATGGTGGGTAAGCAACCTGGCGGCAGCGGCAATTTTATAGCCACCACGCCTTGCTCGTTTGGTGCGCATTGCTCGCCTTGCATATTCAATATTTGCACATCAAACCCAGGAGTTGGCACGGTAGAGCTACCTGGTTTTGTTACTAATTCTTCTATGCCTACGGGGTTACAGGCAATGGCCCAGCCGGTTTCAGTTTGCCACCAGTGATCGAGTATTGGCAGGTTGGTTTTTTCTTTTAGCCAGTTGTACGTTGGCGGGTCGAGCCGCTCGCCAGCTAAAAATAGTCGTTTTAAACTACTGGTGTTGTACTGCTTAAAGCCCTCTGCATTTGGGTCTTCTTTTTTGATGGCTCTAAACGCAGTGGGCGCTGTAAATAATGCATTTACTTGGTATTGCTCTACTACTCGCCAAAATGCACTGGCATCAGGTGTGCGAACTGGTTTGCCTTCAAACAACACTGTTGTACAGCGATAAATTAGCGGGGCATACACTATATAGGAGTGCCCAACGACCCAGCCTATATCTGAGGCAGCCCAAAACACCTCGCCGGGCTGCATGCCGTAAACGGTTTCCATGCTGTAGTGCATAGCAACACCATGGCCGCCGTTTTCACGCACTACGCCTTTAGGCGTACCTGTGGTGCCTGAGGTATATAAAATATAAAGAGGATCACGCCCACTTACAGGTACTGGCTCTACTGCAATGGCTGTTTGCATTGCCTCATCCCAGTTAATATCTCTTGTGGGGATAAGCGTGGCTGCTACTTGTTCGCGCTGGTAAATAACGCAGTGATCTATTTTATGATTGGCAAGATCTATGGCGTGATCAATCAGCGGTTTATATTCTATTACGCTATCTACCTCTACACCGCACGAAGCGCTCAGTATGAGTTTAGGTTTAGCATCGTCTATACGTACGGCGAGTTCATGCGCTGCAAAGCCACCAAATACCACAGAGTGTATAGCGCCTAATCGGGCGCAGGCCAGCATGCCTATTACAGCTTGGGGGATCATGGGCATATAAATAACAACGCGGTCGCCTTTACTAACGCCTAACGATTGCATTACACCGGCAAATTTAGCTACCTCTTGCTGTAGCTGGTAGTAGCTATACTTCTGCTGCGTGTTGGTAACGGGGGAGTCGTAAATAAGCGCGGTTTGCTCGCCAAAACCGGCAATAACGTGTTGGTCGAGCGCTAAAAAACTGGTGTTTAGTTGGCCATCATCAAACCAATGGTAAAGGCCGTCAGTGTCTTGTGTGTAGGCGTGATCGGGCTTTTTATACCAAGGTAAGCGCTTTGCTTGTTCAAGCCAAAATTGTGCTGGGTTTTGTTTAAAGCTTTCGTATTGTTGTTTATATGGGCCTAACATAGTGGGCTCCTAATACTAAATGTGTGTGAGAGACCTTACAAAAGGTAGGCTTTTTTTTAACCGATAGGTATTCGACTATGGTCGGCTAAAAGTTAAACAACACTTTGGGTTTTAAAATACAAAATTGACAATACAAAGCGTGTGGCTCAGCATGGCGCGCAATTAAAATAAGAGAAAACACAATATGAGTAACGTAGTAAGAGTAGGGGTTGCGGTTATTATAATGCGCCAAAATACTGTTTTATTAGGTGAGCGAATAGGGGCGCATGGTGCAAATACATGGGCAACGCCTGGTGGACATTTAGAATTTGGTGAAAGTGTTGAGCAGTGCGCAATACGCGAGGTATTTGAGGAAACAGGGCTAAATGTGAGTAAAATTACTAAGCTTGATTTTACTAACGATATTTTTAGTGCTGAGAATAAACACTACATTACTTTATACGTAAAAGCCGATTACGAGGGCGGCGAGCCTGTGCTAAACGAGCCAAATAAATGTATGCAGTGGCGCTGGTGCGACATTAATAATTTACCATCGCCACTGTTTACATCACTTAAAAACTACTTAACTACAACAACGCTTACGGTTTAGTTGATGGGCTTAATACTAATTTTTTAAAGCTCACTTGGGCGTAATCACCATTTTGCTTGTCGGTGGCCCAATCGCCCGTGCCTAAACAACCTGGGTACCAAATGCCTTTAGCGCTTTTGGTGCTACATTGGTTATAAGCACCCGCTTTAAAGTAATGCCAATCGGCAGCATAGCCATTAGGGTGATCTTTTTCATCTACCTTGCCATAGGCATCTACGTTATTGCCTAAGTTAATTGCGTAGTTAACGTCTTTTTTGCCTTGGGCGCTAAAGGTTAAGTACATCATGTTTTTATGCACGTTTACTGTGTAACTAAAGTCTTCGCCAAGCGCTATGCCTGTCGCACCGGGATCGTCCGAGTTTTCCCAGGTATTACCCCACACAGGGTATGTAATGTCGGTTCGGTTAGGATCTTTTTTTGGTAAGTTACGTTCGTAATTCCAAAAAACAGATCCGGTTTTATGGCCAGGCCATTTTTTATAATAAATTTTAAGTGGTTCGTTACCCCAGCCAAAACCCAGTTTTGTATCTATTAAAGCTTGATCTTTACCTGCGTGAATTTGCCCTACCACCACAGAATAAGCGGCTTTTTTATTAGGATCGTTAGCGCGAAGTGCAACATGATCCACCTTTAGGGTGGCTTCCATTTTTCCGCCTACCGAGCCAAAGCGCTCCGATAGCGGGTGTACAGCTAGGGCAAAGTTATTCTTTGAATTTTTAGTTTTTATTTTGGTATTGGTGCCGCGGATCATTTGTCTTAGTTCACTGCGGGTATTGGTTGAATTTGCACTGGTAAGCGCTTTGTTTGGCGAGGTAAATACCATATAACCTTGATCATCAAGGTAGAAAAAATCAGGGTGCGCGTAGGTTTGGATCTCTTCTACGTCTACGGTATCTATTTTTCCATCGTTATTAAGATCTACAGGTACGTTTATTTTCCATTGCGATAAATCAAATTTTGACGCAGGTACTGCGACATTACTATCAACAGGTGTACTTGTGCTGGCACAGCCCATAAATAGCAAAGGGGTAACAGCAGCCAGTGCTGTGAGTTTAAAAGTAGATGTTAGATTTTTCATTGTTGTCTCTGTGTGATGATATTAAAAATGAGCGATATTAACTTCGCTTAACTTTAATCTAACATACCAATTTAAAATATCAACATTACCAATTTTTGTTCGTGTAGTTTTTATATTGCACTTTTGGTTATACCAATGTGGTTTTTTGTTGCTGTTGTTTTTTACGTTTTTTATTTAGGTGTTTGCGCTGCGCTTTTTTTACATGCTTAACTATCCACTTAGTCATAAGGGGCATAAGTTCTGGCGCAAAGTTATGGCCCATCCCAGGGACTACTCTTAGCTTGGCTTTTTTTATAAGGCTTGCCGTTTTTTTGCCTGCACTTACGGGTATTACCACATCGTCGCTGCCATGAATTACTAAAGTAGGCGTTTTAATTTTACGAATTAAATGTTGCCTATCTTTACTCGCGGCCATAGCAATAAGTTGGCGTTTGTAGCCACTTGGATTATGCGAGCGCTCTACAATTTGCGTTGCATGATGGCGAAGTGCGTCTTCTGATTGAGGGTAAGCGGGGCTGCCAATAAGTTGGTTAAGTTTAATGTTGTAGTTTATTGCCTCATCACGGCTGGATGTTTTGGGCTTTAATTTGGCAAGCTTTATAAATACGCCAATGCTTTTGGCACTCAGCCTTGGCAGGCTAGAGCTTGACATAATAGTGGTTAAACTTAGCACCTTTTTTTTATGTTGAGCTGCAATTAGCTGAGCAATCATACCGCCCATAGAAGCACCTACAAAGTGTGCTTTTTTTATTTTAAGCGCCGCCATAAGCGCCAATACATCGTTTGCCATATCATCAAGTAAATAGGGCGTTTGCGTGCGTATGGGCAGGCGTTTACTTAACCACGATTTAAATAAACTCGGGCTAGGGTGATGCTCTAAATGGGTAGATAGGCCAGTATCGCGGTTATCAAAGCGTATAACCCTAAAGCCTTTTTTTACTAAGGTGTAGTAAAGCGAGTCCGGCCACACGGTCATTTGTGCGCCTAAACCCATAATAAGTATGATTGCGGGGGCTTTTTTATCGCCTTCGTCTTGGTAACTGAGTTTTATACCCTGAGGTGTTTTAATTGTTCGCATAGCCAACTAGCAGTGTTTGCGTTGCTAAAATTATAGACCCTGTTTATTACAACTTGTTGGCAGTAGCCGGAAGCGGTAGCTGCCACTTGGTTAAAATAGCCTGATATTCGCCGTTTTCTTTTAGCGTGTTAAGTGCATGGCTAATAGCGCTTGCGGTGTGTTTATCTAGGGTTTTGTTGGCACTAAAATATAATTTTGAAGGGTAGTCGGTTAAATGAATTCGCTTAGTTATTAAATTGGGATTTAGGCCTGAGTGCTTTAGCTCGTTATTTAATGTAAGTGTATTGGTTAGTACAAAGTCGATGCGTTTTTTATAAAGCATTTGCCACAGTTGCTGATAGTAGCTTACAAGAACTAGGTTTTTGTCTTCGGTAAAACCGGCGTTTTTCAAATAGGTGGCACTTGAATAGCCACGTATTGTGGCCACTTGGTAAAATTTTGCGTGATTAAGGTGGGTAACTTCATCAGTACGGTTTTTTAAGCTAACTAAATAAGCATCGGCAAAGTATGACTCACCTAGCCAGGTGTATTGCCTTGCTCTAATGGGGGTTTTTAAAAGAGACAACGCAATTGCATTTGGGTTGTTTTCAAGCATTGTAAAAATACGCGCCATAGGAATTATTTCAAACTTGGCGGATAGCTTTGTGTGTTTAATGGTGGCTTTGGCTAAATCGACTAATGCGCCGTCGGGTTCGTTATTTTCATTTATAAAATGATAAGGCGGGAGATCTTCTGCTACAAAGGTAATGGTTTGTGCGTTGCACATGGCGCTATAAAGCATAAACACAAAAATACTTAATACTACACGCACAAATATAACCCACATTTTTAATTATTATGCGCTCTAGTTTAAAGAGTGTTGATTAAAAGGTATACCATAAATGTTTATTTAATGTGAATAACACTGCGATTCATTTACGTTTTAAAAATTGTGTGGGTGTGCAATGGTGCCATCGTAAAAAAGCACGATTAAACGAGCTCTGATCTTTAAAGCCTAACAGGTTAGCTAGTTCGCTAAGTGGGAGCGTGCCAATTAATGTGTGGGAGCGGCTTTTTCTTTCTTGTTCAAGCAATTGCGCAAAGGTTACATGTTGTTTTTTTAAATGTCGCTGTAGTGTGCGCGGTGTTACGTTCAGTGCGCTTGCAACTGCAATAAGCTGGCAATTTTGTAATGTTGTTTTTGCAATAAGTAGCTGTTTAACTTTTTCTGTTAGGCACAGCTGACTTTTAAAACGCGATAGCTGCTGTTGTGAAAGCTGCTTAAATGTAGCATTTACAATGGCGTTATCGGTTTTAAAGGCAAGGTTTAAATAACTGCTCGGAAAGTTTATTTGGTTATGCGCTGCGCCGCTTATAACGGGGCATTTAAACCACGCCTCTAACAGTTGTGTGTGCCTTTTAGGGCAATTATGTATAAAGCTGATACTGCTTGGGCAAAGCGATGCGTTTATTAATTGGCGAATAACGCTTACCCACGCAGTCATGTTTCGTAATACTACTTGTTCATTACAATGAGGATGAGCATGCCAGCGCACCGTAGCGGTGTCTGCAGTTTGCAAAAACTGCGCTTTACCAATATCTGCCACTAAGCTGTCGTAATTTAACAGTGCCTTAATAGCGCTACTTAGGGTATCGCTCGATTCTATTAAATAGCCCAATATACCGTAATCTGCGGGGCGAATGTGCATACCTAAAGTAAAACCAAACAGCGCATCGTTTAGCACTTTTTGGCCGTACACAAGCAGCGCATTGTAACTTTGTAAACTAATACGGGGTGCTAATTGCTGACTATGCTGGCGACTAAATTCAGTAAACCCGATTGCCTTAAGAGCCGTATTAGAATCAATCCCTTGGGTTTGCAAGTAATCTAAAATGCTTGAAAAGTAATGATCAGCCAGTGTATGCATTTGTCGTCTAAAGCTAAAAAATGGTCGTGTATGAGCAAGCTTGCCATGTTCAATTTTTATATGCTAGTTACATGAGTAATTATCTTCGCTGTAAACAATGATCTTTATATCAATAAAACAAACGCTTAATGCAGATCCTTTGCAAATAATAACCACCTTGTTGGATCATCAGCAGTTAGATCGTTTTTTTAATGCCAAGTTTGAGCTAATAACAACAGCAAATAGCGGTGAGCTAAAAGGCGGTAAAGGCGCTATTAGGCAAGTAAAAATGGCAAATGCCACGTTTAATGAGCGTATAATAATGGCTAACCCCAGCCACATTTGCTACCAAATAGTAGGCAATAAGCCTGTGGCAAACCATCAAGGTGATATTTATTTAGTTGCTAATACAGGCGCTAAAAGTAACACTACCGAGCTTAATTATTGTATACGCTGCAAAGCGCCGTGGTGGCTGCCAAATGCTTTGCTAAAACACTTAATTAGTAAAGATATAACCCAGGCATTAAATAAACTGCAGCATTACTTTATGGTGGGCAAAGTATGAACTCAGAAATTATTTTACTTGCCCTAAGCCCTGTGTTTTTAGTGTTTGTATGCTTTGAATTTGTAAAATTTAAGCGCTATTACAATATAAAAGACAGCCTAGCAAACACCGTTTTAGCCTTGTTGCACCAAGGCGCAGATGCAATGGCACTGCTGCTACTTATGCCATTTTTTTACATGCTTTACGAGTACCGTTTATTTGATATAAAGCTAAGTGTATTAAGCGTTGCTTTTGCATTTTTACTGCAAGATTTTTTGTACTATTGGTTTCATCGTGCGTCGCATCATATTCATTGGTTGTGGGCTGCGCATGTGGTGCACCACAGCTCCACTAAAATGAATTTTACCACTGCGTTTAGGCAAAGCATAATGTACCCAGTAGCCGGCATGTGGGTATTTTGGCTACCTATGATACTGCTCGGGTTTGACCCTTTAACTGTATTTAGCGTAGTGGCACTTAATTTGGCGTATCAATTTTTTGTGCACACGCAAATAGTGGCTAAGTTAGGCTGGTTTGAAAGCGTATTTAATACGCCATCGCACCACAGGGTGCATCATGCAATTAATAAACGCTACCTTGATAAAAATTTTGCAGGTGTACTTATTATTTGGGATAAGTTATTTGGCACCTTTGTAGAAGAAGACAAAAATCAGCCCTGTAAATACGGCATAGTAGGGCAGCTAAATAGCAATAACCCACTAATAATAACGTTTCATCAGTGGGCTCATTTATTAAAAAGTACCTACACGGCGAAAGGGTTAAAAGCTAAATGCAAAGTGCTATTTGGCTACCCAACCAGTAGTGTTAAAGTTAAATAACAGACTTAAAAGTAAAACTGCACCGCAAAACTAGCCGCAGTATTATGGCTGTGCCATTTTTCGTGCTTTATTTGGCTGCGAAGTGCTATATTACGCGACAGCGCGTAGCTCCAGGTTAGGGCAGCTTCGCTGTGGTTATTAGCATTACTATCGCTTAGCCAAAACATATTACCTGTAAGGGCTAGTTTGTGATTGTTATTTACTTGCCAAATAACGCCCGCCTCACTGCCTAATCCAACGCTGAGCTGGTTAGTAATATCTCCAGTATTTAGCTCAAACTGTCCCAAAATGTAGCCATGCACACTGTTTGGATTGCCATAAGATTTACCGTATCCACCCTTAGTAAAAAAACGGCCAGAGCGTTTGTTTGGGCTTGGTTGCCTATCAAGGCCCATTTTTATATTCCACGACCAGCTATCAAATACACGGTTATCGGGGGCAAGCGACATAGCATCAAGTAAGTAAAAGTGCTCAATCTGGCTATTCCCGCTATCTGATAGGTTGGCTGATAAGTCAAAAAAGCTAATTTGTGCACCGGGTATAAAGCCTGCGGGTCTGTCTAGTAAATCATGATAAGCAAGGCGATAAGCTACATTGGTGGTGTTTTGCTGGTTATTATTTTGCACTCTTTTAGCCGTTAGCCTTGAAGAGCCATGGCCTTGCTCTGGTGATGCTTTAGGCTTTGTCGGCTTAGACAAAGGTGAAGGAACCGCATACTTACTGCGCATTAAAAGTAACTTAGTAAGACGAGGGGCTATTTCCTCACGGTTAAGTGCTTTTTCGTAAAATTCAAAATTTAACCATTCGTACGCCATTTCTAATATGGCAACAAGTTCTTGCTGCGAGTAATTACGTGTATTTAATGGCTTGCCTTGCATAAGGGCTCTGGCATCACTTAGTTGTTGGTCACTTAATTGTGTTGAATAGTGGAATAACTTAGTGCCAAAGGCGGGACGATAATTTGGCGTTTGCAGTAAATTGTTATCCCTTAACACGGCAACAGTGTCTGAAGGAATAGCCTGCATATTAAATTGTGAGGTTAAGTTAAGCTCCTCATTTGCTAATTGCAGTAACGCGAGTAACTGATAGGAGCAATTTTCGTCTATAAAAAAGTAATCAAAAGTGGCGTTTTGTAGCTCCCACAAATGCAGTAACACCAGCTCAACTTGTTGCTCGGTTAAGTTGAGTTTGTATTCCCAAATATCGCGTGATTCTAAATCATTATATTCGCGTACTTTTTTATAATACGGCATAAGCGAAAACTTACCCGGATAGCTACCAATAAGGCCTTTTAATGCGTACATAGCAGCGTTATCTGAGCCATCAGGTTCTGCCGCAAAGTTTACAGCAAAGGCAATTAGCTCTTTACTACGGGTTTGATCTTTAGCGTCGATGCGCAGCAAAGTGTGCCCAAACATAGAAGAAGGGCTGTTCATAAATGCTGTAGGGAATACAAGCGTAACCCCTTTAGGATTAATGACTTGTTGCCAGGCCTTAAGCTCAGCGCAATCAAGAGCAGGCCAATTGTTTTTAATTTTTGATTTTAGCCATGTGTAGCGAGCTGGAAATTGGCAGCTGTATTTTTGTTGACTGCTTTTATTGGCATTAAATGCGTTAATGGTGGCATTTAGCTCATCTACTGGGCTGGTTTTACCTGTAGGCGATAAAAAAAACTCGGCGCTATCTACTTCGCTTTTAAAGCTACCTAATGTGGTATTGCTGTAGTGGCCCAGTTTAAGCCAATAAGGGTGTGTGGCTAAGGTACTTTTTTCAATACTTTTAGCATGTGAATGCGTACTAAAAAGTATGGCTAGCAAGGTAAATAATATTTTTTTCATAATCACTAAATCATAAAAAAGCCGCTAGAGGATACTCTAGCGGCTTTATTTATACATATAAAACCGGCTAATTTAGCTGATTAAGAAAGAGTATAAGAAGCTAGTTGTGCATCTCTTGCTACAACAGCGTTTAGGTTTTCTAACACTGTTTGTGAAGTTACGTTCTCAGAAGTAAATACTGAAGAAAACTGTGCTTGAGCAAGCTTGTTGAATGCTGCTTTATCTTGTTCTGAAACGCCCCAAACCTCAGCAAGTGTTGCTAAAGTTTCGCCTTCACCTTGAGACATATCACGAGCAAGTTGCTCCATATTGCCATCGATGAATAATGCGATTTTTTCAGAAGAAGTAACTGTACCAGTACCGTCACAACCTAAAGTACCAAATGTGATACCGAAAGTTTGGTTACCAGAAGTGCCATTAGTTGTAGCGCCTAAAATTTTAACGCCTTTACCTTGCTGACCAGCAAATAACATAGAGCCTAGGCCACAACCAATATCTTGGTCAGCCATTGCGTTAGAGAAAGGAAGTAAAGAAAGTGCTGCTACTGCGATTATTTTTTTCATATTCATAAATCCATATACGATTAGTCTTTATTTAGGGTAAATAAAGATCGCGGAGGATTCTAACAGAGTTGTAGAAAAAAGGAACATAACTAGCTATGAATTTTTTCATGTTGCGTTTACTTTAAGCAATAAAATAAACAAGTTACTTACTGGTTTTAGCTTGCTTTTAAGAGCTTGGCTTTTTACTTCTTGGCGCTCCGAGTAAAATAAACATGTGGCAAATACAAATAGATAAAAACGCACTCACACCTAAGGCACCACCATAACCATCAAGCTTTGGTACTAGGTATTCAAATAAAAACGAAAATAAAATAGATGAGCTGGCCACGGTATAAATACCAAATCGGTGTGGGGCGCTCATGCCTATAAATGTGCCGCCAAAAAACACGACTGAGTATAAGTCGGGGTTTAGGTTTAAAGCACTTAATAGTAAATAAGCAATAATAGAAAGCGAGGCCGATGCACGTATGCCGTCAAAACGATTATGTTTGGCTAAGTAAAACGTTAAAAACGCACCTAATAAGGCTATAAACGGGTATTCTAAATTCATAAAACCATTCCTTTGGCCAACATAAATAAAGCCACGCTTGCAAAGGCAACACTGCCAAGCTTACCGCCAAATCCGGTAAACATATTTATGGTAAGCACATATAAGCTGGCGCCAATAACAGAAATTATGGCTATTTCCCAATAACTTGTAATTAAGTGTGTAGAGCACATACCGGCAAAACTACCTGCGTAAATAGCCGCATAGGGATGGTTTTTAAACCGAGCAGGAAAAGGAATAAACGAGCCAATTAGCCCTGTAAGCGCCGCCGAAATAACTAAAGGAAATGCAAAAGTTGTGTGCATGGCAAAGCAGGCTACAAAGCCTAAAAAGAAGGTTATAAATTTTAAAAATAAGAATTTAATCATAGCAGCGCATTTTAAACTAATCCTTTTACGCTTTCTAACTATCTCTAATAAATAAAATGTGGGTGTTAGCATTAAATGTTATTAAGGCTACTTTTTAATCTGGGTTGGTATTAACTATGCTTATTTGTGGCTGTTAATGTTTCATAAATTATATTTTATGTATAATAGAGGTTATTAATATAAAAATTTAAAAGATTAAAGGTAATTTATGTCTAACTGTTTGCACTTGGCTATACCCGCTGGCGATTTAAAAGTAGCGAAAACGTTTTACTGTGATGTGCTTGGCTGTAAAACAGGGAACAGCGAAGAAGGGCGCTGGGTAGACATAGACTTTTGGGGTAATGAGCTCACATTACACCAAAGCGAAGAGCGCTTACCCACTGTTCGCCACGATGTAGATATGGGCGCAGTGGCGGTACCGCATTTTGGTATTCATTTATCTGAAGATGAATTTAACGGTTTAAAAAAACGTATAGAAGATGCGGGGCTTGAATACCTAGATAAACCGTATCGCCGCTTTGTTGGTGATGAGTTTGAACAAGAAACCTTTTTTATTGAAGATCCAAACGGCAACGTGCTTGAAATGAAAACCATGGTAAACCCTGAGGTTTTATTTAAAAAAGCGTAAGCAATATTTATTAAAGAATAGGCCACTTTTGTAGTGGCCTTTTTTGTACCTATAGATGAAAATAATTACACCGTATGAGTGATATTTATTCACTCTACAGTACGGAATTTTAAACGTAGACTAACGCGCAACTCTCATTCTTTATAGTTATTTATGTTGCTGTTAAAACTCACCATTGCGCCATTACTTTTATTATTTATTCACTTTGCTCAAAAACGCTTTGGCAGTTTTGTGAGCGGTATTATTCCGGGCTTGCCTATTACATCGGGCCCTATTTCGTATTTTATTGCGCTTGAGCAAGGTAAGTTATTTGCGAGTAACTCGGCTGTGGCGTCGTTGTATGGCATGAGCGGTATAGGCTTATTTTGTTTTTGTTATGCTGCCATGCTTGCAAAATATGGGGTAGTTAAAGCGCTGTTTGCTGCATTAACACTATGGTGCGCTTTTAGTGCATTTACCTTGTTATTGCCGGTGAATATTGCCTTTGCATCGGTGCTCTCGCTCAGTACTTTATTGGTGCTTGCGCTGGCATCGAGTAAGTTAAAATTTGCGCCCGATGCCAAACCTTTTACCGCTGCGTGGGAGCTGCCGCTAAAAATGTTACTGGTCAGCTGCTTTATTATGTTAGTTACGTTTATATCGGCAAAAATAGGGGCAATGTGGAGCGGGTTACTTTCTACTTTTCCGGTAATTTTGGCGGTTATGGGCAGTATTGCGCATGCAAGTGATAAAAAATACTCGGCGTATAAGGTGCTTAACGGCGGCATTATTGGCTCGTTAGGGGGGTGTGTGTTTTTTGCTGTGATTGCACTCGCGCTTAAGTTTGAATTTGTGATTTGGCAGGTATATGCAGCGGCTGCAGTGTGCTCAACTTTATTTACCATTATTATGAGCCACTATGTAAACCGTAAACAATTTGCCAAGCCGGCTACGGTTTAATAGCAATAAGCAGTATTGCCTAAATTTAGCCATCTACTAACGTGAGCGGTTTAACCTTTCGTTGTATTTTTTCGTGGTACATGGCGGTGTCGCCCGCTTTTAAAATTTCATCAATGGAGTGGGGCGGTTCACTAAATACGGTAGTACCCATACTTGCTTTAATGGCTATAGGGTCGTTGTTGTGATTTATTGTGAGCCTATTTAAGGCGGTTTTTAAATGATGAGTTTTAGGATTTACCTGCGCATTAGTATAAAAATGTGCAAGCACTACAAATTCATCACCGCCTAAGCGCCCTACAGCATCGCTGCTGCGAACACTGCTTTTTAAGCAACGGGCAACGTTGCATAAAGCGTCATCGCCTACAGCATGGCCATAGCTGTCGTTTATTTGTTTAAAGTCGTCTAAATCTATATACATCAAACATAATACGCCGCCTTTTTTGGCGTGCATATTGATAAGCGCGGATGATTTTTTAGCCCAGCCCCTACGGTTTAAAATACCACAAAGGGGGTCGTAGTCGGCTTCGGTTTCGGCGCGCTTTTGTGCAATTCGTATTCGGCTTATACGCCTTGAAACCGCAACAGCTAATAAAAATGATTCAACCGCAAACGCTAACACAAACCCATAACGCTGCATAAACGGGCTTTGGTTAATAAGCAGCACCCTAAAAATCATACTTACTAATACAAAGCTAAGCGCTACAAATACGAGTGTTGCCTCGCGTACACCTTTGAGGGCTTGCATGGCTGCTAAAGTAAAAATAACAGCCACAATAAACAGCGAAGAATAAGCCATAATATGCCCTGCTATTGTCCAAAATAACAGGTCGGTAACGAGCATTTTAAGTACCGCGCATAGCATTACAGTACAGGCCAATGTTTTGAGCAGCTTAGTTAATTTAGGCCAGCGTTTATTAGTCTCTAGTAACGCAAGCATAAACCACGTGGCACTTAGTACGGTTAAGCCAATGCTAAGTAGGTATAAGTTAAAAATAACGCCAGAGACATGCTGCGTTACAAATAAATACAGTTGCCCTTCTTGGAGTAAAATAAAGCTGCCAATACAAAAAATGTAAATGCTGTAGAGCTTAAATACACTTTCGTTAAGTCTATGCCCCATTATTAATACATAAAAAATAAGCGTAATGCACAACCCATAAAATGAGCCCATAATCAGCGAATGTTGCTGCGCTTTTTTAAAATAAATGTGAGTTGGCTGCCATTTAAACCGCGGTGTGTAATTAAGCTTTGATTCTAATGTTATTGTGGCTGTAAAAGCCCCCAAGTCCATTAAGTAGGCTACTTGCCCTGCTTTTAAGGGCGCTTTTACAGTGTTGTTTTGCTGCCAAGTAAAGCTATCTAACCCCGGGCGTAAAAAGCTTAGTACGCCACCGTTTTTAACAGAGCAACTTATTTGGTATTGATTAACACCGCGTTGAGCAGTGAGTTCAGAAGGAGTATTTACCTTTAGCACAGAGGCAGGCGTGGGTGAGTTTAAGTGCTTTATTTTACATGTATCGGCAGCATGAGAATCAAAAGTAATAAATAACGCGAGCAAAGTAATGAAAACAAAAAAGAGCGCCCCCTTATTTTTAGGTGGGAAAAACGTCAATCTATTACCTTTATAGCTCATAAGCGGGTCCAATTTTTACTACTTTTTTTATACTAGCAGAGCCGGGCTATTTAGCTATTAGTTTACTGTTTAATAACGCTTAAAAGTGCGCTATTAAACTAGCTCCTGAGGTGTTTATGCCCGCTAAGTACAAAATAGGCGCAACTTAGTTAAGCAATTAAAAACACCATGTTGATAATTTGGCAATAATATTCGTATTAATTGTTTTAAATGATGATAGTAAACTGTACTCATTGGTTACTAGCCTTATTAACAATAAAATAGGATCACACTATGAAATACTTACACTCATTATTAAGCTCTAACGCAGGCATGGCAGCACTTATTTTACGTGTACCCGTTGGTTTAATTTTAGCAGCGCACGGCGCACAAAAATTATTTGCTTGGTTTGGCGGCTACGGCCTTGAAGGCACAGGGCAGTGGATGGCAAGCATTGGCCTTGAGCCAGGCTATTGGCTTGCAATGATGGCAGGCAGCGCTGAATTTTTTGGCGGCATTGCCTTAGCCATTGGTTTATTAACGCGCCCAGCGGCTGTAGTAACGGCGTTTACTATGCTGATTGCGATATTTAGCGTGCACATTAGTCATGGTTTATTTGTAGCAAACAACGGCTATGAGTTCGCACTTACTTTGTTAGTTGCAACGGCTGCACTGGCTATACAAGGGGCAGGTAGCTTATCTGTTGATAACGTAATTGCTAAAAAGTTAGCGAACAAATCGCTGCCTCAGTAGTAATAAATAACAATTCAGTGTTAAAAAAATAGCGGCTAAATTAGCCGCTATTTTTGTATGGATTAAGCGCTGTTTTATTTAGCACTAAATTTTAAAGAGTAGTTGTATTGCTTTTGCTCTAGTAAATACTCTTTATGGGTACTTGGGCTCCACGAGTCATCGCCGCCAACCCCCATATGTTGATGGTCAATATGTACATGTAAGCAATCATCAGCTACTAGCTCATTGGTGTGCTTTGCTTGCGTTAACATGCTTTGTGAGTACTCGCTGGCGGCAAATAAAAACGCACCAGTCACGGTTAAATTATTAATGCTAAGTAATTGGCAATCACTACGTACGCCATTATCGGTTGGGAATATATACGGTGTATGTAGCTCATTATATTGTGCGCTGTAATACCCTAAGCGCGCAGCCGCTTTGCGATCTGGATAGTTTTCAAATGGGCCTAAACCAAGCCAATTTACTTGTGTATCGCTTGGTTTATTAAGCGTTGTGCTTAACCCTATGCGTGGCATGGGTGGGAGAGTATCGTTTAGTTGTACATCAACATTTAAGTTAATTTCACCGGTATTATTAAGTGTATAAAGCCATGTTGTTTTTGCTTGTACTGCGCCATTAAATTCATAACTAAATACACAGGTAATACGTATATCTACGGTTGATTGCACTACTTCAAACGAGCGACATGTACGCTGCCACTGCCCAATACCCGCTCTTAACCAGCGTGCTTCCCATGCGTTAGGGTCTAGGTTGTCTACTTCGCTTACGCCTATGTCGTTATCAAGCGGGGCGCGGTAAAAATTATCAACAAATGGGCTTTTAATAACTTGGGTTTGATTGTGTAACCATTGCTCAATAAGGCCTGATTGGCTATTAAACACAAGTTTAAAGGTATCGCCTTCAATACTTATCTGCGTATCGGTTTCACTAATATTTAGTGCGCCGTGCGTTGAGGCGTTTGCTAAAGCAGGCGAAAATGTATCAGCGCTTAAACTTTGGCTATTTATAAGCTTAAATTGCTCGGTGTTTAATACATGTTCGGCACTTGCAAAGCTTGAGTCGTTAATCAGTGCAACATCTAAATTAAGGTGATATTGCGCACCTGCTTTAAACACCATTTTTGTATTAATAGTTAGCGTTTGCGTACTTTGCGGAGCAATATTAATAACTTGCTCGCCTTGTTCTACACATTGGCCATTTTCTATTAACTGCCAAATAAGTTTTTCGTTATCGGTTGCTCTAAATACATAATCGCTAAATACATCAACGGTGTATTGGTTTTGAGTTTGCTCTCGCAGCGTAAATTGTAAATGTTGTTGGCTGTATTTAGCTTCAAACAGGCTTGGGTGCGGTGTACGGTCTGGGAATAATAAGCCGTTAATACAAAATTGGCGGTCATTTAGTTCATCACCAAAGTCGCCACCGTAAGCCCAGTAATGCTTACCGTTTTTATCTGTTTTAGATAAACCTTGGTCTACCCAATCCCAAATAAAGCCACCTTGCAAACGCGGGTATTCTCTAAATGCTTGCCAGTAATCGTCAAAGCTACCTAGGCTGTTACCCATTGCATGGGCGTACTCACATAAAATAAGTGGGCGCGTTTCACCCGGTAGGCTTAACCATTTTTTAATAGAGTATTTAGGTACGGCGTCGTCGGCAACATGGGTATCTACACGGGCGTACATAGGGCAAATAATATCGGTTGCTGTGGTATTTGCGCCGCCACCTTCGTATTGCACGGGGCGCGATGGGTCAAAGCTTTTAGACCAGCCGTACATCGCATCGTGGTTGGCACCGTGCCCGCACTCATTTCCCAATGACCAAATAATAATAGAGGGGTGGTTTTTATCGCGCTCAACCATTTGCGTATAGCGCGACATAAATGCGCCAGCCCACTGCGGATCGCTGGCAAGCCTACCCATAGGAAACATACCGTGAGTTTCTATATTGGCTTCGTCTACTACGTATAAACCTAGCTCGTCACACAGCTCGTAAAAACGAGGGTGGTTAGGGTAGTGAGCGGTACGTACAGCATTAAAGTTATTTTGCTTCATCAGCTTAATATCTTCAATCATGTCGGCAGTGCTCACCGTGTGGCCGTTTTCTGGGTGGTGTTCGTGGCGATTAACACCGCGAATAAGCAGCGGCTTGCCGTTTAAGCAAAGCTGCCCGTTAAGCATTTCTACTTTTCTAAAGCCAATGTTATAGGCTTCTACGTCTACTGTGTTGCCTTGCTCATCTAACAGGCTTACAACACAGCGGTATAAGGTCGGGGTTTCGGCGGTCCATTTTTTAGGGTTTTGTATATCAATTGTTTGAAATACGACATCGCTCCAACCGCCTTTTTCATCAACGCGCTTATTGTTAGTGCTTTGTATGTGTGGTTCACACAGTGCCTGTTCACCATCAAAAACCTGTACTGCGACTTGGTAGTTATTTGGTGCATCTATTGCGGTTTTTATATGCAAAGTGGCATCGCGATAGCAGGCGTCTAAATCTGGGGTTATAAATACATCGCGTATTTGGTGCTGCGGTTTAGTAAGTAAATTAACATCGCGAAATATGCCACTTAGCCACCACATGTCCTGATCTTCTAAGTAACTGCCATCGCTCCAGCGAATAACCATAACCGCAATGCGATTGCTGCCAGCCACTAACAGTTTGCTTAAATCAAATTCGCTTGGTAAGCGGCTATCTTGCGAGTAGCCCACCCATTGCCCGTTACACCAAAGGTGAAACGCCGAGTTTACGCCTTCAAAAATAATATGATTACGCTGCGCTAATTGCTCCGCCGTAATAGTAAACTCAGTACGATAGCAACCTGTTGGGTTATCGCTTGGTACAAATGGCGGGTTTACGGCAAAGGGATATTTAACATTACAATAAATAGGTTTATCAAAGCCGTGTAGTTGCCAGTTAGAAGGCACTGGAATACTTTGCCAGTCGCTGGCGAGTGCCTCACTTAGCAATGACTCATCAACCGCTTCGGGTTTATCAAATAATTTAAAATCCCACAGGCCGTTTAAACTTTGTTTTTGTGATTGGGTGTTTGTACGGGCATGGTCAACGCTTTTAAAACCATTAAGTGGGCTGTGCGCTTTTACTTGATTAACTTGCACCGAAATTGGGTTTTCCCAATCACGGCGGTTAATTATGTGCTGTAGTGAGTTCATTCGTGTCCTATTGCATGTGTGGCAATTATAGTGGCTTAAATATAGCTAAAATAATGCGTTGCAGTTATGCTTAAAGCTCTCTTTTATTTATCCAAAACTATCATTTTAAATTATGCGCAACACCATTGTAGATGTACTCGATATTGGCCCAGAGTGTACAGAGCGGTTTATTGATTTAGCCACGCTTTCGCAAATGCCAAGCCTTGAAATAGAGCTGGCAGGTTGCTCAAATTTATTGGGTGACTATTGTGTTGCACGTACTAACCCGCTTGAACACACTCTTTTTTATACTTTGGCTGGCCAGGGCTCGCTAAAAACCATTAATAACCAATATACACTTGCCGAAAATAGCTTAGCTATATTGCCTGCAAGGCAAAGTTTTGAGGTTGAAATAGCGAGCGAAAAATGGGATGTGATTTGGCTAAACCTTGCAAACACTAAACGTTGGCAACATTTAAATTTAGCGCACGCTAAAGTATTAACTAATCAGCAGTTAGCGCCATTACATTTAGCTATGGAGCTTTTATACAGCGAGGCAAACACTACTTTGCGCGAAGGCGTAATGCCTATTTTAAGCCATTACTTAAATAATACGCTTCAAAGCGAGCCGCAAATAGGCGGGCAAAACAGATTAACCAGCTTGTTTTTAGAAGTAGAAGAGCGCCTGCAGTTTGATTGGACAATAGAGGCTATGTGCGAACAAGTACATTACTCAGCACCGCATTTACATAGGTTATGCCAAGCGCAATTTGGTAAAAGCCCAATGCAGCAGCTTATTTACTTACGTATTAAACGGGCTAAAAACTTGCTACTAAATACCCGCTGGCCGGTTGCCCATATTGCTGCTTATGTGGGGTATCCTAATATATTTAATTTTTCTAAACGGTTTAAAAAATCAGTGGGCGTGTCACCCACTGAGTTTAGAAAAAAGTTGTTTTAAACATTTTAATTATATTGAAACAGATTATCCCAGCGCTCATCCAAAATAGTTTTTGCATGATCTAAATTTATTGCACTATACAAATTGTTAGTGCAGGTTACTAAACGCATCCGAGTGAGCTTTTCAAGCGCGTCGCTAATTTCAAAGTCGAGTTCGCATTTATACTTTGTTTTAAACCACGCCTCTATTTGCTCATCAAGTATTTGTGCGCTTAAGCCACTTTCTGATTTTAGTAAAAACGTGAAGGCCAGCAGGGCTTCTTTTATGTCTTCTTCTTCGGCGGCGTCTATAAGGGTATGAAAAACACCGGCGTTGTTATCTAGATTTTTAAAGTAAAGATTATCGCTTAGCGCTTTCATAAACTTAATTTTACGGTTTTTAAATTTACTCCACTCTTTAAAAATAAAGCTGCCAAAAACCCCCATCCCAATAGCAAAGGTAATAAAGTGTTGTTGGGTCATTTCTACGGCCTCACTTCTAAAGCCACCCCAAAAAGCAAACAAAGCAAATAACAATAAAATAGATGCGCCAAGCTTAGTGATTAATACCACAGCACCGCCTACTAAAGCCGATGAGCCAATAATCACTTTATCAATAGGGCGCATACGCACTTCGCTATTCGGAAATAGCATTTCAAGGTCGGCTTTTGGTACATTTTGAAACAGCTTAACTATGGTAGAGCTTGGCTCAAACCCTAAAGGCGTTTTATTTTTAGCCTCAAAGTAGGCTTTATCTTTAAAGCGAATAAACACTGCAACGCGGTCGTAATTGGTAAAGTGCAGGGGCTTTTTACGCAAGCCCCAAAAGCTGGTTATGGTTTCAGTGAGTTGTGATTCGCCACGGCGGTAAAAAACCACTTCTTCAAAGTCGTCAAACTCTACCTCAAGGCGTACTTTAAAAAGGGATTCTTCGTTGAGTGCATCTTGCAGGTCTTGATGGGTGATCACTTCAAAGTTAGCTGCATTAAGTACCTTAGCAAAATCTTTAGCAAATTCGCGTTGGCACTGCGCTTTTTGATCAGCTGATACTGGCGCTAAAGATCGCGTATCGCTATTGGGATCAAAGGGCGCGTAGTTATTTTTGAGCGACTCAAGTGTTGAATGGTAATCGTAATGGATAAGGCTTGCTAATAAATCGCAAAATTGTTTAAACGATGTTTGCTCTGAGTTGTTTGTGAGCTCAGCGCTGCACATATCAACAATATCTTGTTTTCTAAAGGGAATAAAACGTGCACTTGGCATAAATTTTAACTGCTTCGGTAGGTATTTAACTGCATTGGCACATAATAAAATATTCTTATAAATATTGCTAATTTGTTAACAGTTATGTGGCTGTTAAATCTTTAACTGTTTTCAGCGTGTATTAACGTAAATATGTAAGAATTAACCCATTGAGCAACGGCTTTTCATCACAAGCAAAAAAGGATTTACATGGCTATTCAAAAAAAACTAAAAGAAAAAACACGGCACTTTATAGATTCTAAACATATGCTAACAGGCATTACCGTAGCGTCGTTTTTAGAATCTACGATAGTCCCTATTCCGCTTGAAGCAGTGCTTGTGCCTCTTATGCAAGCACGTCGTGAAAAGCTTTGGTTAATAGCGCTTATGGCTACAGTTGGGTGCGTGATTGGTGCTTTATTTGGCTATGCGCTGGGTTATTACCTATTTGACGCTATAGGTGACTGGGTTATTGAAATGTTTTCAAGCCAAGAGCAATTTGAAAATGTTAAGCAGCAAATGCAAAGCCAAGGTTTTTGGTTTGTAATGACGCTGGGCATAGTGCCCATTCCGTTTCAAATTGCGATGCTTGCCGCTGGGGCTACGAAATACTCTATTGGTTTGTTTTTATTAGCCTCTGGTATTGCTCGTTCAATTCGCTATTTTAGTTTAGCTGTTGTTGTATATTACGCAGGTAATAAAGCCGAGCAAATAATCAGTAAACACAAAACTAAAGCGATGATTGCTATTACTATTTTAATATTAGCTTTATGGGGCCTTAGCACCTTAATATAGTTTTATACTTGGTTGGTATAGGTAAGTAAGCTGCTCAGCGAGACTGAAACTGTGTGGGCACATAATGCAAATATGGGTTTTTAGCTTTGCGTTGTATTTGAGCCTACATTGCTCAAGCTTTTGTATACAAGGTGGTGAAATAACCCAGCAAGTATAGGGTAAGGTAACCTTTTATAACGGTTTTTTCTGGTGTGCTATAGTTTGTTAATAACGCACTAAGAAGCGCCACCCTATGATTGAAACTGTAAAACTTACCGTTAGGCTGTCTAACTTTTATAAAATGAGTTGGATAAACAAGGCGGTAAGTATAGCGTTACTGCTCTACATTATTGTTTTCTCACTTTATGCTTTAAATACTTTCCCCCCTTTAGATGTGCAAAATAACGTGTACGGTTTTACTACCGACTTTTGCAACCTTGTTGTGCTTATATTTTTATTTTGGATAGTGCAGTGCTCTGAGCTTTCAAAACAAGCGTATGTGTTTTCTACATTGGGTTTATTGTTATGGAGTATGGGCACAACGGCCGATGTAATAGATGAATTAGTTGTGCAGCCCTATTGGATGAGTGTTTATTTTGAAGACTTATGCAGAACCATGGGAATGCTTTTTACCGCCTATGGCTTATTTAAAACCATGCGCTTTGTGCAAAGTATTCATAACCGTTTAGCGCGCGAACTAATTACTGATGACTTAACACAAGTACATAATAGGCGTTATTTTTATCGGCATGTTAAAACCGCCTCCGCCACGCCTTATGTTATTATAATTGTTGATATTGACCATTTTAAGGCAATTAATGATGAGTTTGGACACGATGAAGGTGACTTAGTGCTTCAGCAACTAGCCACTAAATACAATCATGTATTTGTTAATAACGCTAAATTTGCGCGCCTCGGTGGTGAGGAATTTGGTGGCTATTTACCTACTAGCAATATAAGCCAAGCGGCTGAGTTTTGTCAGCAATTAATCAGCATCGCCCACAGTGTTAATGTTAAGCAGGCTAAGCACCTTACAGTAAGTATTGGCATGGCGCTGCAAACCCCCAACGAGCCCCTCGATAAAGTAATGAAACGCGCAGATATGGCGTTGTATCTTGCTAAAAATAATGGCCGAGACAGATTTGAAATAGCCCCGTAAATCTTTTTTTTGTAAAAATACGTCCTTATTATTTGCACATTTAATACACTTTTTTACGTTTTCGTAAAGAACTGTCAGCAAGGGTAATACTTTGTAAACTATGAAATTAAAATGCAGCAAAGAAGTCATAATAGTGATTTTAATAATAAGGAAACTTTAATGACCAACTCTCTGTTGAAAGCTGCTTTACCTCTAAGTTTAATGTCTATTCTAGTTGGTTGTGGCGGCAGCGACGGCTCAAGTGATACAGGCTACGTACAATTATATAATGGCTCTTATAACAGCCCATATACGCGTTTATTTGTAGACGAAACTGAGCGCTCAGGCACTGATTTTGCTGATGTAACCACGCGTCATAATTACAGCACCGGCACTTACGATTTAAGCTTTGAATACTTAGATGCAAACGACAGCTACATTACAATTAGCGAACAAGAAGTATCAATCAAAGGTGACAAAACCGAACTAATTGTAATGAGCGGTAACTTTGACGAACCTACGTTCACAGAGCTAAGTGTGCCCATTTCAAGTGATACAGATGAGTTTAACTTAGGTTTTTACAATATCACCAGTGAAGACACTAGCTACGATATTTACCTAGCAACCGATGATGGCGTATTTGAAAGTGCTGAACTATTTACATCAACACAGTATTTAAGTGAACTAGATTTACAAACCCTTGATGAGGGTTACTACACAATTTATATCACTGAGGCGGGTAGCACTGATGTAGTGTATGAGTCGGAGTCGGTTTATTTTTACGATGAAGAAAGCTACGTAGCCATGATCCGCCCAAGCTATGCAACAGAAGAAAACGGTATCACGCTCGATATTGTGACTGACAATAACTATGTTACAGCACTAAAGCACCAATCAGCGTTAGGCCAATTGCGCTTTATAAATACCGTTGACGATTACTCGCCAGTTAGCTTTAGCACGACCCGTGGCACCACAGTTAACGATACTAATACGGTAGCAAGCGATACCTACACCGATTACATTGAGCTTTCGCCAAACAGTTACAGCGTTGCAATGTACGACGAAGAGGGCACTAAGCTTGCCGATAACTTTTTAATGACCCTAGAGCGCGAGCAAAGTGCGGTAGGCGTTTTTTACAACGATGTCGATAATGGTTTACGCATGATGAGTGTTGAGGAAAACCTAACACCTAGCAGCTACAGCCATACTATTTCGGTTGTTAACTTAATTGAAAGCTACGCAGGGCAAACAGTAAGCGAAGTTGACGTGTACTTTACCTTAAATGGTGAAACTGTTGATGACGCCACCAATGTAATTGATGGCTTAGATAGATACGATCAAGAAGAAATTGATGTAGATGATGAAGCTTACACTGTGTATGCCGTATACGAGGATAACGGCCAGCAAATAGTGTTAATTCAACAAAGCGATATAGATTTTACCGAAGAAGGTAACTATATCTTAATTTTAGAGCACGATGAGACAACCAGTTCAGGCTTTAAAATGAGTGTAACGCGCACAATTACAGACAGCGTAGAATAAGTAACATGTAACACGTTCTAGAAAGTAAAAGCCCTAAGCATTATTGTTTGGGGCTTTTTTTTGCCTAGCTGTAGCGTGATTTTGTTTACATTAAATAAACCCATATATAAGCAGATTGCTATAACTTTTAAAAATTTTAGGTACACTCATAACATAATAAATAAAAAGAGCGTGCCATGGATGAGTTTTTAGGAATAGTAGGTTTATTTGCATTTGCAATAATGGCCGGTGCTATTTGCGGTATTGTCGCAATTGCACAGCTTAGTAATTTAAAGCAAGAAATTACCCAATTAAAAGCAAAAGTACTTAGTTTAGAATTAGCTAACAACGCACAAAGCCACGCTGAAAACGCCGATAAAAGCACCGATAAAAGCACCGATTGCTCCACAGCTGAACATGCGGACACGGCTCAAGCAAATAGCAATGAGGCGACTTTTAATCAAGTTAGTCCTAATCAACTCAATCAGCCAAGTCAGCCTCGTGGGCAGGTAAAAACGCCAGCTTCAGCAATAAAGCCTCCCGCTAATGCTTCTGCCAGTAAACATAAGCAAGGCAGTAAAGATCGCAAACCCACACTTTTAACTTCTTTTTTTGAAAAATTGCGTAGCGACTTTGAACAAAACTGGATGACCTGGATAGGCGCAATCGCATTGGCGCTAGGCGGTATATTTTTAGCAAAGTACAGTTTAGAAGCCGGGTTGCTCTCTCCTGCAATGCGATTAACCCTAGGCGGTTTATTTGGTGGTGGCTTAATTGCAGCCGCAGCTTATATGCATTACAAAAATAGTGTATTTGAAGGGTTTAATAACTATATACCTGCAGCGCTTGCCAGTGGGGGTTTTATTACGTGCTTTGCACTGACCTTATTAGCGTATAGCAGCTATAACATGATCAGCCCTTTAACAGCATTTGTTGTCCTTGGGGTTATTGCCATAAGTGCGAGCGCTATGGCAATAATGCTTGGCCCAGTATTAGCCGTACTAGGTATTATTGGTGCTTATTGTGTCCCCGTGCTGATTAATACCGGCAGCAATAATTTATTTGCGCTTTATATGTACATTGGGTTTGTGAGCTTATCTGCTGCGCTGGTCGCGTATAAAGTACAGCGTGCATGGCTGTGGTATTTACTTTGGGCGGGGCATTTGAGCTGGTATGTTGTTGGCTTTACTTTAGCTAACAGCAGCACCATTTGGCTTATGGGCACGTATGGGCTATTAAGTGTTATTGGTTTAATTGCCCTGCCACGCTTGGGGTTAAAACTTGCGGTGGTTGAAACTCGCCCACATAGTTTAAAGCGCCTAATAAGCGCACTCCCTAGTAACCCTTTAATGCTTGCCTGTATTGTCCCTTTGTTACTGGCTATGCTTTTTGATAGTACTAACTACTTACAGTGGCAAATAATAAATGCGTTAAGCATATCAACATTGCTGTTTTTAGTGCTTAAAAATAGCCGCTGGGATTTATGGCAAGGGGTGGCGATGTTAATAGCTATACTCTGGCTATTAAGCACGCCTTCTTATTATGTTGATTATTCTGACTCGCTATTTATATTTAGGCACCAATATGGTGGCGCTATATTTTTAGGGTTAGCGCTCAGCGTATATGGGCTTTATTTTGGTATAAAGTGGCAGCCTAAACGATTGGCTTTTCATATTACTGCCTCGTTTAGCGTATTTATAATGATTGCCACCTTATACGCTATAATCCCAAACCATGCGTTGGCCACAGCCTATCCATTGTGGGCAGTGATACTACTTACAAGTAGCGCCATTTTAATTAAGTGCGCAATAGGTGGCACAACGCTTTTTCAGCGCTTTACATATTGGGTGGGGGCAAATGCCAACATCACGCTTGCTATCACTATGTTATTAAATGACAGCGGGCTAACCATTGCACTGGCTATTCAAGTTTTACTTATTAGCGTGTTAATAAACCGCTATCGGGTGCCTATGCCACATTGGCCAATTAAAGCGCTGGTGGCTGCATTATTACTTCGCCTTACACTGTCACCGTGGACCCCAAGTTACGAGGCGCTTAGTGTATTGGGTGTGCACTGGAGCTTAGTAGTTTACCCTTTGTGTGTGGTGTTATTTTACACTGCAGCCAAATGCTTTAACGCATCACAGTTAAAAGTTTGGCTTGAAGGCGCAGCGCTGCATTGCTTGGCGTTATTTATTACCACCGAAACCAGCTATCAACTGGTAGGGCACTATCCGCAGTTTGATTCTTTGAGCTTTTACGAACAAGCTTTACTCACCTGTAATTGGCTTGCACTGGGTTGTGTATATTTACACCGTGCTCGTATTGCCGGTAGCTTAGCTAAATTATACCAAGTGGCAGGCATGGCATTAGCAGGTGCTGCGGGTGTTACTGCACTGAGCACCTTGCTAAACGCCAACCCGTTTTTAAGCTCTATTTATATTGGTGAATATTTTGTATTTAATTGGCTATTTTTGCTTTGGTTAGTGCCTGCGGGTCTCGTGCTTTGGCTTTATACGTTAATTAAACCGCTGTATACAAAAGCTGCGCCATTTATACTCACAGTAGCGGGTGTATTGAGTGTGTTGGCAATTAATGGCTTTATACGCCAATACTGGCAAGGCCCGTATATTTACTTATCAACAGGTGCAAGCAACGCAGAGCTTTATAGCTACTCGGTTATTTGGCTTGTGTTAGGGGCTATTACTGTGGTGCTAGGACATTTAAAAAATCAGCTATTAATCCAAAAAATAGGGTTAGGATTATTGGCAGCCGTTATTTTAAAAGTATTCTTAGTGGACATGGCTAATTTAACGGGGCTTTTAAAAGCGCTGTCGTTTATCGGCTTAGGCTTGTCGTTAGTGGGGCTTAGTTGGTTATTTCAAAAACTGCGAAGCCAAGCCAAACCAGCCTAATAATTAAGGGTTCCAACGCTTTGTTAAGCACATAAATAAGCCCAGCTAATGCTGGGCTTATTTTTTGCTGCTAATTGGCTATTACGTGCTGTGATTAAGTAAAGCTTTAAGCTTACCCGGCTTAATAGGCTTACTTAAATAATGAATATTAGCCGCTTTGGTTTCTTGTTTAAGCTCGGTGTCGCGTACAGCGGTTATAAGTATGGCGGGCACTTCGCTTTGCCATGTATCACGCAGTGTTTTTATAAGCGAAATACCATCGCAATCATTACCTAATTGGTAATCCATTAAAATTACATCGGGCGCTGCGTGCTGTTTAGCGTGCGCGAGTACTTTATTTACATCGTCAAACAAGGTGTAATTGGCTTGCCACTTTTTAAGTAAACTGGCCATTGCTGCTAGGTTTTCGGGGTCATCGTCTACCGCGACTATGTTAATCGCGGCGCGGTTTTCTACTAAGCTGCTGGCCGTTGCTTTTTGTTGTACAAACTGCGCATCTCCATAGGGTACTTCAATACTAAAGCGGCTGCCTTTACCGGGCTCTGAGTGCACATCAAGCTCTAAGCTAAGCAAATCGGCCATACGTTTTACAACGCCAAGCCCTAAACCAACGCCTTTGTTATCACCGGCTTCTATACGGTAAAAGTCGTTAAATATTTTAGCTTGTTCTATTTGGCTAATACCTGGGCCGGTGTCCCATACTTCTATACGTAAATTATGTTTACGGTTTCTGCACGCTATTAATACTCGCCCTGTTTCGGTGTATTTAACCGCATTAGACACCAAGTTTTGTATAATTCGGCGCAAGTAGGTAATGTCGCTATGCACAATTTGTGCGTTTGAACGCACGGTTAGTTTTAAGCCTTTATCGCTTGATAAAATAGCGTACTCGCTTTGCAGTGGCATAAGTATATCGTTTATACAAAAGTGCCGAGGGGTTGGGGTCATTGCGCCTTGCTCTAACTTGGCAATTTCTAGTAAGGCCGACATTAAATGCACGGTTGAGTCTAAACTGTGGCCAAGCTTATTAAAGCTATTTTGGTTAGTTGTATCAAGCTGCTTTTCATCAATGGCGGCAAGGTATAAACGTGCCGCGTTAAGGGGCTGTAAAATATCGTGGCTTGCCAGTGCTAAAAATCGCGTTTTACTGTCGTTGGCTTGCTCTGCTTCGCGCTTGGCTAAAGTAAGTGCTTGCTCTGTTTTTACTCGACTATCTATTTGGGCTTGTAAGTCTTTATTAATGGTTTGTACTTCTTGAGTTCGCGCCTCAATGCGGTTTTCAAGATCCATGTTAATTTCTTCAAGCGCATTTTGCGTACTTATATGGTTTGTAATGTCTGAAAAACTCGTTACAAAGCCGCCATCGGGTAGGGGGTTACCTATCATTTCGTACACTTGGCCATTACGGCGGTGGCGAATAAAGTGATGCGAGCTACCATTTTTTAAATGCTGAACGCGTTTTTCTACTTGGCGCTCTATTTCGCCTGGGCCACATTCACCGCGTACTGCGTTGTACCTTATTATATCTTCAATGGGTTGCCCCACTTCTAAAAAGCCGTCGGGGTAGCCAAACATTTGGCTGTAGCGCTTATTCCATGCCACTAGTTTTAAATCTTTATCGACCACCGAAATACCATGGCTTAAATTTTCGAGCGAGGTATACAGCAGGTTTTGGTTAAACTGCAGTGCTTGTGTGGTTTCGTCAAAAAAGTTAACCACCTCTTCAAAGGCCATACGTTTACCCGATGAAACCGTACGGATTAGCGCCTGCGCCGAAGACGCCCCTAACACCCCAGTTAACGCACGTTCGCAGTAGGCTATAAATTCGGGCTCGGGGTGGGCATTATTGTCACTTAGCTGGTGCGAAAGTGAAAAGTGCGCCAGTACTTGTTGGCTACGCTGAATACCTAAAAAGGTTTGCAGCAGTATTTTAAAGTCGTAAACCGTGGCTTTAACATTTTTGTTTAAGCGGCGCGATAAAATAGCCTGATCTTTAGGGTTAACAAATGCAGCGGCCTGAATTTTATCTATCAAGCGTTCTTCTGCCCCTAACGAAAAGCTAATATAACAACCAATGTTAGCAAATAAGGCTATCAGAGTGCCGCGTGTAATAAGGGTTTGCTGAAGCTCGCTATCAAGGGCACTGCCGGCATCTAAAATTGGCATCATTAAAAATAATACCCAACAAATAAAACCCGCTAATAGCCCCGCATATACACCATAAGCATGGCCTTTTCGCCAGTAAAGCCCGCCCACAATAGCCGGGAGCAGCTGCGTTACTAACGAAAATGCCACCAGCCCCATGCTGGCCAGCGCACTACCATGGCCAAACCATTGCTGATAAAAATAAGCCAATATAAGTATGCCGGCTATGGTAAAGCGCCTGACTAATAAAATTTGCGATTTATAACTGCTGGTAATTAAGTTGCGCTTAAATTTACGGCGTAGCAGAAGCGGCAGCACTACATCGTTAGAGATCATGGTGCTAAGCGTAAGTGTGGCCACCACTATCATGGCGGTGGCTGCAGAAAGCCCGCCAATAAATACAAAGGTACTTAAAAAAGCTTGGTCGTGAATAAGCGGTAGCGCTAATACAAAGCTGTCGGGTGAAAAACTGCTACCAATACTTGGGTGAATTGCGGCAGTAGCAATAGGAATTATCATCGCGGCGGTGAGTAATAAATACAGCGGAAAAGCCCAGCGAGCAGTAAATAAATGGCGTTTGTCTTGGTTATCTACCACGGTGACATGAAATTGTCGTGGTAAACAAATTATGGCCGCGGCAGCCATAAGTGACTGGCCAATAAAGTTAAAACTAAAAAAGTTAAAGTTGCCCCAGTGTTGCCAAATCGACTCTGTGACTTTGTCGCCGCTAAGGGTGGGTAAATTAAATAAGGTGTACAAGGCTAAGCCAGCGACGGCAATAAGCGCAATGAGCTTTATCATTGACTCAAAGGCGACTGCTAGCATAAGCCCAGAGCGGTACTCGGTAACATCTACCTTACGGGTACCAAAAAATATTGCAAACAGCGCCATAATTAACGTGGCGGTGAGGGTAAGCATTTCGCCAGATATTTGATTGCTGTTTTGCAAAAGCAAAAAGCTGGTACTGAGTGCTTTTAACTGCAGCGCAATATAGGGAATGGTAGCAAGTAGGGCAATAACAGTGACCAGTATTGCACTGGTTTGACGTTTACCGTAGCGGGCAGAAATAAAATCGGCAATGGTGGTAATGTTTTGTTTTTTACTTACTAATACCAGTTTGCGTAAAAAGCCTTGGCCAAAAAAGAACAACAATGAAGGGCCCAATAAAATGGGTAAATAGCTCCAACTACTGGTGGCGGCGGTACCAACCGAACCATAGTACGTCCACGAGGTACAATAAATCCCTAACGATAACGAATACACAAAAGGATGATGGCTAATCCGTTTAGCAAGTGGTGTTGTTTTATCGCCCCAATTAGCAAGCCAAAAAAGCACCCCAATATAGCCTAATGCTACAAAAATCAGTACAGCAGTCATGTTGTTATTAAACCTTATTATTTATACCCACACACAATAACAGAGATAACTTTAAGTGTGCGTGCACAATTTTATGCAAAATATTAACGTTGTTTTTATTGTGTTGATTTTAAATGATTATTTATATTATTGATGATTTATTAGACTAATGTCGCATTTTTACACAAAGCCACTTAAATTTTGCCATTAACGCGCTTTGTTAAAAGCTAACTTACTGAAAATTATGTGTAATTGTGTTTTTAAATACAATTGCATTTGCAGTTTACGTAAACGTTAATAAGCTGTTACGACTATGGTCTCACTTCACTCTTCACGCCGCGTTGCTAAATTAATAACCGACTATAAAAAAACCACTCATTGCAATTATGCAATGCTTAAAGGGGAAAATAAAAATGGCTTTTAAAGATGAAGAACAAGCAAAAGCTTATTGGGCAGAAAACATTTCACTACTGTTTAAGTTACTAGCAGTGTGGTTTGTGGTCTCATTTGGCTTTGGCATATTACTGGTAGATGTACTGAATGAAGTACGTTTTTTTGGGTTTAAACTTGGCTTCTGGTTTTCACAACAGGGCGCTATTTACACCTTTGTAGCTTTGATTTTTGTTTACGTTTTCAAAATGAACACGTTAGATAAAAAATACGGCGTAGACGAATAGGAGCTAAGTAATGGATGTTCAAACACTCACATTTATAATTGTTGGTTTAAGTTTTGCGCTTTATATCGGCATTGCAATTTGGGCGCGTGCAGGCTCTACAAATGAGTTTTACGTGGCAGGGGGCGGCGTACCTCCGCTTGCCAATGGTATGGCAACCGCAGCCGATTGGATGAGCGCAGCGTCGTTTATTTCAATGGCGGGTATTATTTCGTTTGCAGGTTACGATGGCGGTGTTTACTTAATGGGGTGGACTGGCGGCTATGTATTACTCGCTATGTGTTTAGCGCCTTACTTACGTAAATTTGGCAAATTCACTGTACCTGACTTTATAGGCGACCGTTACTACTCACAAACAGCACGTGTTGTTGCTATTTTGTGTGCCATCTTTATTTGTTTTACTTATATTGCTGGACAAATGCGTGGCGTAGGCGTGGTATTTTCGCGCTTTTTAGAAGTAGAAATTGAAACCGGTGTTTACATTGGAATGGTGATTGTATTCTTTTATGCGGTACTTGGCGGCATGAAAGGCATTACTTACACGCAAGTAGCGCAGTACTGTGTGCTTGTGTTTGCCTACCTTGTGCCCGCTATCTTTATTTCAATGATGATGACAGGCCACTTCTTCCCACAAACCGGCTTTGGTGCCACATTGAGTGATGGCTCAGGCATGTATGTACTTGACAAGCTAGACGGGTTAAGCGCAGAGCTGGGCTTTGCACAATACACCGAAGGCTCTAAAAGCATGATTGACGTATTTGCTATTACCGGCGCGTTAATGGTGGGTACTGCTGGTTTACCGCATGTAATTGTTCGCTTTTTCACTGTACCTCGCGTTAAAGATACCCGTATTTCAGCAGCGTGGACACTGGTATTTATTGCTATTGTTTACACTACTGCACCGGCGGTTGCCTCGTTTGCACGTGTAAACATGATTGACACCATTAACGGTAAAGATGGTAGCGGTACAGAGTACGCTCAAGCACCAGCGTGGATCAAAAACTGGGAACGCACGGGCTTAATTACCTTTAATGATAAAAACGGCGACGGCAAAATGTTTTACACCGCCGGCAAAGTAGAAGACCCAACAAGCGCAAACGAAGTAAAAGTAGACCGCGATATTATGGTACTGGCTAACCCTGAAATTGCTGATTTACCAGCATGGGTAATCGCATTAGTTGCGGCCGGTGGTATCGCTGCTGCGCTTTCAACCACAGCGGGGTTATTGCTGGTTATTTCGACCTCAGTGTCACACGATTTACTTAAACGAACCCTTAAACCCGACATAAGTGATAAACAAGAGCTACTAGCTGCTCGCTTAGCCGCGATGATTGCCATTGTTATATCGGCTTACTTTGGGATTAACCCGCCTGGGTTTGTTGCATCGGTGGTCGCCTTTGCCTTTGGTTTAGCGGCGGCGAGTTTCTTCCCAGCAATTATTATGGGGATATTCTCTAAAACAATGAATAAAGAAGGCGCAATTGCTGGCATGGTGACCGGTATAGGCTTTACCGCTGCGTATATTATCTTCTTTAAATTTGTAAGCCCTGAGCTTAATAGCCCAGAAAATTGGTTCTTAGGTATTTCGCCCGAAGGAATTGGCTTAGTGGGGATGATAATTAACTTTGCGGTTGCTGCAACCGTACTTAAATTAACAAAATCGACACCGCTTGAAATACAACAAATGGTGGAAGGTATTCGTAATCCTAAAGGGTCAGGTGAAGCACACGCTCATTAATGCGCTAAGCCTACTTAAAAATAAAGCACCAAAAGCCCGACTTTAGTCGGGCTTTTTATTTGTTCAAATAATGAGTACATTAGGTTTTGTGTATACTTTTTAAGAGTACAGCAATGAGTGTAGAGCAGCAGGAAGTTGCCCAGTTTGTGTGTATGCAGGCGCCATTTAGCATGCTACACGACAGTGCGTGTGAGTATTTTGTAAGCCATATTGATAGTGTTTATTTAACCCGAGAAAACCAAGCGCAGTGGCTGCAAACGCAAACCCCAAAGCTTTTTTTAATTCGCTCTGGTTTATACGACCTAGTGGATGCAAAAGGCGATGTAGTGAAGCGTTTAGCGCAGGGTGATTACTTTGGCTATCCTTCTTTGTTAACCGGAGAGGCGATTCAAAATAGGTTACAGGTACAAAAAGAGGGCATAGTGTATATGCTTGCGCAAACGCATTTTGACTTTTTACGTCATCAATACAAACCGTTTGAGCAGTATTTTGTACGCGCGCACGCCAATCGTTTACTTTCATCACATTATAAAAGTAAAAACGATAGCTGGTCTGAGCGCAGAATATCTGAGCTGATGACCCGCACCGCCATAACCTTAGCCCCCGATGCCAGTATTAGGCAAACCGCTAAAAAAATGAAAAAACACGGCGTATCGTCAATTATGATCACCGAACACGCCATTTTAGTTGGCGTAGTGACCGACCGCGACTTACGTAACCGTGTACTGGCCGACGAGGTAGACCCGCAAGATGCGGTTAGCAGCATAATGAGTGCAAAGCCTAAATTTATATTTGAAAACAATCGGGTTTTTTCTGCTTTGCATTTAATGCTTAAATACAATATTCATCATCTACCTGTACTTGATGAAAACCATAAGCCTTTGGGTATGCTTACCAGTACTGATTTACTGCGTCAGCAAAAAAGTGACCCTGTGCAGCTTATTGGCCGCATTTATAAAGCCCACAGCATTGCCGATTTAAAACGTTATGCGGGAGAAATCCCTGAGTTACTACGTAGTTTTTCATACAACATAGAAGACATATCGCTAATTGGTAAACTGCTCAGCGGCTTAACCGATGCACTCACCTCGCGCCTTATTCATTTATTTCAAGAAGAAAATGGCGCAGCGCCCACCAGCTTTTGCTTTATATGTTTTGGCTCGCAAGCACGCGAAGAGCAAACCCTACATTCAGATCAAGACAACGGCTTATTACTCCCAAATGATTTAAGCGAGCAACACCAAGCTTACTTTAAACACATGGGGGAGTTTGTATGTGAGCAGTTAGTAGAGTGCGGCATTAGGCGTTGCCCTGGTAATATTATGGCCAGCAGCGATGAATGCAGAATGAGTGTAAGCCAGTGGTGTGAGCGCTTTTTTAAATGGATAAAAAGCCCAACCCCAAGTGCCATGCTTAACTGCAAAATATTTTTTGATTTGCGCTTTATAGAAGGCTCCAATGCCTTATACAGCGGCTTTTGCGAGCAGCTAAATAGAATATCGCGCGATGAGTTATTTTATGCTGCTATGGCAACCGATATAAGAGCCAGCTCAGTGCCTATTGGCTTGTTTAATAAACTTAAAACGCAAAAAAATGATAATAATCATAAATACATTGATTTAAAAAAACGTGGTGTGGTGATCATTAACGACATAGTGCGTTTATATGCGTTAAAAGCAGGCATAAAACGCGCCAATACCCAAGAGCGCTTAGATGCTTTACTTAAGCATTCACTGCTAAATAAAGACGATATTTATAATTTAAAAGATTGCTGGCGATTTTTAACTCAGTTGCGTTTTAGTACGCAAATAAACGAAGAAGGTTTGCCAAGTAACTGCATAAACCCCGATAAATTAAGTTCATTAGAGCGTCATCAGCTTAAAGAGGCTTTTTATTTAGTAAAGCAAGCGCAGCAAGCCGCGGCGTTTAAATTTGCCCGTGGCAGTTTGTAACAAGAGGTAAGCGCTGTGGTAAAAAAATGGCTCAGTAAGTATATAAAAAGGCGTAATCTTTTAAGTCAAAATGCGTTAACGCAACGCTATTTAGTGATTGATTTAGAGCTTACTGGGCTTGATGTAAACCAGCATGAAATTGTCTCAGTAGCCTGGGTAAAAATAGATAACCAATGTATAAAAATGAGTGAGTCTCAGCATTTAATTAATAAAAACGTTAAACGCTTAGAGCAAAGCCCTGTTTTTCACGGCATTATTGACGACACTGTGGCTAAAGGACAAAGCCTGCACACTATATTAACGCAGCTAAGCCGTGATTTTAGTGACCATATTTTGGTTTTTCATAACGCCATACTGGATTGGGGGTTTTTAAAAGCAGCCCTTAAAGGTTCCAATATAAACGCACAACCTAAGCTAATACTCGACACCCTCCACATAGAAAAAAAGCGCCTTATTTGCCAAGGTGCAGAAATAAAACAAGATGATTTAACCCTAAGTGCGTGTCGCAAACGTTATGAGTTACCAAGCTATCATTGCCATAACGCACTTACAGACGCACAGGCCACTGCCGAATTACTACTAGCCCAGTGCTACCAAATAAACCGTGGGAAGGAGTTAAAACTTAGGTACTTAATTTAGAAGCAGAAAATTGAGTTCTAATTTCCGTTTCTCTTTATTTAGCACTCCAAATATATGATATGTTTACAATCATATTTTTTAGGAACTAGAATGATTTATTGGAAATCAAGTTTATGGAGTAAACAATGAATAAAGAAACAACGATTAAAATACATGAATATCTAACAGAATACTTTCAAGATGGAGAAGATCCCATTTCACCTCCCGGTGTTAAGGATTTGGGGTTGCTTGATAGTGCAGTGGCTAGAAAGGACATGACCGCTGGTGGTAAAGACATTTTTGAAGGTGTTTTTAACAAATCCGCAGCTTTATTTCATGGAATTATCTCAAATCATTCTTTTTATAACGGGAATAAGCGAGCTGCTTTAATGTCAACTCTTGTCTATCTAGGCGAAAATGGATATTGGCTAACTAGATGTGATGATGAAGAAATGTTCGAATTTACAAGAAGAATAGCAGCTCATGAATTGAGTATGGACCGTAATGAAGAAATCAGAATAATAGCAGAGTGGTTAAAATTCAACTCCAGAAGAAGGGAAATCAGGGACAAAATGCTCAACTACAATGAGTTAAAAGGTATCTTATCAAGCTTCGGTTATGAAATCGAAATTGGGCGAAATAATTGTTGTGACATATCAAAAAATGGAAGGTTCGTTACCAGCATACGCTATAAGGGTAATAAGGGAGCTGAGGATTATGATGTGAAATATGTTAAAGGACTTCGTCGAAGGTTAAAGTTAACACCAGAATATGGTATTGATAGTTTGGAGTTTTATAGTATTAAAGGTACTAATGATATATTAAATAAGTATATGAAAGTAAGGCATAAAGTTATGCGCTGGCTTGCCAAAATTTAATATAAAAATAATCTATTTATAAATATACGAAACCAGTAATAGTACTTTTGAATAGTTAAAAGTACTATGTTCACCCCTTATAGGTATTAGTATGAAGCTCATTATTACTATTTTACTTACTTTATTCCCACTAATCACTTTTGCTAATTCGAGCTTACCTGCCAATCGTCATATCTCAGTGCAAGGCACTGCTGAGGTATTAGTTGAGCCTGACATGGCTAAAATACTATTTAAGGTGAATAGTGTTAAAAATGAGCCGAATGCCGCCAATAACGCGCTTGAGAATAAAGTGAAGTTATTAATCGATGGGCTCAATCAATTTGAAATAAGCGCCGATGACGTAGTTGCCTCAAACGTTAAAATTGAAAAAACAGGAATGGATTATATTGAAACAGGGCATCAGGCCCTTAGCGAATACGCAGCGATAAGAACGTTTGAAGTAACGCTAAACAGTATTGAGCGTGTGAGCGATTTAACAGATTTTTTATTGAACCAAGAAGTAAATGCCATTCAAAATATTGCGTTTTTATCTTCAAAATCTGAGCAATTACAAGTGCAAGCCACACAGTTAGCAATTGAAGATGCAAAAATAAAAGCGGATTTACTTGCTGATTCATTCAATGCAAAAGTAGGTGAAGTACGCACTATTCGCTCAACTAAAAACAACTATGACAGTGGTTTTAGTACAGCCATAACTAAGATGCACAGGGCGCAGCAAGATAATAATTCTTTTCCTCAAATACGTAGTAACGATTTACAGGCAACAATAAGCTTTAAATCATCCATAAACGTGGTGTTTGATTTAGAGATAACTGATTAAATTAATAATTTCATTTCAAATACATGTTCGTACTGTAAGCTAGCTTTATGTTTTTGATTAATTTGAAGGTAGCAATACTATGAGCGATGAAAGCAACACATTAAAAGCACAAACCGAGGCAAAAGTAGCTGCAGGGCGAAAAGGTAACCCTGATTTTATGAAAGGCGTTGATGAAACCATTGCTCAGGCAAAAGCGTTTCAAGAAGGGACAAATGCACTTAATTTAGATCAAAATGCCCCACGCTTTGAACTGCCGAACCAGCACGCTGAGCAAGTTTTATTAGATGAGCTACTTGCAAAAGGGCCTGTGGTTATAACTTTTTATCGTGGTAGTTGGTGCCCTTACTGTAATTTACAGCTAAAAGCATTGCAGTCACGCCTACCTGAAATTCACGCATTAGGCGCACAGCTGGTGGCTATTAGCCCACAAGCGCCCGATGGCTCAATGAGCGAAAACGACATACGTAATATGGATTTTGTTGTGCTGAGTGACCAAAATGCAGATGTAGCAGCAAGCTATGGCGTAGCGTGGCAAGTACCTGCATTTTTATTAGAGCATATGCGCGAAGACCGCGGCCTTGATTTAGAGTCGCTTAATAACGGCAACGGCAGTATTTTACCTATCCCTGCCACGTTTGTTTTAGATAGCGAAGGTAAAGTGACGTGGCGCTATGTCGATGTTGATTACCGCACCCGCTCAGAACCGCAAGATATAATTAATGCTTTAAAAGCACTACAGTAAGCAATAAAGCAAGCTCGCTTTATGCCTAAAAGTAGCCAAGTAAATTAGCTACTTTTGGGTTAATTTAAAGTTTCTAATCGCTCCCTCTTATAATAATGTTCAAGGTCGATTACAATACAGCCATCTAAAAGGCATCGATGCCTTTGTCTGCACGTAAAGAGAGTGGATTTTATATTTCATGGCAATCAAACTTGCAATTAATGGTTTTGGTCGTATTGGTCGAAATATTGTCCGCGCGTTGTACGAGTCAGGTTTGAGCAACGAGATAAAAATTGTTGCGATTAACGAACTTGCTGACCCTGAAGCTATTGCTCATTTATTAAAATACGACACGTCCCACGGTCGTTTTTCTTTTCCTGTAAAACTTGGTGAAGACACCATTAGCGTTGCAGGCGATACCATTGCACTATTTTGTGAAGAAAACCCAGTAGAATTGCCTTGGCAAACCCTAGATGTAGATGTTGTGCTTGAATGTACCGGTGTTTATCACTCGCGCGAGCATGCACAATTACACATTACTGCGGGTGCTAAAAAGGTGTTGTTTTCGCACCCAGCTGATAACGATGTAGATGCCACCATTGTGTATGGCATTAACGACGATGAGCTCAAACACGAGCACACTATTGTATCTAACGGCTCGTGTACTACAAACTGTGTGGTGCCTGTTATTAAAGTGCTAGATGATGCGTTTGGCATTGAATCGGGTGCTATTACCACTATTCACGCGTCGATGAACGATCAACAAGTGATTGATGCGTACCATCATGATTTACGTCGTACCCGCGCTGCGAGTCAGTCTATTATTCCGGTTGATACAAAATTAGCACGAGGAATAGACCGCATTTTACCCAAATTTGAAGGGCGCTTTGAAGCCATTGCGGTTCGCGTGCCGACAATTAACGTAACGGCAATGGATTTAAGTGTTACAGTAAATGCCGATGTAGATTTAAAGGCGGTAAATACGGCACTTAAAGCCCAAGCAAAAGACCGCTTAGAAGGTATATTAAGTTACACCGAAGAGCCATTGGTATCGGTTGATTTTAATCACGACCCACATTCTTGTATTATTGATGGCACGCAGACACGTGTTAGTCACAAACGCCTGATAAAGTTACTTGTTTGGTGTGATAACGAATGGGGTTTTGCCAATCGCATGCTAGATACAGCACGTGCGATGATGGCTAAGTAAACATTTTATAATAATTTTAAAATTTATTTTTCAGGTTCAAGTATCGTTAACTAAGGAGATGTTATGTCGGTCATAAAAATGGCAGATTTAGATTTAAACGGCAAGCGCGTATTAATTCGTGAAGATTTAAATGTACCAGTTAAAGCAGGTAAAGTGACCTCAGATGCACGTATTCGTGCTGCACTACCTACTATTAAGCTAGCTCTTGAAAAAGGCGCTAAAGTAATGGTTATGTCGCACCTTGGCCGCCCTACGGAAGGCGAGTACGATGACGAATTTTCACTTGCCCCTGTAGCCGATTACCTAAACGACGCACTTGAGCAAAATGTCCGCCTTGAAAAAGATTACTTAAACGGCGTTGAAGTTGCCGATAACGAAGTAGTTGTATTTGAAAACGTACGATTTAATAAAGGCGAGAAGAAAAACGACGAAGCCTTATCAAAACAACTTGCTGCCCTGTGTGATGTGTATGTAATGGATGCATTTGGCACCGCTCACCGCGCACAAGCGTCTACTCATGGCGTTGGCTTATTTGCAGATGTTGCCTGTGCTGGCCCGTTATTATCAGCAGAACTTGAAGCACTAGGTAAAGCACTAGATAACCCAGCACGCCCATTAGTGGCCATTGTAGGTGGTTCTAAAGTATCAACTAAATTAACTGTTTTAGACTCGCTTTCAACGATTGTAGATCAGCTTGTAACAGGTGGCGGTATTGCTAATACCTTTATTGCAGCTGCGGGTCATCCGGTTGGTAAATCACTTTATGAAGCTGATTTAATGGATGAAGCAAATCGTTTATGTGCAGCAGCTAAAGCAAACGATGGTGAAATTCCGGTACCGACCGATGTTGTAGTAGGTAATGAATTTTCAGACTCTGCAGTCGCTACGCTTAAAGATGTAAGCGAAGTAACAAGCGATGACATGATTTTTGATATTGGCCCTGATACAGCCAGCCAGCTTGCAAAAATTATTGCAAACGCCGGTACTGTTGTATGGAATGGCCCAGTTGGCGTATTTGAGTTTGATCAGTTTGGTAATGGTACACGTGCTATTGCCCAGGCAATTGCTAACTCTAATGCGTTTTCGATTGCAGGCGGTGGTGACACTTTAGCGGCAATTGATAAATACGGCATTGCCGATAAAGTATCTTACATTTCTACCGGTGGTGGTGCGTTCTTAGAGTTTTTAGAAGGCAAAAAACTTCCAGCAGTAGAAATGCTAGAGTCGCGCGCTAAATAATAAATTTTAGCCGCATTTGGTGAGGGGAAACCCTCACCAACGATTAATTATTAAATACCTCTCACCCTTATTTAATAGTTAATTAAGACAAAACTAAGCAGTGTAAATTGCTTTATTTTGTGGCGCAGTGATTGCGTCAAACTAACATATCCGTTCAAACTAGATGGCAGGAGACTGCTGTCGATAAATTGGAGAATACCCAATGGCTTTAATCAGTATGCGACAACTTTTAGATCATGCAGCTGAACACGGTTACGGCGTTCCAGCCTTTAACGTGAATAACCAAGAGCAAATGCGCGCAATAATGGAAGCGGCTGATAAAACAAACAGCCCAGTAATTGTTCAAGGATCAGCAGGCGCACGTGCTTATGCTGGTGCTCCATTTATCCGCCACATGATTTTAGCAGCCGTTGAAGAATGGCCGCACATTCCAGTAGTAATGCACCAAGATCACGGTACCTCACCCGGTGTTTGCCAACGCTCAATTCAACTTGGCTTTTCATCAGTTATGATGGATGGCTCATTAATGACTGACGGAAAAACCCCATCAAGCTACGAATATAATGTAGAAGTAACACGCGAAACCGTGGCTATGGCACATGCTTGTGGCGTATCGGTAGAGGGCGAGCTAGGTGTACTTGGCTCACTTGAAACCGGTGAAGCGGGCGAAGAAGATGGTGTAGGCGCAGAAGGTAAACTAACTACTGATCAAATGCTTACCGACCCAGAAGAAGCCGCTGATTTTGTAAATAAAACCCATGTTGATGCCTTGGCAATTGCTTGTGGAACATCGCACGGTGCGTACAAATTTACGCGCCCACCCACAGATGACATTTTAGCGATTGATCGTATTAAAGAAATTCACGCACGTATCCCGAACACGCACTTAGTAATGCACGGATCGTCGTCTGTACCACAAGAGTGGTTAGAGATCATAAATCAATACGGTGGCGAAATTCCTGAAACGTACGGTGTACCTGTTGAGCAAATTGTAGAAGGGATCAAATACGGTGTACGTAAAGTAAATATTGATACCGATTTACGCTTGGCCTCTACCGGTGCTATTCGCCGTCATATGGCGCTTAACCCATCTAACTTCGATCCGCGTAAATACCTAGCAGAAGCAACTAAAGCAATGACAGAGATTTGTGTTGCGCGTTACAACGCGTTTGGTACGGCTGGTCAAGCAGGTAAAATTAAGCCAATTTCACTTGATGACATGCACCTTAAGTATTTGAGTGGTGAGTTAGACCCACAAATTAAATAATGATCTTTGATTAATAAATAGCGTTATAAAAACCAGCTGGCGTAATCCAGCTGGTTTTTTTATACCATAAAGTACTGGGATCACTGTTGTACCAACTTAATAAAATGGGATCACTGATTTACTAACCGCCCCGCATTCGGATCATTTATTTACCAACTAGCGCATAAATTTACGCCACGTTAGGCGCTCAATCAATCAGATCGTTTTTTATTTGTACAATAGATCAGGTGCTTAGTTGTTTGACTAAGTATAACCGTGATCCCAAACCCGATCGGCTTAGTAAAAATCTGATCTTTTTATAGGCTGCTTAGTAAAAAACAGATCTATTTTTAACCACGTAATGACATCTTCCAGTGCAAACTCAGTTTCGTATCTGGTTGTTTTACTGTGTTAGTAAAGTAATGATCCCGCCATGAATATCTACTCAGAAATAAAACTGTCATCTTTTTGTAAATATGTTTTGATTAACCGTAATTTGCAAAATAGTTTTAAAAATATGACGTTAATGAGGTTTTTTGTCACTATTTTGTGTTTTTTTTACCAGGATTTTAATTTACACGTTACACTTTCATAAAAATGTCATACTTAGTCATAATAATGAAAACTAATTCGATAGCGTAAGAGATAATTTGGAATGTCACGTAAAGTACTAGTCGTAGATGATGAAGCTCCTATCAGAGAGATGTTAGTTTTTGTTTTAGAGCAAAATGGATTTCAAGCAATTGAAGCAGAAGATTACGATTCTGCAATTGCAGCTATGGTTGAACCATACCCAGATATGGTTTTACTCGATTGGATGTTACCAGGCGGTAGCGGTATTCAAATTGCTAAGCAATTTAAGCAAAGTGAATACACACGCCAAATTCCAATCATTATGCTTACAGCCCGCGGCGAAGAAGAAGACAAAGTACGCGGCCTAGAAGTAGGGGCAGATGACTACGTCACTAAACCTTTTTCTCCTAAAGAGTTAATGGCTCGTATTAAAGCGGTTATTCGCCGTGTATCGCCTACCTCATTAGAAGAAGCTATAGAAGTACATGGCTTGCGTTTAGACCCAATATCGCACCGCGTTACCTCTGAGGGAAGCGAGCTTGATATGGGCCCAACCGAATTTAGATTATTACATTTTTTTATGACTCACCCAGAGCGTGTTTATAGCCGTGAGCAACTGCTTGACCATGTTTGGGGAACTAATGTGTATGTAGAAGACCGTACAGTTGATGTGCACATACGTCGTTTACGCAAAGCGATTGCACCGCTGGGGCATGATCGCTTAGTACAAACAGTACGTGGTGCAGGTTATCGTTTTTCTAGTAAATTATAAGGTACCGCAGCTAGGGTGTGAGTACGCATAAATTACTACTCAAAGGTAAAGTGAGTGTATGTATCGAGTTATTAATAAACAGGCGTTAGTAAAACGTCTGTTTATCTATTTTTTACCCCTGTTATTAGTTGGTGTGCTTATTGGTGCACCATTTTTGCTTTTATTTTTAGGCACTTCTTCTCTTTTAGTCTGGCATTATCATCAACTTTATCGCTTAAGCGATTGGCTTTTAAATCAACGTAGCTTTAACCCACCAGAGGGCGAGGGTGCGTGGGAACAAGTATTTGAAGGCATTTATCATTTACAGCACCGTAATCGTAAAAAACGCAATGAACTGGCCGATTTAATTCGTCGCTTTCGCGATGGAGCTGAAGCCGTACCCGATGCCGTAGTGGTGTTGCAAAGTGATTTAAGCATTGTTTGGTGTAACCAACTTGCACTTAAAGTCTTGGGGCTACAATGGCCGACCGATCATGGCCAGCGCCTAGATAACCTAATACGCGAACCTAAATTTGCCAAGTACATGCTGCGCGGTGAATTTGAAGAGCCATTAGAGCTTGATAACGGGCATATTGTTGACCAAGTGCTTGAATTTAGGGTAATGCCGTATGCCAACACGCAGCTTATGGTGGTAGTACGTGATGTAACACGCCTAAAGCAGCTAGAGCAAATGCGCAAAGACTTTGTTGCCAATGTATCACATGAGCTGCGTACGCCGCTTACGGTTGTTACTGGCTACCTTGAGATGATGGATGGCGATATGATGCCACCGCCTGCAATGTGGAATAAAGCGCAAAATACCATGCTTGAGCAATGTAAGCGTATGGACAGCTTAGTTAATCAGCTTTTATCTCTTTCGCGTATTGAAGGGGCGCGCAGGCAAGACAACGACAAAGCCATTAATGTGCCGCAAATGCTCAACTACATTAAAACCGAAGCGCAGTCTATAAACCAAGACAAAGGCCATGAGCTTATTTTTGATATAGATAATGAGCTTGATATTAAAGGCTCTGAAGATGAGCTACGCAGTGCGTTTTCTAATTTAGTGTTTAACGCTATACATTACACTAAAGCGGGCGGAAAAATTGTTGTTACCTGGCAGCGCAAAGAGGGGCTTGCGCACTTTAGTGTAAATGATAATGGCGATGGTATTGCACCAGAGCATATAAATCGTTTAACTGAGCGCTTTTACCGCGTAGATAAAGCAAGGAGTCGCACAACCGGTGGCTCAGGTTTAGGCTTAGCAATTACTAAACATGTGCTTACACGCCACGATAGTAAATTAAATATAAGCAGTGAGCTTGGTAAAGGCTCGTGTTTTTCTTTCGACTTTTCAAAGGATAAGCTTGTTAACTTAGCAAGTTAAGGGCAATAAAAAGCAAAGTCATAAAAGTGTCATTTAAGAGTAATGTAACTGTCATCTACTCACTTTACAGTAGACGGCAGTTAGGAAATGGGACGAACAAATCGGAGAACCCCGCATGAAATTTAAAAACTTAGTTGCCGCAATGGGTGTGGCTGTTACAACATTAGTATCTGCACAGGCTGTTGCTCTTGACGACGCAATTCCTGAATATCAAAAAATTAACGGCGTTTCAGGTAACTTTTCATCTGTAGGCTCTGATACTTTAGCTAACATGATGACTTTTTGGGCTGAAGAGTACAAACGTATTTACCCAAATGTAAATATTCAAATTCAAGCGGCAGGTTCGTCTACTGCTCCACCAGCGCTTACCGAAGGCACCTCTAACATGGGTCCTATGAGCCGTAAAATGAAATCAAAAGAAATCGAAGCGTTCGAAAAACGCTACGGTTACAAGCCTACAGAAGTGCGTGTAGCGATTGATGCATTAGCGGTATTTGTACACAAAGATAACCCAATTGAAGGCTTACGTATTGACCAAGTAGATGCTATTTTTTCATCTACTCGTAAATGTGGTGCGCCTGAGCAAGTAAACCGCTGGAGCGATGTTGGCCTAACAGGCGACTGGGCTGCAAAAGACATTCAATTATATGGACGTAACTCTGTATCAGGTACTTACGGTTACTTTAAAAAGAAAGCGCTGTGTAAAGGTGACTTCCGTAACAACGTAAATGAGCAACCAGGTTCAGCCTCTGTTGTACAATCAATCTCATCGTCATTAAACGCGATTGGTTACTCAGGCATTGGTTACAAAACGTCGGGTGTACGTACGGTTCCTTTATCTAAAAAAGGCACTAACTACGTAGATGCAACGCTTGATAATGTTGCTAAAGGTAAATACCCACTTTCTCGTTTCTTATACGTTTACGTGAACAAGCACCCTAATAAGCCGCTTTCTCCAATTGAAGCTGAGTTCTTAAAAATGGTACTTTCTAAAGACGGTCAAAAAATCGTTGAAAAAGATGGTTACGTACCACTATCTGCTAAGTTAGTAGAAGCAGAGCTTAAAAAGTTAGGTTTATAATTTAAACCCAACCAATAAAAAAACCGCTCAATGAGCGGTTTTTTTGTGTGTAAAATTTTAAAGCGTAAAACAGACTAAGTTACTAAAAAGCGATTACAGATCAGTCAGCTTTTGCGCTTGTGCTTTACACTGATTATAGCTCTCTACACATTTGGCAGAGCACACTTGCTGTTTTAAACCTTTGTCAATCGATTGCTGATCGCAACTATTTTCGCACTGATAGTTTTGTTGTGCGCATTGGTTTAACTCAGGGTTTTTCACTTGATTTTGGCAAGCTGCTAACAATGAAAATGAAAGGGCGAGGGCACTCGTTTTAATAAATGTTTGCATGCTTATCCTTAACGTTGAACTGCGCTTTTGTTAAATCTCAACTTGTAGGTTGTCGATTAATCTAACATTGCCTAAAAAGGCGGCAGCTAAAATAACAAGTTGTGTATCATCAAGTGTAGCAGCTTTTAATGTATCTCGTTGAGCTATCTCAAAATAATCAGGCTTTAAGCCGGCTTGCTCTAAACTAAGCTGTGCGCTTTGCTCAAGTGCTTTGTAATCGGTATTGCCTGCTTTGAGCTGCTCAGCGCAACTGTTTAGTGTTTTAAATAATGCGGTAGCCGTGGCTTTTTGCTCTGCAGATAAATAGCCATTTCGCGAGCTCATAGCTAAGCCTGAAACTTCACGCATGGTCGGTACACCAACAATTTCAACCGGAATTGATAAATCGCGTACCATGGTTTTAATCACTTGCAGCTGCTGAAAGTCTTTTTCGCCAAAGCATGCATAATCTGGTTGTACTAAATTAAATAACTTAGTCACTACCGTGGCAACGCCTCTAAAGTGTCCTGGGCGCGTGCCGCCACAATACCCCATAGATACGCCTGGTACATCTACAAAGCTTTGCTCACCAAGCCCATTTGGGTAAATGGTGTCTACGCTTGGGGTAAACACAATATCGGTGTTTAAGTCGGCTAAGCCTTGTTTGTCTTCGTTTAATGTACGCGGGTAGCTATCTAAGTCTTCGTTGGCACCAAATTGCATTGGGTTGACAAAAATACTCACAACCACCTTATCGGCCATTGTTTTTGCCTTTTCAACCAATGAAAAGTGGCCGCGGTGTAAGTTGCCCATGGTTGGCACTAAAGCCACGCTTAAACCTGCTTGGCGCCAAGCTTTAATTTGACTACGTAATGATTTAATTTCAGTAATTGACTGCATTATTTAAACTCATGTTCGGCGCTTGGAAATGCGCCACTTTTAACGTCTGTACAATATTTTTTAACTGCATCTGGCATGTTGCCAGTTTCCAGTAAAAAGTTTTTAGAAAATTTAGGAATGTATCCTGCCGAAATACCGACTAAGTCGTGCATTACCAGTATTTGGCCATCCGTTACATTACCTGCGCCAATACCTATGGTAGGAATGGTGACGGCATCGGTAATGCGTTTAGCGAGCGCACTTGGGATACACTCAAGCACTAATAATTGGGCACCTGCGGCTTCTAGCGCTTTTGCATCATCAATCATTTTTTGCGCTTTGTCGTCTTCGCGGCCTTGAATTTTAAAGCCACCAAATACGTGTACTGATTGCGGCGTTAATCCTAAATGGCCACAAACAGGAATCCCTTGCTGCGTTAAACTTTTAATGCTGTCGTAAAGCCATTCACCGCCTTCAAGTTTTACCATATTAGCGCCTGCACGCATTAACTCTGCTGCATTTTTACAGGTGTCGCTAACGTTTGAATAGCTCATAAAGGGCATATCGGCTATTACAAAAAGCTCACGGCTGCCACCGCGTACACAGCGGGTATGATAGGCTATATCTTGATTGGTTACGCCTAGGGTATCGTCGCCACCTTGCAGCACCATGCCCAAAGAGTCGCCAACTAAAATAACGTCCACACCGTTATCATGAAATAACTTAGCAAAACTGGCATCGTAAGCGGTTAATGCGGTGATTTTGTTATTTTCTGCTTTCATTTTATTTAAAGTAGAAACGGTTATTTTAGACATAATATCCTCGCAGGCATAAGCCTTGGTTAATTACAGAGGTAATTGTTGTAAGTCGTTGAGCGGTAAGTCTTGCGCAATGGTTTTTAATGCAATGCCGCTTGGTAAAATCAGTTCTGGGGCAAGCTCAAGTAAAGGGTAAACTACAAACTCACGTTCGCACAGGCCATAATGTGGCACAGTTAAGCGCTGGGTATTAATCACTTGCTGACCAAACAGTAAGGTATCTATATCGAGCGTACGCGGCCCCCAACGTTCGGCTTTTCTTACCCGCCCATGTTCAAGCTCTATGGCTTGAGTTAAATCAAGTAATTGCTCAGGTTCAAGCGCGGTTTTAATACACGCTACGGCATTTACATAGTCGGGTTGATCTTGTGGGCCCATTGGTTTGCTTGCATAGTAATGCGATACACTTATAAATTCACAATGAGGCAGCTTTTTAAGCGCACAAACGGCGTTATCAAGCTGCTCTTTGGGTGAGTTTAGGTTGGCACCTAAACCCAAATATACACACTGCATGCAATTACTCAGCTGGCTTTTTAGTGGTGCGACGGCGCGGACGTTTACGTGGTTTTGGTCCACCTTGGTGGCCTAGGTTTTTTACCATTTCTTTTTGGCCATTAATATCTAGGCTCAAGTATTGTGTCCACCACTGGGCAAGCTCACTATGTTGGTGCTCACCGGCATCCACTCGTAATAATAAAAAGTCATAAGCGGCTTTAAATCGTGGCTGCTGGGTAAGTCTGTAAGCGCGTTGGCCGGCACGTTTATCTAAACGTTGCTGTATATGCCAAATGTCGCGTGCGCCTAAGGTAAAGCGTTTAGGTACTGCTATATGCTGGGCATTTTCGCTCAGTACTTTATTCATGGCTTGAGCAAAGGCATCAAAGTAAGACAGCTGTTCTTGTTGTTTAATTTTAGTTGTGCGCTCAAGCAGCGGAAACCACATTAAAGCAGCAAATATAAACGCAGGCGTTACTTTTTTATCTGCATTAATGCGTTTATCGGTGTTTTGAAACATTTGCTGAATAAACGCAGCTTCTAAGCCGTCAGGGTTTTTATCTAAAATTTTATCAAGCACCGGAAATAACGACTTAAATAAGCCGTATTGGCGTAGCATTAAATAGTTAGCTTCGGCTTTACCGTTTAAAAACAGCTTTAGAACTTCTTCAAATAAACGCGCTGGCGGAATGTTATCAAGTAGGCTGGCAAGCGCAGTAATTGGCTTTTCGCTTTTTGGCGCTATGCTCATATCAAGCTTAGTTGCAAAGCGTACCGCACGTAGCATACGTACAGGGTCTTCGCGGTAGCGTGTTTCTGGGTCGCCAATTAACTCAATTTGTTTTGCTTGTATGGCCGCTAAGCCATTGGCGTAATCGTATATACAAAAATCGTTAATAGAGTAATACAGCGCGTTGATAGAAAAATCACGGCGCTCGGCGTCTTCTTCAATGCTACCAAACACGTTATCGCGCAGTAACTGCCCGTGCTCGCTTGATTGGCTAATTTGGTTTTTGTCTTCTTGCGCTTCGTGGTGCCCGCGCATGGTGGCTACTTCTATAATTTCGCGACCAAAAACAATATGTGCTAAGCGAAAACGACGGCCAATTAGGCGGCAATTTCTAAATAGTTTTTTAACTTGCTCTGGGGTGGCATTGGTAACAACGTCAAAGTCTTTTGGTTGTTGACCTAACAATATATCGCGAATACAACCACCTACAAGGTAAGCGTCGTAACCACCGTCTTTTAAACGGTAAAGTACTTTGATTGCATTTGGGCTAAATTGTTTACGTGAAATACCATGTTCGCCGCGTGTTACAACAACCGGTTCATCACTTGTTTGAGTGCTTTGCACATCGGCATTTGGGCCGATTATTTGCCTGCAAAATTGAAAAAGCTTGGAAATAATAATCTGTCTCCTACAGAAATGATGATTGGCTGGTCATCGCAATCAAAAAGCACATAAATTAGGTATTATAGTGCGGTGCTTTGTATTTATTGTAAATAGCCTCTATTTAGGCGGCTATCATATACCAGCGCGGTATAAAAATTAAGTTGATGGACTGAAATTAAGCCGTTTTTAAGTTTTTTATTTGCTTAAATGCGTAAATTTAGTGCTGTTTGGATGCTGACCTTGCGAAATTTGAATTTCGGGTATGTTTGGCACCGCTGTTAAGCTAAATTCGTTAATAGCCCACGCCATTAGTTGCTCTACAGACAAATCATTCAATTGGCTATGCACAGGTAAGTTTAAAAATTCAAACGCATCAATAAGCGCGGGCTTTGGATTGTTTGTGCTAATAGCGGGCGCATAATTTTGTTTAGAGAGTTTAAAACCAGGCTCGGCCACCACAAGGGGTAAATGTGCGTATTGGGGGATGGGCGCATTAAGCTGTTTAAATAAACTGATTTGCCGTGCTGTAGGCTCGATTAAATCGGCGCCACGTACCACACGATTAATACCTTGCTCAATGTCATCAATAACCACCACTAGTTGGTAGGCAAATAATCCGTCACTGCGCTTTATTATGTAATCTTCATGGGCTAATGCACTATTTACAGTAATATCGCCTTGAATCAAATCGTTAAAATGGCATGTTGGGTGCTGTTGGCTAAGACGAAGTGCGCCTTGCTCTGTTGATAAGTTAAGCGTTTTGCAGTGACCTTGGTAAATGCCACCCATGGCTTTTATTTGTTTGCGAGAACAGCGACAACCATATACACATTGTTGGTGGATCAGCTTATTTGTTACCTCTTGATAAAGAGGTAGGCGCTGAGTTTGATAAACAACGGATTCGTCCCAGTAAAGGCCGTAGGCTTGTAAGGTATTTAGAATATGGGTGTCGGCATTTTTAACCACGCGGGTGGTGTCTATATCTTCAATGCGCACTAACCATTTACCCTGATTTACTTTAGCATCAAGGTAGCTGCCCACAGCCGCCACAAGTGAGCCAAAGTGAAGTGGCCCAGAAGGAGACGGTGCAAATCGACCGCGATAGTCACGCTTTGGCGTGGTAACGGCTGTAGGAGGCATAGTTAACTAATTTTAATTAACCGCGCCCAGCTTGTTTTTCTTTAATTTCTGCAAGGGTTTTACAGTCTACGCATAAATCTGCAGTTGGACGCGCCTCTAAACGACGAATACCAATTTCGATTCCGCATGACTCACAAAAGCCAAAATCATCTTCTTTAATTAAGATAATTGTTTTTTCAATTTTTTTGATCAGTTTACGTTCGCGGTCGCGAGTACGAAGTTCTAAAGAGAACTCTTCTTCTTGCGCAGCGCGGTCAACTGGATCAGGAAAGTTGGCAGCTTCGTCTTGCATATGCGATTTCGTGCGGTCAACTTCATTACGTAAGTCGTTACGCCACGCTTCTAAAATCGCTTTAAAATGAGCACGTTGTGCTTCATTCATATACTCTTCGCCCGGCTTTTCTTGGTATGGTTCTAAACCGGCTTGAGCCAATAAACCATGTCTTTGTTGGTCTGGCATAACTCTCTCCTAAATCCTTAATTTAATGCCTCAGCATTAGCCGGCGGTATAAATAGCAGAATCTTATACCCTAGGCAAATTTATTTTTTAATTAATCGAATTAGCTTCAACCAGTGTGTTGACTAAAAAGGCTCATATTTTAATTTTGATGCTTTATTAATCGTTATTTCGGTATTTAAACTTGCCTAGTTATATGGGCATAAAGTTTAAAAGCAAGTTAAATTTTTTATTTAAAGGCCACTTTCTCACTAAGCGTTACTTCACTAGGTGAAATAGATGCCTTATAAGCGTATACCTCCACGCCTTTTTTAATCGCGTGGTTTAATAAGTCGCTGTATTTTTTATCTATGTGGCTTGCTGCACTCACCGTATTAATACCTTGGTGCAAAACAGCGAACAGTAATACTGCGCGGTGGCCTTGTTCGATCATTTCTATTAATTCGCGAATGTGTTTTTGCCCACGCACGGTTTGCGCATCCGGAAAGTAGCCTTGCCCACTTTGTGGTGCGGTTTCGCTTAACAAGGTGACTGACTTTACCTCTACATAGCAAGCGGGTTTATTGTCGCCGGTGAGTAAAAAGTCGATACGACTGTTTTCGCTGCCGTATTTTACTTCACTTTGAAGCTGCTCGTAGCCGTTAAGCTCTGTAATAACCTGGTTGTTGATAGCCTCTTCGACCACTTTATTTGCCACGGCGGTATTAACGCATATTAACTGCGAGAGGGAGTTTTGAGTGAGCTCTAACGACTGAGGGTATTTTCGTTTACTGTTATCGCTGGTTGAATAAAAAGCGCTAAAGCCAGGCTCTGCGCAACCTGTCATTTTACCGGTGTTGGCGCAGTGGGCGGTAAATTCAGTTCCATCGTTAAGTTGGAGATCGGCTAAAAAGCGTTTATAGCGTTTTAATAACGTGGCGGGCTGTAAAGCTGGGGTGTATTTCATTTAAATTCCAATGCTAAACGCTGCAGATGCGTTGGTTTATGTTATTTATCTCAAGCTGTTGGGAACTTGTACTCACTATAGTAAACTCGGTGGCACATTTAAGTGTAAGGGTATTCTAACATGAGTGAAAAATTTGTTGTTCAACTAAGCGAGCAAGCAGCACCAAGCCATTGGGGCGAAAACGCGGCGTTGTCTTTTAACGAGCAAGGCGCAACGGTTCATTTATCTGAGCAAGAAACATTAAAAAATGTTCAAAAAGCGGCGCGAACAATTGCAAGCCAAGGTGTTAAACAGGTTGAGCTTGCGGGCGATACATGGTGCACAGAAAGCCAATGGGCTTTTTACCAAGGGTTTGTAACACCTAAATCATTACATGGTGTTGAATTTGTTGATAACGCACAATCAGATCTAAACGAGCTGGCGCATTTAAAAGCCTCAGCTACGTGGGCACGAGAAATGGTAAACGGCACAGCCGATGACATTTACCCTGAAAGCCTTGCTGAAAAAGCCGCCGAATTTATTCAATCGTTAGCGCCTGAACATGTAAGCTATCAAATTATTAAAGGCGATGCGTTATTAGAGCAACAGTGGATTGGTATTCATGCTGTGGGCCGTGGCTCTGAGCGCCCACCTGTTTTACTTGAGCTTGATTACAACCCAACAGGCGATGAAAACGCGCCGGTAAGCGCAGCACTTGTAGGTAAAGGTATTACGTTTGACTCTGGCGGTTACTCAATTAAATCTAGCGAAGGTATGCTAGGAATGAAGTGCGACATGGGTGGCGCGGCAACGGTAACAGCGGGTTTAGCACTGGCTATTAATCGCGGTATAGAAAAACGCATTAAGCTATTTTTATGCTGTGCAGAGAACTTAATTTCGGGCCACGCTTACAAACTAGGTGATATTTTAACCTACAAAAATGGCACAACCGTTGAAATTGTAAACACCGATGCTGAAGGGCGTTTAGTGCTTGCCGATGGCCTAATGGCTGCAGGCGAAACTGGCGCAGAGCTAATTATCGATGCGGCAACACTAACCGGTGCTGCACTCGTTGCTGTAGGGCAAGAGTACAACGCATTATTTGCCCTGGATAAAGAGCTGGTACGCGAAGTAGAAGACTTTGCATCGCAAGAAATGGAAGCTGCATGGCCTCTTCCGCTTGAAAAATGGCACCAGCAAAACTGCCCATCTCCATATGCTGATACGGCAAATAGCCGCGCTCAAAAAGGTGGCGGTTACGGCGGCGCATCAAATGCAGCAGGCTTTTTATCTCGCTTTGTACCAAACGATGGTAAAGGTTGGGTACACATTGATTTAGCTGCAGCATTTAATATGGGTAGCACTAGCCAATGGGCTGCAGGTGCAACTACGCAAGGTATGCGCACAGTGGCACGTACATTGTTAGAAAAAGCTTAATAGTACGTAACTAGGCGTTTAATACATAAAATAGGCACCAATTGGTGTCTATTTTGCTATTTGCAGGCAAGCAATTTATTTTTATTTACGGTAAAATCCTTCGCCAATACCTGTTTGGGTGTTTAATTATTGGCTAAAGTGCCTACACTCAAATGTTATACTCACCACTGGGGTTCTAAACTATGTCAGATAAGTGCTACATCACAGCTCAACAGCTACTTGAAGATTCATTCCGCGTAGCGGCACAAGTTTATAAAGATGGCTTTCGTCCAGACTTTATAATTGGTATTTGGCGAGGTGGTGCACCTATTGGTATTGCTGTGCAAGAATACTACGATTACAAAGGTATTGAAACTGATCACATTGCGGTGCGTACGTCGTCTTATTACGGTATTGGCAAGCAATCTAAAGAAATAAAAGTACACGGCCTACACTACATTGTAGAAAACGCTAATGCAGGTGACTCACTGCTTATTGTTGATGATGTGTTTGATTCTGGCCGCAGTATATTTGCACTAAAAGAAAAGCTTTCTGAGCTTATGCGCTTAAACTTACCACGCGATATTCGTGTGGCATGTCCGTACTATAAGCCTAAAAACTCAAAAGTAGAGATGGTGCCAGATTACTTTATTCATGAGTCAGAAGAGTGGTTAGTGTTCCCGCATGAGTTATCGGGTTTAACGCCAGATGAAATAATTGAAGGTAAATCTGATTTAGTAAATATCCAAGATATTTTATTAGATAAGTAATTGCCTAAGCGTTAAGTAGGGGTTTATTTGCGCGGGGGCGTGTTTGAGTACTCGTTTTAAATAAATTGCTGCTATAGCGCAGTGCTAATATATACCACAAAAACTAAAAAAGGCCATTACGGCCTTTTTTTTGTGTCTCTGATTTTTTTACAGCTGCGCAAAACTGTCTACATAGTCACTTAAACTTTGCGTATCGACCGCTTTTAGCCCATGGGAGCTGCGCTGCACTAAGCCTTTTTCAACAAGTTCGGTAACTACGCGGCGATAAGCTCGCTCAGTGGTTGCAAAGCGCTCTGCTTCGGCGTTAACGGTTGGGTATGCGCGCAGTAGCGTTGGGTTATTGTTCTCGGCTCGTAGTAAGCAGTCTTTAGCTATGTTGTAGCTTAAAGGCAGCAGTAACTTATCTAAATTAATTTTTTGGTTTTCTTGAAACTTAGCCGCAATGGTTTGCGCGGTATATAAGCTCAGCTCTGGCTTTTCGAGTAGTAATGCTCGCCAGTGGCGAAGCTCTATTAAATTATAGGTTACATCGCTAAAACAGGTGACCGTATAAATACATGGGTTATTGTTTAGTGCTTCTATTTCACCAATTAGGGTGTTGTTGCAATCTAATTGGCCTAATAATAGGCGGCGTCCGTTACCTACATCATAACTAAATGAAATAGTACCGCTGCGCACCAGCACAAGTTTACTAAGTGGTTGATCTTGGTGGATCAGCACTTCTTTTTTTGATTGTTGATAGCTACTCCCTGCAAAAGTGAGTAATTGTTCAACAAGGTAACTAGAAAAATGGTATTGAAACATCAATATGCTCTTCGGACAATTGTCCTATTTATTACACCTTAATGACGATATTATTAAGGCTCTAAGAATTTACGCTAACTTGCTAGTGTATTTAGCCTTGCTAAGTACGTAATACCTTCATTTCCCGTGTAATGATTTAGGAAGCTATTGGCTACAACCAATATACTTTTTAAGGTTTTTTAAGCAAGTTAGTTTTTTTATTTTATACCAATCGCCTAATTAAGTGATCAATTTTAAGGCTAGGAAAACGGGTTGATAGCTAGGCAAAAAATCGCTATTTAGTCGTTCTCGGCAATTGCTCCTGCATTACTCTACCTTCTGCATTCATGCAGTCGTAAATGAGCATTTTTTAACGCAGGTAGCGACACGTTTAGCCCCACAAAATGATTGAGTATTATTGCGCATTGGTATTAAACGTTGTAACACTGACAAGTGCCACACGTTAGCATTAGCGTAATGCTAACCTAAAGGGTAGGAGAGAACAATTGAGTTGGGAATATTTAGGTTATATTGCATCAGCTTTCTTGGTTGCATCGTTAACAATGACCGATGTAGTAAAACTGCGTTGGTATAATATGTTTGGTTGTATTGTATTTACTATCTACGGTGTGGCTATTGGTGCAGTGCCTGTTGCGTTTACTAATGGCTTATTAGCGCTGGTAAATATGTACCATATTATAAAGCTCTACCGACAGCCTAAAGTTAATATTGAAAAAGGGAATGCATAAGCATTCCCTTTTTTAGGCTTAATCTATTTTCTCTTCTTCGATTTCTTTTTCATAGCGTAATTCTCCAGCTACCCAAGTTTGTAAAACCTGTGTTTTATAAATCTCATCGACAGGGGCTTTAAAATAGTCTTTGTCTATTAAAATAAAGTCTGCCCATTTTCCGTTTTCTAAGCTGCCTATTTTAAACTCTTGGTGTGCTGCATACGCGCCGCCGAGGGTAAACGCTCTTAGGGCTTGTTCGCGGCTTAGCACTTCGCTTGCGCGCCAGCCGTTCTCAGGCAGCATATTATGATCCATACGGGTAATGGCTGAATACAAGCCATCAAAAGGGTTTGCCAGCTCTACTGGGTAATCAGAGCCTGCTGCAATCACAGAGCCTTGCTTTAAAAATGTTTGCCATGCATATGCGCCTTGTAATTGGTTATCGGTTAAGCGCTGCTGAGCCATATGCATATCTGAGGTGGCATGCACAGGCTGCATAGATGGAATGATTTTAAGAGCTTTAAAACGTGGAATATCATCAGGGGTGACTATTTGCGCGTGTTCAATACGGTTACGCAGTAACATACCACCCGTTTGCTTAAACACGTTTTGATACGCATCAAGTACCACTTTATTTGCCTTATCACCAATTGCATGAGTGTTGGCGCTAAAGCCATTTTTAAAGCTTAAAGTAAATAATTCTTCAAGCTTAGCTTGGGTTTCTAGCATTAGGCCGTGGTGGTTTTTTCTATCTGCGTAGTCATCAATTAGCGCAGCCCCGCGCGAGCCTAATGCGCCATCGGCATATACTTTTACACTGCGGATAGACATAAACGATGCTGCATCTTGATAGCGCCCTGCCTTAAGCATGTGCTTTAAATCGGGGCTAGCAGCACTTAGCATGGCGACTATTCTTAGTGGCAAATTACCTTGCTCGCTGCGCTCTTTGTAAACTTCCCAGGTGGTTTTATCAATACCAGCATCGTGAGTAGAGGTAATGCCTAAGCTTAATAAGTGCGCGCCTGCGGCATCTAACGAGTCGCTTATAGCTTGTTTAGAAGGAGCGCTCATATGCTGGGTAATTAACGACTCGGCCTTATCAACAAAAATACCGGTTGGATTCCCAAATTCATCTTTAATAATCTCACCGCCGTCAGGGGCTTGAGTGGCTGCGGTAATACCGGCCAGCTCTAAGGCTTTGCTGTTAACCCAAATTGCATGGCTGTCAACGCGCGAAAGTACCACTGGGCGGTCATTGACTACTTTGTCTAAGTCTTTGGCGGTAGGAAAGCGTGTGTCGCTCCACAGCTCTTGGTTCCAGCCTCGACCTAATATCCAGCCTTGTTTATTTTTCGCAAATTGCTCTAACTTTGTGGTTATTTCATCGACCGATTTAGCGCCGCGTACATCAAGTTGCGATAAGTTATCGCCAAGGCCAATTACATGCCCGTGAGCGTCAATTAACCCTGGCAGTAACGTATTACCTTTGGCATCAATAAGTGTGGCATCAGGAAAAGTGCTTTTAAGCGTATCATCTCCAGTTTTAACAACTTTACCGTTTTTAATCACTAAAGTAGAAAAAGTTTGTATACCGCCTTGGTATAAGGGAGTGTAACCATTAGCGTTGTAAATGACCTGCGTTTGCGCAATCGCAGTGCTGCTTACAAATAAGCCGGCAAGCAGTAGTGGGTTAAATAGTTTTTTGAGTTGCATAAGTTGGTTATTTTTTATTGTTAGTAAAATAACACTAGCAAACTCACTTTTAGAATACCAATATGTTGAGGTAGATAGCTTAAAAGCGTAAGGGCTGTTAAAAATTTAGCGCTTACGCTTATACAAAAGAGTTACTTACTGGCGTATATGCCATATTCCGAAAGGGTAAGTCTGCCGTCTTTATCTTTATCATAACTTGAAAAACGCGACCAAAGGGCGGGGTCAATGGCGGTTTCTGAACGGGTTAAAAAGCCATCGTGGTTACGGTCAAACTTTTCAAATTTATCGGCAACTTCTGTACTTTGGCCAAGGCTTACATCGCTAAAAAGGCCCAGCGCAACAAGCGCTAAATAGCTTACAGTCTTCATACTTATACTCAGTAAAGGTTATTGGTTAAATAGTCTTTAAACTCAAGAAGCGAGATTTGTTTGTCTTGGTTTTTATCCCAGCGAGTAAAGGTGCTGAGTAGCTGAGGCTGTGGCTCTAATTCGTCTTCTGTTAAGAAGCCGCTTTTATTGGCATCAAGGTGATCAAAACGTTGTTTAACATCTAACGCAACAGCATTAAAGCTGATCATAGTAATAGCGATAACACTAAAAAAAACACACTTCATGGTTTTCCTTCCAACATACAGTGTTTGTAGATTAATAAAAAAAGCACTTGCCATAATTTAACTTCCCAACATTAAATCCGTTTACACATTCCCTCAGGGATTATGGCAAATGCTTTTGAAACCTACCTTACTAGGTAAAAGCTTAAGTAAAACTTAATTAACTTCAGCTGTGGATAATAAATCTATTTTAAGCAGCTCGTTTTAGCGCTAACGGCTTAAAATTTCTAGCCAGAGAAAAAGATTTAAACATCGTTACTATTGAGTTTGTAATTAAAGCGCTTAATCAAAATTAAGGTTTAAAATTTTGAAACTCTTCTTTAGAAATTTTCTTGTCTTGGTTTTCGTCTAAATCGGCAAATTGTCTCATTACTTCTTTATCTTGTTTGGCTTCTGCAAGCGATACTGCCCCATCCATATCTTTGTCTAAATGAGTAAAGCGAATGTTGACAGAAGAGGCTAAAGCCGTGGCGCTAATGGCTAAAAACATTAATGCAAATGCTGCGATAAGTTGTTTCATAATCATGTTCCCTAATTAAATGAATTTACTGAATAAACTTTTTGAATTCACTTAGCGACAACTGGCCATCTTGGTTAGTGTCTATTTGTGAAAAGTTTTCGTGTAATACGGCATCTTCACCTGCTTCTGATTCGCTAAGTGTGCCGTTACTGTCTTTATCTAGCTCATTAAATGTAGCTTGAACGTCCATAGCTATTGCATCTGTGCCCATAAACCCAAAAGCCAGCATGGGTAAAATTACTAAAAAGCGGTTGTTCATTTAATTTCCTTATCGATTAAAGTTGCACTCACTATTACAAAAATGGTGCCAATTTAAATAAGCATTTAAAATCAATGGTTTATATTGTTTGGGGGGCGCTGATCGGAATTTTTTACTTAAATGTGTGTTATTTTTGCAACAGGCGGTACGTGCTATTAGTCGTTAATATAGTTATCAATAGCTTAGTGTGTTGCTAAATGGCAACAGGAGGGTATATTGGGTTAAATATAGAAGTTGATTCAGCGAGAGTATAAGGTAAGTAACTAAAATAGGGCGCTTAAAATAATAAAAGGAAATGATAATGCCTGTAACGTTGGCTAAAAAGTATCGTGCAATGCTTAATTGGCGGCCTAACTTAATAGGTCAGTTTATAATTAGTATGCTGCTGTCGTTACTGCCGCTTAGTTTAGTGGTTATTGTTTTTTTAAATGCGTTAAACAAACAGCTCGCTGTTACCCAGCTTATTGTCAGTAATAATTACCAAGTTACTAAGTCGTTTAATTTTTTAAAGCAAGAGCTTAATAGCCTAGAGCGGGCAACGCGACAAAACTGGGTGTTAAAAAGCGAGTCGCTCGACACGTTAATAAACGAAAAATGGCAATCCTCCTTACAAACAATCGACACGCTCAGCCAAGCCAGTGCCACACAGCAATACACTATGCAGTGGCGCCGCTTAGCAAAAACATTGCGTAGTACTCATCAAGCTTTAATTGAAAATAACCAACAAGATGCTGCATTGTTTGTGCCTATTAGCGATTTAGTAGCAGAGCTTACTGTGTGGTTGCGCGATACGAATGCAGCGCAAATACAAAACAACCAAAGTGAATTAAGTACTTTACAAAGCTCGTTTATCAACTGGTTAGTGGCGCTTATTCCGCTTACTTTACTAGTGGGCGGGGGGTTTTTATGGCGCATAAGTAAGCGTTTAAAAGGGCTTACGTCGGTAATAGATAAACTAGGGCAAGGCCACTGGCAGCAAAAAATTGCAGTGCAAGGCTCAAGTGAGCTGGTGGAATTAGGCGAAAAACTACAATGGGTGCAAGAGCAGCTACATATGCTTGAGCAACAAAAAGATACCTTTTTACGCCATGTAACCCACGAGCTTAAAACGCCGTTGGCTTCAATGGTCGAGGGTACCGATTTACTTAGCGATGAAATAGTCGGCCCCATTACAAAAGAGCAGCAAGCCGTACTAGAGCTTATTAGCCAATCTATGGTGCGTTTGCGCACTATGATTGACAGTCTACTTAGTTATAACGCTATCAGAACCAGTAAAGACAGCGTTAGCGAAGTCGAATTTGGCAATTTAATAAATAAAATAAACAGCCATTTTGAGCACCGCTTAACGGCTAAGCAGCAACGCTTAAATTGGCACAACAGCATAACAAAACAGCCACTTGCATTACCCGCAGAGCTGATAGAAATGACCCTCATTCAGCTCATTTCTAATGCGTTAAAATTTTCAAATACAGGGCAAAGTGTTGATGTAACCTTAGCGCTTGAGCAAAAGCTATTAATAATGCAAGTGCGCGACGAAGGCTGTGGTATTAAAGAGCAAGAAAAAAACCAGATATTCAGCGCATTTTACCAAGGCAAGCATAATAAAGATGTTACGCTGCAAGGCAGTGGCTTAGGTTTAACCATAGTGAAAGAGTCGGTTGAGCAGTTACAAGGCCAGCTTAGTGTTGAGCATAACCAGCCCCAAGGCTGCTTATTTACAATAAAAATACCTTTAATTAATCAAGGAGTTTAATAGCATGCGTACGCGTTTAATAGCTATTTTATGTGTGCTCAGTAGTACGGTTGTTTTAGCTGGGTGTGAAACAAATAACACACAACCAGCAGCAGTGTCGCAGGAGGTTGAGCCTGCAAAAAATGCGGTGCCAAATCCTAAAAAGCGCCCTAAAAGTGACCCCGTTTACCCCAGCGCAGAACGTGTTGTTGCATGGCATGCTAATCAATGTGGCGGTTTTAAAGTAAAGCCAAGCCTACATACTTATTTAGGTGAAAAAGAGCTAAAACGTTTTTTTAAATTCATGTGTGTTAACACCTCAAGTGCACCAGAGGAGGTGATGACACGATTACAAAAACTCGATTTAGCCTACTTCTGGCCTGAGCCAATAAAACAATATTTATGGCTTCAAAAGCAGCATGTTACTCGGCAGATAAATGCCCTAAAAGAGCAGCAGGCGTTAAATGACAAAATGCAGCAAACGTTATCGTCTTTAGCCACCATAGAGCAGCAGCTGTTACTACGCGAAGACACTAAGGAGCAGTAATTATGGCAACACACACACCACAAGGTGCAAAAGTATTACTCGTTGATGACGATGCAAGTTTACTTAAATTACTCGCGCTAAGAATCGAGTCTAAAGGGTATGACGTAACAACCTGTGAAAGCGGCATACTTGCATTACAAATTCTTAAAAACCAAGTGTTTGATGCAGTTATAACAGATCTGCGTATGGACGAAATGGACGGCATGGCCTTACATCGCCAATTACAAAGCCGCTACCCAGCACTGCCGGTTATAATGATGACTGCGCATGGCTCTATACCCGATGCGGTGGAGGCGACAAAACAAGGTATTTTTGCGTTTATTACAAAACCGGTAGATAAAGACGAGCTGTTTGACAGCCTAGCCAAAGCCATTGAAATACATGGCGTAAACGCAGAAGAATCGCCCCAAAAAAGCAATATAGTAACGCGCAGTGGCGCTATGTTGCACCTCCTTGAGCAAGTAAAGTTACTGGGGCCAACCCAAGTAAATGTGCTTATTTCAGGCGCCAGCGGCACAGGTAAGGAGCTGCTGGCTCAGGCGATTCATCAACACAGCCATGTAAGCGAAGGACCTTTTGTGGCCATTAACTGTGGCGCAGTGCCTGGGGAGCTTTTAGAGTCAGAGTTATTTGGCCATAAAAAAGGCGCATTTACAGGGGCGGTGAAAGATCACCAAGGTTTATTTCAGCAAGCTCAAGGCGGCACCTTATTTTTAGATGAAATTGGCGATATGCCGCTTAATTTACAAGTTAAGTTACTGCGTGTACTACAAGAAAAAACCATACGCCCGGTGGGCTTTCAAGAAGAAATTCCTATTGATGTGCGCATTGTATCGGCCACTCACAAAAATTTACCCGATGCGATTAGCAATCAACAATTTAGGGAAGATTTATACTACCGCCTAAATGTTGTTAATTTAAAATTACCGCCGCTGTGTGAGCGCCGAGAAGACATAAGCCTGCTCGCTCAGCACTTTAGCGCAAGTATTGCTAAACGTATGAACCAAAAAGAAAAGCGCTTTGCAAACGATGCCATGCATGCGCTGGTACGTTACGACTGGCCTGGGAATATACGCCAGTTACAAAATGTTGTAGAGCAAGTGGTCGCATTGAGCGCCAGCGAGGTAATTTCTGCACACTTAGTGTTAAACGCACTTAACTCAAACCAAGCCAGTGCAGAGCCGCTTTCTCTAAATGATGCCAAAAAAGAGTTTGAGCGCGATTATGTAATAAACACCCTCAAAATGGCCGGCGGTAACGTAGCCGAAGGCGCAAAGCTTGCCAAACGTAATCGTTCGGATTTTTATAAGTTAATAAAAAAACACAATATTGATGTCGATAATTTAGTGTAATTTAAGAGTAAGGTTATTAAATGCAGTTATTTATGGTGTATCTGGGCGGGCGAATTCAAGGCTGCCACATAGAAATGCACGATATTCGCTTTGTCGTAGGGCAAAGCATTGAGCAAACTTATTCAAAGTTAAAAAGCCAATGGGTGGGCGATAAAAACAATGTGCATATGGACAGCTACATGGCAATTAACCATATCGACGGTTATAAAGTAGAAGTCGTTGATACCTACGTTGAGCAAAATAAGCAGCTGTATTTTGTTAATTTAGGCGCTTACAGAAGTGACTCTATGGCTGAGCAACACGACTTTGCATTGTATGTTGCCAGTAGCGCAGCAGAGGCCAAGCAGCGCGCTAAAAGCGATTTGCTTGCAGGCCTTAGCCATATTCATAAAGATGATTTACATGATGTAGATGACTGTTTTGCTATAGACCTGCTAGACAGCCAACTAAATATTAAGCTTACACCAAGTGGGCATGCTCAACCAATAAAACCAGATTGGTTTGGGTATTATATTCTTTAACAGTAAAATTAAGAGTCTTGCTCGCTTTGCTCATTGGCTTCGCTTTTAGCTGCCATTTTAAATGCCACAATAACTAGGCCAAACATCGCAAAGGGCAGCGCTGCCAACATGTATTCAACCATGTTGCTATCTTGAAAGTTAGCCTGTAGTAAAAAGTGACCCGCCACGCACATTACAATAACCACAAGTAATATAGGCAGTAGCATAAGTTCTTTTTTTGATGAATGATTTTTCATTGAGTATAAGGCTATTGCTTAAAATAAAGCGCTATTGTAATGAGCTTACTTAAGCTTGGCAAACTATGGTGATTTTAATGGTATGATCGACATCAAATAACCACCCAGTGTGATTAGGATAAACAGTGAAACACAACCTTAAGCAAGTTTACCTTGTTGGTGGCGCGGTACGCGACCAGCTACTTAATATAGCATCAAAAGATAACGACTATGTTGTTATAGGCGAAACACCCCAAACTATGGAGTCGCTTGGTTTTGTGCCTATAGGAAGTGATTTTCCGGTTTATTTACACCCAAAAACAAAAGAAGAATACGCCTTGGGCCGCACCGAGCGAAAAAGCGGTAAAGGCTATACCGGCTTTGTGGTAGATGCCAGCCCTAATGTCACCCTTGAAGAAGATTTAGCACGGCGCGATTTAACCATCAACTCAATGGCACTTGATGAAAACGGTACCGTTATTGACCCTTTCAATGGCCAAAGCGATTTGCACAATAAAATACTGCGCCACACCACAGAAGCCTTTGTAGAAGACCCGGTAAGGGTATTACGCATAGCGCGTTTTTTAGCACGCTACGGAAGTGAATGGCGTATTCACCCAAGTACTTATGCATTAATACGTGAGCTTAAAAACAAAGGTGAGCTTAATCATTTAGTGCCCGAGCGCGTCTGGCTCGAAACCGAAAAAGCGCTGGGTGAAAAACACCCTGAACTGTATTTTCAAGCACTACATGGCTTAGGTATTTTCCCAGAAATAGAGAGTATGCAAGGGGTGCCGCAACCTGCAAACCACCACCCTGAAGGTGATGTGTTTGTTCATACTATGTTGGTACTTAGGCGTGCTGCCGATTTAAATTTTAATTTAGAAACACGATTTGCGGCACTCACTCATGATTTTGGTAAGGCCCTGAGCTTTAAAAAACGCGGTAATTTACGCGGCCATGAACGCGAAGGGGTAGCCGTAGTAGAAAAGTTTTGTGAGCGTTTAAAAGTGCCTAATCGTTTTCGCGATATTGGCGTACTCACCAGCGATAATCACACCTTATGCCATACGCTGGAGCAATTAAGACCACAAACGATTCATAAATTAATTGTCACTAATTTAAATGCTTTAGTGCACCCAGAGCGGTTTATTGCGTTTACCCAAGCATGCCAATGTGATGCGCAAGGGCGCGGAGAAACACTTGTAAATAAGCCCTATCCGCAAGGGGCTAAGCTGCGTGCAATTTTTAATGAATTACAAAAAATGGATAAAAAGCAGGTAGTACAAACTGCACTTAAAAATGGCAAAAAAGGCCCAGAAATAGGCGAAGAGGTAAAACTGGCAGAAATAAACTGCATTAAAGCGTTTTTACAAAACGAGCAAGCAACGCAATAGGTAATACCCTAGCTGAGGTATTCAGACACGCCTTCGTTTTTAACTTGTTCTGGCTGTCGTAAGTTTTTATATGTAGAGGTGGCAGGCTCTGAAGGCAAGCTAGGTGCTTGCTCTTGGGGCCTGTATAGATCAAAAATAAATTCGATCTCTTCACGCTCAAGTGGGTTGTTCATGATCTATTCTCCTTAATTAGCGTTCAGGGTATGGCTGTCTGACTGAATTAAAAGTGAATAGTTACATTTTAAGTTGTAGTAATTTGTAATCGATGTGCAAAAAATAAGGGCGGCTCAGCAGGGCGCCACTTTATGCACAGCCTAGCTTTGTAAAGGCAGGGTTACTTTAAACACCACGCCATTACCGCGGTCATTATTCTGCGCAGTGACACTGCCTTTATGGTAGTCACACACCAGCCTTACAATATAAAGCCCTAAACCTAAGTGCGGTTGTTGCTGCATCTGCTGGCTGCGTACCGACACCATAGAATCAAAAATATGCTCAGTTAGCCCTTCAGGCAGGGCGGGGCCTGTATTACTCACTGTTAATATTGCTTTATTTTCGCTCTGCTTAAGACCTACATTAATAGCCGTATTTGCTTCACTAAATTCCAGCGCATTATTAATAAGCTTATCAAGTAGCTGAGCTATAAATTCGGGGGCACCTTGCATAGGTAAAGCGCTTTGGCATACATCAAGCTCAAATAACTGCTCTGGGTAAGTAAGCTGGTAGCCTTGCATACAGCCATTAATTACTTTTTGTAAATCAAACGGCTCGCTCTCGTTGCTATGAATGCTTTGTTCAAGGCGCGTGGCTTCGCTCATGGTGGTTATTATTTTACCTAAGCGCTCAACCCCTTCACTTGCTCGCTCTAGGTATTTTTGGCTAAGCTCATTTTGCTCCAAGCTTTGTAGGTTTTCTAAAGAAGAGCGAACCACAGCCACCGGTGTACGTAGCTCATGAGATAACCGCGATGACATATTTTCTAAATAATTAGTGTACCCGCCTAAGCGGCCAACAATATTGGCAAAACTTCGCGAAAGATCGCCAATTTCATCGTTTGAGTCGCTGTAATTAATACTGCCGGTAATGCGCCCTTGGGCATCAATAGCTTGCTCTGCGGTGTCGCGCAGTCGCCTAATGCGGCTCGAAATACGCGAGGCAAAAAAGAACAACGTAACGGTGCCAATTAGCATCACCGCTAAAATAACGTTAAAAAGCTTTTCCAGCGATTTATTACGCAGGGTGCGAACACCGTTAGTGGTTTCCTCGGCGATTACTGCGCCAATCACTTTATCTTCTATCCAAATAGGGTATGCCGCCGATAAAATAACGGCTTTACTGTCGGGGGTTAACCGCCAAGACGACGCTGGTTGCCCCTTTAGTGCCTTAGCTAAATGCGTGCCCTGCATTGAGGCAACATCGTGCAGGGTATCTAAAAATTCGTTTTCGGGGCGAGTTAAAATTTTATAATAAAGTGGGTGCAAATACGTTTGCTCAAAGCGTTGCCAGGCATTTTTAGGCGGCTGGTTTTTAAGGCCGTCGGCCCATACGCCATCGGCATTTTGAATTGTGCCCGACTGCGCTAATACGCGATGATGGTTATCAACCACCCAAATACGGCTACCACTGTGACCCATACCTTTTAAAATTCGGTTAATTTCTGGTGAGGGCACCAATACCGAGCCTAAATCGCTTGGGTTATTTAAATTAGAGGTCGACATTGTTTTAAAATCGAGCGGCGCTTTTTTTATGTCAATATCGACCACGGCAAAGCCTAGCTTGTTACCAAGCATATTTATAGGAAAGCGCAGTTCTACGTTATATCCCGATTCAGTGCGTATAAAATAGCCCTGAATTTTTGTAAACGGTGTTTTGGTATTAGCATCAAACGCATTTACCCAGCCATCTTGGCGTGGGGCAATAATGTACGTATTAAAATCTCCGGCTGGGCTTTTTAGGCCAATTATTAAATGGTCGTTATTAGTAATGCTTAAACTATTTTTGGCACGATATACAAGGTGATCGTCAGTTACTTTAAACACGGCATATAAATAGTTATCAAACTTGCCAACCATATGATCAAACGATAAATCCTCAGCTTTATGCTCCTTGTCTGCTTTTTGTAAATAGCGTTTATCGTAATGCCAAAAGAGTGGTTGATAGCTTTGCCAGTCGCTCAGTTTGCCATCGAGTTGAATAGCGTTTTTAAGATTGTACGCATATAAGTCGCGCCCTTTTACTACCTGGTCTAAAAAGTTGGTTTGCTCATCAAAAAGTGCTGGGCGCTCATGCAGGGCGGTGGCGAGCGCGCGAGTGGTGCCTACGAGGGTTTTTTCTTGGCCTTGGCGTAAAAACTTTTCCATTTCCCACACGTACTCGTAGCCAAGCCAAGGCAGTAAAAACAAAAAACACGACAGTAATATAAATTTACTGCGCAGGCCAAATCGTAACATTAGCGTTGTTCCCACCTGTAGCCCATGCCGTACACCGTATCTATGCAATCAAAGTTGTTATCAAGGGCGATAAACTTTTTACGAATGCGTTTTACATGCGAAGTGATAGTGCTGTCGTCTACGTAAATTTTTGCATCGCTCATTAAATCGTTACGGCTTTTTACATGGCCTGGGCGCTGCGCAAGTGAGTGCAACATCCAAAATTCGGTCACGGTTAAATCAACTAGTTGTTGCTGCCAAAATACTTGCATGCGCTGGGTGTCGAGCGTTAACTGGCCACGTGTAATTAATGCATTGGCATCGGCGGGTTGCTCAAGCGCTTCCATGCGTCTAAATAGCGCGCCTATTCTGGCAGCCAAGTGGGCTAAGCTAATATCTTTTGTTAGGTAGTCATCGGCGCCCATACGCAGGCCACACACAGTATCTATTTCGCTATCGCGGGCGGTTAAAAAAATAATAGGCAGAGTTTTAGAAAGCGTACGCAAGGTTTGGCAAAGCAAAAAACCGCCGTCTATTTCGTGGCCTAAACCAATATCAACAATGGCTAAATCGGGTAGGGCGTCTTTAAATGCAATCTCTGCGCTGACGCGGTTAGCAAAACCACTTACTTGGTAACCTTGGGCGCTAAGCATTTCAATATAGTTTTCGCGGATGGCGGTTTCATCTTCAATGATGGCTATTTTTTTCATTCTACTCACCCTTATTTATTCTAAAACGCACTATATCGAAGTTTTTCAGTTATGTACGGTTAAAAAGGCAATTGCCATTTTTTTGCCACAATTGCTCAGCGGTTTGCCATTTTTGCTCCCCTTTGTTGCCACTTGCAGCTGTTTTAATACAACCATCAAAACAAAACATCACAAATTAAAACAAGTTTAAGGATTACATTATGAAGAAGACATTAATCGCATTAACGCTAGTAGCTACAGTGTGTACACCTGCATTTGCAGCAGCCGCCAACACCCCTTCTAAAGAAGCTCATAAAGAAACCGCCATTGGCTTAGGTACTGGCGCCATTATTGGTGGTGTCGTTGGTGGGCCAATTGGTGCTTTTATTGGCGCATTTGCCGGGGGCTTAATTGGTGATTCAAAAGTAGCTGATGACAAAATTGCCCAGCAGCAGAGAGCAATAACAGTGATGCAGCAAAAAACCAGTGACTACCAACAGGTACTTAATCAAAACAATAGGCTAGAGCAGCAGTTAGATGTACTAACTAATCAAAATGAGCAGTTAACACAATCGCAAATAAATAACTTACTTGCCATGACAGTACAATTTAAAACCGGCTCAAGTGCTATTGCCCCGCACTTTGCTACGCAGTTAGACCAGCTTGTGGTGCTGTTAAAAACTCAGCCGCAACTAGCATTAGATTTAAGTGGCTTTGCCGATCAGCGTGGTGATGAGCAAGCGAATCTTTTATTGTCTAAAAAACGTGTAAACGCAGTGCAAAGTTACCTTATAAAGCACGGTATTAGCCATACACGTTTAAGTGCGCACGCTTTTGGCGAGCAACAAACATTAGCGCGCAGCAATACCGTAGAAGATAACTTTTTTGATCGACGCGTAACACTTACTACCCGCTCAATAAACCCAGTAAATGGCCAAACGGCAAGTAACTAAAGCCACTTTTATTTGAGTAAAGTTAAGCGTTCGATGGAGTGATTTTATGTTGAGTAACCCAACCAAAATGCTTACTAAAGTAAGCATTTTTATTTTCTTAGTGGCTGTGCTTCTACTTAGTTTTAATAGCCGTGCACAGTCGCCCAAGCTTGAACTTTTTGACAGCAGCGGCGCATCTGTCGCGCCGGCAATTATATTAAAAAGCGATGCTAACATGACCCTAACCGGGCTGATAAATCACGTGGTCGTTAAGCAAACTTATCAAAACGATAATCCGTTTGCGGTAAATGCGCGTTATGTGTTTCCGCTACCTGATGAAAGCGCCGTACATGCGATGACGATGCGCATAGGTGAGCGAGTCATAAAAGGCCAAATAGATAAAAAAGTAGAGGCCGAAAAAAAGTATCAGGCAGCTAAAAATGCTGGCAAGCAAGCCGCACTTGTACGCCAGCAGCGCGCTAATATATTTATTACTAACGTGGCAAATATAGGCCCTGGCGAGCAAATTGTGATAGAGCTTGAATATCAAGAGATCATTGATTATAGCAATGGCACATTTGCTATTCGCTTCCCAAGTACTATTACGCCGCGCTATCACACAATAAGCGCAAATATTGAAGCTGAGCAAACTAGCCTAACCCATGCTCCTCAGGGGTGGTTAAGCCCTGTGTATAGCAAAACGCAGCACAGTGAGGCGCCAAGCAGCCAATTTAGTTTAAATATTGATATAGATGTAGGCTTAGAGCTTGTAAATATAACGTCTAAATTTCATCGTGTAGAAGTACAAAATCCGGCCTTTGGGCAATATACGGTTGCTTTAAATGAGCAAACGGGGGCCAATCGCGACTTTGTACTTGAGTTTAAACCGCTGCAAAAAGAAAGCGCACAAGCAGCATTTTTTACCCAGCAGTTTGAAAACGGCGACCGATACGGGCTTGCTATGCTTATGCCGCCAGCAGATCACTTTACACAAACGCAGCGCCTACCACGCGAAATGGTGTTTGTTGTAGATACCTCAGGCTCTATGCACGGGCAATCTATGGAGCAAGCTAAAAAGGCTCTGTTTTATGCGCTGTCTTTGCTTGATAGCAACGACAGTTTTAACATTATTGGCTTTGATAATGTGGTTACCCCCATGAGCGATAAACCCCTTATTGCTAGTGACTTTAACTTACGCCGCGCTGAGCGCTTTATTTATAGCCTAGAGGCCGATGGCGGTACCGAAATACAAGGTGCACTTGATGCGGTACTTGATGGCAGCAGCTTTGAAGGCTTTGTACGTCAAGTGGTGTTTTTAACGGATGGCAGTGTAAGTAACGAAGATGCCTTATTTAAAAATATTCAGCGTAAATTGGGTGATAGCCGTTTGTTTACTGTAGGCATTGGCAGTGCACCCAATAGCTTTTTTATGCGCCGCGCAGCTGATATAGGTAAAGGGTCATTTACGTTTATTGGCAGCACAAATGAGGTTCAGCCTAAAATGCAGCAGTTATTTGATAAGCTTGCTCATCCCGCTATCACTAATTTAGCACTTCGCGATGAAAGCACTCACAATTTAGATTTTTGGCCATCACCTTTGCCTGATTTATATTTTGGCGAGCCAATAATGGTGGCTATAAAACTAAATGATACGAATCAAATTACGCTTAGTGGGCAAACCGCTCAAGGCCCTTTAAATATAAAGCTAAGCGCACAAAATAGCGCCAACGCAAAAGGGATTGATAAGCTGTGGGCGCGCCAAAAAATTAAATCGTTGCTTTTGTATAATGACCGACAGTCAGTTAAAAATGAGGTGCAAGGGCTTGCGCTCACACATCAACTACTGAGTCCGTTTACTGCTTTTATAGCTATTGAACACACTCAAATTAACGAGCCTGCAAAGCAAACGGCACTGGCTAAGAACGCAGCGCCACAAGGACTGGCTATGCGTTTACCACAAACCGATGGGCAAAGCCGACTGTACATATTGCTGGGCTGCATTTTATTACTTGGCTATGGCGCGTTTAAAATAAACCGAGGGCTTAAATGAAAAAGTGGCTAAGTGCGGGCTTATTAATCGCCGGGCTGGGGCTGTTTTCTCATGGTGCTTATATGCAAGCCAAGGCATGGCTTGCCCAAGTATTAATAGAGCAGGCCTGGCAAGAGGCGCTTATTACGCCACACGCTCGTGTTAAACCGTGGTTTTACGCCGACAGCTTTGTAACCGCGCAGCTTAACTGGCCTGTGCATAATAAAGTGCTTAGCGTTTTAGCTGGGGCAAGTGGTCGTAATTTAGCATTTGCACCAAGCCATTTTTTACCAGGGGCAAAGCTTGGAGATAAGCATGGCGGTGCGTTAATAGCGGGTCACAACGATACCCACTTTGCATTTTTAAAACACACCAAAGTGGGTGAAACGTTTACGCTGCAGCTGCAAAGTGGCGTAATACAGCATTATAAAGTGAAGGGGATTGAGGTAATTCATCAATCCCAGCAGGCGTTTTTACAAACCCCAGGGCTTTATTTATTAACCTGTTACCCTTTTGACTCGCTGGCATCGGGTACTGATTTAAGATGGCTTGTATCGGCTGAGTTGATAGGGTCATCGCCAGCTTCATTAAGCGGTATATCTACCACCAACTCTTGATGTCGTTGGCTTATCATCACCCCTGCAAAAACAACTAATATACTCACCCACTGCCAAAAATCGAGTACTTCACCCAAAATAATGGCCGATAAAATAAGCGTAAAAATAGGGATTAAATTTGAATAAGCTGCAGCCGTTAATACCGACACTTTGCCAATTGCATAGTTATACATACCATAGCCACCTAAGGTGACAAACGAGCCTAAATACAAAATGCTCATAAGGGCGGTTAGGTCATGCTGGTTTTCGCTTGGTAAGTCGATAAAAAATAAAAACGGTGCAAAAAACACACTGCCGCTTATGCCTTGTAAAGCAATTAGCGTTAACGGCGAGTAGCGATTGGCTAAGTGCTTAATGCTAATGGTGTAAAACGCCGCGCATACCATGGCCATAAGTTCTAAAAAGTTACCCAATAATGGATTAGGGGCCTGATCGGTATTTGGTGAAAGCAAAGTAAGTAAAATACTGCCGCCAATACACAGGGTAAACCCAATCACAATGGCTTTACTTATATACTCTTTAAGCATAAAAAACGCCATCAACGCCACAATAATAGGCAAACACGAAACAATAACTCCCGCCTGAGAGGCCGAGGTGTATTCCATTGCGTGGCCTTCAAATAAAAAGTACAAGCATGGCTCTGCGAGCGACATACCTAATAAGTACTTCCAATCGCCTTTTAAATACTCAAACCTAATTACATAACGCCATAAACACAGCGATAAAACTAAGGTGGTTAGCATGCGTAAAAAGATAACTAATGCAGGGTCGTAAACGGCAATAGCATACTTAAGTGCAATAAAGGAGCTACCCCATAAAAAGGTGGCAATAATTAGGCATAAACTGGCTGGCATAAATGAAATTTTATCAAATTAAATTAACGCCGATCCTAGCATGAATAATTTTAACTTGTTCAAAAATACCGAGCTGGTATAAGTTTATTTATCTTTCATTTTAATAGTAAATAATAATGCGTAGGGAACAGGTAATTGTTGTTAAGCTTGGTACAAGTGTACTAACCGGCGGCACCGATAAGTTAGATAAAGCCCATATGGTTGAGCTGGTTCGCCAATGTAGCGAACTTAAAAAGCAAGGCCACCAAGTTATATTAGTATCAAGTGGCGCGGTTGCTGCGGGGCGCGAACAACTTATTAAACCCTGTGGCCGCGGCCTAATAGATAAACAAATGTTGGCAGCCGTTGGGCAAGGTCAACTTATACATATTTGGCAAAGCTTATTTGCCTTGTATGGCATAAACGTAGGGCAAATGCTGCTTACCCGTGCAGACGTAGATGACCGCGAACGCTATTTAAATGCGCGCGACACCTTAAATGCGTTATTAAGCCACGATGTGGTGCCTATTATTAATGAAAACGACGCGGTAGCAACCGCCGAAATAAAAGTAGGCGATAACGATAATTTATCGGCGCTGGTGGCTATTTTAGCTAATGCCAACAAGCTATTACTGCTTACCGATCAAGAAGGTTTATTTACCAGCGATCCGCGCACAAATACCGATGCAAAACTGATTGACGAAGTCACTCATATAAACGATGAGTTACGCCAACTGGCTGGTGGTAGCGGTACAAGTTTAGGCACCGGCGGTATGGCCACAAAACTACAAGCCGCCGACGTAGCAAGGCGCGCAGGGGTAGAGGTAATTATTGCAAAAGGCGCTGGCAACAACGTTATTTTAAAATGCATGAGTGAGCAATTACCCGGCACGCGGTTTTTAAAACTCACTGCGCCAAAAGATGGCCGTAAAAAATGGCTAATGGCCGGGCCTAAAAGTACCGGCCAAATTATGATTGATAAAGGGGCTATTTCGGCGCTACAAAACAAAGGGGCAAGCCTGCTGGCAAAAGGCATAACCAATGCGTTTGGCCGTTTTGAGCGTGGCGACTTAATAGATTTAATAGACGCCAACAACCAAGTTATTGCACGAGGGTTAACACGTTTTAACCAGGTTGAAGTAAATAAAATTAAAGGCGCTCACTCAGAGCAAATAGGCGAACTACTCGACTTTGATAGTGGCGCTGTGGTGCTACACAGAGACGACTTAGTTTTGCTTTAGTTTTATTTAGCTTTTTTAAATAGCGCGTGTTGCGTATTGGTTATTAGTATTGCGGCTGGATTTAGGTATTTAAGCAAGGCAGAGCCTATGTTGTGTTTAGAATAACGGGTTGTACAAAAACATAAATACAAAGCATAGGCTGTTTTAGGCTCTGCTGTATGTAAGTTATTAAATAATACCGCAGTAGTTATTGAGCTCACCAAGTTACTAAGCTCGCGCTACGATTTAATAGTGCTTAGCTAAAACAAACTTTAATCCACATAGCTCAATGCGACCTAATTCAAAAGTATTGGTTAATTAATTAGCAAAGTTGATGATTTTGTCTAAACTGATTGAAGTTAAAACAGTTTAGGCAAACTAATGAAGGCAAACAATTGCGGGCACGAATGGATAATCAGTCTAACTCAGCAAGAAGAAGAAAGTGATTTAGATGCATCATTAGTGCAGATTATTGGCGACCTACTCGAAGTTGAAAATTTTGCTATTTATATTAATAAGCACTTTAGTGCGCAATTACCGCCTACGCTTATAAACACCCACACCCGCCTTGAAGTATTAGAGTCTAACGAAGCCTTAGCGCTGCTTAATAAAGTAACCCAAAACAAAATAAGAGTAAGCCGTGCCTTAGGTGTAGTAACTACGTATGTGCCAGTGTATTACTTTGGTAAAGTAATTGGCATATTACTCATAGAAACCACAAAAGAGTTAGCGCAAACCACCACAATGCTCGCCGTGCATATTTTAAATATTTATGCCAACCAGTTAGGGCTATTACATAAATCGCGGTTAGACCCTTTAACCGAGCTTTTAAACAGACAAACCTTTGATAAAAAAGTGATCGAAATTGTCTCAGGCAAAGGCTTTTTATTACCCCGTGATGATACAAACGAAAAGCGACGATGGTATTTAGCCATTGCAGATATCGATCACTTTAAACGCGTAAACGACAGCTACGGCCATGTAATAGGCGATGAAGTTATTTTACTTGTGGCGCGGCTGTTAAAAAATAACTTTAGGCTAGAAGACTACGTATTTAGGTATGGTGGCGAAGAGTTTGCGGTGTTATTTCAAACCAAGACCGAGGCACAAGCACATATAGCACTTAACCGTTTGCGCTCAAATATTGCTGAGTATCCTTTTCCGCAAGTTGGGCAGCTTACAATTAGTATTGGCTTTTTAGAGCTGGCAAGTATTGATACTGTATCTAGTATCGTAAACCAAGCCGATATGGCGCTGTATCATTCTAAAAATAGCGGCCGTAATAAAGTGACCGCTTATAGCGAGCTTGAGGTAAATGAAGAAGTGACCACCGATAATAGTATTGAGCTTTTTTGATTGTAAATTTGTGCTAAAATCTGGCTCCTTAAATTGTTGTAGGCAGGCACAAAACATGAAATTCGTTCGTTGGTTTTTAGGTTGTATAATTTTATTCTTTAATTTTGTATTTACTCCTCGCAGTAAAAAGCGTGCAAGCGATGTGCAAGCGCAGCTTGATCAGCAAACCTCACAATTTAAACTTTATCAATTTAAAGCATGCCCGTTTTGCGTAAAAGTACGCCGTGCAATTAAGCGCGAAGGCTTAAAAATAGAAACGCGTGATGCAAAAAATAATCAACAATTTCGTCAAGAGCTGTTAGAGCAAGGCGGCAAAATTAAAGTGCCATGCCTTCGTATAGAAAAAAATGGCCAAGTAGAGTGGCTATACGAATCTAACGATATTATTGCTTACTTAAACAAAGTAGCGGCTTAAACGACCCCCTTAATTTTTATCTCACTTATTAAAAGAGACATTATCATGACAATCCGTACTCGTGTTGCCCCATCTCCAACAGGTGACCCGCATCTTGGCACCGCTTATATTGCTTTATTTAACTACTGTTTTGCTAAACAACAAGGTGGCGAGTTTGTGCTTCGTATTGAAGATACAGACCAAGTTCGTAGCACGCCAGAGTCAGAACAAGCGATTATGGATAGCTTACGTTGGTTAGGTCTTGAGTGGGATCATGGCCCTGACGTAGGTGGCGAATTTGGCCCTTACCGTCAATCAGAGCGTAGCGATTTATACAAAAAATACGCACACCAATTAGTTGAGCAAGGTAAAGCATTTTACTGTTTTGCAACCAGCGAAGAGCTTGACCAAATGCGTGAAGAGCAAATGGCAGAAGGTCTGCGCCCTAAATACGACGGCCGTGGTTTAAACCTCACCGAAGATGAAATTAAAGCAAACCTAGCTGCAGGCAAGCCTTACGTTATTCGTATGAAAATACCAAGCGAAGGCACTTTTAAATTTAACGACTACCTACGCGACGAAATTGAGATCCCGTGGGAAAACGTAGACATGCAAGTGCTATTAAAAGCCGATGGTTTCCCTACGTACTTTTTAGCAAACGTAGTGGATGACCACCACATGCAAATAAGCCATATTTTCCGTGGCGAAGAGTGGATTAACTCAGCACCTAAACTATTAAAACTTTATGAAGATTTAGGTTGGGAAGCACCCGTACTAGGGCATTTACCACTACTGCGTAATCCTGATAAATCAAAGCTTTCTAAGCGTAAAAACCCCACTTCTATTAATTACTATAAAGAAATGGGTTACCTACCAGAGGCCGTGCTTAACTACTTAGGCCGTATGGGTTGGTCAATGCCAGATGAGCGTGAAAAATTCACTCTTAACGAGATGATTGAACACTTCGATATGAAGCGTGTATCACTTGGTGGCCCTGTATTTGATGTTGATAAGCTAAGCTGGTTAAACGGCATGTGGATCCGCGAAAACCTAACAGATGAAGAGCTTGTACAGCGCTTTGTTGATTGGAAGTTTAATGGCGAAATGCTAGCTAAAGTATTACCAGAAGCTAAAACGCGCATTAATACGCTTTCGGACATGGTTGATTTAGCAGGGCATTTTGTAGGCGGCATTCCAACTTACGACCCAGCACTGTTAACGGCGGGCAAAGCTGACGAAAACGTAATACGCCAAGCGCTACAGTTTTTTGTATGGCAGCTTGAAGGTTTGCGTAGTTTTGATAAGCCAGCTATTTTTGCCATTGCAAAAGAAGTTGCTACATTCCACGAGCTTAAAATTAAAGACTTTTTAGAGCCAATATTTGTAGCAATCACTGGTAAAACATCATCTACCTCAGTACTTGATGCAATGGAAATTTTAGGCTCAGACTTATCACGTGCGCGTTTACGTGTAGCGCTTGCTCATTTAGGCATTTCTAAAAAGCAGGCTAAAAATATTGAGCGTGCGTACCGCACATACCCAAGTGCATAATCTTTAGTCATACTTTATAAAAAGCCGAGCTTATTAATTAAGCTCGGCTTTTTTATTTCAGGCTGTTTGGCTATATGTCATCGCGTTTTGATATTGTTTAGCGCAAGCCGTGGCGCTTTAGCAAATGCTATAATGCTGCATGTAAATTTAAAGGAGGCAGCATGATTGCACCTGTAAAAAACAAAGCTTTATTTAGCAGTAATGCCTTTTCAATAAACCTAGTTACTTACCCTACACATCACAGTGTGATGAACCATATAGATCCAGTACAGCAAGGGCGCTACTACAAACTTAATTTTGTACTAGTAAAACCTAAAGCTGGTGGGGTTTTTAAATGCTCAAAATGCATTATTAATTGGTTTAACCGCGTATATTTATTTAGACCCGACAAATACGAGCATAGCGTTTCTAAAATTGAGTCGGGAAAGCGCGTACTACTAAGCTTTGCGCTTAATATATAATTTATTAATAGTCGTAGGCCTGTCCGCTGCATAAAACAGACAGGTCACAATACGATACAGAGATTTCGCTACAAGAATTTATAGTAAAGGCGTTACCGCCTCTGCGCATTGCATCTGCTTTAAGTAAATCTATAGCATTTGATTTTAAGCGATTGTAGCTTATATTATTGTCGCCTCTACCGTCGCCATTGCAGCTTTCGCCTTCTATTCGCCCTAAAAGTTTGGCGCCACTTTCGTGTGCTTCTTGGTCGCTATAAAACTGTTGTAAATCTCGTTTTTTAACGTACGTACCAATTTCCTCAGATAAAACATCGTTATCTATATCGGTATGAAAAGTCACGCTAGAACATCCAGCCAAAGTAGTGAGTACGGTTATTGCTGCAAAAACACGTAACATAATAATTAGTCCCTTATTTAGTTTGGTACCTAAATTACTAACTAGAACAGGTGTGTGCAACATTTACTCTTAAGTTAATTGTATGAATTTGTAAGTGATTCGACCTCTCTTTAAATTTTTTCTGGTAGTATGGGCAGGTTATAAGCAGTTTAAGCAGTGAACAATCTATGTTAAGTCCTTACTTTCAGCAGCATGCTGATTATGTTTCTATCTCTCGTGAGCAAGGGTGTCGTTTCGCAAAGTGCGTTGCCGATGATTACAACCCACTTCATGATAAAGATGCCAAAAAGTTTTGCGCGCCAGGAGACTTACTTTTTTCTTTAGTGTTAGACCGCTACGGTATAAGTGAGCGAATGGAATTTACCTTTGCCGGTATGGTTGACGAAAACACCAAACTTAACTTCCCAGAAGGGGATGATGAGTTTAATGTAACCAACGGCGACAAAGTAATTTTAAAAGTAAAACGCGAAGGTAAAACCAGCAAATGCCCAACACTTACAAATAGCTTAATAAAAAACTATGTTGAGTTTTCTGGTGCTGCATTTCCGCACGTAATTATTCCGCTAATGGGTAAGCAAGATGTAATGATTAACCCAGCGCGCCCTATGGTTATTTACGAGTCGATGATCATTAACCTTGATAATATTAATATTCAAGCACCAACCCTTGAGTTTGCTGAGCCAAGTTTTGAGTACACGGGTAAGCGCGGCAAAATTACCTTGCGCTTTAATTTACTAGAAAACGGCGAAAAAGTGGGTTTTGGTGAAAAGCACATGGTGGTGTCGGGTATTCGTGAATACTGCCAAGCAACGGTTGATGACTTAATCGCGTTTTATAATGAGCGAAAAGCCACCTTAAAACCGGTTTAAAACGTTATTAAATTATAATACCAATCCGCAATAATACTTAATCATTTTTAGGGGCTAAAAGTGTTGCTGTCTGCGTTAAAAAATTCTCATTTAGAACAACTAAATAGCGAATTTTTTGCCTAGCTATCAACACGTTTATCTGTCCTCAAAATAGATCACTTAATTAAGCGGATTGGTATAAAAAAGGCGCTAAATACATTGTTATTTAGCGCCTTTTTTATTGGTGTAGGAAATACAACTAAGCTCAATACTTTTCTGAGCTGGTTAATTTACGCAGTACCGTAATATGCGTACAATAGCGCTCTTTGTTATTTTAAAGCTAAGCCTATGTCTGCCACATCGTTCTCATCTCTTAAACTCGATTCGTTATTACTAACCGCAATTGAGCAAAATAATTACACCACGCCTACCGCAATTCAGGTTAAAACTATTCCGCACATATTAGCGGGCAGCGATGTAATGGGCAGCGCGCAAACAGGCACAGGTAAAACAGCCGCCTTTGTATTACCACTACTACATAAGCTTTTAAATACACCAAAAAAAGATGAGCCAGGCATAGCCCGAGTGGTTATTTTAACGCCCACGCGTGAGCTTGCTCAGCAAGTGTTCGCAAGCTTTGAAAAATACGCCCAAGGCACAAATATTCAAGGCGCTTTAGCGTATGGCGGTGCAAGTATTGGCCCGCAAATTAAAGCGCTTAAAACGGCGCAAGTGATAGTCGCAACGCCTGGGCGTTTACTTGATCATATTGTTAAAGGCAGTGTGGTGCTTTCAAGTGTTGATTCGTTAGTATTTGATGAAGCCGACCGCATGCTGGATATGGGCTTTATTGATGAAATAAAACGTATTTTGCGCCACATTCCGGGCGATCGCCAAACCTTATTGTTCTCAGCCACATTCGATGACAGCGTGTTTGAACTGAGTAAAAAACTACTTAAAAATCCTGAGCTAATTGAGGTTGATAAACGTAACTCAGCCGCCGTTGAAGTAGAACAAGTTATTTACGCAGTAGATGAAGAGCGAAAGCGCGAGCTTGTATCACACATGATTGGCATGAAAAATTGGCGCCAAGTACTTATATTTACACGCACAAAACAAATGGCCGATAAACTTGCCAAAGAAATGTGTAAAGACGGCTTAAAAACTGAGTCTATCCATGGCGATAAATCTCAAGGTGCACGCGACCGTGCATTACAAAACTTTAAAGAAGGCACAACGCGGGTTTTAGTTGCTACCGATGTAGCTGCCCGCGGTTTAGATATTCCAGCGCTTAAATACGTAATAAACTTTGAGCTACCTTACATAGCAGAAGATTACGTACACCGAATTGGCCGTACGGGGCGCGCTGGCGAGCAAGGCCTTGCCATGTCGCTGGTAAGTATTGACGAGCAGTGGTTACTGGAAGAAATTGAAGTACTACTGGATACCCGCTTAGCACCACAATGGCTAGAAGGTTACGAGCCTGATTTAAACAAGCCCCCTAAAGATAACCGTAAAAACACCAACAAAGCGCGTAAAGATCGCGATAAAAAGCGCATTACCGGGCAAAGAGCACCAAGTAAACGCCGCAGAAAGTAGCCTTAAACATATTTATTTGGCTATACTAAGGCCACTAAATAGCTGAGGTATAGTTATGTTTGAAACAGATCAATGGGCGTTTTCTGGTGTCGATGGCCAAATATCATTACATAAATGGCAAAAAACCATTGATCTTATTACGGGGCTTTTTTCGGCCCCCTCTGGTTATATAGTTCAGGCTACTAGTAAAGGTTATCGTGTAGTTATTAGAGCTAATGAAGGTGGCTCACACTTTGAAACCAACCCTATACTCCCTCCCGAAACTCCCTTATTTTGTAAATATGTAGCCGAAAACAACAACACTTTGTATGTTAGCGATACCCGCAGCAATACGCAGTGGAATACCATGCCCGAGGTTATTGAAGATGGCGTTGAATCCTACCTTGGCTTGCCAATTCACTGGCCTGAAGGTGAAGTATTTGGCACCTTGTGTTTAAAAGATTCAAAAAAAACCAGTTACACCGATGAATATTTTGAGCTAATAGAGCAGCTTCGTGATTTAATTGAAGACGATTTAGCGCTTATTTATAGCTTTGAGCAAATGCGTGAAATAGCCATGCTTGACCCGCTTACCAATATTTATAATCGCCGTGCACTTAGCTTACTTGCCCAACACAAACTTAATTTAGCGCTGCGTTTAGGTTTTGATGTGTGTTGCTTGTTTATTGATATAAATGACTTTAAAAAACTAAACGACACTTATGGCCATGAAATAGGCGACCAAGCGTTAATCCTCTTAGCAAATACCTTAAAAATACACTTAAGAGAGGCTGATATAGTAGGGCGTTTAGGCGGCGATGAATTTGTAGCAGTGATGCAAATTAGTGATAGAAGTAAGCTTAGCCATATTATTGATAAAATAAAAATTGAGTATACAAACGCACTATTAGAAAACAACGTATGCGCGCTGACACTCAGCATAGGCGAAAGTTTTACTAATAAACAAAAGCAACCTTTTGATACGTTATTAAATTTGGCCGATCACCAAATGTATAAAAATAAACAAGCGTACAAATTGGCTAAAAAAGCATAATAAAAGCAATACACTTAAATATAGCAACAAAAAAGCAAGCCATTAGGCTTGCTATAAACAGGGAGAATTAGGCTCTAAGCGATTTGTTTTTCGGCTAGGTTTAATTCCATAATGGCTTTTAATAAACGGTATAAGTTTATTGATGCGTCAATTTCTTCTTTACGGTTTGTTAAGCTTTCAATATTTAAGCCTAGTGGCACATCAAGGTGCGCACAGCTTTTGAGTATTAGGTCGAGGTTTTCTCGGCAAATACGTACAGATTCACTTAAGGTATTGTCTGCATCAAGCATGCGCCATTTAGTGGCCTCTGGCACTGAGATACCCAACCATTGCATAAACTCTAAGGTTTTATCGCCACCGCACGGCGTAAACGTTAAAATAATCCGTTTTGGTGTAATACCTTGTGCTTTACAGGTGCGCGCGTAACTTGTTATTAGCTCTATAGTTGCTTGCGCGTCGTAAACCGCTTGCGATATAAAAAACTGACAACCTTGTGCTGTTTTTTCTATAAGGCGCTCGTGTTCATTTCGCTTACTTGAATGTCGCTCAGCAATGGTAACGCCCCCTAAAAAGAAGTCATCACTTTGCTCTGCCAATGTTTTATAGGCATCGGGCAAGCTTAGTTTTATATCACCTACCGATGAGGGGCTACCCACTAAAACGACATTTTTTAAATCGTAGTCGTTTTTAGTTTCATCCAACCAGCCTTTAAACTCCTCTACACCACGTTGTGCTACACTTTTGTAAGTAATGACATCTGGGGCAGATAAATTACGTAGTAAGTGACTGTATTCACGTGGGTCTACAGTTTGTTTAAACGGAAATGGGCGTGCTTTATCTGTACGGCTACTTTCATCTTGAATGTCGTAAATTATTACGCCGTCGTATTCAATTTCGTGTAAGCGAGCAAGTAGTTTTTCTGCAATGATTTTTAGTTGCGCTTTATCAGTACCAATTTTAGGCGGGGTAGTACCAATAAGATAAACACCTTGATTGGTGTCTTCTATTTTTTCTTGTAGTGATAAAGCCATAATCCTCATTCCAGCTTAGTTCAATGTATGTAATTTAATATAGCAGCCATTTAGACGTCTAGATAGATTTATTTAGTGAAAGTTTTTCAATCAACTTGAGCTTTTTTCATACATAAATGTTTTTAAAATAGGGAATTGACACAGTTGTTTACATTATAAATAGCCGTTGGGCTCTTATATTTAGTGGCTTTGGGACATAATCTAAGCGAGTTAGTATTAAACCTAATAACAAATTTGCTCAATTTAAAAAGGGACAACAATGAAATTTAAATTACTAGCAACAAGCTTAGCGGTATCGCTGGCACTAACAGGCTGCGCAACACAGCAAAGCGAAAACACCCAAACGGCACAACAACAGCAAACAACAAAAGCTGACGAACGTGTATTTTCGCAAGAGTACTTAATCGAAGAGCTTGATAACGGCTTACGCGTAATGGTTGTTAAAACTGATTACCCCGATGTAGTCTCGCTGCAAATTCCGGTATCGGTTGGCTCGCGTAATGAAGTAAAAGCAGGTAAAACCGGTTTTGCTCACTTTTTTGAGCACATGATGTTTAAAGGCTCTAAAAAATTTCCGCAAGACGAATACACTGCCATATTTAAAAATGCAGGGGTCGATAACCGTGCTTATACCACTAACGATTACACAAACTACCATTTAAACTTTTCAAAGCAGCATCTTGATAAAGTACTTGAAATTGAAGCCGATATTTTTCAAAACTTAACCTACACCGAAGAGCAATTTAGAACCGAAGCGCTAACGGTTAAAGGGGAATATTTAAAAAATAACGCCAGCCCAATTCGTAAGTTATTGAGCGCAGTACGCGAAGAAGCGTTTGATACGCACACTTATAAACATACCACCATGGGCTTTTTTGAAGATATAGAAGCCATGCCAGATCAAATGGCGTACGGTAAAGAATTTTTTGATAAGTTTTATAAGCCTGAATATGTATCGCTTGTAATTGTGGGCGATGTAGAGCCAGAAGAAACAATGGCTATGGTTAAAAAGCATTGGGGTGGTTGGGAAAAAGGCGATTACGTTGCCGATATTAAAGCTGAGCCAAAGCAGCAAGCACCTAAATATGTACATGAGAAAAACGAAGGTTTGCCTGGTCATTGGTTGCTTGTATCTTACAAAGGGGCTGCATGGGAGCCTGCTAAAAAAGACAGAGCCGCACTTGATTTAATTTCACAGCTTTATTTTTCTAATAACTCCGATTTATACCAAGAGCTAGTTGTTGATAAACAAATAGCGAGTCAAATGTTTACCTACAATCCAGAGACAAAAGATCCTGGCTTACTGCATGTGTTTGTAAAAGTAGAAAACGAAGATGATTTAGCAAAAGCACGCGATGCTATTAACCGCACTTATGCAAAAGCACGTACCGAACTTGTTGATGAGCAAAAACTAAGTGATTTAAAGTCTAACCTTAAATACAGCTTTATTAACGGCTTAGACTCATCGCAAGCGATTGCATCAACCCTTGCAAGTTATATGCATTTTGAGCGCGACCCAGAGGTTATTAACCAGCTTTATAAATCGGCCGACAACATCACAGCACAAGATATTAAAGCTGTGGCTAATAAGTATTTTGTAGATGACGCGCGTACTACCGTAACTATGTCTGCACTTGATAAAGCGCCAGGGTTTGAGCAAGAAACAAGCTTAAACGCATTAGTCGCTAAGCGTGATAAAGCGCCAGAGGCACCCGTATTTAAAGTGCTTGATAAAACGAATAGCTCGCCGCTGATTGATGTAAACTTTTTATTCAATACAGGGGCTGCTGCAGACCCGCAAGGTAAAAAAGGGGTTGCTGCGCTCACAGCCGCTATGCTTGCTCAAGGTGGCTCGCAAAGTACGAGTTACAAAGACATACAAAAAGCGCTTTATCCGCTTGCTGGCAGCTTTGGTTATCAAATAGATAAAGAAATGCTGTCATTCCAAGGGCGTATTCATAAAGATAACGCTGATACATGGTATGCGCTTGTAAGCGATCAGTTACTTAACCCAGGTTTTAGAGATGATGACTTTAAGCGCCTTAAAAAAGAAATGATCGACGGTATTAAGTCGGGATTAAAAGCCTCTAACGATGAAGAGCTAGGTAAAGAAGTGCTTTACAGCGCACTTTACAAAGGCCACCCATACGAAAGCTACAATTACGGGGATATTTCGGATTTAGAAGCACTAACGCTTGATGATGTAAAAGCATTTTACAACACAGAGCTTACCCAATCTAAACTAACACTGGGTTTAATTGGCGCTGTGCCAAAAGCGCTTAAAACCGAAATCATGAGCGATTTAGCAACCTTACCTAAAGGCGAGCAAAGCCGTTTAAGTATTCCTGATGCGCCAGAGCTTAAAGGTCACCATGCCACGATTGTAGAAAAGTCGGCGCAATCTACTGCGGTATCGTTTGGTTTCCCAATTGATACTATTCGTAGTAGTGAAGATTGGACAGCCCTTTGGCTGGTGCGTTCGTACTTTGGTGAGCACCGTAGTTCTAACTCATACTTGTATGAGCGAATTCGTCAAACACGTGGTATGAACTACGGCGATTACGCCTACATTGAGTACTTCCCACGTGGCATGTTTCAAACTAAGCCTGATGCAAACTTAGGACGCTCTGAGCAAATATTCCAAATTTGGTTACGCCCGCTGCGCTCTAATAACGATGCACACTTTGCAACACGTACCGCTTTGTTTGAGCTGGATAAGCTTATTAAAAATGGCTTAACCGAAAAAGACTTTGAAGCAACACGTAACTTTTTAATTAACTACGTACCGCAGCTTGTCGCAAGTCAAAACCGCCAATTAGGTTATGCACTTGATAGTGAATTTTATAACACAGAGTCGTTTGTAAAATACGTGACAAGTAAACTTGAAAAGCTAACGCTTGCTGATGTTAATCGCGTGATTAAAGATAATCTGCAAACAGATAACGTACAGTACGTGTTTATTACCGGTGACGGCGAAGACATGAAAAAACGTTTAGTGTCAGAGCAAACATCGCCAATGGTTTACAACACAGAAAAACCAGCAGCGCTTGTTGCTGAGGATAAAGTCATTGCCGATTATAAATTAGCTATTCCAGCTAAGAACATTGAAGTAATGGCTGTTGAAAAAGTGTTTCAGTAATTAATCTCTTTTTCTAACATATAAAAAATGCCCCAGTGCTTATAGCTTGGGGCATTTTTATTTAATTAGTGCTATTAAAACGTAATATTAGTTAGTCGCTAAAAGCACTGAGCCTGCGCCTAGAGCAAAGCTTATTAAGGAGCTAATAACCACTCCCGCTAAAAAGCTTTTAGTTGGCGTACTTTTAACGTCATTATTTATAGGCTCATCAAGTTTAATTAGCTCGCCTTGGCGTACTTCAAGTACCGCGCAAAGCGCCATAGTGGTTTCTTTAGAAGCGGCGCCTTCTTTTTCTACCCGTTGAATGGTCCGCAAACTTACATCGCAGGCATCTGCGAGTTGTTGCTGCGTCCAATCTAACTTACTTCTAAGCGATTTAACTGTTGTAGGATTTAATTGCACGTTAAAGCTTCCCTACAAATAGCTCAACAATAGTTGCCGTTGTATAGCCAAACACCGCCCCACCTAATGTACAGCCAGCAAGAAAAAATGCTGCCTTTTTAGGATCGTCTGAAAGACTACTTTGAACTTGTTTGGCTATCACACTGCTATTTTTATAAAGAGTGCACTCCAGACGTCCTGTAAGTATATTAAGCATGTCAAATTTTACTTGGTACTGTGAGCCCTCAAAAGCAAAAGAGTGTGTGCTTGCACAGTAGATATTTCGTTTTTTACTGAATAGGTCATCGTTTACAAATACTTCTTCTTTACCAGTGAAGTAGCTTCCAAAACAGGCTATTTGATTGTCACCATCTTGAAAGTAAAATTTATAACCAAGCTTTTTTGTATTCAATATATCGTTTTTCATCACCGTTATCCTTGTTGAGTTGATGATGCTAATTTAGCGTTTGTTTTTATTTTTTACGCCGTCAGTAGTATGCCAGTAGCTAGTTTGGCATATGACAGTAACCCTGTCATGCTGCTTTAGTATCTGATTTTTAATGTAAAAGTAAAATTTTTATATTTTTTATAGACTATTTAGCTGTCATACGGAGTATTACTTCACATTAATAAATTATGCAAATAGCGTGAAGTAAAGTAACAATATTGTGTTAGAGAATTGTTATTGATTATACTGATTAACAACAAAGCTAAAATGGAAAGCTCGTGATTGACGATAAAGCGTTTTTTAAGTTGGTACTAGATACCACGCCCGACCAAGTAGTGGTTATTAATTCTAACGGCGACATAGTTTATATAAACCGAAGCTGGCAAAACTTTGGTGAGCAAAACGACTGTGTTTGCTGTGATATGTGGGAGCAGCAAAATTACTTAGCAGAGTGTGAAAAAGCTGCTAAAAAAGGAGATAGCTTTGGTTTAAAGGCATTTAACGGCATTAAATCAGTTATTTCGGGGGCTAATGACGACTTCTATTTAGAATATCCATGCCATAGTGAAGATGAAAAACGTTGGTTTATGATGCGAGTAGTGTCGTTTAGCCATACAGATAAAGCGTATTACGCTATTAGCCATCAAAATATTACCGAGCGTAAACTGGCTGAAGAGCAAGTACAAAAACTTGCCGCTATTGATGGCTTAACTGATATTGCTAACCGAGGCTTTTTTGATACCTTTTTAGAGCAAGAATGGAATCGTTGTCAGCGTTTAGGTATGCCGCTTTCGTTGGCTATTATTGATATAGATGATTTTAAATTACTCAATGATACTTACGGCCACCAACAAGGCGATACATGCTTAAAAAGGGTGGCTAAAGTACTCAATGAATTTACTAAACGCCCAGGTGATTTATGTGCCCGTTTTGGTGGTGAAGAGTTTGTATTAGTGTATGGAAATACAAACTCAGATCAGGCCTTGTTAGTATTGAACGATATTTTAGAAAAATTAAAACAGTTAAACATTGAAAATAAACACTCATTACCCAGCCAAACCCTTACAGTGAGTGTAGGCCTCACTACTATTACACCCAGTAGTGACTTTACCTGTGCGTATTTAATCAAAGAAGCAGACGATTTACTTTATAAAGCAAAAGATAAAGGAAAAGATGCTTTGTGTGTGAGTGATTTAGCACTCATATAATTTTTTTACTCTTAGTTATACCTAATAACCAGAACAAATAACTAAGGCGTTAACACCTTAGGCTTTAAATCCGTTAAACTTAGGAAAAGGCTCTTTTTATATCAATTTAAGGCAGTGTAGTATTATGCGTCATGAAATTTGGCAACAGCTTCGTAGTGAAGCTAATGAAGTTGTAACTCGCGAACCCCTTTTAGCAAGTCATGTGTATTCATGCATTTTAAATCATGAGTGTTTAGGTTCGGCGTTAAGCTTTATTGTTGCTAATAAGTTGGCGGATGCTGTTGTATCGGCTTTTACAATACGTGAGTTATTCGACCAAGCGTTTGTAAAGTGCGACCGTATGCTTACTTATGTGGCCGAAGATATTAAAGCCGTTAAAGACAGAGACCCAGCAGCCGAAACCTACCTTACGGTTATTTTAAACTTAAAAGGGTTTCATGCTATTCAAGCGCATCGTTTAGCTAACTGCTTGTGGCAGCAAAACCGTAAAGAGCTTGCTCGTTTTATTCAAAGCCGAACCTCAGAAGTGTTTGGGGTTGATATTCACCCTGCGTGTCAGGTTGGTAAAGGGATAATGTTTGACCACGCCACCGGTATTGTTATTGGTGAAACGGCGGTAATTGAAGATAACGTATCAATACTGCAATCGGTCACGCTTGGTGGTACGGGTAACGAGCAGGGCGACCGTCATCCTAAAATTAGAGCCGGTGTGCTTATTGGTGCAGGCGCTAAAGTGCTGGGTAATATTGAAGTAGGCGAGGGCGCACGTATTGGCGCAGGTTCAGTTGTTTTAACCGCAGTACCGCCACATACCACCGCTGTAGGCGTACCGGCTAAAATTATTGGCAGACCGGATTGTCCGTGTCCGGCGCAAAGTATGAACCAAAACTTTTTAACCACACCAGAGCCTGAAAACGAATCACACACCAGCGCCATGCTGTAATAGCAGCCTGTATAAATAAAAATAATTTTAAAAGGAATTAAAATGAACAAAAATAGCTTATTAACACTAGGGATAGGATTTATTGCGGGTGTAGGTTTAACGTGGAGCTACTTTAATTTATCTTCAAGTGACGCAAACCCCGCAAAGTTACAACATGCTGATACAAAGCAGCAGGCACCTTTTGTTCAGCCAGTTAAAAGCAGTGAAGCAACAGCAAAGCGTGTTGTACCCGCTGCCCCTGAACAAAGCGCTCGTATAGAGCAAAAAGATAATCCCCCTAAACCAGATCAACAACCGCTAGATGAGCTTCCTTTAGAAGAGCAAGTATCGCACCTTAAACAGCAATTAGCAGCGCAAAAAGCCTTGATGAAAAACGCGGCGCAGCAGCTGCGTGACCCCTCTGATGCGCAAGCCGTTTTGCAAGCGCAATTTGATGAGCAAATACGTAATGAAGAGTGGGCTTATCAAACAGAAATAGCTTTACAAGATTTTTTACTTACCTCTGATCTAAGCTCTATCCCAGAGATTGTTAGTGCAGCGTGTAAAACCACCGTATGTAAATTTGAACTTGCTGCACCTACTGATAACGACTCGTTTGATCATACCCAATGGCGAGAGCTAAACGATAAGTTAATGAAGCAAGAGTTTTGGTTGCAATTTAAAAGAACAACCTCAACGTCAAGCGACACCGAACTAACCTTACTAATGGCCACAGAACTTTAACTGAAAGAGCTTTACAACACCGTTGATTTTATAGCGCCATCGGCCAGCTCTGTAATTAGCACGTCACCCGTTTTAATGTGATCTACCGATTTAACCACTTTGCCTTGTTGGGTTTTGGTTATGCTGTAACCGCGCGCTAAAACATTAAGTGGGCTTACCGAGTCGAGCCTACTCGCTTGCAGCGCTAAGCTATTTTGCGCGTGTTGCAACTTGTGCTGCATTGCTTGCTCAAGCCGAGTTTGTATCTGCATAAGCTGATGGCTGGCCTGTGATAGCTTTTTATCAGGCGATTGACGCATTAAACGCGGGGTTAAATTATTAAGCGTGCGCTCTTGTTGGTAAAGGCGATTGCGCATGCCTTGTTGTAAGGCAATAGTTAACTCATCTAATCGCTGCGCTTTTTGATTAAGTTGATTGCGCGGATGACACAAGTTAAGCCGATGCTGTAACTGTGTTGCTAGTGCGCGCTTATCGGCCATATCGTGTTTAAAGGCATTATTTAACCGGTTAATGAGCTCAATAACCTTACTATGTAGCTCTTGCGTGTTAGGGCTGACAAGCTCAGCGGCTGCTGAAGGCGTTGCTGCGCGTACATCGGCTACGTAGTCACTGATGGTTGTGTCTATTTCGTGGCCTACCGCACTGACTATGGGTAATTCACTTTGATAAATAGCACGCGCAAGCTGCTCATGGTTAAAGCACCATAAATCTTCTAACGAGCCACCGCCTCGCCCTACAATAAGTACGTCGACCTCATTGCGTGCATTGGCTAACTGTATTTGGTTAATTAAGTGCACATGGGCTTCTTTGCCTTGCACCATGGCTGGGTAAATAATGACTTCTAATTGCGGTGCGCGGCGTTTAAGTACGGTTAATATATCTTTTATAGCAGCGCCCGTTGCTGAGGTTATTACACCTACACGGTTTATATTTTGCGGCAGTGGTTTTTTATAGGCCGAACTAAACAACCCCTCAGCGGCTAGGCGCATTTTTAATGCATCAAACTCTTGTTTAAGCTGGCCTTCACCGGCAGGTTCCATATGCTCAACAATAAGCTGATAATCACCGCGTGGTTCGTAAAGTGAAACACGGGCTCTTACTGTTACTTGTGCGCCGTTTTCGGGGCGGTAACTTTGAGAGCGGTTATTGCCGCGCCACATAGCCGCTTTAATTTGTGCTTTTTCATCTTTTAACGAGAAGTACCAGTGCCCAGAAGCAGGGGTAATAAAGTTAGAAATTTCGCCTGTTAAAATTAGCGATGCAAAGCCCTGCTCAAGAACTGTACGAATCTCTCTGTTAAGGCGCGATACGGTGTAAACCGTTTGCGAAGGCTTCGAAAACATAAAAAACAACCTAAAACTATTATGAGGCAAGTTATAAGGCAAGTTTATCATAAATATTTGCGAAATATTATTTACGAATGCCCACAACGCTGTTAAAATTTGGCCGCAATTCCTTATCTTAGATCCACATGTGAGAAGTTGCCAAAATGCTTAGAATCGCTAAAGAAGCTCTTACCTTTGATGACGTACTTTTAGTACCTGGTCATTCTACTGTTTTGCCACACATGGCAAATATTTCAACTCGCTTAACGCGTGGTATCAAACTTAACTTGCCGCTTATTTCAGCATCTATGGATACTGTTACAGAAGCTCGTTTAGCTATTGCCCTCGCGCAGGAAGGTGGTCTTGGTTTTATCCATAAAAACATGACCATTGAAGAACAAGCGAGAAACGTACGTAAAGTTAAAACCTACGAAGCAGGTATTGTGTCATTCCCTGTTACTGTGTCTGCCGATTTAACCATTGCAGATGCGACGCTTCTTTCGCAAGAAAAAGGGTTCTCGGGATTCCCGGTTACTGATAGCGAAAATAACCTACTAGGTATTGTTACTGGTCGTGACATGCGTTTTGAAACGAAGCTTGAACAGCCTGTTTCTAGCGTTATGACTAAAAAAGACAAACTGGTAACGGTTCAAGAAGGCGCATCGCGCGAAGAAATTTTAGGTTTAATGCACGAACACCGCATTGAAAAAATCTTAGTGGTTGATGATGCGTTTAAACTAAAAGGCATGATCACCGTAAAAGATTACCAAAAAGCGCAAGACAAACCACATGCATGTAAAGACGAGTTAGGTCGTTTACGTGTAGGTGCTGCAGTTGGTGTTGGCGCAGGTACTGATGAGCGAATTGCTGCATTAGTAGAGGCGGGTGTTGATGTTTTACTTATCGATACTTCACACGGCCACTCACAAGGCGTTATTGACCGTGTTTCTCAAACTCGTGAAACTTACCCAGATTTACAAATTATTGCCGGTAACGTGGCTACAGCCGAAGGCGCAATTGCCCTTGCTGATGCAGGTGTGGATGCGGTTAAAGTAGGTATTGGCCCAGGTTCCATTTGTACTACGCGTATTGTTACAGGTTGTGGTGTGCCACAAATTACGGCTATTTCTGATGCGGTAGATGGCTTACAAGGGCGTGACATTCCAGTTATTGCTGATGGCGGTATTCGTTTTTCTGGCGATATTGTTAAAGCATTGGTTGCGGGTGCATCGTGTGTAATGGTGGGCTCAATGCTTGCTGGTACAGAAGAAGCGCCAGGCGAAGTTGAACTTTACCAAGGCCGTTACTACAAATCTTACCGTGGTATGGGCTCATTAGGTGCGATGGATCAAAAAGAAGGTTCGTCGGATCGTTACTTCCAAAAATCTAACCAAGCTGACAAATTAGTACCTGAAGGTATTGAAGGTCGCGTCGCTTATAAAGGCCCAATTGCAACGATTATTCATCAGCAAGTGGGTGGCCTTCGTAGCGCAATGGGATTAACGGGTTGTGCCACCATTGAAGAGCTAAATACTAAACCGCAGTTTGTACGTGTTACATCTGCAGGTATGGGTGAGTCGCACGTTCACGATGTGCAAATTACCAAAGAAGCGCCTAACTACCGCTTAGGTTAAACAACACGTTTAAATTACGGGGCTGGAATTACCAGCCCTCTTTTATAGCCACTAAGCAAATTAGTGGAATCTAGCATCTACTTTACGAGATCCTTCATGAGCAAAGATATTCACGATTCACGAATTCTAATTTTAGATTTTGGTTCGCAATACACTCAATTAATCGCGCGTCGTATCCGCGAAATTGGCGTTTACTGTGAGCTGTGGGCATGGGATGTGACCGAAGAGCAAATTCGCGAATTTAATCCACAAGGTATTATTTTATCTGGTGGCCCTGAGTCAACCACACTAGAGAACAGCCCGCGTGCACCTGAATACGTGTTTAACGCTGGCGTGCCAGTGCTGGGTATTTGTTACGGCATGCAAACCATGGCAGCTCAACTTGGCGGCAGTGTACACAGCTCAGATAAAAAAGAGTTTGGTTATGCACAAGTAGAAAAAGTGGGTAACTGTGCATTATTCGATGCAATTGAAGATCATATTACCGATGGCGGCAATGGCGTTTTAGACGTGTGGATGAGCCACGGCGACAAAGTAATGGAAGTGCCGGCAAGCTTTAGCACCACAGCTAAAACACCAACGTGTCCGCATGCTGCTATGTCTAACGAAGAAAAACGTTTTTACGGTGTACAATTTCACCCAGAAGTAACGCACACTCATCAAGGGCAACGTTTATTAGAGCGTTTTGCAACTGATATTTGTGGATGTGAAAAGCTATGGACACCTGCCAAAATTATTGATGATGCTATTGAGCGCATTAAAGAAACCGTTGGCGATGATGAAGTTATTTTAGGCTTATCAGGAGGTGTTGATTCATCTGTTGTAGCAATGCTGATTCACCGTGCAATTGGCGAAAACCTAACATGTGTATTTGTTGATAATGGCTTACTTCGCTTAAACGAAGGTCAGCAAGTTATGGACATGTTTGGCAATAAATTTGGCTTAAACATTGTTAAAGTAGATGCTGAGGAGCAATTTTTAGCTGACCTTGCGGGCAAATCAGATCCAGAAGAAAAACGTAAAGCCATTGGCCATACGTTTATTAATGTATTTGATGAGCAAGCTAAAAAGCTTAAAAATGCGAAGTGGTTAGGTCAAGGGACTATTTACCCAGACGTAATAGAATCAGCCGCTTCAGCGACAGGTAAAGCACACGTAATTAAATCTCACCACAACGTGGGCGGCTTACCAGATGACATGAAAATGGGCTTAGTTGAGCCATTACGTGAATTATTTAAAGATGAAGTACGTAAAATTGGCTTAGAGCTTGGTTTACCGTACGACATGCTTTACCGCCACCCATTCCCAGGGCCTGGTTTAGGTGTACGTGTACTTGGCGAAATTAAAAAAGAGTACTGTGATTTACTACGCCGTGCTGATGCTATCTTTATTGAAGAGCTACACAAAGCTGAGCTTTATCATAAAGTAAGCCAAGCGTTTACTGTATTCTTACCTGTTAAGTCGGTAGGGGTTATGGGCGATGCTCGTAAATATGATTGGGTTGTATCACTGCGTTGTGTTGAAACTATCGACTTTATGACGGCGCGTTGGTCACATTTACCGTATGAGTTTTTAGGTGTGGTTTCTAACCGTATCATTAACGAAATTGACGGTATCTCACGTGTTGTTTACGATATTTCTGGTAAACCACCGGCCACTATTGAGTGGGAATAACACCCGTTTTTACTAATGGTTAATGCCTTTTAGATAGCAAACATAGTTTTGTTATCTAAATAATAAAAAGTCCGCTTACACGGACTTTTTTTATGCCTAAAAACCGTTAGTTCTTGCCCACTAAACTCATTAAGTGAAGTGGGCTAAGTGGGTTTATTTTGCAGGGATTGGTGTAGGTTGATCGGTTTCTGTAAGTAGCCCTTTAACTAGGCTAATACAGCCTAAAATTAAAATAATAGTAAAGGGCAGGGCGGCAATAATAGTAATGTATTGCAATGCTTGAATTGAATCGGTGCCACCAATCCACAGCATTAACATAGCAATAATACTGGCAATAACGGCCCATACTAGCTTTTGCTTTATAGGTACTTCTAGTTTTCCGCCTGATGTAAGGCTATCTATTACAATAGAGCCGGAGTCGAGGGTGGTGACAAAAAAGATAATTATTAACGCTACAGCTAAAAGTGAAAGCAGCGTACCAAATGCATAAGCATCTAGCATATAAAACAAGCTAAGCGTTACATCTGTAATGCCTTGGTTTGCGCCAAGTACCCCAACTTCATTTATAATTTGATCAATCGCAACACCACCAAAAACCGACATCCAAGCAGTGGTTACAAGGGTAGGAATGAGTAATACATACACTAAAAACTCGCGTATGGTGCGCCCTTTTGAAATACGCGCTACAAACATACCAAAGCAAGGTGCGTATGCAACCCACCACGCCCAATAAAACACAGTCCAGCCATGTAGCCACTGCGTATCTTCTCGGCCGGTGCTTGAGCTTAGAGGAATGATATTTTTAACATAACCTATTACGGCTGTGTATGCAGAATCAAGTACCGTGGTAAAGTTTAAAATAAATACCAGCGCTAAAAACACAAAGGCTATGCCCATATTTATATTACTTAGGAGTTTAACGCCACCATCCATACCGCGCACAATAGAGAGGATAGCCAAGCTCATAATTAATAAAATAATGCCTTGTTGTAATAATAAAGAGCTTTTAAAGCCGAGTACGTGGCTAATACCACTGGCAGCTTGTGCCCCGCCTAAGCCTAACGACGTAGCAAGACCAAAAAGGGTTACTAATACCGCCATTACATCGATAACATCACCTAACTTGCCCCATACTCTATCTCCTAAAAGCGGATAAAATATTGAGCGCATAGAAAGCGGTAAGCCTTTGTTGTAAACAAAATAGGCTAGGCATAAAGCGGTCATACCGTAAATTGCCCACGCGTGCAGACCCCAATGGAAAACAGTAGCCCCTAAAGCCATTTCTCGGCCTTGTTCGGTAAAGGCTTCGGCATTGAGAGGCGTGCCAAACCAGTCGGTGTAAAAGGCGGTAGGCTCTGCCACGCCCCAAAAAATAAGGCCAATACCCATGCCTGCAGCAAAGAGCATAGATACCCACGATAAGGTTGAATAGTCTGTAGTTGCTTTATCGCCGCCAAGGCGAATTTTACCCAGCGGTGAAGCGGCAATACCCACTGCAAACAGCAGTAATATATTGGCGCCCCACATAAATACGTAATCAAAATTAGTTAGTGCGGCATTTTTTATTGAGTTAATCGCCTCTTTAGCTTCGTTAGGCGAGAGGGCAAGTAGAGTAATTATAAAAAGTAGAGATAGGCCAATAGAAACAGAAAATACATTAGTATGAATATCCATGCCCCATTTGCTAACGTTATCTTGTCCTACTTGGTAATCGGTTGAATCGATACTGTATTTTTTTGATTTAAACTTCATATAACACGGCGTGAACTACCAGCAACTGCTAATAGTAAAGCTCCTCCATATTTGCATTGTGAATGACCCGCGTAAGTAAGATACATGATGAAATATGCAATTAGGTGGTAAGGCGCGGATCCCCTAGACGCTAAATTGTATCATAAATGCTGCCAATGTTATTGACTTGTTTATGTATACAGCAACTCAACCAAGCTAAACCGGTATAAAAAATAACTAGCAGCAAGTGTAAATACACCATGCTAGCTAAAGTATTTAACACTTAAGAAAGAATTTACAGCATAGCGTTTGGGCTAAGCGAAGGCAGAAACAGTACCGCGGTTATTAAGCTCGCACGTTTTTAAAGCACATACTGCAGTTTTAATTACGCTAAGCTGAGCAGCATTTATTTTTTAAAGGTAAGGGCTGTTAAAGCTAAAGTGGCTTTACAGCGCTATTTAGCTTGCTAATTCAGCGTTTTGTATAATTAAAAAGCAGTTAAACTAAAAAGTTAATTTTTTACTTTACCTTTTCTAAAAGGTCTCTATAATTCGTCGACATTGCAGGGGCGTAGTTCCAATTGGTAGAACAGCGGTCTCCAAAACCGACGGTTGGGAGTTCGAATCTCTCCGCCCCTGCCATTTCTTCTTTACATCGTTTTTATTACTTCATATATTGTTCTAGTGTTTAATCTACTGAGTTGTTATGCATCCACGTTACGCAGCTATTTTTGGTATAGAAAACCTTGAACTAAATCAGCATTATCGTCCTAAAAATACTGACCCTACTTTAGCCGTTTCACAAAGCACTCCAGCTGAGCCTTTAGTGCTGAGCAAGCAGTTATTAAGTGATATACGTTTAAGTGCACCTTCTTTAACAATTAATCATGTTTTAAAAGGGGCTGACATACAGTTAACCGGCGATAAGCTTACACTACCAACCTCACAGCTCAGTGCTTCTGATAAGCGCGCTTTATGGGCTTTAATGAGCACACACCTTGATAAACTTTAAACCTGTAAACGAAAGCGCAATAGCACAATTAATGGCTATTGAAACTGCCTGCCACTCTCATCCTTGGTCTCTTAAAACAATGAGCTCTTGCATGGGTGGCCGTTATTTTAATTTAGCGGCGTTTGATGAAAACACCCTAGTAGGTTTTTATATAGGTGAAAAGGCAGGGCCTGACTTTACCCTTATGGATATATGTGTAACGCCCAGTGAGCAAGGTAAAGGCATTGCAAGGCAGTTACTTAGCCAGTTTATTGAATATGGCGAGCAGCAAAATGCTGAAAACCTTTTTTTAGAAGTACGCGAATCAAACGCGCGTGCAATAAAGCTTTACGAACATGCTGGCTTTACGCAAATGTCGGTACGTAAAAACTATTACCCAAGCGATAAGCCCTCTAAAAATGGCTATGAAGACGCCATACTAATGGGTATGGCGCTTAACTTAGGGTTTAGTTGAAGGGTTAAATTAAGCGCTAAATAAACGTTTAAAGTAAAACACGCGCTTTTAGGCTGTTTCTTTACTTTTAGCTATGGTTTGCTCAATAGCATTAATTAAATTTACAATTAATGTGGGGCGCTGCGCTTGGTCATTACTAAGCAGGTTTTCTTCTAGCAGCGCTGCACTGTGGTAAATATCGTCAAAATTAAAACAACCAGCACTGCCTTTTAAGCTATGGGCTACGCTTCGAAGTGCTTCTGCATCGTTACTGGCTTTTAAGCTGTTTACCTTTTGCAGGTAACTTGGCAGGTTAGCCACATAGTTATCGTTAATTTGCTGAAACTTTTCACTTTTTAGTAAACTATCCCACTTGTTTTGATTATCTTTTTCAAGGTTTAAGTAACTAACTAGCACGTTTTCAAGCGCGTCTTTATCAATGGGTTTTGCCAGTGCTTTATCGCAACCTGCCTCAATGTATGTGTCTATATCATGGTTCATTACATTGGCAGTAAGCGCGATAATGGGCCCATCGTAGGCTGCATGACGTAGCATTTTAGTTGCCTCAAGGCCGCCCATTACAGGCATTTGCATATCCATAATAATTAACTGGTAGTCGTTTACTAACGCCATTTCTACTGCTTGTGCACCATTGTTAGCCATATCTGGCTCTAGGCCCCAGGTTTGTAATAGCAGTTTTATAAGTAGCTGGTTATCGGGGTTATCTTCGGCAACTAATATGTTGGCATCAAAACTAGAAGTGGCAAACGACAAGAAAGGGTCTTTTTCTGGAATAAGCTGTGCTTGCTCAGTTAAAAGCTCAAGTGACTGTTTAGGCTCGTTAATATGGCAATCAACGGTAATAGCAAAGCGACTGCCTATGCCAATTTCGCTTTTTAAAGTAACATCGCCACCCAATAACTGCGCTAAGTTTTTAGAAATACATAAACCTAATCCTGTGCCTCCAAAGCGGCGCGTGGTGGTGGCATCGGCTTGTTCAAAAGGTTTAAATATACGCTCTATTTGGTGCTCAGACATACCAATACCGGTGTCTTTAACCACAAATTCAAGCTGCTGCTTACTTTGCAAATAATGCACACAAATTGACACATTGCCTTGCTCGGTAAATTTTACGGCATTGCTGGCTATGTTTATCAAAATTTGTTTTAAGCGCGTCATATCACTATAAATGGTGCGCGGTAATGGCAGCTCGTAATGAATGCTAAACGCCAGTTGTTTTTCGTGTGCTAGCGGTTCAATAATTGATTCGATATCGTGAACCAGCTGTACTACATTAAGGGGGGCTTGCTCTACAGCGAGCTTTTCTGCTTCTATTTTAGATAAATCGAGTATGTTGTTTATTAGCTCTAGTAAGTGTTTAGAATTTCGTAAAATGGTATTTAAATGCTGTTTGTCGTTAACCACTTTATCGTTAATTAATAACTGCTCGGTAAAGCCCATAATGGCCGTTAGTGGGGTGCGAATCTCGTGACTCATATTTGCTAAAAAACGGCTTTTAAGCTGGTTAGCTTGCTCTGCTTGAGCTATGGCAAGTTCAAGCTGGCTGTTCATCGCTTCGAGCGCTTTAGTACGGCTTTCTACTTTGTCTTCTAGGTGGTGCTTATATTCTTCTAGCTGCTCTTGGTAGTGTCTAATTTGGTTAATCATGTGATTAAAATCGTTAAACAACACGCCAACTTCATCATTTGTATGAGCAGGTAAATTTACTGATAAATCACCATCACCTACACGGTGGCTGGCGGCCCCTAAAAGCTCAATTGGGTTTAGCAGTAAATTGCGCACAACCACAAAAATAAGGATAGGCAGGGTGATCACCGAAATTATCACAATTAAGCCTGTGATTAAGCTAATTGCCTTACCCGATTGATAAAGCACACCTTTTGGAATGGTTGATACAAAGTAATAACCGCCACTCATTTGTACGGCAAATATCATTCTTTCTATTTTATCTATGCTCGAAAGCTCAATCGTCGAAAGGGTGCCTACATCGGCTAAATCGTGAACCTGTTCAAGTTCGTGCTCGGTAATATATTGCCCGCGTAAGCTGTAGTCTGAGCTAAATAAAATTTGCCCGTCGTTGGTTAGCAGTAAATTAAGGGTGTTGTTATAAGGCGCCTCTAAAATACTGGTGTTTAATATAGAGGGCTCAACTTGCAATACTATAAAGCCAAGTTGTTGTGGGCGTTTTAAATAGTAATCAACACTTTGTACGCGCTGTACAAAAAATAAGTTGGTGGTGCCGTCGTTGTTTTGCACCATAAATTGTTGTTGGCGCAAATTACTTTGCAGTACTTGCTTAAAAAATGGGTATGACTGCGGTGCGGTTGTTAAATTATTAGAATAATACGCGTCACTTTTACCACTGGCCGAGACTAAGTTAATACTAATTATATCTGGGTAGGCTTCGCTATAACTGGCAAAAACATCCATTAGTGCCCCTAAGCGGCGGGTATAGCTGCCATCAGCATGAATGTCGTTTGATAAAAAATCGTTTAAAACAGGCGAGGTAGACAGTAGTTTTGCTGTTGAATGAAACGCGTCTATGTAGTTGAAAACCTTTTGCTGTTGCTGCTCAACAAAGCGACTCATTATAAGATCAGCCTGTTTTTGTGTTGAGTTGGTTACGTTAGTTAATGTAAAACCACCTAAAAACAACAAGGGTAATATAACAAGCGGGGTTATATACCATAATAATCGAATACTTAACTTACTGGTTTTCATGACCAAACTACTTATCCTCCGTGCAATCTAGCAATGATATGCGTTACGACTTTATTACACAAGAAGCGTAAGCTGATTTGGGTTAATTTAGCGTAAAAAAAGTGTGTATATAATTGGTTTAAATACGGCTAGTGAGCACCTTAAGCGAGATTATCTTTAAGGCGCTATATTTAGCTTTGTTTTAAACAAGTTAGCGCCTGCGCTGCTTGGTTTTTTAATAATATAGCTAACAGTGCAGTATCAATACCTGTCATAAATTGAGCGCAAGGGGCTAACCCGTAGCGCTATTTTTATTATTTATTAGTGTTTAGCATAATGCATTAAAATATGCGTTGTTAGGGCATTGGCATTAAGGGTAATTTAGCCACGTTTAAAATTGATACGTGGCTTTAAAATGCTATTTATTTAAAGTATTACACATTTAAAAATTAGTTCTTTTGAGTGTGTGCCGTACCGTAAGAGCGCACTAAAAAGTTTATTGCTACTTCTACCCAGCGGTCTATATCTTTTTTAAGCACCGGCTGATCGGGGTGAGTTAAGTACATTAAATGTAGCTCACTGCGCATTAAGGCAACAAATAGGTTAGTGGCTTCTTCAATGTTTAATTCTTCAAAATCCAGCTCTTTAGATTCCACTGCCGCTTTTAAATAATTAGAGACCTTGTCTTTTACCACCCGCGGGCCAGAGTTATAAAACATATGACCTAGGGCGGGTAAGCGGGGGGCTTCAGCAACAACAATTCGGTATAGAGCCATGGCCGACGCTGATAGAGCGATTTGTAAATAAGCATGCCCAAGGCGGCGTAAGTTTTCTGTTAAGTTGCCTGGCTTAAACGTTATATTATCGATTGATGCTGTAAATATTTCGCATTCACTTTTAATGACCGCTAAAAATAAAATTTCTTTATTTGCAAAGTGAGCGTAAACCGTCGATTTTGATACGCCTGCCTCACGTTGGATCATGTCGGTGGTTGCACCATTAAAACCATGAATTAAAAATATTTTTCGTGCAGCGTGTAATACCGTTCGTGCTTTTGCACCAAGCTCTAATTCACTTGGAGGCAGAGTGTTTTGGGCATTAGTAAGCGTTTTTGTCATTACATTTCACCTTGACATAATGTTAAATTACGCCTAGTATATCAAACCGAGCGGTACAGTTCAATTTGAGCTTTAAGTTAAGGGTGTTTTTAGCAGCTGTTAACTATCGGTATTACCCTGTTTAAATGTATTTAAGGTGTGACTAGGCAGCAATTAGCGTGCTTAGCTTTTTTTTGTCTATCACTCGAACCGAGCGGTACAGTACATAAATAATTGTGTTATTAATTTAGGATTTAAAAATGGCTAATCAGTGTCTTAATAAAAGACTTTTTAATTATTCGCGGCATTCAGCTATTGCGCTTACATTAGCTGCGGCTTTGTCGGGTTGTGTAGTGGGTCCTAACTTTGAAGAGCCTAATACAAATATAAACAACGATGCTATAAAGCCAACTCCCGAATTTACTCAGCTACAACGTGGTAATGCTGAATTGGCGTGGAATTGGTGGACAATTTTAAACGATCCTATTTTAACGGAGCTAGAGCGCAAAGCACAGTTAGGTAATCTTGACTTACAGCTAGCATCAAGCCGAATTGCCCAAAGCCGCGCGGCATTGGGTATTGCATCGGCAGACCGCTTACCCAGTGTATCTGCTGGGTTTGACTACAAGCGCGAAGGGCTGAGCGAAAATGGTAAGTTTGTTGCACTCGGTGCGCCCTCAGACCCTGATAACTTTTGGCAGCTTGGTTTTGATGCCAGCTGGGAACTTGATTTATGGGGCCGTAATAAACGTGTTGAAGAAGGGGCCGTCGCTATGCTGCAGGCCTCTTTGTATGCGCGTGAAGCCGCCCGTGTTAGCTTAGCTGGCGAGGTGGCTAAAACGTATTTGTTACTGCGCAGTGCGCAAACGCAGCTCAACATAACACACGAAAACAAAACCATTGCAGAGCGTGTGTTAAAGCTTGCACAAAGCCGCGAAAAAAACGGTGTAAGTACACGTTTTGAAACAATTAGTGCAAAAGCAGAGCTGGCAACAATTAATGCTGCGCTACCAGAGCAAACGCAGCGCCGTAATGTGTTAATGAACGCGCTTGCGTTGCTAGTAGGTGAAAAACCACGTGCCTTAAATACTTTGTTAGCCGAGCGTATTGCTGCGCCCGTTATGCCAAGCGAAATCCCTTCGGCTATTCCATCAGAGTTTGTGAAACGCCGCCCAGATATTTTACAAGCGCAAGCAAACTTACACAGTGCTGTTGCCGCTATTGGCGCAGCTAAAGCGAATTTTTACCCACGCATTACTTTAACGGGCTCATTAGGGGTTGAGGGGTATGCGCAGAGTGATTTATCAACCTGGGATTCACGTGTTTTTTCAGTGGGACCAAATGTTTATTTGCCTATTTTTCAGGGTGGGCGCTTAAAATCACAGCTTAAGCTGACTAAAGAGCGCGAGAAAAACGCGGCATTAACGTATCGTCAAACTGTACTAAAAGCGTGGCACGAAGTTGATAACGCAGTAGATGGTTGGGCTGCGCAGCAAAATCACCATCACAAAGTTGAAATTGCTCACGACTTTAATAAGCAGGCTTTACAAACCGTTGAAAGAGCCTACCAGCAAGGGGCAGCCGACTACCTTAGCGTTTTAACGGCGCAGCGTAATTTATTAGCAAGCCAAACTAAGTTAAATAACAGTGCAACCAATGCCTCGATTGCGGTTGTAAATTTGTATAAATCTCTCGGTGGTGGCTGGAACCCAGACGCGCTACCTGAAAGTGCGCTTGCGCCAATGTCAGCCAAGGCGGAGGGCGAGTAATGAATGCAGTCACGATTAATGTGCCTGTACAAAATGCGGCACCTGTTGCTAAGACCGCAGGGCCATCAAAACAAGCACTGGCTGGGCTATTAGGCATTTTTATTGCCGCTATGATGGCGGGTTTAAATAACCGAGTAGGGGCACTTGGATTAGCAGATGTGAGGGGCGTAATAGGGGCAAGTTTAGATGATGCCTCTTGGCTTTCAAGCGCCTATACCGTTGGCGAGCTAATCGCTATGCCTTTTGCTTCGTGGTTTGCCATTACGTTATCGGTTAGACGCTTTCATATTTCTATGGTGACTATATGTGGCGTTATTGCGGCTATTTTGCCTTTTATTCATGATTTAAACTTATTAATTGCACTGCGTTTTGTGCAAGGGGTAAGTAGTGGCGCGCTCATTCCAATATTAATGATGGCTGCACTTAAATTTTTACCCCCTAACATACGTTTACACGGTTTAGCGCTTTACGCGATGACCGCTACATTCGCCCCAAATTTAGCTATGTGGCTAAGCGGGCAGTGGGCTGATGTGTTATCGGACTGGCGCTGGATTTACTGGCAAGTTATTCCGCTTTGTATTATTGCGGGCTCACTAACTGCGTGGGGGCTCCCAAAAGAGGGCGTTAAATATGCGCGCTTTAAAGAAGGAAATTGGTTAGGCCTAGTGTGCGGCGTATCGTCTTTGACGTTAATTGCCATCGCGCTTGATCAAGGTGTGCGTTTAGATTGGTTTAATTCATCGCTTATTAGTGTGTGTTTTTTTGGTGGGCTAATTTTATTTGGCTGCTACGTATTAACCGAGTGGCATCACAAAGCGCCGTTTATGAGACCGCAATTATTAGGCCGACGCAATTTAGGAATTGGCTCTGTACTACTTACCATGTTGCTAGTGGTGTTGATGTCGGGCTCAATGTTGCCCTCAACCCATTTAGCCAATTTGCATAGCTATAGAGCATTACAGCTAGCGCCAGTAGGGTTATTAATTGCGCTACCACAACTTGTACTTGGCTCGGTAGTGGCACTGCTTTTATACAAAAAATGGGTAGACGCCCGCATTGTGATGTCAATTGGATTATTTTTAATTGCGCTGGCCTGTTTTAGCGGCGCACAAATTACGCCTTTATGGCATCGGGATCAATTTATCACAGCGCAGCTGTTGCAAGCATTTGGCCAGCCCATGGCTGTGGTCTCTATTTTATTTTTAATGACCAGTGTACTAGACCCAAGCGAAGGGCCGTTTTTTTCGGGAACCATAAACACATTACGTGTGTTTGGCTCGCTTATTGGCGGGGCTGTTGTGGGGCAGCTATTAACGGTGCGCAGTCATTTTCATAACGAAATGCTATTAGACCGCGCCTCTATGGTTGGTAACTCATTGGCAAACACCATACCTAATGAGCAATTAGGTGGCGTTATTGCCCAGCAAACGTTAGTGATGTCGGTAGGTGATGCCTACTTGGTGCTTGGTGTGTTAGCACTTGTATTAATTCCGCTGGCGCTATGTATGAACTTTGTACCAGCCCCGAATCTTAGTAAATCTTAAATTTTAATCGTTGAGTAATATATTATGGCCTTACCAAAAGTAGTTAAATTAACCGTTGCAGCAACTATACTTGCCGTTGTTGCAGGCAGTATTATTTATCTTAATAAATCGGAGTCGCAAAGTGCAACTCAAACAACTGACGATGCCTACGTGCAAGCCGACTTTACCTTTGTGGCACCTCAGGTATCTGGCACGGTAGATCAAGTACTCATTAAAGATAACCAGCGAGTACAAAAAGGCGATTTAATTGCCACCATAGATAATCGCGATTTTGTAGTGGCCCTAGATTCCGCTAAAGCCCAAGCTAATAGTGCTAAAGCAAGTGTAGCTAGCTTGCAAGCTAAGTTAACTTATCAAGATTCGCTGGTACAACAAGCGCAAGCTGCGGTAGAGGCCGACATTGCATCACTTAAATTAGCGCAGTTAAATTTAAAGCGTTATACCAACTTAGCAACCGATGGCTCAGGCACTGTGCAAGCACGAGAAGAAGCACAAGCAAAGCTGGCTATTCAAAAAGCAAACTTGCATAAAAACCAAGCAGGCCTTGCAGCAGCAAAGCAGCAGATTGAAATTTTACGTGCCGATATTGAAAAAGCCAAAGCTGTGCTTGTACAAGCTAAAGCACGTGTAGTAGATGCCGAACTTAAGTTATCGTACACCCAAATTGCAGCGCCTATTGATGGCATAGTTGGCCAAAAACCGGTGCGTGTAGGGGCATATGTAAACCCAGGCAGCCCGCTATTGGTTGTTGTACCACTTGATAAAGTGTTTGTTAGTGCGAACTACCGTGAAACTCAGCTAGCTAATGTAAAAGTAGGCCAAGAAGTTGAAATAAAAGTAGATGCACTACCAGGGCAAATTTTACGCGGCCACGTTGATAGCCTAAGCCCTGCCAGTGGCGTGAGCTACTCAGCCATTGGTGCACATAACGCCACGGGAAACTTCACCAAAATTGTGCAGCGCTTACCGGTTAAAATTAGCTTAGATGCAAACCAGCCAGCGCTTAAGCAGTTACGAGTAGGTATGTCGGTGGTGCCAAGTATTTCAATAACGCAGTAGCACATTGCGTTAATTACAGGGCCAGTAACCATGTTGCTGGCCCTTAAAATTAGTTACTCCTTCCTTTTGCATATAAAGCCAAGATATTTTTGAGTTAGATAGCACACTTTTATACCGACTCCTGTTACAATTGCCACTATTAAAAAATTAGCTATATGGCGTTAATTGTTGTCAATTTATTCACACTAAATTGCTCAAAGCCCAGTTAATAACGATCAACTTAACGGGTTGCCTTGCATACACTCAATGTTATGCATGTAACTTGGCATCAAACTAAAAGAACTTATTAATGGCAGACCAGAATATTATCAACGAAATTAGCAAGCGAAGGACTTTTGCAATCATATCGCACCCGGATGCTGGTAAAACCACCATCACCGAGAAAGTACTTTTGTTCGGACAAGCGATTCAAAAAGCCGGTACTGTAAAAGGCCGTGGCTCTAATCAGCATGCAAAGTCTGACTGGATGGAAATGGAAAAAGAGCGTGGTATATCGGTTACTACCTCTGTAATGCAGTTTCCGTATAACAATGCGCTGGTTAATTTACTTGATACCCCTGGACACGAAGACTTCTCAGAAGATACTTACCGTACATTGACCGCGGTAGATTCGTGTTTAATGGTTATTGATGCCGCAAAAGGTGTAGAAGAACGTACCCGTAAGCTAATGGAAGTTACGCGCCTACGTACCACGCCTATTGTTACCTTTATGAATAAGTGTGACCGTGATATTCGTGACCCAATGGAACTACTCGATGAAGTAGAAACAGAGCTAAATATTGCCTGTGCGCCTATTACTTGGCCAATTGGTTGTGGTAAAGAGTTTAAAGGTGTTTATCACATTCATAACGACGAAGCGGTTTTATACAAAACAGGCCAAGGTCATACTATTCAAGAAGTTCGCACTGTAAAAGGCCTAGATAACCCAGAGCTTGATACCGCCATTGGTGAAGAACTCGCTGAGCAATTACGTGAAGAGCTAGAGCTGGTAATTGGTGCCTCAAATGAGTTTGATCTTGAATTGTTTTTAGCAGGTGAGCTTTCTCCGGTGTACTTTGGTACTGCCCTTGGTAACTTTGGTGTAGACCATGTACTTGATGGTTTAACGCAATGGGCACCAACGCCATTACCGCGCGAAACAGATGACCGCCAAGTAATCGCAACAGAAGAAAACTTTACCGGCTTTGTGTTTAAAATTCAGGCCAACATGGACCCTAAACACCGTGACCGCATTGCCTTTATGCGTATTGTGTCGGGCAAATACAGCCAAGGCATGAAAATGAACCACGTACGCCTTGGTAAGCAAATTAGTATTTCTGATGCGGTAACCTTTATGGCGGGCGATCGTGAGCGCGCAGCAGATGCATATGCGGGCGATATTATTGGTTTGCATAACCACGGTACCATTCAAATTGGTGATACCTTTACGCAAGGCGAAAAGCTTAAATTTAGCGGTATTCCTAACTTTGCGCCTGAGCTATTTCGTCGTATTCGTTTGCGCGATCCGCTCAAACAAAAGCAATTATTAAAAGGCTTAGTACAACTTTCTGAAGAAGGTGCTGTACAGGTATTTAGACCGCTTACTAACAACGATTTAATTGTAGGCGCGGTAGGTGTACTACAGTTTGACGTAGTTGTAGCGCGCTTAAAAGCTGAATACAACGTAGATGCAATTTACGAAGGCGTAAATGTAAATACGGCACGTTGGGTAAGCAGCGACGATGTTAAAAAGTTTGAAGAGTTTAAACGTAAGTGCGAAAGCAACTTAGCACTCGATGGTGGCGATAACTTAACTTACATAGCACCGAGCCGTGTAAACCTTAACTTATCGGTAGAGCGTTACCCAGAGGTAACCTTTAACCATACGCGCGAAAACTAGAATCGACTGACTAAAGTTAACTGAAAGCCTGCTATGGCGGGCTTACAAAGGTAAATAATATAATGAACATTCGTACTATTTTAGTAGAAAAAGCCATTGCCGCCATGACCGCAGCAGGCCTACCAGAAGACACAAACCCAGCTGTTACACAAAGCACACGCCCACAGTTTGGTGATTACCAAATTAATGGTGCAATGGGCGCCGCTAAAAAAATGAAAAGCAACCCACGTGAGCTTGCGCAAAAAATTATTGATAACCTAGATGTAACCGACATCGCTGAAAAAACAGAAATTGCCGGCCCTGGTTTTATTAATATTCATTTAAAGCCTGAGTTTTTAGCCAACAGTGTAAAAGCAGCAAACAACGATGCAAAACTGGCTGTAAACGAGCACGCAAATCCGCAAACTGTCGTGGTAGATTACTCATCACCTAACCTTGCAAAAGAAATGCACGTAGGCCATTTGCGTTCAACCATTATTGGTGATGCCATTGTACGTGCGCTTGAATTTAGAGGCGACAAAGTCATTCGTCAAAACCACATGGGCGATTGGGGCACACAGTTTGGTATGCTAATTGCGCATTTAGAAGATCAAATTAGCCAAGGCGTAGACTTAGAGTCGGTAGCGCTTGCTGATTTAGAAACGTTTTACCGCGATGCTAAAAAACGTTTTGACGATGAAGAAGGCTTTGCCGATAAAGCCCGTGACTATGTAGTTAAACTACAAGGCGGCGACGCGCACTGTGAAAAGTTATGGAAGCTATTTATAGCGACCTCTGTTAAGCACTCTGAGGAAGTTTACAAACGTCTAAACGTAACGCTTACCCAAGACGATATTATGGCTGAAAGTGCTTACAACAGTGAGCTTAACGATATTATTAGCCTATTAAAAGATAAAAACATAGCGGTAGAGTCGCAAGGCGCACAAGTAGTGTTTTTAGATGAACTTGCTAATAAAGATGGTGAGCCATCGGCGTTTATCGTGCAAAAATCTGGCGGCGGCTTTTTATATGCAACCACCGATTTAGCCGCGTGTAACTACCGCTCAAATAACTTAGGCGCTGAGCGTATTTTAATATTTGTTGATGCACGCCAAAGCCTTCACTTTAATCAAGTGGAGCTTACCGCACGTAAAGCAGGCCTTTTACGCGATGAAACAAGCTATGAGTTTTGCCCGTTTGGCACCATGATGGGCGCCGATGGTAAACCATTTAAAACCCGTACAGGTGGTACAGTAAAACTTGCTGATTTACTTGAAGAGTCAATTAGCCGTGCAGCAACAAAACTTGCTGAGCGTGAATCTGATTTATCAGATCATGATCGCAGCGAAATTGCGCGTAAAGTAGGTATTGGCGCTGTTAAATACGCTGATCTTTCTAAGCATCGTACCAGCGATTACATATTCAACTGGGACACCATGTTAAGCTTTGAAGGCGCAACAGCACCTTACTTACAATATGCTTATACTCGTGTGCGCAGTATTTTCCGTAAATCAGGTGTCGATGCCGCTACGCTAAATGCAGATGTAGCCATAGCCGAGCCGCAAGAAAAAGCACTCGCGCTTAAACTGCTTCAGCTTGAAGAAGTCCTTGATTTAATGATCTCTGAGGCTACTCCGCACGTACTATGTAGCTACTTATACGAGCTAGCTAGCCTATACATGACATTCTATGAAGCTTGCCCAGTACTAAAAGAAGGCGTAGAGCCAAACGTACGTGACAGCCGTTTAGTGTTATGTAATTTAGTGGCAGATACACTAAAAACAGGATTGGATTTGCTTGGCATTGAAGTCATGGAGCAAATGTAATTACCGTCGTATTTTAACCTAATACTGCGTTATCCACCCCAACTTACCCTAATCACATACAAATCGTATGCTCATAGGGATAAGTAGGGGTGAATGCCTTGTCTTAGGCTAAACTACTTAGGTGAACCTTCTGCCTCGTGTAGTTCGCTTTGACTGCGTTGTCGTGCTTTTTTAGCCTAAGTCACATACTAACTGTATGCTCCTTGGCATAAAAAAGCACTTCGCCTTGTCAGCACTCCTACACTTGCAGATATATAGGTTTGCACCGTAGGTTGGGTTGAGTGAAACGAAACCCAACATTAAACTAACAATAAAAAAAACATTTTTATTTTTGCTCTTATAACGATTAACAGCCTGACCTTAACTTACCCACATACGCTTTAATAAACAGAGAAGGATTTGTTTATGAAACTCGAAGACATCCGCCGTGAATACCTGCAAGACGCGCTAAGCGAAGATAACTTGCAAGATGATCCATTCAAACAATTTGAAACGTGGCTTGAGCATGCTGTGGGCAGTAATATCCCAGACCCAACGGCCATGGTTGTGGCAACGGTTGATGAAACCGGGCAACCTTCACAGCGTATTGTATTGTTAAAACATTTAGATGATAACGGGTTTGTATTTTTTACTAATACCGGCTCACGTAAAGCGCAAGAGCTAAAAGGTAATAACAAAATATCGCTGCACTTTCCGTGGCACCATATGGAGCGCCAAGTGATTGTATACGGCGAGGCAAAACCATTACCGACGGCTGCAGTCGCTAAATATTTTTTATCGCGCCCTAAAGAAAGCCAATTAGCAGCATGGGCCTCAGCGCAAAGCAGGCCGGTCTCATCGCGCAAAGTACTTATGGAAACCTTTGCTAATATGAAGAGTAAATTTGCTAATGGTGAAATTCCATTGCCTGATTTTTGGGGCGGTTACTGCGTAGTCCCTTCTAAAATTGAGTTTTGGCAAGGTGGAGCACATCGTTTACACGACCGCTTTATATATCAGCGCCAAACAGATAATAGCTGGCAAATAACACGTTTAAACCCTTAACCGGTTTACGCTGTGAAGTTTATAGATTCCCACTGCCACCTCGATTTTACTGAGTTTGACGCAAACCGCGGATCACTCATAAAAGAGTGTATGGCTAAAGGTGTTGAGCGCTTTATTGTGCCAGGTATTAGCTTGGCGCAATCTCAGCAGCTAATTGAATTTAAAGCTAAATACCCACAAGTACATATTGCCGCAGGGCTTCACCCTTACTTTTTAGATGAGCATAAAGATGCTCACTTAGCGCAGTTATTCGATTTTGCAAAAGCCAATAAAAAGCAGTTGGTGGCAATAGGGGAGTGCGGGCTTGATAGAAGTATTGATGACCTTGAAAAACAAACCAGCCTATTTGAGCAACACATTACCCTTGCTAATGAGCTCAAGCTGCCGCTTATTGTGCATCACAGACAAAGCCATGATTTAATTGCGCATGCGTTTAAGCGCTGCAAGCCAAAATATGGCGGCGTGATACATGCATACTCAGGCTCCATGCAACAAGCACAGTATTATATTAAACAGGGCTTTAAATTAGGTGTAGGTGGCGTTATTACCTATGAACGAGCAGCAAAAACCCGTGATGTAATTGCTCAAATAGAACCGCAGCATTTAGTGCTTGAGACGGACGCGCCCTCAATGCCATTAAGTGGCCATCAGGGAGAAATTAACACCCCTGCGCATATTCCTGCTGTATTTGAAGTTTTATGTAGCTTAAAGCCAAATAGCAATAAAGCCGGACTTGCTCAGCAGCTTTACGATTCTTGCTCTGAGGTTTTTTGCATATAGCGATTTACCTGCCAACGTTTTAGGCCTCGCCCTAGCTGCCATGTAAAAATACAGGCTATTACTAGCATTAATAAAACTTGCCTGCCTAAATCATGAAAGTGATTATGGCTGTCAGATATTGCCGCGCGGGTTAAATAAGTAATAGATACAAAGCCTAAAGGCTTATCTATGTCGCTTACAACGGGCTCAACAAATGGGGTTTTTAATTTACTAATCCCTGGGGTAGACTCTGGCAATTGGCCAAATATGTGGTGCGATTGCCAGTGATCGCTGCTGGCTATAAGTACGCCTTGCTGATCGTAAATTGTGGCTGAAAGTACAAACTCGTCTTTGCTTATATCATTACACAAAGCTCTAAGCTGTGGCTTATTTTTAGCAAGCAGAGGCTCTTTAGCATTAAGAGCCATAAATGAGGTTAAGCTTTTGGCAGTATTATCGGCACTATTATAAAGTAGTTGGTGGCTTTCAAAGCTACTGTTAACACCTACAAAACTCAGTAATACAAAACAGCCCGCAGCCAATAACAAGCGAACGATTCGCTTTCTTTGTGATGCAGACAAAGGGCTTTTTATATGGTTATTTTTCATAGTCACCGTATATGCTACTGACAGCATTTTGATTTGATGTTACAACTACGCTAACTATAACCTTAAATCTACCCCGATGGCGAATTTAGCGTTATGAATACCCTAATTGATACGCCAAATTAGAAAAATAAATAACAAACACGGAGAACCCATGTCGCAAATGAACATGGCACAGCCAGCTGCTGAGCAAGCATTACATTCTTTAACGCTAAACACATGGTTTGATTACAAAGAAGGGAGTTTTACTCCTGCTCAAACAATACCAGATAAAACCGTTGGGTTATTTAGTATTGCGTTTGCGGGCGATTTTGAACTAAAGCATGTAACGAGTATTATCGACTTTTTAAAAACGCACGCGCTTAAAGTAACCGCTGTATGTCAATATCAGCCCGACTTAGGGTTAGCCCCAGCTCTGTGTTTTTATAGCCCAGAGGCAGAGCAAAAAATTAACCCGCTTGCGCTAAGAGAGTTTGCAAACACGCTTGACTTTCAGCTAGTGCAAGTTACAACGCCACCTAACCTATATGAGCCAGGGCTGCTGGTTATGGATATGGACTCTACCGCCATCACCATAGAGTGCATTGATGAAATTGCACGTTTAGCAGATGTATATGACGATGTGGCTTCTGTAACCGCGCTTGCAATGGCGGGCAAACTAGATTTTAGCGAAAGTTTAAATCAGCGTGTAGCAAAGTTAGCCGGCATAGAGCAAAGTTTAATTGAAGATTTAAAAAACACCTTACCATTAATGCCAGGTATTAAAGCGTTATGCCAAATATTAAAGCAGCATAATTGGTATCTTGCTATAGCATCAGGCGGGTTTGTGCCCTTTGCCGAGCGTGTACAGCAGCTGATTAATTTAGATGAAGTACATGCTAATGTGCTTGAATTTGCAAACGATAAACTCACAGGAAAAGTCTCTGGTGCCATTGTTGATGCGCAGCAAAAAGCGGTTGTTTTAGAAACACTGCAGCAAAAGCTGGGCTTAGCAAATACGCAAACGGTAGCCATTGGCGATGGTGCAAACGATTTGCTAATGATGGAAAAAGCAGGATTAGGCGTTGCCGTACATGGTAAACCAAAAGTGGTGGAGCAAGCTCAAGCGGCTATATGTCAGGGCTCGTTACTGCAATTGCTGTATATGCTGGCTATTCCCTTAAATAAGTAACCTGAGAATAACCACCAAAATAAGTTATACCAATCGGGTTAAGTTATTAGACATTTATAGCGATAGATAAATAGCGTGATAACAAGGCATAAGTTTCGACATGTAGTTGTTCTACATGAGAAATTTATAACGCCGCTAACGTTTTATTTAGCACGCTATAAACTTTTAAGTCGATTGGTATTAAGCCGCTTAGCGCAAGCGGTTTAACCACAGCAGCTTTCTGCGGCCCATTTGAGCGACCTGCTTTTGATCTAACTCTAAATGGCTAAGCGCTTCGTCGGTTATATCTACAATATCACCCACCCCAGATACAGCCCACAGCGCTTCTTCTATGTCTTTTGCTTTGTGCATTGCATATTGGCTTACATATTTAAGTTCGTTTGATAGGTAGTCTGTATCTGGGCGACCCGTTCGCGATAAGTACAAGCGCATAACAAATACCAGCTCAGACTTAACGCCTGCGCTAATTTGCTCACTAAAGCTCGAATAGTTTTCGCCTAGTACGCATTGGCTCGTCACAGCCTTTTCAATGTTATCTTGTTTAGGGTCAAAATTAATTGCGAGTGTAAACGGCAAAGGCGGGTCTTGTCGGCTACGATCTTTAATGCTTGGGGTGATCACATCAATAATTTGTTGCTGCGTTAAAATATGGCTTAGGTCAGTTTTATTATTTAATAAGCCAAAATTTTGTAAAATCACGTGAATTGGGCTGGCATATAAACCAAAACCTATGGCTCCTGGAATAAAGTGGCTTGCTTCTTTATGTAAATAAAGCGGGAATTGGCACACACTTTTGGTCACCATATTTCTCAGTGCGGTAGAAAGGCCTTCTATTTTAGGGGCTTCTTCAGACACTTTTAATTTATCTTTATTACTTTGAATTAATTGGGTAAAAAAGTTAACCCCTGCATGTGGTAAGTCAGCAACTCTGTTGGCTTTTAAATTAATGGTCGTTAACGACTTACTAATTGCCATCACTTCGTATTTAAGCTCACTTAAATTATGCTTTTTAGTTATTTTTTGTAAATCGGGGAAAGACAGTAAAACAATATCGCCTTTTTTAAAGCTAACCGGCGAGGCTGACTCTAATTGCAAGCCCATAACCGAAAAATCCCGAGTATGAGCCTGATACTGCTTATCCTCAAACGTAAGCTCGGCAGGTGTTTTATATAAGTAACGTTTGTGAGAGCGTAAATTTACATACTCTAGTGGCACAATATCTAAATAAGGAGGCTTATTATGCTTAGCGTGGCCAAAATGTTTAAGCTGGTTAACTAACGCCTTATCGTAGGGCTGCTTCTTATAGTGCGCTTGTTCTTCACTGTTACCAATGGCGGTTAAAACCGCAATGTATTTTACATCTTTTATAAGGCCAGCCACTCTTGGAGAAGGTGGCTTATTTAGCTTTTCTATGTTTTTACCCGCCGAATTAGGCAACGATAATGGAATAAACGAATCATCAGGGTGGCTTGGCATAACTTGTAATTTAAAGCATTGCCAGCTGTCTTTTTGGCTACCAAACCCTAAAAATAGGTTTCTTAATTTAGGGTTGTTATTAAGCTCTGTACGCGTGGCTGAGTAGTAATAAATTTTTCCTGCAGAAACATGAGTAAACGTATATAAGTAATCTTCTTTTACAGCGTTTACTTGGGTAAGCATTTGGCTAATACGTTGATTATTTAAAATGCTATATAAGCAGGGCACTTTTCGTTCATCAGTAAAATAGCGCTGAATAAAAATATTGTTTTCAGTGGTTAGGCTTAAACTAGGAACAATTTGTTCGCCTTTTTTACTTAAAAACACGTATAAAGAGGTAACGCGCGGAATATAATATTGCTCATAACCCTTTGAAACCACAGCATCTAGGGTGTTATCTAGGTTCACTTTATAGCGGCGTTTATTACCGTTTATAAAGCTATCTAAAAAATTATCGAATGCTTCATTTTTTTCTATAAAAGTACGCTTTAAACGAATGTGGTTATATTCACGAGATATATTTTCAACTGCAACTACTTCATATTGAATGCCATTTTTAAGGCCTAGCTCAAAATCTTGCTCAAGCCCTACTAGCCGCATGGCAATTAGCTGCCCTTTTTTTATAATTTGGCGGGTAGGAAGCTTAATTTTACAACCACTCAAAGAGATATCTGAGGTACTCGCGGCAATGTTTTTCTTATCGTTGTACTCAATTTTAACTTTAATCGAGTAGTTCATTCGCTCCTCAGAGCGGCTTTCATAAGAGGCAAATTTTATTACGCTGGTAGTCAGAGTGTCGTTTTCAACTTGTGTATCACTTTGCTCTTGTGCTTGTTTTTGTAATACGCGATGGTTGTTTTCGGTATTCATTACCGCTTCGTATACCGCTAAAGTATAGCCGCCGTGTTGTTTTAAGGCTGCCTCAAATACTTCTATGGCGGTGTCATCCATAAAGTGCTGTTTACCATTGTGCTCATACGGGCGAACTTGGCCTGTTACTAAGCCTCGCAGGTCAACAAAACGGGCAACTGGCTGAGATAGGCGCGACATTTCCATTTTCATTAAAAACTGCTCAGGCTTTGTTAAACCTGCCGTTTTAGATTTGAAAATTAGGTCGAACTTTGCGTTACCTAAATAGGTTTTTAGCTCATTTACGAGGTCTTCGTGTTTGAGCAGTATGTCTTCAGCCATTTATAAATCGTCACCGTCTAATTGAAAAGTAGGTATACTGTAAAGTCCATTTATTTGAAAAATTCAATAAACGTAACATCGTGCTATGTTATTAATATAGGTACGATTTTTCGTGTAAGTACAGTTTAACTCTTGTTATTATGTGTTAAATGCCAATTTGTTGGCAAGTTACTTTAAAGTATTTAAAAGCAATAAGTATGCCCTAACTTAAAGTAAAAGAGAAAATTACATGTGTTTGTTTCTAATATAGATCCTTGATTGGCTTTAGCAATGTAGCGCTGCTATGTCGTTCTCCCCATGATAAAATAAACAACTAAATGTATGCATTTTAAATTAAAGAATAGTAGGTAAGGTTATAAATGGCTAAAGCGGCAAAAGTAGAATTTGTTTGTACAGAGTGTGGTATGAACTATCAACGTTGGCAAGGTCAGTGTCGCTGTGGTGCGTGGAACACGTTGGCAGAATTTAAACCCTCTGCAGGGCAAAGTAAAAAAGCCGCTGCGCGAGCAACCGTTGGTGGTTATGCAGGTGGCATTGGTGGCGGCTCTAAAAAAATTGATGATGTAGCCACCACCGAGGCCGAAAAGCAGCTAACAGAAATAGGCGAGCTTGACCGTGTACTAAGCGGCGGCGTGACCACGGGCTCGGTTAATATTATATCGGGCGACCCAGGGGCAGGTAAAACAACGCTGTTATCTGATTTAGTAGCCAGAATGTCGCAGCGTATGCCATCACTTTACTGTACTGCTGAGGAGTCGTTGTCGCAGTTTAAAAACCGTGTAAACCGCTTAAAGCTTAACTATAACGCCGATGAGCTTTATTTACTTTCTGAAACTAGCGTAGAAACCATTATTGAAGAGCTTGATAAAAATAAAATTAAGTTTGCTGTTATCGACTCTATTCAGGCGGTTGTAACCGACACTGCAAATGGCAGCCCTGGTTCGCCTTCGCAAGTAAAAAGTGCCGCACAAGCGCTTACTCAGTATTGTAAGCAAAACGATGTCACTATGTTTATTATTGCCCATGTAAATAAAAACAACGAAATTGCAGGGCCGCAAACATTAGTGCATATAGTGGATGCCTTATTGCACATTGACACGAATGATGGACAGGTACGTACGCTTAGAGCTAACAAAAACCGTTTTGGTGATATTGATACCGTAGGCATTTTTAAAATGTGCGAACGCGGCATGCTAAGTGTTGATAACCCCAGCGAGATTTTTTTATCGGGATCAAGTACTGAATCACCAGGCTCTACTATTACGTGTATCCGAAAAGGTAACCGTAATTTATTGCTCGAAATTCAATGTTTAACCACCGAAACCGAAGCCGAATTTCCGCAGCGTGTGTGCGTGGGTTTAAACATGAACCGAATAAAAATGCTCACTGGTATTTTACGCAAACACACCAAAACTAAAATATTTCACGATACGTTTTTTAATATTGTGGGCGGCTTACGAATCGATGAAACCGAAACCTGTATTGATTTAGCGTTAGTAACCGCGCTTTTAAGCAGCTTAAACGAGTTTGTTGTACCGCGTACAACCTGCATTATGGGTGAGCTTAGTTTAAACGGCGATGTGCGCCCAATCGACAGCGGTGTACCACGGGTTAAAGAAGCGGCTCAGCATGGGTTTACTGAAATATTTATTCCGTTTCGTAATTACCATAAATCGATGGAAGGACTAGGAGCTAAAATTACGCCAGTAAAAACCGTGCACGAGTTACTGAGTTTAATTAATTAACGCTTACAGCGGCTGCTGTGCAATGTTACTCTTGAGCAAACACAATTTATATACAGATCAGAATAAGGAAATAGCATGAAAAAACTCGTAATAGCCATAGCCATTGTTGCAGCTGGCGTAGGCGGTGTTAGCTACGCAAACTATGTAGCAACTCAAGAAGTACGTACCGAAGTAGACAAGCAGCTTGCTTTAGTGAGCGATCAAACCGGTGCAACATTTAAATACGCGGGTTTATCGGCAAGTGTTATTTCTCAAAGTGTTGAAATTACTAACATGGAAGTAATTAGCCCTGAAGGTGATAACGTAGCGCATATTCAAAGTATTGAAGTAACCGGTTATGAAACCGATAAAATATCGCCACATACATCGTTTACAGTAAAAAGCTTTCAGTTTGATAAGGACTTTGTAGCAAAACTACCTGCTGATACAAACGAAATGCTTGCCTCTGCAAGTTACGACTTAAGCTCATCACTCGATTACGATGAACAATCTGGCGACAGTGACGTGGTTTTAAAACTAGATGCAAAAGATATTGCTAGTTTTAATATGGATGTAGGCCTTGCTAACTCTAAAGCATTAATGGATGCATCCCTTGCTATAAGCAAAGCGCAGCAAGAAGCAGGTGACACGCCACTTACGTACGAGCAAGAGTTACAACAGCAAACCTTAGTTATGCAAGCTATGAGTAAGCTTGAGCCACGAAATATTAATTTAGTACTTAATAACCAAGGCAAATTAAAAGAGCTATTTGTGAGCGAGCTTGAAAAACAAGGTATGACGCTTGAGCAAATGCAAATGACGCTACAGCAACAGTTACAGCAAGCTCCCGTAACTGAAGAAATTGCACAGGCGCTAACTGATTTTGCCAAAGGTTTAAACTCATTAAGCATATCGGCAAAATTGCCTGAAGGTAAAACCATGATGGAAGTAAACCAGCAAATAATGATGTTAGCTGGCCAGCCAGAAGAGCTAGTTAAATTTGTTAATTTAGAAGTTAAAGGCGAGTAAAGTCGTTTTAGCTTTGTAGTTGCCTATATGGTTGGCTGCAAACAATGAAGTTGTTAGAGCGTGGGTATATCTCACGCTTTTTTGTGCAATATAATAATCTGTTTTTAAATGCTTTTTCATTGGTTGAACTGCTTGTTTTTTAGTCTCTGTTTGGCTAGTGTATTAATTATACATACGGAAATGGACCTAATTATGCGCTTATTTTTAATTCTTACCCAAGTAATAACCTTATCACTTTCGCCTACCTTATCAGCAAAAACTAATTTTGAGTACAATATCAAGGTGGAGTCATGCTCTTCAGAAAAATGTAAGGAAGAGTTTAAAAAACTAAAGCGATACTCACGTCAACAGATCCCACTTGCTCAAGAGATGTTGGGCACTTTTTATTATAATGGTTATGGTGTAGAGCAAGATTTAAAAAAAGCAAGAAGGTACTTTTATGAAGCCGCTCGTTGGGGGCTGCCTAATAGCCAGTTTAAACTTGGCATAATGATGATTGAAGGCCAAGGTGGTGAAGTTAATAGAAGCCTTGGCTTTACAAACTTACGACACGCCGCTAAAAAGTTACCAAAAGCAAATTATTATATTGCAGCATATATGCTAACTAATAACCCGACAAATGATGATGCTTTAGAAGCAAAAGAAAAGCTAGAACTGGCAGCAAATAAGGGCTATGTGAGGGCAAATTTTTTACTAGCTAAAGTGTATGAATCAGCAATTTTAGGTCAATCCAATAAAGAAAAAGCAATTAAGCATTATAAAAAGGCGGCTATAAAAGACCCAAGGGCAAAACTAAAGCTTGCCTCTTTAGGCATTGATTTACCAAGAGAGCCTGAAAATAAAGATATTGAGCGTATAACCGTTGTCAGAGAAAAGCAAACAATGGGTAATTTTATCACTAATATAAAAAATATGCCTAGTATGCGAACCGCCGTATCGAGTCGTATTAAAGGAGGTAAATGCGAGGATAGCATCAGCTGTGAAAGTATAAGTGGTTATGAAAACTTGAAACTGTTTAAGCAAGGCGCTACTCAAGGTTTATAATGGGCACCTAGCTAAATGCGTTGAAATGAGAGCCTAAAGTTAAGTTAGCTTTAAAATAAAAAAAACACCGTATTTATTTTAAACACGGTGTTTATTTAATTATTTTTTACACTTCATCTTTTAGTGAAGAATACGCGCTCTAATTGTACCTTCTACTGCGCTTAGCTCTTTAAGTGCAACTTCTGACTGATCGGTATCTACGTCAATAACTACATAACCAATTGATTCATCAGTTTGTAAGTACTGAGCGGCAATGTTAATACCGTGCTGGGCAAACGCTTGGTTAATTTGTGTAAGTACGCCAGGGCGGTTGTGGTGTACGTGCAATAAGCGGCTACGGTTAGCAAGCTCTGGTAGCGAAACCTCAGGGAAGTTAACCGCTGTAATAGTTGAACCATTATCTGAGTATTTAGCTAATTTACCGGCTACTTCAATACCAATGTTTTCTTGCGCTTCTTGGGTTGAACCACCAATGTGCGGCGTTAAAATAACGTTGTCGAATTCACGCAGTGGCGATACAAATTCTTCTTCGTTAGATTTTGGCTCAACAGGGAATACATCAATAGCTGCGCCGCTTAGCTTTTTCTCGCTAAGTGCTTCGGCAAGTGCATCAATATCCACTACAGTACCGCGTGAAGCGTTAATTAGTATTGAGCCTTGCTTCATTACGGCAAGTTCTGCTGTGCCAATTAGGTTTTTAGTTTGCGGTGTTTCTGGTACGTGTAAACTAATAATATCAGCGCGCTGTAAAAGCTGTGTTAGGTTATGAATTTGTGTTGCATTACCTAAAGAGAGCTTATCTTCAATGTCGTAATACTCTACGTTCATACCTATGTTTTCAGCCATAATACCAAGCTGTGTACCTATGTGGCCGTAACCAATAATCCCGAGCGTTTTACCACGCGCTTCAAACGAGCCGGTTGCTGTTTTTAACCAGCCGCCACGGTGCGCTGCTGCATTACGCTCTGGAATACCACGTAATAGTAATAGTATTTCGCCAAGTACAAGTTCAGCCACTGAACGAGTGTTTGAAAACGGTGCATTAAATACCGCAATACCGCGCTCGCGAGCTGAGTTTAAGTCAACTTGGTTAGTACCAATACAAAAACAACCAATGGCTACTAGCTTTTCAGCTGAGTCTAAAACTGCTTGGTTAATATGAGTACGAGAACGAAGCCCTACAAAGTGCACATCTTTAATACGCTCTTTAAGTTCGTCCTCAGGTAGCGATGTTTTTACGTAGTCGATGTTGCTGTAACCATTACGTTTAAGCGTTTCTACTGCGCTTTGGTGAACACCTTCAAGCAAGAGAATTTTAATTTTGTCTTTTGCTAACGATACCTTACTCATAACCTCATCCTATTTAATTTGTGGCCCATTTTTAGTGCCGATAATCACTTTATCAGCGCCGCGCATCGCAAATAGGCCGTTGGTAACTACGCCAACAATTGAATTAATTTGTGTTTCAAGTTGTTTGGCATTACTAATACTTAAATTGTGTACATCTAAAATAACGTTACCGTTATCGGTTACTACGCCTTGGCGGTACACAGGGTCGCCACCAAGTTTTAATAATTCACGCGCTACGTAGCTGCGTGCCATGGGTATAACTTCTACCGGAAGCGGGAAGTCACCCAATGTATCTACTAATTTTGTGTCATCAACAATACAAACAAATTGTTTTGCAACGGCTGCAACTATTTTTTCGCGGGTAAGTGCTGCGCCGCCGCCTTTGATCATTTCGTTTTGGGCATTAATTTCATCTGCGCCGTCTACGTATACATCAAGAGCATCTACATCGTTTAGCTCAAACACTTCAATACCTAATGCGTGTAAACGCGCTGTTGAAGCCTCAGAGCTAGATACCGCACCCGTTATGGTGTCTTTTACTGTGCCTAGGGCATCAATAAAATGATTTACGGTAGAGCCTGTCCCCACACCAACAATGGTGTTTTCTTTTACAAACTCGAGTGCAGCCCACGCAGCTGCTTTTTTTAATTCGTCTTGCGTCATTGTTATGCTCATATTTCAAATGTGTAGTGGGTGTTTATTACCAGCGATAAATTTTATCGGGAGTAATAATGGTTTTAAGTGGAACATCCCACGATTCAATTGGCAGTGCATCTACTTTTTGGCAGCTGTGTGCTAAGCCTATAAGTTGCGGTTTTTGCCAATTGTAAGCGTGTAATTGCGCCAGTGTTTTATCGTAAAATCCACCCCCCATTCCTAATCGATTACCTTGATTATCAAATGCTACAAGTGGCATCAGTAAGTAATCTAAATCAGTTAATGGGCATATTTGAGAGCAGTTCAGCTTAGGCTCCAAGATACCATAGCGATTTGCTCTCATGGGTGAGTTTTTTTCATAGCGTTGAAACAGCAAAGTAGCCCCATTAAATGGGTGTATAACGGGTAAGTAAAGGGAGTGGCCTTGTTGCCATAACTCATTAATTAACAATGAGGTATCTAATTCTCCATCGTTACTAAAGTAAATGGCTATATGTTTTTTTGAGGCTGTTTTATCGCTATTTAGCTGTTGAGTAAAATTCAACTTTAGCTGTGCCGCGGCTTTTTCTTGCTGTTTTTTTGATAGATTATTGCGTAATTGGCGAATAGATTGGCGTATGTGTGTACGTTTATTGCTCATTGTAATTACGCACCTTTGATTAATTAGACACTAAATCAGGAAAAGCTAAGTAAACAGCAAGCACAATAAGTAGTAAAACGGCAGTGGCAATCAGTGAATATAACAAAGTATTGCTACGCGTTTTAACGGGTTCATCGAGCTGCTCGTCAAGCATAAGATCATCTTCTTGCCAGTCATCGCTTTCGTCTGTAGGGCTTTTTAGCTCATTGCTTGGAAGCCTTTGTTCTAGCTCTTCTAGTTTTTCTTCTAGGCGGATCAGGCTGCTTGTTATGTAATCAAGGGCATCAAAAATCCGTTCATCGCGCTGACTAGCTGCGCTAGGGCTTTGAGTGGGCAGCTCACCTGTGGCTTGTAACTTACTTTTAATGCCTAGGCTTGCCAGTAATTTGGCCTGCTTTAAGGCTTTGTCTTTATTGCTAGGTGCAAAGAGTGCTTTGCCATTAAAAAACTGAGTTACTTTATCTTCAGACGTTTTTAGTTTACTTGCTAAATTAACGCAGGCCGTTTTAGCCTCAGTGCCCTCGGCGAGCCCTACAAACATAACGCGAAAATTATTGGCCATTTACTTATCCCTTAAGCTTTTATTATGCAAAGAGTATATACCTAAAACCGTACGAAATTCGAGGGCTAGCTAATACCAATTTAATTCAAAACACGATTAGTTTAGCGTATTAAATAGCGCACTGACTGCGTTAAAATTATTTATATAAAATAACTGTACGCCGTAAATTCCTTTGTTATTGCACTCTTTACTGGGTGCTATGATAAATAACTAAATTAATGCAATTGATATAAAGCGCATAATTAGCCTTTGCTTTAGATATAAAAACGGCCCTTAAAAGGGCCGTTTATTATTTAATGCATTTTGGCTTAAAGGCCAGCAGCTGCGCGAAGTGCGTCTGCTTTATCTGTACGTTCCCATGGGAATTCGTCACGACCAAAGTGACCGTATGCCGCTGTTGGTTGGTAGATAGGGCGCTCTAAATCAAGCATTTGAATTAAGCCGTAAGGGCGTAGGTCAAAGTGCTCACGAATAAGCTCAATTAAACGACCTTCTTCAAGCTTGCTCGTACCAAAGGTTTCAACGCTGATAGAGGTAGGCTCTGCCACACCAATTGCGTAAGATACTTGTAGCTCACACTTATCAGCAAGGCCTGCAGCCACTACGTTTTTAGCTACGTAACGTGCAGCGTATGCAGCTGAGCGGTCAACTTTTGATGGATCTTTACCTGAGAAAGCACCACCACCGTGACGTGCCATACCACCGTATGTATCTACGATGATTTTACGACCTGTTAAACCACAGTCGCCCATTGGTCCGCCAATTACAAAACGACCCGTTGGGTTAATGAAAAATTTAGTCGCGCTAGTAATAAGCTCGGCAGGAAGTACTGGCTTAATGATGGTTTCCATCACGGCTTCTACTAAGTCATTTTGCGAAATTTCTTCTGCGTGCTGAGTAGAAAGTACAACTGCATCAATACCTACTGGCTTGCCGTTTTCGTATGCAAAAGTTACTTGAGATTTTGCATCTGGGCGTAACCAGTTAAGCTCGCCGCTTTTACGTACTTGCGCTTGGCGCTCTACTAAACGGTGTGAGTAAGTAATTGGCGCAGGCATTAGTACTTCTGTTTCGTTACATGCATAACCAAACATTAAGCCTTGGTCGCCAGCACCTTGTTCTTCTGGGCTAGTACGGTCAACACCTTGGTTAATATCAGGAGACTGCTTACCAATTGTGTTTAAAATTGCACACGAGTCTGCATCGAAACCCATGTCTGAATGCGTGTAGCCAATTTCACGTACTGTTTTACGTGTAATTTCTTCAATATCAACCCATGCGCTAGTGGTAATTTCACCACCAACCATAACCATACCGGTTTTTACGTAAGTTTCGCACGCAACACGGGCATGAGAGTCTTGCTCTAGGATAGCATCAAGTACCGCATCAGAGATTTGATCGGCGATTTTATCCGGATGACCTTCAGAAACAGATTCAGAAGTAAATAAATGTTTTGCCATTGTATTTCTGCTCACAAATATTGCGCTTCACAAACGTCGGTATTAGCGCTAAAAAATTAAGGGGCGTATTTTATCTAAAACAAAACACCTTGCATAGTGTTTTTACGCCTAGACGTCTAAATAAAATGAGTAATAACTTTTTGGTCTTAAAAAATATTCATAATAGCCCATTTTTATGGGGTTTTTAATTGCACACTGCACCCACATTAAGTAAGAATGGTTGCTATAACAGCTCTTAAGTTACTTAAGGGTATTAACGAACACATAAGTACCCGCGCAAATACACATAAAGGTAGGAGAATTCATGCCATCTCGCAAAGAACTTGCAAATGCTATTCGCGTCTTGTCAATGGACGCAGTACAAAAGGCCAAATCTGGCCACCCTGGAGCCCCAATGGGCATGGCCGATATCGCAGAAGTATTATGGCGCGATTATCTAAAGCATAATCCAACTAATCCAGAGTGGGCTGACCGTGACAGATTTATTCTTTCAAACGGCCACGGTTCAATGCTTATCTATTCTCTATTGCACCTAACTGGTTACGACTTACCACTTGATGAAATTAAAAACTTCCGTCAAATGCATTCTAAAACGCCAGGCCATCCTGAGTACGGTTATGCACCAGGAATTGAAACTACTACGGGCCCACTAGGTCAGGGGATCACAAATGCGGTAGGTATGGCGATTGCTGAAAAAGCGCTTGCTGCACAATTTAACCGTGAAGGTCACGACATTGTTGATCACTACACGTATGCATTTATGGGTGATGGTTGTTTAATGGAAGGTATTTCTCATGAAGCATGTTCACTTGCTGGCACATTAGGCCTTGGCAAGTTAGTAGCTTTTTGGGATGACAACGGTATTTCAATCGATGGTGAAGTAGAAGGTTGGTTTAGCGACGATACACCAGCACGTTTTAAAGCGTACGGCTGGCATGTAATAAGTGACGTTGATGGCCACGACAGCGATGCTGTTAGTGCTGCAATAGCAGAGGCTCAAAGTGTTACCGACAAACCATCACTAATTTGTTGTAAAACAGTGATTGGTTACGGTTCACCTAACAAATCTGGTAGCCACGATTGTCACGGTGCGCCATTAGGTGATGACGAAATTACAGCGTCTCGCGAATTTTTAGGCTGGTCTGGCGGTGCATTTGAAATCCCTGATGATATTTACGCACAGTGGGATAGCAAAGAAAAAGGTCAACAGCTTGAATCTAGCTGGGACGAAAAATTTGCAGCATACGCAAAGGCATTCCCAGAGCTTGCAGCTGAATATAAGCGCCGTATTAATAACGAACTTCCAGGCGATTGGGCTGAAAAATCTCAAGCGTACATAGAGCAACTACAAGCAAACCCTGCAAACCCTGCATCTCGTAAAGCGTCGCAAAATGCATTAAATGCATTTGGCCCGTTATTACCAGAGTTCATGGGGGGCTCAGCCGATTTAGCTGGATCAAACTTAACAATTTGGGATGGCTCTAAAGGGCTAACGGCAGACGATGCAAGCGGTAACTACGTTTACTACGGTGTACGTGAGTTTGGTATGTCGGCAATTATGAATGGTATTGCCCTTCATAAAGGTTTTATTCCTTACGGTGCAACGTTCTTAATGTTTGTTGAATACGCAAAAAATGCGGTACGTATGGCTGCACTAATGAAGCAACCAAGCATTTTTGTATACACGCACGATTCAATCGGCCTAGGTGAAGACGGTCCAACTCACCAACCGGTAGAGCAAATTGCTAGCATGCGTTTAACGCCAAACTTATACAACTGGCGCCCGTGTGACCAAGTTGAGTCGGCAATTGCATGGCAACAAGCTATTGAGCGTAAAGATGGTCCTACATCACTTATCTTTACTCGCCAAGGCCTTGAGCAACAAGCGCGTGACGCTCAGCAATTAGCAGATGTTAAAAAGGGTGGTTACATCCTTAGCTGTGACGGCGAACCGGAGCTAATTATTATTGCAACAGGTTCTGAGGTGCAACTAGCACAAGACTCTGCAACAGAGCTACGCAGCCAAGGTAAAAAGGTACGTGTTGTATCTATGCCATCTACTGATGTATTTGAAGAGCAAAGCGCACAGTACAAAGAAAGCGTACTACCGGCAGCCGTTACACGCCGCGTAGCAGTAGAAGCAGGTATTGCTGATTACTGGTACAAATACGTGGGCCTTAATGGCGCAGTAGTAGGTATGACTACCTTTGGTGAGTCGGCACCTGCTGGTGAGCTATTTGAGTACTTTGGCTTTACAGTAGAGAACATTGTAAATAAAGCAAACGAACTGTTTTAATCGTTAGCTTTAATATTTAAAAGCCCGCCCTGTGTAAAACAGGGCGGGCTTTTTTGTTTGGTTTTTAGATCTAATTAATAAACATTTAAAATACTTGCTAAGATCGAAAAATATGCAAACAAAGAGTAAATACATCATAAAATTATTTTTGCTCTAAAAATTCATTTACGGTATCATTTTGGGCACAGACTCAATTACAAGGAAGCAATATGTCTTGGTCTAAACTCAATAAAACTATCAATGCTCATTCTGTAATCCCTCTCGACGCGCTTAGCTGTCGAGATTTTGGTGTTAAGCTCCCCGTTAACTTCCCATTTAGTAAAGTTAAATTTACTTGCCAAGCTCTCGCTATGCTATCGCAGCTCAATGACTATGATTTAAAAATGGTATGCGCCGATATTATTCAAATATGCGCGAACCCTAATGCTACAAACTCAATTAAGCATAGCCGTAACCCTCTGCGACGTTTATGGCGGACAAAATACCCATTTCGTAATTATCATTTTTTAATTGAATACTCACTTAAAAATAATTTTATAAATTTAGAAGATATACTTTTCGATAAGCAATTGCAGGGAGCAAAAAGTAACTTTGCTGCAGAGCGCACCATGCTTTATGAGGTAAAAAGACGAAGTAACCATACTTATGATAGGGCTATGGGTGAAGAAGAGATAGAACAAGTCAAAGGCGCATGGGGAAATATTCCAACAGCGACTACTCAAGTTAATACGCAGCATGCGGCGGTCAATGGTATGCAAAATGAGCTTACCAAAGCCACATGGCTAATGGGCACCCACCTTGATAGCGCATATGAGGGCGACGGCATAAAAGCTTATACGCTGTTTCATAACCCAACTGATCGACCAAAGCTAGATTTGGTAGAATGTGCGTTTGATAAACGCTTAGGTACTAAATCCCATAACGCTCAACATTTAGCAGCTGTGCTGGCACAAAATAACCAGCAAGGTAAGCAGGTTAAATGGTTAGCACACAGTCAAGGGGCAATCATTTTTTGCGCGGCTCTAGAACACTATCGTATATATTATGGTAAGTCACTTAAAGGCCAACAATTAGCCGTGCATGGCTCAGGCTCAAATATCGAGCGTTTAAAACGTATTGCCCATAGTACCGGATTAAAAGTTGTTGCGGTGCGTAACAATCCTTATGACTTAGTGCCTAACTTAGCCGGCTTTAATGACTTATCGTCAAGCAGTCTTGTTCGATCGATGAAGTTTAAGGGCTTAGTTACAGGAGATGATGCTGCAGCAAGCCCACACACTTTGCCATTTTTAGGTCTAGTCACTTACGCTGACCAACTGCAAATGCTTGGCTATAATGACAAGGCCGATGCAGTAAGAAAGTTTATTAAAACTCTACCGATTACGGATGCACGGTTATGATCAAATTAGCTAAAGCTTTTTATCGTGGCTTTGTCGGTGGGCCCAATTTTGAAAATTGTGTTCACCATCGCCTCATTTTAGAAGATAAGCTACTTACAATTGATGTACCCTACAGTAATGTTGCCGCAGTTCAAAAGCCTATGGATATTTCATTTCCATATAATTCAAAGGTTTGGTTTAACCAGCATAAAAAAAATTATCTATATCATGAATACGTGCATATGCTTACTAAAAATTGGATGTACTTACCGCCAGTAAGCTATTTTCCCAGTAATGAGTATGGCATGCTTAGTTGCCAGCTAAGGATTAAACAAACCCCAAAAATAAATGTACAGGACTTTAAGCAACTCAAGCATTTTGTAATTGATTCATACGATAACTTCCATTGGGGACCTGATGGTGACAATACTAAAATTAAAAATGATACTACGTTAGAATCGAGTAAAAGAGCAAATCCATGGGTAGGTGAAGCTCTGAAAGAAGAAATATCAGGGCGGATTGAGGTTTATGGTCAACCGCCATTACCGGCGGCTAAAGAGATAATTATTAATAATCGCCAGTGGGTGTTTTACCAAGAGTGCAGAGGTAATGTTCTTTCTCGCCACGATTTTTATTGTTTACCATTAAGTGAGCATGCTTTTTTAGAAGTAAAGTTTAACCATCGTGTTGACCGCTCAGATAAACATAAAAAATGGGCTAAGCATGCACTTGAATCACAACAGCGGATTATGGAATCAATAAAGCTCAGTGATTTACCCCCCGAGCACGATAATTTAATTGCTGACAATTCTAAAAGTGTTTAATTTAGCCAAGGCGTTTTATCGTGGTTTTATTGGCGGGCCCAATTTTGAAAATTGCATCTATTATCGCTTTATTTTAGAAGATAAGCTATTAACACTCGATGTACCTGATAGCAATGTCGCAGCTGTACCGTCTACTATTGATATATCGTTCCCTTACAATTCAACAAGCTGGTTTGACCAACACAAAAAAAACTATTTACATCATGAATACGTGCATATGCTCACTGAAAATTGGATGTATTTACCACCAGTTAGTTATTTGCCCAGTAGTGAGTATGGGATGCTTAGTTGCCAACTAAGAATTAAGCAAACCAATAAAATCAATGTTCTTGATACTATGCAATTAAAACGCTTTGTGATTGATGAGTATGATAATTATCATTGGGGGTCAGATGGTTATAACACTAAGCTTCAAAATGATACTAAGCTAGAGTCGAATAAAAGAGCAAACCCATGGCAAGGTGAGGCACTTAAAAAGGAAATTTTAGGGCGCGTTGAATCTTATGGTTATCCGCCACTGCCTGCGGCTAAAGAGGTAATTATTAATGATCGCCAATGGGTATTTTACCAAGTAAAAAAAAGTAATAGGCACTCTCATCACGATTTTTATTGTTTGCCATTAAGTGAGCATGCTTTTTTAGAAGTAAAGTTTAACCATCGTGTTGACCGCTCAGATAAACATAAAAAATGGGCTAAGCATGCACTTGAATCACAACAGCGGATTATGGAATCAATAAAGCTCAGTGATTTACCTCCAGATCACGATAATCTAATTACTGATAATTCTAATAATGCTTAAATTAGCTAAGGCTATTTCTGCCTTTTATGGGTTTTAACACTTTCTCTAAAGCGAAGCTCCTCTTAGTTCTCTTTGTGTATAGATTACTAAAAGCTCTGTTAGAGGTTCATAACCCTTTGCCCAAAGTCTATTTCCGCCATAATATTTTTATTTTAAACTTTTGCTTCTTGATGAGTAATTTTCACAGCGCTTTCCTTGCAAGGCATTTTTCTATCAGGCAAGGTAGTGCGATAAAATTTATAAACAAAAATCTTAAATTAATAGCAGGAGCTAAAATGTCTCAGTTTGAAAATGTAAGCGTAATTAAAAAAGCGAACGTGTATTTTGACGGTAAAGTATCAAGCCGTACCGTGGTATTTAACGATGGCACAACCAAAACGCTAGGTTTTATGCAACCAGGTGAATTTGTATTTGATACCAGTAAAAAAGAACTCATGGAGCTATTAGGCGGCCAGTGGGACATTTTATTACCTGGCGAAACGCAGTGGAAAACATTTATCGCAGGCGAATCATTTAATGTTGATGCCAATGTTAGCTTTAAAGTAAAAGTGAGTGATTTTGCTGACTATTGCTGTTCGTACACAGACTAAACGCTAAAGGCTAGACGTCTGAAAGCCCATAGTTTATGGGCTTTGCATAAACTTTGCACAACTTATAATTTAAATCAGTTTAAGTAACAAATTAATTTCAAAAATCAGTGCTTTTTCCTTGTGTTAATCTAAATAGCCCCCAATACTATTTATGAGGTAACAAATAAAAGGATACCCTATGAAAATTAATCTTTCTGGTCACCATGTAGACGTTACTAACTCTATTAGAGAGCATATCAACGAAAAGTTTTCAAAAATCGAGAGCCACTTTCCATCACTTATCGCACTCGACATTATATTGTCTAAAGAGCATCACAAAATCCAAGCAGAAATTAGCACAAATTACGAAGGTGCGCGTATATCGGTAAAAGGGGAAAACGAAGTTATGTACCCGGCGATTGCAAGCGCAGCTAAAAAACTCGATGCAGCACTAAAACATCGAAAAGGGCAAATAAAAGCAAATTTACACGAAAAGCCTGTAAGCACAACGCCAGAAATAGCGCACGAAATCATCCAAGAGATGGAACTAAAATAAGATTTAGTCCCAAAGTACTATAAAAAAGAGCCTTACGGCTCTTTTTTATTGCCTTTAATTTAGGTAAGTTATGCAGCCTTCGGTGTTATTAATTATGAAAATTAATAACCAGAGCGAATAATACACATAATTTGAGAAATTAATGCAGCAAACACACACCTCTTGGAAATCTCGATTGGGCGCACTAGGCCCTGGTATCTTAATGGCAACCGCAGCAATTGGCGGCTCTCACTTAGTTGCATCTACTCAAGCTGGCGCGCTATTTGGCTGGCAACTGTTTTGGCTAATTCTCGTTGTTAACGTATTAAAGTACCCGTTTTTTCGCTTTGGTATGGAATACACCTTAGCAACCAAAAACAGTTTAGTAGAAGGCTATAAAAATAAAGGCCCTGTCTATTTTTATAGTTTTATTGGCTTAAATATACTGGCCGCCATAGTTAATACCGCAGGGGTGTTATTACTGACTGCAAGCTTGCTTCATTATGCACTGCCAATAGTGATAGAAGTCACGCTACTGTGTTGGATATTGCTCGGTGTGTGTTTAGCTATTTTATTACTTGGGCACTTTAAAGCGCTCGACAGCGTTGCTAAAGGCATTATGGGACTATTAACGCTTGCTACTGTTATTGCACTGGTTATCGCGTTTAGTAACGGCCCAATGGCGCCAGCTGATTATGTTGGCCCGTCTCCGTACGAGCTGGCTATGCTGAGCTTTATGGTCGCGTTAATGGGCTGGATGCCAGCACCCATAGAAATATCAGCCCTTAGTTCGCTTTGGCTTAAAGAAAAACAAACTCAGCAAACGGTTACTAAAAGCCAAGGCTTATTCGATTTTAACGTAGGCTATTGGCTAACAGCCTGTTTAGCATTGGTATTTTTTAGCTTAGGTGTGCTGGTGCAATATGGGCAAAGCAGCAGTATTGAGCTTGGCGGTGTTGCCTTTGCTAAACAGCTTATTGATATGTATGCACTGACTATTGGCGAGTGGGCAAGGCCACTTGTATCAGCCATTGCTTTTTTATGTATGTTTGGTACTACACTCACCGTGCTTGATGGCTACGCCCGTACGCTTAACGAGTCACATAAACTACTTGGCTTTAAGCAATCTAAACACAGTTTAAATATTTGGTTAGTACTGCAGGCCTTTGCCGGTATGGCCGTTATTTTATTTTTTAAATCGGCCCTGGGCCCCATGCTTACCTTTGCCATGACACTTGCTTTTGTCACTACCCCCGTTTTTGCATGGCTTAACTTTAGCCTAGTGCGCTCAGAGCCCGCCATTAAACACAGCGTACTATTGCGCAGCTTAACCTGGTTAGGCTTAGTGTACTTGGTTGGTTTTGCTGTTGCGTTTGTGGTTTGGAAGCTAGCTGCATAAACCAGTTATATAAATATGATATTTTTAAGTTAGTTAAGCATAGGTGTAGGCATTAATTTGTGTTTATGAGGAAAGTGACATGAAATTTGAAATGTCTATTACAGATAATTTTGCATCCTTTTTTGATGAACAAAAAGAAAGATATATTTTTATTGATAGCTTTGATAATAAAACGTTTGAGGTGCAAGTAGGGGATTTAGATAACCCAAAATCAGTAGGTAGCGTTTTAGCTTCTAATAATGATGAATTGAATGTTAAGTTATTAGCGCTTTACAATAAATATTAATACACTAAAAAATGAGCTATAAATGAAAATTAAAACAGGTGAGCTTTCAAACCCTGAGGTTATAAAACTATTACAAGCGCATCATAACGATATGCTAAAACACTCACCTGTTGAGAGCGTACATGCACTGGATGTAACTAAACTCACTTAGCTCAATATAATCTTTTATAGCTTATGGATTGATAATAATTTGGCGGGTGTTGGCGCATTAAAAATGCTTAATACAACGCATGGCGAAATTAAATCAATGCGCACCTCAAGCAGTTATTTACGCCAAGGTATAGCCGCTAAGTTACTCACGCATATTATTGAGCAAGCAACACTGCGAGGGTATAAAAAGTTAAGTCTAGAAACTGGAACAGCAAAAGCATTTTTACCTGCGCAAAAGCTTTACACTCAATTTGGTTTTAAAGAGTGCGAGCCGTTCGGTGATTATCAGCTAGATCCGTATAGCTTGTTTATGAGTAAAGTGCTTTAGCTAAAGCAAAAGATACCAGCTGCCGCCCATTTAAAATCTTTAATTGAATTTGTACGCTATCTGCGTATACTTCTATGTATGAAAAGCCTATTTGTTGAATCAAGCATATTTGAAAAGTACCGAGAGCTGTACTTGAGTGATGACGAATATCGTTTATTTCAAGCAGACCTCATGGTTAACCCAAAACAGGGCGATGTGATTCAAGGAACAGGCGGCTTACGTAAAGTTCGAGTTGCGAGCAAAGGAAAAGGTAAGCGTGGCGGTTCAAGAGTTATATATTATTACTTGGACGACAAAAGACGTTTTTATCTACTCACTATTTACAGTAAAAACGAAGTAACCGATTTAACAGCAGATCAGAAAAAGCAATTAAAAGAATTCTTAGAGGTATGGCGCAATGAGCAAACGTGATTTATTTTCAGAATTAACGACAGCACTTGATGATGCTAAAGCGCATTCACAAGGAAAGCTTACGTTACGTACTCATGCGGTAAATGATATTAACGATCTTGCTATTTCACCCGATGAAATAGTAAATATTCGAGAAACATTTAATATGTCGCGCGGTGTATTTGCAAACATTCTACATACATCAGCAAGAACACTCGAAAACTGGGAGCAAGGGCGAAGTGCACCGAATGGGCAAGCAATTACCTTGTTAAAGCTTGTGCAGCGACATCCTGAAACATTGAATCATATAGCTGAGTTGTAGGCCCCTAGCTGCTCTTTTTCTATCATTCTAAGGGACTAAAATGGATAACACTAACTTTATAATACGTGTGCTAAAGTGGGCAATACTACAAGAAGAGTTTACTTTTCAGCAACTATGTAAAGCTGTCCAGCTAAATGAAAAAGAGCAGGAGCAGTTAAAACGGTTAATTCATGATAAATCACTTTTGTTTCACTCACACTCATCATTCTATAGTTCGGTAGCTAGACCTGGGTCGGATATTAAATTATTTGCAAGCGCAGAAGATCACTTTAGATTTTTAGAGTATGTAGAGCTTAATGAAGCTAGGGAATCAGCAAAAGATGCGAATAGGAAAGCTTTATTTGCGATATGGATAGCTATTTTATCTACGCTCGTATCGATTTTTCTATCTATACTGTCAATCAAATCGGATTTAAATATACCGGATAAGCTATATTCAACCATAAATAAAACAAATAAAAGTGTTTTGGGAGAGCTGACAGAAATTAAGAATGATAATTACGAGCTAAAGGAAAAGTTAATCTCGAATTCTGTTTGTTTAATTAATTCTGACCCTACCTATAAATAACAGGGTAAGTCGGGTTGTTTCTAGTTAATACATCATTTTTGTCGGATGGCGTGGCTTCGCCACTTATCCGACCTACGTCTAAAGGTAGGTTGGTTAAGCCAAAGGCGCCACCCAACAACGTTATAGGTTCACGCCTGAAGCTCCGCTGCTAGTTCTGAGCCTTCGTAAATTAATATCTAACTCAGCTCTTTTATCGCGTTACTTATTCCATCTAAACTCAGCGGGTACATTCTGTTATCCATCAGCTGCTTTATAAAATCAATCGATTGATAGTAAGGCCAGTGTTCAACAGGTTGTGGGTTGAGCCAGGCGACTTTATCGAAGTGATTGGTAATTCGTTGCAGCCATGCACTGCCGGGCTCTTCGTTGTAATGTTCTACCGAGCCGCCAGGGTAGGCTATTTCGTAAGGACCCATAGTGGCATCACCTACAAATATAACTTTGTAGTCGCTGGTAAATTTATTAATCAGCGTCATGGTGTCGATAATGTTTGAATGGCGGCGCGAGTTATCTTGCCACACGTGTTCGTACAAGCAGTTATGAAAGTAGTAAAACTCTAAATGTTTAAACTCGCTGTGGGCTGCGCTAAATAGCTCTTCGCAGGTATGAATGTAGTCATCCATTGAGCCGCCAATATCAAACAGCATTAATACTTTAACGGCATTGTGGCGCTCGGGCGCCATTCTTACATCCAGCATGCCGCCTTGTTTGGCGGTAGCGCGAATGGTCTCGTTTAAATCAAGGGTGTCACTTGCGCCTGTGCGGGCAAATTTACGTAATTTTTTAAGGGCGAGTTTAATAGTACGAGAGCCTATTTCGCGATCAGAGTCTAAATTGCGGTATTCGCGCTTATCCCACACTTTTACCGCTTGGCGATTACGGTTACCCTCTTGCCCTATACGCACGCCTTCTGGGTTATAGCCGTATGCACCAAAAGGTGATGTACCACCAGTGCCCACCCATTTATTGCCGCCTGCGTGGCGTTTTTGTTGCTCTTCTAAACGCTCTTTTAGGGTTTTCATTAGCTCGTCGAGCCCACCCATGGCTTTTAGCTGGGCTTTTTCTTCATCGCTTAGGTGTTTTTCAAACTCTTTGCGCAACCAGTCTTTAGGTAAGCTGTGCTGTTGTTTTAAACTTTCGAGCAAATCAAGGTCGGCAATACCGCTAAAATAATCGCTAAAGGCTTTGTCGAACCGGTCAAAATGGGTTTCGTCTTTTACCATTATGGTGCGCGCTAAATGGTAAAAGCCATCTACATCGGCAAATATAACGCCTTTTTTTAAGGCGTTTATTAAATCGAGTAGCTCGCGCAGGCTTACCGGTAAGCGGTATTTGCGCAGCGTGAAAAAAAACTGTACTAACATGTTAGCGACGGCTCATAAACGCGAGTTTTTCGATGAGGCTTATGTCTTGCTCATTTTTAAGCAGTGCGCCAAACATCGGCATTAAGCCGCCTTTTTGCGCTTTATCGTGCAGTGTTTTAGCGTCTATATCTTCGGCCATTAAAAGCTTTAACCAATCCAGCAATTCGCTGGTGGAAGGTTTCTTTTTAAGACCGTTGGCTTCACGTAAGTTAAAAAATACTTCGAGTGCTTGGCGTACTAAATCTTGTTTAACGTTAGGGTAGTGCACATCAACGATTTGCTGCATTTCTTCGCTGCTTGGAAAATCAATATAGTGAAAAAAGCAGCGGCGTAAAAAGGCATCTGGTAGTTCTTTTTCATTGTTTGATGTGATGATCACAATAGGGCGTTCTTTCGCTACAATGCGCTCGTTAGTTTCGTAAACGTGAAACTCCATTTTATCAAGTTCGAGCAGTAAGTCGTTTGGGAACTCGATGTCGGCTTTGTCTATTTCGTCGATTAAAAGCACTGGGCGTTTGCCGTTAAGTTCAGCGTAGTTAAACGCTTGCCACAGCTTACCTTTAACAATGTAGTTGCCAATGTTATGTACGCGCTCATCACCTAATTGGCTGTCGCGTAGGCGCGATACCGCGTCGTATTCGTACAAGCCCTGTTGTGCTTTGGTGGTTGATTTAATGTGCCACTGAATAAGCTCGGTATCTAAGCTTTTAGCAAGCTCTTCAGCCAGCATGGTTTTACCTGTACCTGGCTCACCTTTAATTAATAAGGGCTTTTCAAGCATAATAGCGGCATTTACAGCCTGTTTAAGCGAGCTGCTAGCGATGTAGTTGTCGGTAGAATTAAATTGCACGGGTTCCCCTTGCCTGGTCTGATCAGTGTTGTATGTGATTATAATGCCATAGTTAATCTGCAGCTCCAAGGTAGGCAAAGCGTGGAATAGTATGTCCATCTTTTTCAACGGTTTCTAAAAACATACTTAGTGGGCGTGCCCACATGCCGTACTCGCCATACAGGGCTTGGTATATAACTAGTTGCTCGTCGGTTTCACTGTGTGTTGCTACGTATAATACTTTGTATTGTGGGCCTTTGTAGTGTTGATATATGCCTGGTTTGAGGGAAAGCGGTTTTATTGCTGTAGTCATGTTTTGATCTCTTGTATAATTGCGTTTGCTTTTTATTATGCCAAAGAATACACCAACATTATGAATTATATTTCGCTCGATGATCACAAAAAAGCCTGGGTTTTTCGTCATAAAGACCTCCCTGTATCTGAAGAAGACGCTGCGCGTATTAAGCCAATGACCAGCGAACGTGCTGCGGTGCTTTGGAGCACTATGGTGAGCCGCGAGTTCGACCACCCCGATTTTTTTGATAAAACTGATTGGTGCGGTAAAGAAGAAAGCTTTAGCGATGAAGTAAATTGGGAAGATGCGTGGGAAAATGGCGACGAAAGCTTACCACAAGCCATTTTGGATCATTTAGATTGGCAGGCTAATACCACTGTTTATTTTTGTATGGCACGCGATAACGTTATAGAAACCACCTTTGATGTATTTAAACGTAATTGGCAAAACTTTATGTTTTTAGCTGATGGCAGTTTATTAATTGGTAAAAAGCGTAATACCGTGGTGCAATTTTTAGAAAGCGGCATTGCTAAATTAGGTGAAAAGCCAAGTGCTTAAATTGCCAAGTGCGCTTAAAAAATAGCCGCTATTGTGCTATAAAACAGCTACCTAATTGTTTTTGAGTATAACTATTGGTAGCGAAGAGTCAGCCACTTGCAGCTCAGCAGCAAGAAATATGGCAAAGTGATGCGCAAAAAGTGCTGTATGCACAATTGTGCAATGCGTTTTATCAGCGAGAGGTACAGCGCTTAGTTGCTGAGCCTAATGCCGATAAACTACGCCGCCAATTAAAAAGCTTACCGTATTATATAGAACGGGCGGCCACTTTGGTTGCCAATGGGAGTTCGCCGTTTACGCTCGACTCACAAAATGGCTCTTGGCTTGAAAAACAAAAGCCAACACCGCCAGAGGTTAACGCTCAGGCAAATGAACTTTTTTATAAAAAATATGCCCAAGTGGGGCTAATAGTGCCGGTGTTAATAAATAGCCATGACCAAGTGAGGCTTAGAATAGACAGCATAGATCAAGTAAGCGACAATAAACTGCACTGTAATGAACTAGGCTGGTTTGATTTTTTTGGCAAGGGCCTAGAGCAAGCAAATGCGCAGTTGGTAAAACCCAGTAAAATGAGTTTAACAGCGGCGTGTTGCGGGCATCAGTGGCAATTTTCAAAACGCTGCGCACCTAGGTTGCTTTCACTTAGAGAAATGCTATTAGCGGGTAATATTAATTGGCGTAATATAAAACGCCCACGAGCCTAATTTTATTTAAAAACGAATAGGGAGTGTTAAATGCGGTTTTTTCAGCTTGGCCTGTTGTGCTTAGCACTGTTTATACAATACCGACTTTGGTTTGGTCATAACGGTGTGCAAGACTATACGCGTTTAAAAGCAGCCGTGGCTTCTCATCAACAAACTAATGAAAAACTAATTAAGCGCAATAAAGTACTTACCGCCGACATAGAAGATTTAAAGCTTGGTCAAGAAGGCATAGAAGAGCGCGCTCGTAACGAATTAGGAATGATTAAACCGGATGAAACATTTATACGTGTTTTACCGGGCAAACAACATGAAAAATAATAATTCAATAGCTGCCATTGTACCCGCTGCCGGCGTAGGCAGCAGAATGCAGCACAGTGCACCTAAGCAGTATATTAAATTGGCAGGAAAAACTATTTTAGAGCATACGCTCTTTAAGCTTTCGCAATTACAAAGCTTAAGCCAAATAGTTGTAGCCGTTAGTCAAACCGACCCTTATTTTGACTCGCTTGCGCACATAGACTCGCGAATTTTACGCGCCAACGGCGGGCAAGAGCGAGCAGACTCAGTGCTTAATAGCTTATTATTTTTAGAAAATAACCCTCCTGAATGGGTGCTGGTGCACGACGCGGCCCGCCCCTTAGTCACTATTAACGATATTGAAACCTTAATAGCGCATTGTATAGCCGCCGACGAAGGCGGTATTTTAGCAAGCAAAGTAAAAGATACCATAAAGCGTGGTAACACGCATAGCGAGCAGACCGTGCCTCGTGATGATTTATGGCAAGCGCTTACGCCGCAGTTTTTTAAATATGACGAGCTTAAAAATGCGTTGCAACGCGCGCTTTGTGAAGGCGTGACTATTACCGATGAAGCCAGTGCCATTGAGTGGGCAAATAAACCCGTTAAGCTAATTGCAGGGCGCAGCGACAATATTAAAATAACCACGCCGGAGGATTTAGACCTAGCGGGGTTTTTATTAAACAAACAACAAAACGAGCAAGCATTATGATTCGAATTGGCCATGGTTTTGACGTACACAAATTTGGTGGCGAAGGCCCAATAACAATTTGCGGCGAAAAAATAGATTACCCGCAGGGCTTTTTAGCACACTCAGATGGCGATGTTGCTATTCATGCATTATGCGATGCTATTTTAGGCGCGTTGGCAATGGGCGATATTGGTAAGCATTTTCCGGACACGGCGAGCGAGTATGAAAATATAGATAGCCGTATTTTACTTCGCCATGTTGTTAGCCTTGCCAAAGAGCAAGGTTATGTACTGGGCAATGGCGATGTCACTATTGTGGCGCAGGCTCCTAAAATGTTGCCACACATCCACGCTATGCGCTCTAATTTAGCCAGCGATTTAAATTGCGAGCTTTCACAAATCAATGTTAAAGCGACCACCACCGAAAAGCTCGGCTTTGAAGGGCGTAAAGAAGGTATTTCTAGCCATGCGGTGGTTATTATGAGCAAAGCGCCTGAGAGTACAGCAAACGCATGAGCGATTTAAATTACCTATACGGTGCACCGCTTTCAAAAGCAGACTTTAAAACCGTTGCTGAAGATTTTATGGTTGATGAAGACCTCGGCATAGAATTTACCGGCAGTGGTGAGCATGTATGCTTACAGGTTGTTAAAAAAGGTGAAAACACGCAATACGTGGCCAAGTTAATTGCACAAAAGGCTGGAGTGTCACCGCGCGAAGTAAGCTATGCTGGCATGAAAGACCGTCACGGCGTGTGTAGCCAATGGTTTAGCGTAAAAGTACCCATTAAAAAGCATATTGATTTTAGTGAACTCAATAGCGACAGCATTTTTGTGGTTTCGCAACAGCGCCACGAACGTAAATTACGCACCGGTTGCCACAAAGGAAACCGATTCACTATTACGCTTCGTAATGTAACCCAGCCGCTTGATATTTTATGCCGCATTAATGCCGTGCGTGCGGGTGTGCCTAACTACTTTGGCGAGCAGCGCTTTGGCCGCGATGGGCATAATTTAGTTATGGCCGAAAAAATGTTTGCCGGCGAGCGCATTCGCGATAAAAAACTGCGCGGTATTATTATCTCCGCTGCCCGTTCACATGTATTTAATCAAATAGTGAGCTTACGTGTTAATGAGCATGGGTTAGCTAAAACCATGCACCGTGAAGTATTTATGCTAAGCGGTAGTAACGCATTTTTTGAAGATGCAATAAGCGATGAAAACATAGCACGTTTAGCCTCTGGCGATATTATGATGTCGGCTCCTATGGTTGGTAAAAGCGAAAAGGGCTTAACTGATCAAGAAAAAATATGGCTAAAACCATACCAAGCATGGTGTGAGGGCTTAGGCGAATTAGGCCTTAAAAATGAGCGCCGTATGCTGCGCCTCATTCCGCAAGATTTAACCATAGAAACACTAGACGAAACGACTTTAAAACTAAGCTTTGGATTGCCTAAAGGGTGTTTTGCTACCGCACTTTTACGTGAGCTGGTGGATTACACCGATGCAAGCCCTAATGAGCGAAAAGAAAAGGATAGTCAAAATGAAGATACTGCTAAGTAACGACGACGGTGTAAACGCTAAAGGGATTGCTGTTTTATACCAGGCTCTTACGCAAATTGCCGATGTAACCCTTGTAGCCCCTGATCGTAACTGTAGTGGTGCCAGTAACTCGTTAACGTTAATAAACCCACTGCGCTCTACCACGCTTGAAAACGGCTTTATATCGGTTAATGGCACGCCTACTGATTGTGTTCATTTAGGGGTTAATCAGTTAGTTGATGAAACGCCTGATTTAGTCGTAGCAGGTATTAACCACGGCGCTAATTTGGGCGATGATACATTGTATTCAGGCACTGTGGCTGCGGCGACCGAAGGGCGCCATTTAGGCTTGCCTGCTATTGCCGTGTCGCTTTGCTCGCACCATGGTGAGCACTTTGAAACCGCAGCAGCTGTGACCGTTAATATAATTAAAGGGCTGGCATCGCACCCCCTGCCTAAAGATCAAATTATCAACGTAAATGTACCCGATATTCCTCTAACTGAGCTAAAAGGGGTGCAAGTTACGCGTTTAGGTGCTCGACATAAAGCCGAAACCATGACCAAACAAACGGACCCATGGGGGCGTGATATTTTTTGGTATGGCTCGCTTGGTATTGAAAGCGATGCCGGTGAGGGCACTGATTTTTACGCTGTTAATAATGGCTATGCTTCAGTTACACCGTTAAGTGTTGATATGACAGCAAAAGAAAGTATTGAAGCGGTTGGGCAGTGGTTAGCTGAAATGGAGATAAACCGTGCTGGCTAATTACTCGCGCAGTGCTATTGCGCTTTCTAAGCTATTAGAGCAAGAAGGGGTAGAAGACAAACAGGTATTAAAAGCCATTGCAGATATACCTCGTCATGCCTTTATTGATGATGTACTAAAACACAAGGCGTACGAAAACACGGCGTTGCCAATAGGGCAAGGGCAAACTATTTCGCAGCCTTATATTGTGGCGCGTATGACCGAGCTGCTTCATTTGGCTGGCGTACGCGACAAAGTGTTAGAAATTGGCACAGGCTCTGGTTATCAAACCGCAGTGTTAGCCAAATGTTTTAATAAGGTGTATTCGGTCGAGCGTATAAAAGCACTGCAATGGCAGGCTAAACGCCGTTTACAGCAACTTGATTTATACAATGTAACCATGAAACACGCAGATGGCTGGCAAGGCTGGCAATCACAGGCCCCGTTTAATGGTATTATAGTTACCGCGGCCGCATCAAAAGTGCCCCAAGACTTACTTGCACAACTAGCTGATGGCGGTGTACTCCTTGCCCCCATTGGAGAGCAAGAACAAAAATTAACCATGATTATTCGCCAAGGCGATAGCTTCACAGAGCATGTTATTGCACCAGTACGGTTTGTCCCTCTCGTCCCTGGTGATATTGAATAGGAATTCACGTTGAAATTGTTTACTAAGTTATACGATATGGCCCTAGTGTGGGCAAAACACCGCTTTGCTGAGCGCTATTTAGCAGCCATGAGCTTTGCTGAGTCCGTTTTTTTTCCGGTACCACCGGATGTAATGCTTGCCCCTATGTCGCTTGCTCAGCCAAGTAAAGCGTGGCGCTTTGCAAGCTTTGCAACAGTTGCTTCAGTACTTGGGGGGATTGTAGGTTACTTTTTAGGTTACTGGTTATTTGAGCCTGTTGTACAGCCCTTTATTGAGCAGATGCACTGGCAAGAAAAGTTTGAAACAGCGCTTACATGGTTTAAAGAGTATGGCGTGTGGGTGGTATTTTTAGCGGGCTTTTCACCTATCCCTTATAAGGTATTTACTATTGGTGCAGGGGTATTACAAATGGCATTTTTACCATTTTTAATAGCGTCTGCCGTTGGCCGTGGTGCGCGTTTCTTTTTAGTTTCTGCTTTAATGAAGTGGGGCGGGGTTAAAATGGAGCAAAAATTACGTCAATATGTTGAAGTACTTGGCTGGGGTTTAGTTATATTAATAGCGGTTACTTACTTTTTATTACGCTAACTAGCAAAAGTAGTACTTTTTAAATTTCGGAGCAAAACACCTTGAAAAGTCAGTACGCATTATATGTAGTTGTATTTATTGCTGTTTTGCTTTCGGGGTGTTCATCTCGCCATATCCCTGCTCCTGTTAGCAGCCTTAATACTAATGTTAATGATTTTCAAAAAGGCATTAACATTAATGGAAATAAATACACAGTACAAAAGGGGGATACTTTATATTCCATTGCCTTTAGTGCAGGGCAAGATTTTAGGTCGCTTGCAAAAAACAATTCAATTCCATCACCTTACGTTATTTATCCTGGGCAAGTTGTTTCGCTTGCAGCCACCACTAGCCATGCGCTTGCTAGCAATTCACCCGTTAAACAAAAAATAACACCCACTAAAATAAAACAAAAAACTAACAAAAAATTAAAGAAAAATCTTGATCAGCCGAAACAACGAGAGTATGTTCGAAAACAAGCCAATGAAATAGTTAGTAATGCTAAACCTTCGTCGAGCAGTAAAGTAAAGTGGTTTTGGCCTGCAAAGGGCAAAGTGACTAAACGCTTTTCTAATAAGGAAAACGGTTACAAGGGTTTACAGATTACTAACCGTACAGGGGCTTCAGTTTTAGCCGCAGCACAAGGAACGGTGGTGTATGCGGGTAATGCGCTTCGAGGGTACGGTAATTTAATCATTTTGAAACATAATGATGATTACCTAAGTGCTTATGCACATAACTCGAAACTACTTGTTAGAGAAAAGCAGAAAGTTAAGGCAGGACAAAAAATAGCAGAAATGGGCAAGTCAGAATCTTCGGTCACTGCGCTTCGTTTTGAAATTCGCTACCGTGGGCAAGCTGTCAATCCTGCTAAATACCTTCCCTAATTTTTAGGTATTGATAATTGCTCGGGAGAAGGCTTATGGCTAACGCAGCAAAACTTGACAAAAACACCACCGACGAAAAATTTGATGACACCGCAGTAGAAGAAACTGCAGCATTACTTGAAGAGGTTGATAACGAAGAAGAGATATTTGCAAAAGAGGAAGTAACTAAAAACCTTGATGCAACCCAACTTTATTTAGGAGAAATTGGTTTTTCTCCCCTACTTAGCGCTGAAGAAGAAGTCTTTTTTGCCCGCAAATCGCTACGTGGATGTGAAGCATCTCGCAAGCGTATGATTGAAAGTAACCTACGTTTAGTTGTAAAAATTGCCCGCCGTTATAACAACCGAGGATTAGCACTTCTAGATTTAATTGAAGAAGGTAACCTAGGTTTAATTCGCGCTGTTGAAAAGTTTGACCCAGAGCGCGGTTTTAGATTTTCGACTTATGCAACGTGGTGGATACGCCAAACAATTGAACGCGCCATTATGAATCAAACGCGCACAATTCGCCTGCCAATACATGTAGTTAAAGAATTAAATGTTTACTTGCGTACAGCACGCGAGCTGACACAAAAGCTAGACCATGAGCCAACTGCTGAAGAAATTGCTGAAAGTTTAGGTAGACCCGTAGAAGACGTAACTAAAATGCTACGCTTAAACGAAAAAATTGCCTCTGTTGATATGCCAATTGGCGGTGAGAACGACAGCGCACTGTTAGACATTATTGCCGATGAAAAAAGCGCAGGCCCTGAGGGCGAAGTTCAAAACAACGATATTAACAAACATATTGTCGATTGGTTAGGTGAGTTAAACCCTAAACAACGTGAAGTATTAGCGCGTCGCTTTGGTTTACTTGGCTATGAGCCATCAACACTTGAAGATGTTGGCCGTGAAATTGGTTTAACGCGAGAGCGCGTAAGACAAATTCAGGTAGAAGCATTACGTCGTTTAAAAGATATTTTACAACAAGAAGGGTTAAGCACAGAAAGTTTGTTTGACCAGTTCTCGTAACTCCCTTTTATACTGTCTATGTGTTTAAAAGCTGAAGGATAAAACCTTCAGCTTTTTTTATGTCTTACGACCCCCAATAAATACTATTCACTGTGTTATCAGCCTCTTAACCACCGCTCAAGTTACCTATATTCAAAGTAGTGCTTTTAATTTATAAAGAAGTTCGTGTGCTTGACGCGGCGATAGATTATCAGGGTCAATGGCACTGAGCTGCTCCTCAACCTCTGAAGGCTCAGGCGCAGGTAACTCATTAGCAAATGAAAACGCCTGCTGCTCAGCATTAGGCGCTGTTACACTCTGGTGGTTTTCGAGCAGTTTAAGCTTTTGCTTTGCTTGGATTATCACGGCTTTAGGCACGCCGGCAAGCGCTGCGACCTGTAAGCCAAAGCTTTTACTTGCTGCACCATCAAGCACAGTATGCATAAATGCAATGGTGTCGTTGTGCTCTATGGCATCTAAGTGCACATTCACCAGCCCAGTTTTTTGCTCGGCAAGTTCCGTTAATTCAAAGTAGTGCGTAGCAAATAATGTTTTAGCAGATATTTTTTGTGCCAGATGATCAGCCGTTGCATAAGCAAGTGATAAGCCATCGTAGGTACTGGTGCCTCTGCCTATTTCATCCATTAATACCAAAGATTGCGCAGTTGCATTATTTAAAATTGTGGCAGTTTCGGTCATTTCTACCATGAAAGTAGAGCGACCAGAGGCTAAATCATCGCTTGCACCAATGCGAGTAAATATACGGTCAATATTACCAATTTTTGCACTATCAGCAGGGACATAACAGCCAATATGCGCCATCAATACGATAAGTGCTGTTTGGCGCATATAGGTTGATTTACCACCCATGTTTGGACCGGTAATAATCAACATTTTACGTTGGCTATTTAGCTCCACAGGGTTGGCAATAAAAGGTTCTTTCATTACTTGCTCTACCACGGGGTGGCGACCTTGTTTAATACTTATATTGTCATCATCGCATAGCTGGGGTTTAGCATAGTTAAGCGTTTGTGCTCGCTCTGCTAAGTTATTCAATACATCTAAATCAGCTAATGCGCCAGCCATCATTTGAAGCTGTTCAATATGCGGGGCTATAAACTCAAATAGCTCTTCATATAATTGTTTTTCAAGCGCAAGAGCTTTTGATTGGCTGCCAAGCACTTTGTCTTCGTGCTCTTTTAGTTCAGGTATTATGTAGCGTTCATTATTTTTAAGCGTTTGGCGGCGAATATAATCAGCAGGTACTAAGTGTGAATTTGCACGACTTACCTCGATAAAAAAGCCATGCACCTTGTTATAGCCAATTTTTAATGTGCTGATCCCGGTGCGCTCTCGCTCTCTAAGTTCTAGTTGCTCAAGTATATCGGTAGCGCCTTTACTCAAGTTTCGCCATTCATCGAGTTCGCTGTTGTAGCCTGGTGCAATAACGCCCCCATCGCGAATTAGTACTGGTGGGTTATCAATAACAGCACGCTCAAGTAAAGCTTGTAGTTCAGGTAGCTCTGGAGAATGGCGAACAATGCTAGCGATACGCTCATCATTAGCATCGTTTAATAAAGCATGCAGTGGTGCGAGTGCTTGTAAGGCACTGCGCAGTCGGGTTAAATCGCGCGGGCGTGCAGTGCATAAAGCAAGTCGTGCTATTACGCGCTCTATATCACCAATTTCTTTTAATGAGTCGTGTAACTCGCCATATAATTGCACATCTAAAATAGCGCTAATGGCATTTAAACGTGAATTAAGCTCATTTTTATTACGCACAGGTGTATGGATGCGACGTTTAAGTAAACGCGACCCCATGGCCGTAGCGGTTTTATCAAGTACCTGCGCTAAGGTGTTTTCAAAGCCGCCCGATAAATTAACGGTTAGTTCTAAATTTTTGCGTGTTGCCGCATCTAATATAACTGCGTGCTCGTTATGCTCAAGCGTAATAGCGCGAATGTGGGGTAGCGCAATACGTTGTGTATCTTTTACGTATTGCATTAAACAACCCGCAGCGACCAAAGCAGCATGCGCTTTATCTACACCAAAACCAACTAAATCTTTGGTGCCAAACTGCTCGCACAGTAAGTGTTGAGCGGTGTCTAGGTCAAACTCCCACTCAGGGCGTCGCCGTGCCCCTTTTATATGCTCAATTAAGTGTGTGTTTTCAAAGCTTTCACAGTATAAAAGCTCAGCGGGTGCTAAGCGCTGTAGGGTTGAAGTAAATGCTTCGTCGGTGTTAACTTCAACTACGTTGAAACGCCCTGAATTTATATCAAGGTAGGCAATACCGTATAGCCCTTTTTTATTTTGCCATACGCTAGTGAGTAAGTTATCTTGGCGTTCTTGCAATAGCGCTTCATCTGAAATAGTACCCGGTGTAACGATACGTACGACTTTGCGCTCTACTGGCCCTTTACTGGTTGCAGGATCGCCAACTTGCTCACATATAGCAACCGATTCGCCCATTTGCACTAAACGAGCTAAATAGTTTTCTACTGCATGATAAGGGACACCCGCCATAGGGATAGGATCGCCGCCGGCTTTACCGCGATGCGTTTGCGAAATATCGAGTAGTTGGGCCGCGCGTTTAGCGTCGTCAAAAAAGAGTTCATAAAAATCCCCCATACGATAAAACAATAAAATATCGCGATGCTCTGATTTTATTTTTAGATACTGCTGCATCATAGGGGTTTGTTGTTTTATAGTGTGCGGTGCATAAAGATCAAACGACATGTATTTACCCAAAGGCTGAATATGGAATTACATCAAGAGATTAAAACACTTGCTGCGCAATTGGGCGTTATTTTAACGGATAAACGCTTATGGATCACTACCGCTGAATCATGTACTGGTGGCGGAGTGAGTTATGCGCTTACAGATACGCCAGGTAGCTCAGGTTATTTGGGCCGCGCATTTGTTACTTATAGTAATGAAGCTAAGCATGAACTGCTTAATGTGGCCAATACTACGCTAGAGCAATTTGGTGCGGTGAGTGAGCAAACAGTAAAAGAGATGGCTTTTGGTGCCGCAAGCGTTGCCAAAGCTGATGTTGCAGTGGCGATTTCGGGCATTGCGGGGCCAGGTGGCGCTACGTCCGATAAACCAGTTGGCTTTGTGTGGTTTTGCATACAAATTGCCAATGAACAATTTACGTTTAAGCAAATATTTAACGGCGATAGAGCGCAAGTTAGAATGCAAGCTATTGAATTTGCATTGAAAAGTACTATCGAGAAGATAAAATTATAAATTTCACTTGATACTGTGATTTCATACAGTATACTTGTTCGCATTAGCCGGATTTGGAGAACAGAATGAACGATAATAAACAAAAAGCGCTGGACGCTGCACTATCACAAATTGAGCGTCAATTTGGTAAAGGATCAATTATGAAACTGGGCGATAACAAAGCCCTAAATATTGATGCTGTATCTACAGGCTCACTTGGGATTGATATTGCTTTAGGCATAGGTGGTTTGCCTATGGGGCGTATTGTTGAAGTGTATGGCCCTGAGTCTTCAGGTAAAACAACGCTTACTTTGCAAGTTATCGCGCAGGCTCAAAAAGAAGGCAAAACATGTGCCTTTGTTGATGCTGAGCATGCTCTTGATCCGGTATACGCACAAAAGTTAGGTGTTAACATTGATGAGCTGTTAGTGTCTCAGCCAGATACCGGTGAGCAAGCATTAGAAATTTGTGACATGTTAGTACGTTCAAGTGCTGTAGATGTTGTTATTGTCGATTCTGTTGCAGCGCTTACACCAAAAGCTGAAATTGAAGGCGACATGGGCGACTCGCACATGGGCTTACAAGCACGTTTAATGTCGCAAGCACTACGTAAGCTTACAGGTAATATTAAACGCTCAAATACGCTATGTATTTTCATTAACCAGATTCGTATGAAAATTGGTGTAATGTTTGGTAACCCTGAAACAACAACCGGTGGTAATGCACTTAAGTTTTATGCATCAGTGCGTATTGATATTCGTCGTATTGGCTCTGTTAAAGAAGGCGATGAGGTAGTCGGTAACGAAACCCGCGTTAAAGTAGTTAAAAACAAAGTTGCACCACCGTTTAAACAAGCTGAGTTCATCATTATGTATGGTGAAGGTATTTCTAAACAAGGTGAGTTAATTGATTTAGGTGTTAAGCACAAAATTGTTGAAAAAGCAGGTGCTTGGTACAGCTACAACGGCAATAAAGTAGGCCAAGGTAAATCAAACTCTATTAAGTTCTTGAAAGAAAACGTAGAAATTGCAGATGAAATTGAAGGTAAGTTACGTGATATGTTGCTATTAAAAGCAACGGTTGAGCCAGAAGATGGCGAAGACGTATTAGGCGCTGAGTCTGACCTTTAAGTGTAAACGTTCTCTAAGCTTGATTTGACCCGAGCTTTAAAAGGCGCTAACCAGCAGTGGTTAGCGCCTTTTTTGTGTTTAAAGCACGCTAAAACTATAACCTACAGGCTTTAATAGATGCAGTTTAAATAGCGCTTAGCCATATTTATAGTGATGCTGGCTAACAAGTTCGCGTTTTAATTGAGGCGCGTAATAAAAGCATGGTATTGCTAGTACTTTGCATAAGGTAGATAGCGCAAGGAGGGGGGATAAGCGCTTTAACTTAAAGGGGCTTAAAACAAAAACGGCACTTAAAAGTGCCGTTTAAATTTAAAAGCCGTACTTTAAAAAAGCGACTTATAGCTGCCAGTTTACAGATAGCGCGTAGTTACGCGGCGCACCGTAATAACCTTGAGCCCAGTATAGGCTGTGTAGGTATTTTTCATCTGTGGTGTTATTAACGTTAAAAGTAACCCCAACGTTTTCTGTAATTTTGTAGTTAGCCATTAAATCAAGAATACCGTAAGCATCTTGGTTCGTGGTTACAAGTGCAGCGCCGGTTGCATCTTCAACTTGTACGCGGCTAACAGAGTCTTGCCAACGATAATTTGCACCAAATGTTAAGCCTTCAACAAATGGTACTTGGTAAGTTGCAGCCAGTTTTAGCTGGTTCTCTGGCGTGTAATCTTCAACTAAATCATCACCATCAATACTTAAATTACTAAAGCTGATACTTGCACTTAAATCCTCGGTTACTTTACCACTTAATTCAATTTCAAAACCGTCACTGGTGATACCATCAGCACCATAATAACGAGTATCGCCTGGTAATGAATCAGGTAATGCAACAGCTAGGTTTTCTTGTTTTGCATCAAAGTAAGCAAAGGTTACAAATACTTGATCGTCTAAAAGCTGTGCTTTTAAACCAATTTCGCTACTTTTACCTGTAATTGGCGCCAATTGCTCAGCATTAATATCAAGCTCTTTTTGTGGCACAAAGGTCTCTGTGTAACTTGCATAGGCTGAAAGTGATTCATTAAAGTCATACACAGCCCCCACATACGGGATAACTTCGCTGTCGTTACGTGTTTGTTCTACACCATAAGCAGTGCCGGATGTTTCCCAATCAGTGTAACGTACACCTGCTAACACGCTTAGCGGAGCGCTTAATTTAATGCGAGTAGACATATAAGCTGATTGCTGTTTGTTTTCTATGTCACTGCCATTTAAGCCATCAGCAAGGGTTGCTTCAGGTACTACGCCATCCCACGTATCAAGCGAAGGCATGGCTGGGAAGCCGTTGCCCGTGGTGTAATCGTAAAGCGACTGCTCGTTGTAATCCATTTTTGCTTGGCTAACACCAAATGACAGGTCGTGTTCTTGGCCAAATAAATCAAATTTACCGCTGGCGTATAAATCAAATAAATCGTGCTTATCTTCGTAGTCGTAACGGCTTGCGTAACCTGTTAAACCAAGGCCAGTTTCGCTATCTGGTGTGCCATATACGTAAAATAGTTCTGAGTCTTGCTCGTTTTCTATGTGTGCGTAACGCGCTGTTGCAACCCACGTAGCCGATAGGTTTTGCTCAAGTGTTACATATACTTGCTCTGCGCTGTTATCCCAGTAAGACCAATCAGATGCCGTACTTGTAGAGGCGTCGTAGTTTGTTGCTGTGCCATCGGTGTAATAAAGAGGGAGTGCGCCCCAAAGTGGGCTATCGGCATCTTTTTGTTGGTTAACATAGTTGATGCTTAATGTCGTGTCATCGGTCAACTTGCCTTCGTAAGCAAGATAAGCAATTGTTTTATCTGTTTCGTAACGATCTAGGTATGACTCCGCTTTTTGCTTGGTAAATACGGCGCGCACAGCGTGGTCGTCGTTAATTGGCGTTGAAACATCTACCTCTAAACGCTTGTTGTTCCATGAACCATACGATGCAGATGCATGCGCTTGAGTTATGTAAGTTGGTTTTTTTAATACCATATTTACGGTTGCAGATGGGTTACCTGCGCCAGTCATAAGGCCGTTTGCACCACGTACAATTTCTACACGGTCGTAAATAGACGTATCTAAAGTGCCCTGAATAGAGCCTGAGCTTTGTGGGATGCCTAAACCATCAACCTGAAAGTTTGTTATTTCAAAGCCACGGGCTTTAAAATAAGTACGGTCAGTTTCTATTTGCTCTACAGTTACACCGGGGGTGCTCTCTAGCACTGAGTTAATATCATCTAGTGAAAAATCATCCATTAAAGCGCGAGAAACAACAGAAATACTTTGTGGGGTTTCTTTGATTGTTAGGCCTAATTTTGTAGCAGATTGCGCATCTTCGGTGATGTAGTTTTTATGATGCTGGCCATATACTGCTATTTTTTCTAATGAGTCATCTGTATTTGTTGTAGTTTCTTGTGCAAATGCATGACCAGATAAAACAAGTGAAGTAATAAGGCTTAGCTTAGATAAACGCAAAATTTGTTGGGACGACATGTGTTTTTCCAATAGGTTCAAAAAAGAAGTGCATAACATAATCTAAATGAGAGTGATTTTCAATAACATGTTTGTTGTTTGTGCAAAATAATTAGTAGTTATCCGAAATTGTGGGGATTTAGTGGATTTTAGCAACTAAATAGCCGCTTAGTTTAGCGCTAAGGTAATATCCCTTAATCGCAAAGAGAGTGTTATTTCTGTGCAAACTTTTATCTGAGCTCTACCAAATGCTGCTATTTAAGCTTATTTAAGCGCTAACCGTGTTTAATTTACTGAAAATCTCAGACAAAAAAGCATTCTTAAATACCATTACTACCACAGTACTATTAAACCTTTTAAGCAGAGTTCAAGTTGTATAGCTAAAAAAAAGCGGCCTAAGCCGCTTTATTGTGATCGCCATGTTTAATTAAAAATTGTATTTTACAGAAAATTGTAAGCGCTCTAAATCGCCGTCAATACCACTTTCTGTTTCGCGCTCGGCATGTTTAAACTCTGCACCAAATGTTAAACGCTTAACCGGTGAGTATAAAATATTTGCACTAAAGCTTTGGCTTGATTCAACAGGGTCACCTGATATTGTTAATAGATCGGTGTTGTTGTCAGCACTAAAGAAAGAATATAAGAAAGTTGAGCGCCACTGGCTTGTCCATTTATGTTGATAAGCAACAAAACCAGATGTTGAGTCTATTGCATCTAGTTCATCGCCATTAAGCACTGCACCATGGGCAACATTTAAGCCCACGTAACGGCCAAGGCCTTTACCTTGAGTAAGCATAAATTTAAGGTAGTCTTCGCCAAAATTTACACGGCCCGAAGCGCTAATACCAAACGAGGTTTCATCAGCGTCAACATCGCCTACTTTATAAGTAAGTTGGCGAGCAAGTGCTGCAACTACAAAGTTACCCCAATCGGCATTGTGTGTGTAGCGCGCAGTAAAATCAGGAAGTGACGCATCATCTGTTTCTACACGTGCGCCACCTTGAGTGGTAATTGTGCTTTCTGGGTTTTCTAGTGAGAACGACCAAGCACCGGTTGTGTACTTAATTTGCGTTTGGCGAACAAAAACAGTGCCTTCAGCAGGGCCTACAAAATCAAGTGTTTCTGCAAGTGCACCCACGTTTTGAAAGTTTGACCATGTTTGACCAAATAACCAGCCATCGTAAGTTACAAATGCATGGCGAATACGTGGCGCATAAGAGTTTGATACGCGCTCGTTACCGCCAGGGGCTGAAGCTAAAAAGTCTAACTCAATTTTAGTTTTAACTGTTTTACCGTTATCCATTAACGTTGACGTACCAAAGTTAAAACGTGACTCACGTGCATGCATATCAAATACGGCATCCGAATCATCGTCATCGCCTACTGGCAGTGTGCTTGGTACGTAAAAATCACGCCCTACATTCGAGCCATCAGGAGCGCCTGCAGAGTAATCACTCCACATTGTATCTAGCTTAATGTATCCGCCGTAAGTAAATTCGGTGTTACCTACTTTAGCTGCAGTTGCCGCATAAGCCGTGCTTGTTAAAGCACATAATACAGCACTCGCTGCAAGAGTTTTTAATGGGGTAAATTTCATTGTGGTGTCCTTTAAAGGCTACTTGTTGTTTGTTGCTTTTTAAACGTTCAAATGTATTACTTGCTACAGGTATTACTTACGAATAAAAATTTATTTATCTTGCATCACGCTACGAGTTCGTTAAATAAGTGTTTAACTTGCATGGCTGCATCATTATTTTAATGTCCGAAAACCACTTTTAAATATGTGCAAAATTTACTCAATTACCTATTGGTCTATAAGACGAAGGTTTAAGAGTAATTCAATGGCCACTTACTTATATTTAACATACTGTATTTCTATGTAAAAAAGTCATGAGCGGCGAGATTATAAACCACAAAATGTTAATTAGAAGGGTTGTACAACTAAGGTCTAATACTCAATAAAGTACTGCTGAGTAATCCTTTAATCATGGCAAGTTATAAAAATGGAGACTGAGATGTCACAAAGTATCTATCCTGTTCCTGCACATATTGAAAAAACGACGTTAGTTGATAACGAAAAATATAATACACTCTACAAACAGTCGATTGATGACCCACAAGGGTTTTGGCGTGAACATGGCCAGCGCTTAGATTGGTTTACTCCGTATACTAAAGTAAAAAACACCTCATTTGATAAAGGCCATATCGATATAAAATGGTACGAAGATGGCGTTTTAAATGCCTCTTATAACTGTATTGACCGCCATTTAAAAACCAAAGCCGATAAAGTTGCGCTTATTTGGGAAGGAGACAACCCAAACCAAAGTGAAAACATTACCTACCAACAATTACATGATGAAGTGGCACGCTTTGCTAATGGTTTAAAAAAACTGGGCGTACAAAAAGGTGACCGAGTTGCTATTTATATGCCGATGACGCCGCAAGCAATTTACGCCATGCAGGCCTGTGCACGTATTGGTGCTATTCACTCGGTTGTATTTGGTGGTTTTTCGCCCTCAGCCATTGCAGATCGAATTAAAGACTCTGGCGCTAAAGTGGTGATCACATCCGATGAAGGCCGCCGAGCTGGTAATTGTGTCCCTTTGAAAGCGAATGTTGATGAAGCCGTAGCACAAGAGTCGGTGACAAGCATTGAACACGTTATTGTACATCAGCTAACCGGCGGCGAAGTTGATTGGAACGAGCACGATATTTGGTGGCATGAGCTTGTTGCCGACCAACCGGCGCAGTGCGAACCGGAGCCAATGAATGCAGAAGATCCACTCTTTATTTTATATACTTCGGGCTCTACCGGCCAACCAAAAGGGGTTGTGCATACTACAGGGGGTTACTTAGTTTACTCATCAATGACCCACGAATATGTATTTGATTTACAAGAGGACGACGTATATTGGTGTAGCGCCGATGTAGGTTGGATCACCGGCCACAGCTATATTGCTTATGGCCCACTGGTTAATGGCTGTACGCAAGTGGTATTTGAAGGCGTGCCTACCTACCCAACCGCAGGGCGTATGGGAGAGGTGATTGATAAGCACGGCGTAACCATTTTATACACTGCACCAACCGCTATTCGAGCGTTAATGGCTAAAGGCGATGAGCCAACCGCGTCATCTAATCGTCAAAGTTTACGCATTTTAGGCTCGGTGGGTGAACCCATCAACCCTGAAGCATGGACGTGGTATTACGAAAATATTGGTAATGCTAATTGCCCAATTGTAGATACGTGGTGGCAAACCGAAACGGGCGGCATTATGATCACCCCGCTGCCTGGTGCCACCCAAACTAAGCCAGGTTCAGCAACGCATCCGTTTTTTGGTATTGCGCCGGCTCTATTTGATGCAGAGGGTAATACACTTGAAGGTGCCGTTGACGGTAATTTAGTGATATTAGATAGCTGGCCTTCACAAGCGCGTACTGTTTATGGCGACCACGAACGTTTTGAACAAACCTATTTTAGTGCTTACCCCGGTGTTTACTTTACAGGTGACGGCTGTCGTCGTGATGAAGATGGCTATTACTGGATCACAGGGCGTGTTGATGACGTGCTTAATGTATCAGGGCATCGCTTAGGCACCGCTGAAATAGAAAGCGCGCTGGTAGCGCATGAAGCTGTAGCAGAGGCCGCCGTAGTCGGTTATCCGCATGATATTAAAGGCCAAGGTATTTATGTTTACATTACGCCAAATGAAGGCGTTACTGTAAGTGATGAGCTGACAACTCAGGTCCGTAATTGGGTACGTAAAGAACTAAGTCCAATAGCTTCCCCTGATATGATTCAATGGTCGCCAGGCCTACCAAAAACGCGTTCAGGTAAGATTATGCGTCGAATTTTACGTAAAATAGCCGCAAATGAACATCAACAGCTAGGGGACACATCAACACTTGCAGACCCAACCGTGGTAGATGAGCTCATAGAAAACCGATTAAATCGTTAAATGCGCGTTAAAAACTTGATTACAAGTTGATTCTAAACGTAGTATATCGGCTGTCAGTAAGTACCTTATACCTTATTGGCGGCCGAATTTATTAGGAGCGAACCATGAGTCAGTTTTTAATAGCGGATGATCATCCGTTATTTCGCGAGGCACTAAAAGGAGCATTAAGTGCTAAGTTTGACGATTTAGAGGTATTTGAATCATCAGATTTTGACAGCACATTGCAAGTACTTAGCGAACAAGAAGATCTTGATATATTACTGCTAGATTTACACATGCCAGGTAATGGCGATTTATATGGCCTGATCCGCATTCGCGAAGACTACCCAAGCTTACCCATAGCGGTTGTCTCAGGAAGTGAAGACATAAACATAGTGTCTAAGGTAATGGGTTATGGCGCAATGGGCTTTATTCCTAAGTCATCATCTTCAGATGATATTGCTAATGCTATAAACCAAATACTAGAAGGCGATACGTGGCTTCCAAAAGAGTTAAAAAATAAAGTAGCCGAAATAGAAGGAGAAGACAGAGAAATTGCCGCGCAGGTTGCATCGTTAACGCCGCAGCAATATCGTGTATTGCAATACCTTCATGAAGGGTTACTAAATAAGCAAATAGCGTACGAACTACATATTTCTGAGGCAACAGTCAAAGCACACATTACCGCAATTTTTAGAAAACTTGGCGTTTATAACCGTACCCAAGCCGTTCTTATTGCAGCTAAATTACAACTAGAACCAATAGAGCAAGCTTAAAATATTAAAAGCGCTAAAATTTGTTTATCGTTTAGGCAAAGCCGTGCCTAGCTAATGTGCTTATTGCCAGTTAATAGGTGATAAGCGCTTAAAAATACCAGATATGCGCTGCTCTGGGTGATATGGCAAGACTGAAAAAACTTCAATCCACAAAAGCCAATACACTCAAGCAGCGCTTTTTAAACTTAAAACCTACACGTCATTTACCTTTTATACATGATCTCTTTTGCAAACAATGCTAGGTTAGCGCAATTTTGTAATTTATAGAGCCAAGTATGACAGACTCCACACACTCACCTAATAATCAACCTAAAGACAATAACGGCTTATTTAATCGCTTTTTGGCAACCGTTGAGTTTTTAGGAAATATGCTTCCTCATCCCATTACTTTATTTGCGATATTTGCGGTTTCAATTGTGCTAATAAGTGGTATTGCCGATTGGTTTGGGCTAAGCGCAATTGACCCACGACCGATTGGGGCAGCAGGGCGTGCGCCTGATGGAGTAATTGAAGTTGTTAGTTTACTCAGTGCTGAGGGGTTACAGCGTATTATGGCTGGCCTGGTTACTAACTTTACCGGTTTTGCGCCTTTAGGCACTGTTTTAGTGGCACTACTTGGGGTAAGTGTTGCAGAGCATTCAGGGCTACTCTCTGCTGCTATGCGAGGCATGGTTATGGGCGCGTCAAAGCGTTTAGTTACCTTTATGGTGGTGTTTGCGGCCATAATGTCTAACACAGCTTCTGAGCTTGGCTATGTGGTGTTAATTCCGCTTGCAGCCATGATATTTCATAGTTTGGGGCGCCACCCTTTAGCTGGCTTAGCGGCTGCATTTGCTGGTGTTTCTGGCGGCTATAGCGCTAACTTACTACTTGGCACAATAGACCCATTATTAGCAGGTATAACTACGCCTGCAGCACAAATGATTGACCCAACGTACGAGGTTGGCGCCGAGGCTAACTGGTATTTCATGATGATATCAGTATTACTTATTGCCGCACTGGGTACACTTGTAACCGAAAAAATAGTAGAGCCGCGTTTAGGTAAATATAACCCCGATGAAGCCAGTATCGACTTGTCACAAAACAATATTGATACACTTACCACGTTAGAAAAAAACGGTCTAAAATGGGCGGGCGTTGCTCTGTTAGTGGTGCTGTCGTTATTTGCTTGGACGATTATTCCTGCCGATGGTATTTTACGCCACCCAGAAACAGGCCAAGTGGCAGGCTCGCCTTTTTTAAAAGGAATAGTCGCAATTATATTTGTAACTTTTAGTGTGCCAGGCTTTGTTTATGGGCGTGTTGTTGGCAGCATGAAAAACGATAAAGACATTATTAACGCAATGAGTAAAAGCATGAGCTCAATGGGTTTATATATAGTATTAGTATTTTTTGCAGCCCAGTTCGTGGCCTTTTTTAAATGGACTAATTTAGGCACTATTTTGGCAATTAATGGTGCAGCACTATTACAAGCGTTAAACCTTACTGGCCCAGAAGTATTTGTATTGTTTATATTAATGTGTGCAATGGTTAACTTGAGTTTAGGATCGTCATCGGCGCAGTGGGCGATTACAGCCCCTATTTTTGTGCCTATGCTTATGCTTATTGGTTACGCGCCAGAAACCATTCAAGCGGCGTATCGTATTGGTGACTCTGTGACTAACTTAATCACCCCAATGATGAGCTATTTTGGCTTAATTTTAGCGGTGGCAGTTAAATATAAAAAAGACATGGGTATAGGAACGTTAGTGGCCACTATGCTGCCATACAGTATTGTGTTTTTTATCGGTTGGGTCATTTTATTTTACGTATGGGTGTTTGCTTTAGGCTTGCCAGTAGGGCCTGAGTCACCTATTTATTACACACCTTAATGGTGGATGCCAATTTACAATTAAATACGGTGTCGGATAAAACACAGCTACAGCTAATATCTGACTCTAATTAAGCTGTTAGGCATAAAAAAGCCAGCAAAAGGGGAGAGCCCTGTTGCTGGCTTTATAGTATGTAAAAAGGTGTCTTATACCAATCCGCAATAATACTTAATCATTTTCAGGGGCTAAACGTGTCGCTATCTGCGTTAAAAAATTCTCATTTAGAGCAACTAAATAGCGAATTTTTTGCCTTGCTATCAACACGTTTATCCATCCTCAAAATAGATCACTTAATTATGCGCAATGGTATTAGCTAAATACCACGGTTTTATTACCGTTAATAAATAGTTTGTGTTCAGAAGCTAGTTGTAAGGCTTTACTAAACACGGTTTTTTCTACGTCTTTACCCATTTTAGCCATCATTTCAGCGGTATTAGCGTGCGTTACGCTGGTAACGTCTTGTAAAATAATAGGGCCTTCATCTAGCTCATTATTTACAAAGTGAGCCGTAGCACCAATAATTTTTACGCCGCGCTCAAATGCTTGATGATACGGTTTAGCGCCAATAAAGGCCGGTAAAAACGAGTGGTGAATATTAATAATTTTGTTCTCAAAGCGACCCACAAACTCAGGACTTAGTATGCGCATGTATTTTGCTAAGCCAATAATGTCAGGGTTATAAGAGGCAATTAAATCACCTACTTTTTCATCATGCTCGGCGCGACTTAGGCCTACGTGCGAAACAACATGAAAAGGCACATCAAAGCCTTTTGCTAATGGCTCTAAATCTGGGTAGTTGGCAATCACAGCTAATACTTCAATATTTAACGCTTGCTCAAACTGTTTAAGCAATACAGACCCTAAGCAATGTGCTTCTTTTGTTGCAAGCAGTACCACTTTAGTTTTTGTATCATCATGTAGAGCAAGTTGTGCACCCTCAGGTAATAAAGCGCGTAATTGCGATAAAAAGTCACTTTGTGGCTCGCCGGTTAGTTCAGTGCGCATAAAAAAGCGCTTGGCGTCTTTATCTACAAATTCGTTATTACGTGTAATATTTAAATTGTGCGCGTGGCAAAGCCCTGTAATTTTGGCAATTAGGCCTACATCGTCGGCACATTGGGTGGTTAGTATATAGCTCATTTTCCTCATTCTTACCCAGTTTATAATTGCTTCATTATTTGGTTTTTAACGCATAAAGCAAGGGGTTTATGCGTAAATTTAGAATTAATCGGTCAAATAGGTATAAATGATTCAATAAAGTGAAGGACAATTAAAAATACGTTAATAATAAGGCAGATAAACACCATAAATTTTAACAAGCGGGTATTTAAAAAAGGTTTAGTGGTAAGTATTTAGTGCGCGCACGGTTTGTAACCTAGTTGCCTAGATTAAAACCGCGGCGCAGTTTAGCTTTTACAAATATAGCAAAGCGATTATTAAGCTTTAGGCTCTGGTGTCAAGTTCTCTTCTTGCCTTAGGTAACCTGCGGCCTCTTCATCCTCTTTTGTTATTGCTTGCTGAGTAGGTATTGCACGGGTTTGTTGGTTTAATTGATGTATTTGCGATGCATTGCCTAAATCGCGCTCACTGGTAATTGAAGCAATCGATTCGCGGTCTTTTAGAAAGGCAATTACATCATTTTTAATGGCTTGTAATTGACCTTCATCTTTGTGCATTTCCATTATATGGCGAGGATGCTCAAGGTTTTTCATACCGGTGGCAGCAAACGTGCTCGTAATAACACGAGAGACAATGACCCATGGCGTGATACTGCTGCGCACTAAGGTGTTTTCTGAGCGGGTGCTGTCGTGAATACCTGTCCCCGTTGAAATTTTAGATTCGGTAAATGTGCCTTCACATTTAAAGTACACAAGTAATGATTCAAACTGCATTTCGGCAAAAAATAAATGAGCACAGTTAGCCAGTAAACGAGCAAAGGCTTTAATAATCACTGCTATTATTAAAATATGAACACTGCTCATTAGTAAGCTACTAAACTGTATAACGTTTTGATTATTAAACGCTTGCTGTAAATTATTAATATTAGCGCTATCTATGTAGTAATAAATATCTATTAATGAATAGGCTAACCACACCGTTAATACTAATGCCACAATATAAAGTAAATTAGCACTTATTAGCGCAACTAATCTGGCTAGGGTAAAGTTTTTACCTAGCTCCATAGCATGTAGTTTAGGCTGAACCTCTTGAATCATTTCGCCTTTAAAACCGCCTTTACCCTCTATTTGCTCTTGCAATTTGGGGTCTAGCTCTCGGTAAACTCTATTAGGCACTTCTTTGTAGCGTCTATTTGCCATGACAAGATTATCAAGGTTTATAAATACTTCATCAGGGTGAACAGACTCTTGCCAGTTTTCACGTAATTCTGACACTTCGGCGGTAGGGGTCACTGCGTTTAAGCGTGCTTTGATCATTGTAAATACTAATGCGCAGCTTAATGTTGCTAATATAATAATGGCAATGAGGTATATGCCAGAATGCAAGTTTGGCAGTTGTGCCAGCCACGCGTCTATTTCTTGTTTGCTGATATGTTGCTCTTGCATTAGCCACGACATAGAAAGGCCAATAACAATAGGCAAAATAAATGACAACGAAATAATTTTAGCTAATGTACCGCCTCCCAGCGCTTCAATGTTTCTTTCAGCATTGCGAGAGATAGGTTTGCTACTTGAGCGCCAAGAAAAAAGCACATAAAACATTAAAATAGCACTGTAAACCGGAAAGGCCAATTCGCCAGCTTCCCCAGTAAAGCCCGACAGCGAAACAAACGCTACAAGCCCATAAGCAACTAAAGCAACAAGCGTGCTCACCCATGAGCCAAATAATCGCTGCGCTACATTTCGAATTGGGTAAGGTAAAAATAACAGTTTGGGAATTAAGCTGTGTAACAAACGAGATAAAAATCCGTTAGGCTCTTTAAAGGTACTGTTTTTACGACCAACCAGCATTTCTTCGAGTGATTGGGCGTTATAGGCTACTTCTTTTTTTTCTTCTTGCGCGGTAGAGCTCTCAGACTTACTAAAATTATACGCAAGCGATGTAGGGTGGTTTCTACCTACAAAGTATTTTAAGGTGGCATAAATACCTGACGATAAAGAGCGAATACCCAGCGCTAAAATAAACATGCCAAATAGCATTAAAATCCAGCCTGCGGTGGTACTTTCTTTCACCGAGCTTGCAGCTATAACAAGTAAACTTACGCCTGCTACCGACTCAATAATACCTCTTAGCGCGGTTACTTTACCTTCCAACTTAAAGGGGTTTTTTAACCCAAGATCAATAGAACCATAATCAAATGCCATTGTATGCTCCTTGTAAACAGCACATTATTTAAGGGGGGTTACCAGTTTTGCAATAATACTTAATCATTTGCGGGCCCAAACCTAGTGTTAGCTATGTTTTTCCGGGCTCAAATAGACTAATTAATTAAGCGAGTTGGTATTATTATCCGTGTATATTTTGGCCAAAATGAGCATAGCTAAACGGTACCAAAAGGTGCAGTTTATATACTTAAGCAGGTAATTAAACTAAACGGATTTTTATATTATTGTTCAATTTTTGATTATATATCAATAACGTTGTTCAGTTTAAGGTTATTTTACAGTGATACATTTATTGATGGTGGTTTAAGTTGCTAGGAGCATAAATGAAATTAATCTACGTCGATGATAATTTACCCGGTATAACCCGTAAGCGTAAAAACAAAACGTGGCTGTACTTTGACCCAATAGGAAAGCAAATTACCGATCAAAAAGTGATTGATCGTTTAAATGCGTTAGCGTTTCCGCCCGCCTACAAAAATGCTTGGTTTTGCCCTGAAGAAAATGGCCATATTTTAGCAACCGGGATAGATAGTAAAGGCCGTAAACAATACCGTTACCATGAAGATTTTAGAGCTCAGCAAGAGGCGAAAAAATACCAAGCCTGTGGGGTGTTTGGCAATAAGCTGCCATTACTGCGCGCCCGTTTAGAAAACGATTTACAAGGGGATGAGCTCAGCGTAGAGCGCACATTAGCTGCGGTAGTTAGGCTTATGGACTTAGGTGCATTGCGGGTAGGTAACGAGCGAAATGTAAAGCAAAACAAAAGTTTTGGCGCCACAACCCTGCGCAATCGCCATGCTAAGCTTACGGGTAAAAATATACAGCTACGGTATCGGGCTAAATCGGGCAAAGAGCGCGAGGTAAACATAACCGACAGAGTGCTTAGCCATGTAATTAAAGACCTACAAGATTTACCCGGTCAGCATTTGTTTCAATATATAAGCGATGGAGAGCGCACAAACGTAGCCTCTAGTGAAATTAACCAGTATATTCAACAAATAATGGGTGAGGACTTTAGCGCTAAGCACTTTAGAACCTGGCGAGCCAGTGTTATTGCCTTTAAGCAGCTTGTAAAAGCAAAAGGCGCACTTAGTTTAAAAAGTATGCTCGAGAGCGTGTCTGAGCAGCTAGGTAACACGCCCGCTATTGCCCGTAAATCGTATGTTCACCCAGATTTAATTGCCTTGTGTAAAGAGGATGAACAAACCCAAACAGCGTGGCGAGAGTCGCTTTCTTTACCGCGAAAAACAAAATACTTGAGTCGTTATGAACGTGGCTTTTTAGCCTTTTTAAAAGACTAATTGCTATAGCAACTTTACACACTACAGCAACCAAATTACATAATTGCGTAGTTGAAGTATTTTTTAACCATCATGTGAAATCTTAAAAAGTTATTATTTTTCATGGTGTTGTGATTTTATTTTATTTTGGCACCTGCATTGCACCTTCAAATTACTGTTAAACAGTAAGTACAAAAGCATTTATCAATGATATTTAGCGAGGAGGTACAAAGTGAAGGGGTTATTTTCAAAGGCATTGTCTACAAAGGTAAAACACATTACGTTACAGGCTACGCTTGCAGGCTGCGTTAGCACCATGCTAACAGGGCAAGCGCTAGGCAGTGCAGATCTTGAAAGTGTGGCACTTGCCAACTCTTCATTAACCACTTACAACTCGCAACAACAATTGCAAAATGGCGATTATTATTTTGATCAAAATGCAGCACAGTTAATAGCGCGCACCGAAAAAGCAATTAACTGGTACACAGAAATAGTTAACAGTGGCGGGTTTACCCCTTTATACATTAATGAGTTGCTTGAACTTGGCAGCACCAGCAAGGCGGTGAGTCAGCTAGCACTGCGTTTATATCAAGAGCGTGACTTAACCAGCAATGTATGTGACAGCGCAATGTGCACATTTGATAAAAACATTGAGCAGGCTGTGCAACAGTTTCAGCGTCGCCACGGTTTAAAGGTTGATGGGCGAGTAGGCAAGCGCACCTTAGCTAAGCTTAATGTACCCGCTAAGAAAAAATTGGCTAAATTAAAGCTTAACTTTTACCGCATAACTAACTTCGCAGGCTCAAGTGATTCGCAGTATGTGTACGTAAACATACCTGAGTACACATTGCGTTATGTAAAAGCAGGCGAAGTAAAACTACAAAATAACGTTATTGTGGGTAAGCCGAGTTGGGAAACACCTGCCTTTAGTGACGAAATCGAAAGATTTGTAGTAAACCCTGAGTGGCGCATACCAACCTCTATTGCAACCAAAGAAATAGCACCAAAGGTGGCAAAAGATCCTCAGTACCTTGCTAAAAATAATATCGAAGTTAGAAAAAGCAGCTACCTAGATTCTAAAACAGTTAATCCCAGTAATATTGATTGGCAGTCTATTAAGCCCTATCAGTTTGATCACTTTTTAGTTAAGCGTGCAGGGGATGAAAACCCACTTGGCGAAGTGAAATATCTGTTTCCAAATCCTGAAGCCATTTATGTTCACGATACGCCAGCAAAGCAGCGTTTTAACCAAGCGCAGCGTGCGCTATCACATGGCTGTATAAGGGTTGAAGAGCCATTTTCATTGGCGCGTGAAATAATTAAGCACCAAGGTGAAGAGCGCACCCTTAAGCAAGTGGATAAAGCCAGAGATACCGATACCACTCAAACTTTTTATTTAAATGAGCCCTTACCTATTCATTTAGTGTATTGGACGGCGTGGGTTGATGAAGACATGCTCGTTAATTTTAGAGACGATATTTATCAACACGACGCAAAAGCATTAATTAAAAACGAAGATCAGTCAGTCATTGCTGCATTGATTAAATAGACTATGAGAGGATTTATGCCGTTTATACCGAGTATTTTAGGCTGCATATTAGCGCTTTGCGTAAGCGTAGGTAGTTATGCCGCCGAGCCCGTGAAAAAAGCACACCCAAGCGTTGATATTCAAAATAAAGCAAATTTTGAAGATGCAGAGTTTAGCCTAAAAATTAACGACATAGTAATGCCGTATTCGGTGTTTTCTGTATTTGTGATGCCTAATGAGGCAGTTGAATTTGAAGTGCTTTACGCACAATCAAAACGACCCGATTCATTTATTAATAACCATAGTAACGCCACCTTAACGGATACAAACCGCTGGCAGTGGCAGGCGCCTAAAAAGCCTGGCTTAACACGGGTAATTATTGAATCCCCCGACAAAAAGCAACGTATGACAATTAATGTGTTTGTTAAAGTACCTGCAGATGAAGTACAAGGTGGAAAGCTTAAATATTACCACATTGGCCATTACCCAACGCCCTCACAAATTAAAGATAGTAAGCATTACATAGTGCCCGATGGTTTTGTAAAGGTGACCCCAGAGAACGAAAATATAAAAATATCACCGCATTTTTCTCTTAAAGAATTTGTGAGTAAGCAACGAAGTAAGCACCCTAAATACTTATTTTTACAAAACAAGTTGTTACTTAAACTTGAAAAAATACGCAAAGAGCTGATTTTAGAAAACATACCGATTAAAAATATGGTGGTAATGAGCGGCTACCGCACCCCTTATTACAACAAAGCCATTGGTAACGTAAAGCTTAGCCGCCATGTGTTTGGCGATGCTGCCGATATATTTATAGATAACAACGGCGACTACCGTATGGATGATATAAACAACGACGGCAAGCACTCTATTGGCGATGCACAAGCTATGGCTGGTATAGTGGAGTCGCTCGCTAAGCGAGAGTCATTTAAAGGCTTACTTGGCGGTTTAGGTGTTTACGGGCCAAAATCGCATCGCGGTGCATTTATACATGTTGATACGCGTGGTTTTAAAGCGCGCTGGGTGAGTAAATAACCACATAGCTTTTTTGTGTTGGTAAAAAATGATGCGAGTAAAAAGCCAAACTCTTTTCCACGTTAAATTTGGCTAGTGTTGCTCTTAACTTAAAATATTGATCACTTACATGTGATCAATATTTTCTCGCTCTGCTATAAGTTTAATAACTCGCTTCTCTTTCATCATAGCACTACTTTCTTCAAGTAATACATCGCTAAAGGCTGGGTCAAATATTTTAGGCTTGTTGAAGTTGCGTAGCATAGAGACAACCCAAGTAGATGATGTATCACAATAATTTTCTTCTGAAGCTTTTATCTCCAAATTTTTTAAAAGTTTATAAACTTCAATTGCACGCTCCGGATACGTGTAATCATCAACTGCTATCCAAGCTTCACGCAACTCTTGAAGTGAATAATTTAAATAATTAATTTCCATAATATATTCCATTAAATATAGAGAAACTCAGTACGTTTTCAGTCACGTAAAAGAAGACGACTTTTATACCGCTTTTATAATATATTATTGCAGCATAAAAGTTTCGTACTCAAGCTCTTCAAATTGTTTTGATAGCCAATACAGACCAATTACAGATGTAATTATGGTCGAGAGCGCAAAACCGTAACCATAAAACTGTGGCCCTAATGCAATTGAGGTAATCGTAAATACGATATTGATAAACAAAAACAGCCCAGATAAAAATAATACGGTGGCACGCTTATCTAAGTAAAATAAAATATTTAAAATAGACAAAAATATAACCTGTACACCTACACCCACCACATCAATAAACAGTAATGTTTTATAGTTAGGGTCTATGCCTATAAAGGTCAGTATTTGCTCGCCCCACAGTAATAAGCACGCAACGGTTATACCTTGGATTTTAAATATATCGTAAAGGCCGCCTTGCGCTGTTTGCACCATTTTATCTTTTAGGTAAAAAATTTCTTCAAGCGATGAGCCACCTCTAATAGCGGTATAAAAACGGTCGTATTGTTCTACAAAGTCGGTTTCCATTCTGACTAAAAATACCGCCATTCCTGGAATAATGGTTAAATAGGCTAAAAATATAGGCAAGTCGTAAATAGGGCTTGCTCTTAATGTGCCTATAATTTGAATAGAGGTAGAGGGGGAGTACCAAAAAATAATTTTATCGGCCCACACGCCTATGTTGTAAAAAAGCCCACAAAAAAATAGGCTGTAATACACTTTTTTGTTGTTTAAAAAATCAAAACTAATGAGTTTACCGCCAGGGTAGCGACGAATAATCATAAACAAAAAGCTAAAAAAGAGCAGCGCTTCACCGGCAAAAAAAGCAAAAAACAACCCGTCTATTTGCCAGTCGCGCAGTAAAAATGCCAGTAACACCATAAAGCTGTAACCGCTTAACATGGTCACTAAAATAAGCCGGTACTCCTTCATTCCCGACAAAAATATAGCGCCAAGCCATTGGTTACATAAGCTTACAAACGCCCCTAATATTATTATTTTAGTCACAACAGGTAGCGGTAGTATTGGCCATACAGCTAAGCCAATCAGTAATGCGGCAAGGGTGGTAACTAGCTGCGCGCCAAGTAAATTAGGCAGCACCTGCTCGTCCTTTTTTTGAAAAAACAGATCGGCAACAAAACGCGTTAATAATAGCTGCAGACCGCCGGTCAATATAAGGGACGCTGCCATCATATACGTAATAAGCGTTAAAAACTGAATAATTAATACTTTTGGCAGCACGACACCTAGGCTTAAAATACCAATTAGCATGAGCGCAATGATAGAAAGCAGCCAAGGGCCTGAGCCTATTAATCCCGCATAACCGTATGCTTCAAAAACAGAGAGTAGGGTGTTTTTTTTGAGAATTTTACGTATCTCAAAACCTATTCCGGCCATGCGATTGTATCCTTGTAAAGTTTATCGTAGCGGGCAAACATATGGCTCTCGTCGTAGTATGTTTTAACACGGTTGAGGCCGTTTTGTTGGTACTGATACCATGTTTGCTCATTTTCCAATAGGGTGATTATTTGCTGTGCGGTTTCGCTGGGTGAGGCAATAGAAACTACTTCGCCAGCTTTACCAAGGGCCCTATCTTCCTCGCTTGCCCCTTCTATTATTTCTCGGCACGAGCCCACGTCACTTGCAAGTACAGGTACGCCTGCTGCCATTGCTTCAAGCAGCACTAATGGTTGAGCTTCAGAAATTGAAGTCAACGCAACAATACCTAGCTTTGGGAGTATTTCGACGATGTTTTTCATGCCGGTAAACGTAATGTTTTTGTCTAAATCTAGGCTGCTTACTAGTAGCTGGCACTCTTTGTAATACTGTGGGTCTTCCTCAAAAGGGCCTATGATCCAGCCTTCTATCTCTGGCAGCTCGGCTTGGACCTCTTTAATGGCACGAATAAAGGTTTTAATATCTTTAATTGGCACTACACGGCCAATTAACCCAACCACCATAGGGACCGATTTAGGTCTTGCGTTAAGGGCATCAACAAAGCGTTTTGTTTTTATACCATTAGGCACTACCGAGGCTTTACTTTCGCTGGCACCATCTTTAATTTGCCTTTGTCTATTCCCCTCATAAAGTGAGATGATTTTGTCGGCTTGGTTATAAGTAGTGCGGCCAATTTGCTCAAAAAAGCTGATCCACATTCGGCGAATAAAGCCCATTTCAGTATTTAGGTTTTTACCTAGGCTTTGTTCAGACTCTTTTATCCAGCTGGCCTGTATTAAATCTATTTTACGCTCTTTAGTATAAATACCGTGCTCGGTAAGCAAAAATGGCGTGTTGTGTATAACGCTTGCACCTGCGCCCAATATGCCAGCATAGCCTGTCGAAATAGAATGAATAAGTTTAACATCGGGGAGTGAACGGGCTATTTCGGCTATTTTAAACAGTGGTTTATACAAATTTCTGTACGACCAAAAAAAGTCGATAAATGACGATTCATCGCAATAGGTTAAATAATAGTTTGCCAGCACCTGCCACGACGACTCGCTGTATAAAAAATCGGCTTCGTTGATGCCGTCTTTTTTAGCTAAATTTTCAAAGGCAAACTTTACCAACTCCGTCGGTATTGGGTCTTTACAGTCACGGAAATACCCTTGCAATTGCTGCCAAAAATCAAACAGTTCTTTTTTATATTTAACGCCATGTTTCGCTTTTATTTTTGTACTGTGTTGCGTAACTAAATAATGCACATGCAGCTTAGTCACATTACTCGGTAGCGTGTACTGAATGTCGCCGTAGTGTTCGGGTGCGCCACCGACAAACACTAATTCAAAGTTATAGTGAGGCAGGCCTTCTATAATTTGGTGTACCCAACTCGATACGCCGCCCCGTACATAGGGGTAAGTGCCTTCAAGTAAGAGTAAAATATCGGCTTTTTTTTCACTCATGCCAATACTCCTGTAAATGGCGTAACTCAGAGCCTTTAGGCTGTAGTGCTAGCTCTTCAAGATAGCGCTGACAGTCTGTGTAATTGTGTAATCCAAAGGCGACTTCGGCTTTATAAGGTAGTACGTGGCGTCTGGCCATGCCTAATTGCGTGGCTAAATTTAAGCTTTGCTGCGCCTCATTTAATTTACCGAGCGCAAGTTGAATCCGCCCTAAAAACACATAGCTAGCTGGCTGCGGGTTAAACTTTATACTTGTTAAGGTTAGTGCTTCTGCTTTTTCTAGTACGTACTTTTTTAGTGCGCCTTGTGCTAAGCCTAAGTAACTCAGCTCCCAATAAAGCTCGGCTTGTTGGCGTTGCAGATTGCTTAATTTAGGTTGTTGCGTGGTATTGGCTATAGCGTGCTGGCATTGGCTTATTTTTTCGTTCAGTTTAGTTTCTTTGCTATCAAGAGTTGAATAGGCAAGTAAGCGAATATCATCTTCTAAGTCTTTTAATGCCAGTTTGAGTATAGGAATAGCTTGGGCATCGCTCATGTGCCGTGCAGCCATTACTGCACTTAGGCGTTTATTTGGCTCACTGGCGTGTTTTAAAATAGCTTTTAGTCCACCCATAGAGTAAATAGGCGTTGCTGAAACACTTCTTGCTTCAAAGGGCAGGGCAGGAACCTTGTGCTCTACAATATCAATGTCGTTGTTTTTAAGCGGTTTACTAAGGGCAAAAGTAATGGCAAATACCACCCCTAAAATACCAAATACAGGCAAGGTAAATAGCAGCAAAAATAACAGTGCCGAACCACTTTTTAAGGTGGTTTTGTATTTGTTAGGAATAAATGCAAGGCTTACAAAGGTAAAGCACAGGCTAGCAATGCCATGTAATAAAACAATCAACAGCCAGTTTGGCGCATCTAAAATATGCGCAAAAGCAAAGTATTCACATAAACAGCCAATAAAAGCGGCAACGATAATTTTAATCATGGGATGCAACTAACTTAGCGATGTGTTCGCTGCTTATAGGCAATGCCATTTGTTCTTCTATTTTAATTTGCAGTTGCTCAACGGTTTTACCAAAGTGCTCGATACACCAAGTATTAATACGCGATATAAAGCCACTTTTGTCCAGTTCACTTGCCATTGGCATAAGTAGTAATAGTGTGTGGTTTTGACTATCGTAAAGATAAATATCTAAACCTCTGCGAGCTTCACTTAAATACTCTAATAATTGGCGCGACTCTTCACTTGTTTGCATTGCTTTGAGTTTAAGCAGCTGCGAGGGAATATTATAGCGTTTAGCTTCTTTGTTCGCCCTGCGTAGCTGCCTTACAAAATAAGGGGTTTCTTGTGGGGTCATTACCGGGTTGGTAATTTCATGACGCAGCAAATCGCCAATGTTACCGGCCATAACAGCTAGCAAAGTAAGTGTGGTATTTTTAAGGGCAAAAAATTGAATGCTTTGTACTAAAATTACCCCGTAAATAGTGTTATTAATATCAACCAGTGGGATAGCAATGTGGTATTGGCTAAATTTATTTTTAACCTCTTTAACAGAGACCAGCTCGCGCTCTTCAAACATGGCTTTAATAAGGGGGTCTTCCCTATTTAGCTCGCCCATAGCACCTATGCTTGCTAATGGCTGCTCTATTATGGTGTGGTTTTCTACTTTATAAAGCGCTGCTTTTTCAAGTGAGCCATATTCAACAAATAAGTTTAAAATGCTATTTGCCGCACTGTCTAAGCGTCTTTGTGTTAGTTGCCCTATAACGGCCCGTACCGCTTGGAGCGATTCGCGCAGGCTAAGAGTATGACCTGCTAACATTTGCTCAATCCGGTCGTGGGATGAGTTTATTAAATGGTATTGGCGGGTAAAGGTTTCTAATCGGTTAGTTACATATTCAAGCTCAATACTTTGCTGTTGATTAGTGCGCTCCCATACATCTCTGAATTCGCCAGCAATCATAATTACAATTAAATAACCAATCATGGCGTTAATATTAAATTCGTTAGGTTGCGCTAATACTTCGCTTTTGCTTAACAGCAATTGCCCGGCTAATAAACATAATATGCTTATAAAGCCTTTTGAAAAACCATAGCGCAAAGCCACTAACAGCGGCCCAAGTACCGGCCACGAAAACCCATTTTCCGTCCAAAAGGGGTCTTCGGCGTTAAATATAACCGGCAGCACAATTGCAAGCGCGGTAAATACAATTACCTCAGCCCAAATTTGTAGCTCAGGGACCTCTCTTGGTCGAAAAAAATGTGTTTTCACTCACTAACCTCAATGTACGAAATTAAATCGGCGATGACATCTTGTGCTGTCGCGGCAATACTGTCGCGCCCCCAGCCACTTTTTGCGATAGTGCCCGTCCAAAGTGGGGTTGTTTGACCTTTGGCCGTTAAGCTAAGTGTAAGTGCGACTACCGGCTCGCCATCTAGGCCCGCTTTATAACGCCATTCTTCTATGCTACCTGATAACACATAGTCTGTTTGCTGTGTGCTTAACCACTGCATGGCGTTATCAAGACGGTATTGATCGTCAAGTGGCGGAAGGTCTTTAGTGTTACTGCGCGGTGCACGTAATAACGTAGGAAGCTTATTTTGCTGCCAAATACTTGCAAGTATATCTTCTGCACGTTCACCGGCTAAGGGGGTTTGCGCATGATTTACCAAAGGCATTAAAGCCACGGTAGTTGATGGACCTAGCTCTACATCATCAGCCACACGGCTGGTGGTACATGCACTGAGCACTAATACCAAACACGGTATGATTAAACGAAACATATTCTCTCCTAACATTAAAAATGTACGTAATAGCCTAATTGTAATTGTGTATCTGAGTTACCCACTTTATTACTACTTTGATAACCCAGCTGTAATTTAAATAAATCATCCCCTAGCACTGACCAGCCCGCACCACTTGATACTGAAATGTCGAGGGTGTCGTTTAACGTTTGATAACCCGTACTGATGTCGAATAACCACGAGGGGCTTTCGCCTAAATAAGGGGGAGCTAAGTTTGAGTTTGACGAAAGCGAAGTGCCCAGAGCAAAGCGCCTAAAAGGTTGTATATCAATAAGCAGCGGTCGCGCTCTTTGATCTATGCCTAAAGGGGCTAATGTGCGTTCAAAGTCTTGCCATTGAGCACTAAAATAAGTACTCCAAATAGGGCGGTCTTTTAAAATAGTGTATTGATAACGGGCGTTATATTCTTGCCCGCTGATAAGCGTTGAGCTATCACTGCGGCGCTTAAATGCCATGGCGGCTGCCGAGAACTGCACGTTTTGACGCCCATCAATAGCGTAATTTATATAAGCCGTGGTTTTATTTAATTTAGCAAAGCTAAGTAAGGTTTCTGATTGGCGGTTTTCAACGTTGTGCTCAAGTTTTACACCTACCTGCGTGCGCGAGTCCCACTGGTAACGCGCATCTAGGCTCAAGCTTTGGCGGCTCATTAAATTGCCCTGATGAGAGTCTACTTTTGCATTAAAGTACCAACGACCCCACGTCATTTTATCTTCTATGGCAAACAGTAAGCCGTTGTTATTTAAGTTTTGTTGATTGCTAATGCTAAGTTTCCATTGCCCTTTAGCATACGGAAAATAAACATTTACATCGTACTGGCTGGTATTTAAACCGGCCTCAGGGGATAGGTTAATCTCTAATGCTCTAAAGTAGCTGGTGCGGGCGTTACGTAATAAAGACGTTTCGGCTTGTGTTGGCTCTTGTGTTAACTCCTCATACCAACGCTGCATAGTTGCATAAGGCTGCCTTAAATAGAGTAAAGCACTTAGCTCATCTATTTTGCCTAACGTTTGCGTATTTACCAGTGCCTTTACTTTATTAAACTCGCCGTTGCTCATAGCCAAATGTAGCTTTTGCCATGGCTCAAGCTTTTGTGCTGCGCGTCTGGCTAACCACCAGTTGGCGGTTGCGTTGTTTATAGCCTCAGGCGCTATGTCATCTAAGCTGCTAAATTGGCGTAAGTGGGGTACGGCCATTGCGCCGGCCCATTGGATCATTAAACCTCGGTATGCGTATTTGTCTTTTGGTAAATGGTTTAATAAATAATGTTTAAGTTCGCTGGCATTAGCGTAGTAGCCTAACTGGTTCATAACATCGGCTAAATTTACTAAAGTGGTTAAATCTCGAGGGTTACTAATGGCTAATTGGCGCAGATAAAAATAAGCACTATTAAAGGCTTTTTGATGAATAGATAAACTCGCCAGTAATTGTGCCCACTCTCGGCTAGGTTCATTGCTTGAGTAGTTAGCTAAAATACGCTTAATCATAATGGTGTCGTGCATTTGCAATGCAAGCCAGCCTTGCGCTAGTACCACATCGGGATTGTATTCACTTAGTTTTGCTGCGCGGTTAAGTGTTGTGTATGCGTAATTTAAGTCACTTTGATTTTGGTACCAGTTTGATAATATTAGCCATGCAGGGTAAAGCGCTTTATTATAGCGTTGTTTTTCAAGAGCTTGATGAGCACGAGTGACGTGTTCTTCATCGCCAATTTGCGTGCTTAATAAAGTAATTTGGATTAACTGTCTATCAGTGAGTGCGGTTTGTTGCCATAGGTAATTTAATAACCCTTGTGGGTTGTCGGCAAATTTTAGCTGCTGATAATGCAGCATATCACCTACACTCAGTGGGCTAATGTTTTTTAATTGCTCTAAAGCGTACAGCTCTTCTTTTTTATCATTTACACGCAAAGCCATATCAACGCGGGCACCCCAAAACTCATCATCGTTACTACGTGCTTTTTGCTTTAAAATGGCCAAAGCGGTCGTAAAGTCATCGTTTAACCAATGCGCTCTTGCAAGCCAGAGTAAGTCTTCTTCGTTTTTTGGCCCTGCGTAGTGAGGCCACAAGGCTCTCAGCCCAGCTAAATTACCGGTATCGTGTAACACCTTGGCTTTCCAATATTGTGAAAGAGGTGTTTTTCCGTTTATTTGCTCATAGCGCTCAATATGATTAAGCTCTTGTTTTGCATTACCAATAAATTCGTTGGTTTGCATCCAATTTGCAAATCCGTTGCCTTTAAGCTGTCGGTTTTGCGCTTTATATTCGTAAATGTCGTTGGCATCTTGATATAAGTACAAGGCATTCGCATCATTAATGCTGTCGGTCAGCATAGCTACATCAACGGCTTTATGGGCCATTAACCATTTAAATTCTTTAAGCGCCTGTTTAGGCTTATTTTGCCAGCGCATAATTTTCCAATTTAAAAGCCTCAGGGCTTTATCATTGGGTGTTTTAAGTAATAACTTTGCGATTAATTGTTCAGCTGCGTTTGCATTGCCATTGGCTAAGTTTAAATGCATGGCTTTGGTTAAATATTCGCTGTTATTAGGCTGAGTTTTTAATAATTTTTCTACTGCTTTTAAGGCTTCTTTATTATCACCCGCTAAGCTTGCAAAATATAATGTACGCTCGGTATTAGCGGTATCACCGTATTTTTTCCACCATGTGTAAGCTTGTTTTGGATTGTTAGCACCCAGTGCGGTTTCAATGGCTTTTTGGGCTACATCGGCATTAATGTGGGTTTTATAAATAGCGAGCGCTTTGCCAGGCTCACCTGCGCCTAACCAAAAATCAGCGGCTAATAATGGCTGCGCGTGTTGCTCATAATATTGTGCTACGTTTGCATTGAGCCCCGTGGCTTTAGCTATATTTAATAACTGGCTATCCCAGTGTTTAAATGCCGCAAGTTTAAGTGTTAGTTCTTCAAAACGGTCATCTTTATTTGCGCCGCTATCAACCCACAATGCGTATAAAAGTTTTATTTCTAATTCAGTTTTTGTATCGCTTTTAGGGAGCTTTTCAAGCTCGTTAGTCGCTTGCGAATACTCATTTAAGCTCAGGTGAATGGCTATTTTTTTGGCGCGTAGTTTTTCATTATTAGGGTCGCTACTTAATGCTGCATTTAAGTAGGTTTTTTCAAAGGTATAATCTTGCGATAGCGAGTCATCTTCAAAAAATAAGGTGTGCGGAAACAGCGCGTAAAGTGAAAAGCAACTTACCGCTAATATAATTAAAATGGTTTTAACTGATACTAAGTGAGGGCGCTTTTTGTTATTCATTATTGAGCCCTTTTTGCGCAGTTTAAATAGCCATAAAATTCGCCAGCAGGTAATGAAAACTGCGTTGTATTGCCAAAAGTTTTTCCGCTAAAGCGCTTTCCCATATGCGAAATAAAATGACAACTGCGAGCATTTTTAAGCTCAATTTTAGCCTCAATCCACGCTTTAAAGCTCACAGGGCCGTTTACCTGCCAATTACTAAACGCGACATTAGCGGAGAGCAAATAAGGTTGGTTATCTGGCGTTGTATGATCAAAGTTAATTGTGGCTATTTCATCGCCCACGTGAATATAGTTTCCTTGCGCGGTTACCCCTAAAATACCGTGGCTGTTAGTCATATTGGGCACATCAAAAATAACAGGCAAGCGCAGCGTTTTTATATATTTAGAACTAAATAGCCATTCGCCGCGCGTATTTTTAGCAAGCGCAGAAAAATAAAAGTCTTTGGCAATGCGTGCATATTGACTTAAATGCACCGGGGTATTTTCTCTGGCTAATACGTAATCAATATTGTAATGCAGCGCATCAAGCCCTGCTGGCACTTCGCCAGAGTAAAAATGAAAGTAAATTGTGTAAGGCTTTAATCTGTATGGTTTCTCGGTTATTTCAAATGTTTCTACTAAGCGCTTAAAACCATAGTAAGGGCCGTGCCATAAATTGGTGTAAACATTTTCGTTTAAAATGGGGGCGTATATTTGATACAGCAAATCTCGCTCAGGACGGCCAATAGGTGATATATGCGACAAGCTTGGATTGTCGGCATTTACGTCGGTATTTCCTCCATTAACGTTAATTACACCGGCATCGCGCGCAAGTTCTAGGGCTTTTGGGCCTGGGGTTGCATCACCCGACCATAGCATCATCACGGTTTTTTTATTTTTTGGTGCGAGCCGCTCATTAATGTAATTTATTGAGCCGGTTATTTCTTTATTTAAATCGATGGCGTCATATCCCGGTACATCTAAATGAAACCCGTAGTCGGTGTCGTCTTTATTTATTTCTTTTCTACCTGATAAGGCTGTCCAAAAATAGGGATGGCTGTAAGTGTGTGATGCCACTTCGACATAAGGAAGCGCAAAAATTTCTTTGGCTATTTTTTCAAGCTTTGGGCTGTCAGCGCCATGCAATCCGTTAGGCTCAATATCGGCTTGGATAATTGAGGAAGTAAGTGGTAGCTTGTATTTTTTTATAACTTCATCGCGCACAACTTCTGCTGCGTAAGGTTTACCTGCAAAGTGCGCAATGCTCGTAAAGCCGTCGCCATCAATATGAAGGGTTAGCATACGCCGGCCGCTTAATGTAGTTGTATCTGGGGCTAGTATAGGCGCAAGCCCCATTGCCTTAGTTAACACAGCTTTGGGGTCTACAACCCAGTTACTGCCCTCCATAGGCAACGTATCTATAAGCCAAGGTGCAGCGATAAGTGCGCCGTACTTAGTTTTACTTCCTTGGGTTAGGGTGGTGCCATCTTCAGCGTGTATTGATATTAATGATTGCGCATTCTCTGCAAGTGTTAATAAATAGGGCTTTACAATAGCGGGCGCAGTGGTTAACTCACCTTTGAGCCAAGATGCCATAGCCGCGAGTTTATAAGGCCCATTTGAAGACAAATTAAAAGGCTCGACTCCTAAGCTTTCAAGTAACTTATTAGAAGGAGGGAGCTCGCCAAGTACCAATTGCGGTACCACGCCTAAGTTACTTTCGAGCCACTCAATAACCTGTGCATTATAAAATTGATCGCTCGTCGTCCAAGAGATAATGCCAGCATGGAGGCTGGTATCTACTTTAGGTAAAGGCGTGTTAGCCATGTCTATGTAATCAGGTATGTAGCCTAAATACTCAATCATTGTGGCAAGCTTTAGGTGAACCGTGGTGTATATAAGTGGCTTTACATTACTGTTGTATGGAATAAGTATGCGCCTAGGCACTGGCTGTATATTTGATGTCCCCCAAGTTTGAAGGTGCCCATCAGTAACCCAAGGAGCATAACCTTGGGCAATAATTTGCTTAGCCATTGCAAGGCGCTGCTGTGGTTTAGCGTAATCAATTACCTGTACGTTAAAGCCCAGTGATTGTGCTTTATGAAGCTTTTCATTTAACCAAGCTTGATCGTTCTCAGTGGTAAGTTTGTAGCTGTTATCTACTGGATTAAAGTGGCTAAATAGCCCCTCGGCAACTAAATCAGAGGCGTAATCGTTAAGCTGTGGCAGTAGCTCAAACCCTCTGTTTAAAATTAAATGTTTATTAAATGTACTCGACAAACCTTTAATTATATTCACAAGCCCCACTTGTTGAGCCGCTTTATCGTAATCGGGTTTTAATAATTGGTAGCTGTCGAGCGTATCTAAAAATAAACCGTTAAAGCCTCGTTGTTGTAATTCATGTGCTTGTTTTTGCAGGTGTTGTTGCCAATGCTCAGCGGTTAAATCAGCAATATGGCTATTCCAGTGTGGATTTTTTGCTACTGAGGATTCATTTTCAGTAAACGATTCTCCCACACTTAAATAAGCGAATACGCTAATGTTGCGCTCTTTAAGCCAATTAAGTTCGTGTTGAGTAATGCTTTGCGGCTGCACAACAACCCGTGAATAAAAGGTCATTTCGGCCAATGGCATGGGGGATGAGTAATAAAAGGCAATGCTCTTGTTAGCAGGTTGAGCGCACACGTTTAAACAAATCAACAACGTTAGATATAAGAAGTACTTCATTATTATTTTTAAAAACCACAGCCTAAGTTAACGTTGAACATTGTCCCGCTTTTTGTATAGGTATTTATTATTAGAATTGTGATGATTATATGTTAAATAAAAATGCCTGGCTACCTTAATGTGAGATGAATCGTGGTGGGATTGCTTGAGGGTTAACTAAGTAAAAGGTAATGAAAACGCCTTACTGCACAGTGTTTTCGATAAAAAATTGCGACTAATGTCGAGTGATAATGTATATCTAAAGCGCTGTAATCTAATTATAATGCGCCCACCTTGCCAGCCCTTGGCAACCCCCTGCGCTATTTATAAATTGATATAAATAGTGACATATTAAATGCTTACTTTATTGCGTTAATTACTGCAAAGCAGACAGTGATAACGTGCATACCCTATTTGTGGAGATTTAATGAGTAACTTAAGCTTGAGAAATAAACTTTTATTACTGGCTATTTTACCGTTGAGCTTGTTATTAATTAGCTTAATGGCCAGCTCGTACTATTTAGAATCGCAAAACCAGCAACAAAATTTTGAAACAATTAAATCTAAACTCATTAAAGACAAACACACGCTACTTGCCACTGAAGTGGAAATAGCAAGTAAGTTGGTACGCCATCAGTTGGATAACGGATCAACACAAAGTGTTAAAAATGTCCTTAGGGAGCTTACTTTTGGTGACGACGGTTACTTTTTTATTTACGACACACGTGGCGTTAGCGTGTTTCATGCCCTGTTAGGAAGTGCTATTGAAGGGCAAAATAAAATTGGGATGACAGACCCAAATGGTAAAAAAATAATTGTTGGATTATTAGAGCAAGCACGTAAAGGTGGCGGGGCATTTAATTACCATTTTCAAAAGCCAAATACCAACGGGTTAGTAGAGAAAATAGGGTATGCCGTAATGATACCAGGTACCGATTGGATGATTGGTACGGGTGCCTATATGGATGATATACAAACAGAGCTTGCAAATTATAAACAGACTATGCAATCACATACTCGCGAAAAAATAACCACCTTGTTATTAATTGCCTTATTTTGGGTTGTGGTTAGCGTAGTGGGCGCACTTTTAGCGTCTAACGCTATGGTTAAACCTATCCAAATAATGGGCCAAAGCTTAGATGATATTGCTAAAGGTGAAGGCGACTTAACAAAACGCCTAGCTATACATACACACGATGAAATAGGGCAGTTGGGCGAATCGTTTAATGTGTTTGTTAGCAAGCTGCAAAGCATTATAAGTAATGTGGCTGATGTTACTAATGATGTAAAAAATGCCTCAAGCGATATTAATTCGCAAACAAAACTGTTTGAAAATAAACTGCTCAATCATAACCACGAAACAGACCTAGTTGCCACAGCGATTACCGAAATGTCGGCCACCTCTCACGAAGTGGCTAAAAATACCACGCAAGTTGCTGAGTCTACTCATACGGCAACGCTAGAAGTGGCAAAAGCGCAAGAGTGCGTAGATATATCACTAAGTGAAGTTTCCAACCTTATGGGCGAGATTAACCTAGCTGCTGATCAGGTAAATTCTTTAAGTGAGCAATCTAAAAAAATAGACAGTGTACTTAGTGTAATAGGTGGCATTGCCGAGCAAACTAATTTGCTTGCACTTAACGCCGCTATAGAAGCCGCACGTGCGGGCGAGCAGGGTAGGGGTTTTGCCGTGGTGGCTGATGAAGTAAGAAGCTTAGCGAGTCGTACGCAACTTAGTACCCATGAAATTAGTGAAATGCTAAGTGAATTGCATAACTTAGTGGGCGCCGCGGTAAATGCCATGCAGGCGAGCCAAGCAAGTTGTAATCGCTCAGTTGAGTCATCGCGCGATATATCGCAAAGTTTAGGTGCTGTGACTACGTCGGTTACCACCATTAACGACATGAGTACGCAAATTGCAACCGCTGCAACAGAGCAAAGTTCAGTGACAGAAGAGATAAACCGTAATGTGTTTGCCATTCAAGAAATTGTTAATGAACTAACCCAAGCAAGTAAGGCCACCTCTGAGGTTAGCCAGCATTTAGCAGGGCGCGGTGAAAACCTAGGACAATTAATAGGGCAGTTTAAGGTTTAAAACGTCATTGCATAAACCACTACTAGCCGCAACTTATGTTGCGGCTTTTTATTTTAAATACAAAATGGTTTAGAGGCTGTTTACTTTTTGAGGTGAATTTTTAGCAAGGTACTTTTATTTGGTAAAGCTGTGCTTATATTTTAAGGTTGCTGCAAAGGCATAGGCGTATTAACGCCCAACATGTCAGACCCTAGGTAGAACAAATTTTTATTTTTGAAAGTTCGCTAACCCTAGGGAATTTTATTAATTATGTGTAGTCTATTACACGCATTTTGAATAAACAGAGTAACCCTTATATGCAACAAAGTATGCCTTCAGTACAAAACGCCGACCCCGAAACGCTCGTAGCAGAGCAAGACCTAGGCCGGTTGATATCGTTTTTACGTTCAAAAATTGCTACACACATTGATGCCCAACTCGATTGTATGGACTTAACCTCTGCGCAATATATTGTGGTAGTGCTATTAGCGCGTGGCTCAGTAAACACATTAGCCGGACTGAGCGAACATATGGTGTACGATAAAGGCGCGATGAGCCGTTTGTTAAAGCGTTTAGAAGAAAAAGACTTAATTGAAAAAACACAATGTGAGTTTGATAAGCGCTCTACACTTTTAAGTTTAAGTGATAAAGGCAAAGCGCTTTATCCGCAAATAATGCCCTTAGTAAATCAAGTGTACGAAAAAGCACTTAGCGGCTTTTCTGAAAATGAAAAACACAGCGTTATGGACTTACTAAACCGAGCAATAAACAACCTAGATACACCTTCATAAATCTCTAAAAAAGATTATCAACATTTTAGCGATACTGTTTCAATAAAAACTTAGCCTGCTAAGTACTAGATCTAATTGTGCGGCAAATCTAACTTTGCTAATATAGTTGCCTAGGCAATTAAAGTTATCATCTTGTTAGGTTTGTTATGATTGAAAATAAGTTGTTATCACAATTACAGCAGCAGTTTCCTGAACATGTATTTATGCAACAGTATTTAAGTGTTGTTCATAAAGGGCGTTTTGCGAACGCAATTGTATACAGGTACAAAGATGATACGTTTGACTTAATAGTAAAAGACTTTAGCCAAAGCCCGTGGTTTATTCGTAAAACCTTTGCCAAGCTTTCTGTAAATCAAGAATTTAAAGGATTGAGCCGCTTAGCACAGCTTGATGCAGTTGCTAATCGGTTTAGCCGTTTATCGCCGATAGCGGTGGCGTATGACTACATAGAAGGCACGCCGCTTAGAAGCTTAATACACCAGGGGGAGACGTTGCCTGTTGAATTTTTTATTGAGCTTGAACGCCAAGTTGCAAAAATGCACCGCCTAGGCATTGTGCATTTAGATTTACGTAATATGGGCAATATATTATGTGGTAGCGATGGCAAGCCTTATATCATTGATTTTCAGTCAACCATTAGCTTTTCACGCTTTTCGCGTTGGTTGCAACGTTTTATGCGCGGTTCTGACATGTCGGGCGTATATAAAGCGTGGGATAAGCTAAGTAGTACACCTTTGCCGCGTGCTAAGCAGCAGTATTTGCAGCGTTTTAACCATGTTCGTAAACGCTGGATATTTAAAGGCTACCCAATACAACGTGCATATGCATGGGGTGCTGCAATGGTCACGCAGTTTGTGGACTCTGACCTAATACGAAACTTAACCGATAGATTTTAATTCCCCTTTTTCATTGTGTGACTTTGCCCATAACAGCTTAGCGTTATGGGCTTTTTTTTGGTTAAAAATAAGGCCAATAATTTCTTTTTTAATTTTTAAAATAAACAGTAGTATCGCTGGTGTTTTTACCCCTACAATGCGCAAAAATAATGAGCGCAGTTTCAACCATCAAAGCTTAAAACGTCTTAATAAGTTTAGGTTTTTTCTGCAATTTTTTATTGTTCAAGTAAACTATAAGCAATGTGCATTTTTAAATTTAAGGTTTCAAGATGATTGAGTATCCAGGCGACCAACTACCGCAGCTAATAAACGATTTATTACAATGCGAAACACACACGCAAAAAAGTCAGCTTTTAGCCGATGCACAGCTTAATTTATCTACTGAGCACCTATCGCTACTTTTTGAAGCCATCCCAAAAGAACAGCGTCTAGAAATTTGGCAGCTATTAGATAAAGACACGCAGCATGAAATATTTGTCACCCTGAGCGATGACAGCTGCTTATGGTTACTACAAACCTTAGATGATAGCGAGGCATACGCGCTATTAGATGAAGTGAATGTTGAAGAATTACTTGAGCTTGAAGAGGTTATTCCTGAGCGCTTTGTTGATTATGCTAAAAAGCAACTCGATGAAGCACAAACGAAACAATACGATCTTGCTCAGCAGTATCCGCCTGAGCAATTAGGTCACTGGGTTGGTTTCGATTTTCTAAAAATAACTGAAAAAGCAACAATTGCAGGCGTTAAAAAATTACTGCACAAAGGTTTGCCGCAATACAGCGAAGTTGTGTATTTAGTTAGCCGCCAAGGCAGCCTAATAGGTGAACTTGCAGTAAATGATTTAATAAAAGCCGATGAAGGCGATAACCTATTGGCGCTGGCGAACTATGATTTTTCATCATTACATGCAGATGATGATTTATACGAAGCAGCAGAAGTGGTTATTCACAGTGAAAAAATGGCCATGCCGGTGGTTAATACTGACAACAAATTAGTCGGGCGTTTAACCATTAGCTCGGCATACGAACTACGCCAAGAAATTGCCGACGAAGCTGCGGCCAAAGCTGGTGGTTTACGCGAAGACGAAGACCTGTTTGCCAGTGTAAGAAAAAGTGCTAAAAACCGGGGAATTTGGCTGGGTATAAATTTAGCCACTGCGTTTTTAGCATCTTGGTTTATTGGCTTATTTGGCGCAACAATAGAGCAGGTTGTGGCACTGGCGGTACTTATGCCTGTGGTGGCCTCTATGGGCGGAATCGCCGGGAGTCAAACTTTAACGGTAATAGTGCGCGGTTTAGCGCTTGGCCAGGTAACCGACTCTAACCGCAATGCACTGTTAAAAAAGGAGCTACGGGTAGGGGCGGTGAACGGCTTAGTGTGGGCATTAGTGATTGGCGCGCTCACCTTTGTTTGGTTTAGCGACATAATGCTAAGCATTACAATTACCGTCGCTATATTGCTTAACTTAGTGGCTGCGTCGTTAGCTGGGGTTGTTATACCGTCTATTTTAGACAAAATGAAAATAGACCCTGCGCTTTCTGGCTCGGTAATATTAACCACGGTTACCGATATAGTTGGGTTTGTGACCTTTTTAGGGTTAGGCAGTTTATTACTGCTTTAAGCTAAAAAACAACAAAGCCGCATTAAGCGGCTTTGTTTTTTATTAAGAAAGGTCGCGTTCTTTAATAGTAACCACCCGCTGCGGAAAGGGTATTTCTATCTCAGCGCTATTAATGGCTTTATAAACGCCTGCGTTAATAGCAAGTTTGGTTTCTATTATTTTGGTTGTAGGCACCCAATAGCGATAACTAATGGTTACGCCGCTATCGGCAAAGCGCTCTATGCCTACTTGAAAAATAGGGTTTTGAGCCACCTGGTCATGAGCCTTTAATACTTCTTCAATAAGGCTAACAGCGGTATCAGCGCAGGCAGTATAGGCTATGTCTATTTCTCCTTTAACTAACGAGTAGCTAAACGAGTTGTGAATAATTTCACCCACTATGTGCTTGTTAGGAATAGTGATTTCTACTTTTTCTTCATCAATTAAAATGGTGTAACCCAGCTCAATTGTTTTTACTTGGCCGCTGACCCCTTTTACTTCAATGGTATCGCCTACCACAAAAGGGCGCGTGGCAATAATAGCAAGGCCAGCGCCATAGTTTGAAAGCATTCCTTGTAAGGCCAAACCCGCACCTAGAGAGGCAGCACCTATAGCCGCTACAAAGGGGGTAACACTAATGCCTATTTTGCCAAGCGCTATCACTACAACCATCACAATAAGCAATACTTTTACCACGTTACTGACAAAGCTGGTAAGCGTGATATCGATATTGTGACGAGCCATCAATTTAGCGACTAAATTTGAGAGTTTTTTAGCAACCCACAAGCCTAGTATAAGAATAAAAACGGCACCCACAATTTGCATGCTGTAGGTAACTAAATACTCAGTGAGCATGGTGTAGTATTTTTCAAATTGTTCTATTTCAGAACTGATCATAGTGGGCTCTTTATATTGCGTAATTATTTTTTGCTAACTATAGCAAAGTGTTGACTAAAAAAGGATATAGCACGGGGACTATTATGGCGGTTAATAATGCGCTTAAAGCCATCGCAACCGAGGAAAACGCGCCTATTTTTGGGTGCTCGTCCAGTGCTGCTGCGGTGCCTATAGCATGGCACGCAGTTCCCATTGCTATTCCTTGAGCTTGCTGGTTATTAACACCTATCCACTTAATGAGCATTAACCCAAAGAGTGCACCTAGTAAGCCAATAAATATAACTAATGCTGCGGCAAGAGAGCTAATCCCCCCTAAGGACTCAGTAACTATTAACGAAATAGGCGTAGTTACACTTAATGCAGCTACGGAGGCGCTTAAATTGGCGGGTACATCAAATAAAATACTTAAAATAAAAGCCACCACAGTGGCGTTAATAATGCCTAAGCTACACGTGCTTACTATTAACAGTAGATTTTTTCTGACATGTATAAACTGCTGATACAAAGGTAAGGCCAGTGCCACTATAGCAGGCTCTAATAGCCAACTAAGTAGTTGGCTATGCGTGGAAAAATCAGCATAAGGTAATTTTAAATTAACAAGTACTAAGGCAATAATCGCAATACTTAAAAACACCGGGTTGGTGAGCGACTTTACTATGCTGTGCTGCCAGTGTTTATTAAACGCTCTTAATAGTAAAAACAGCAAAATAATAGCGGGAGTTGTTAAGTACCATAGCGTAAGGTGCAGCTCAGTCATTGTTATTTTTACCTTTAACATAGCCAACAACACTGCTTACCAGTAAAAGCGTACTGGCAGGGACGAGCAAAATAACCAAAACCAAATAGGGCCAATGCAGCTTAATAAGTGCAATGTGCTCGATAAATCCTACCCCCGCGGGTATAAAAAATATTGGCATAATATTTAAAATAGGGGAGGCCGAGGGTTTAATACGGTGCTCTTTCACTACACCTAACAGTAATAAACTCAGTAAAATAACCATGCCAAGGAGCGGTGCAGGGAAGCTGCCACCAATTAAGTGCATTATTAATTTAGCACACCCTAAGCACAGTAAAATAATTGCACTGCTAAGCAAGTACTTCATGATAATGGCTCATTAATATAGAAAGAAATTAACGTTAGCAAATACACACTATTATTAAATGCTAATTTAGTCTTACCAGCGCTTTGAATTTGCATAGCTTATATCTGTTTTCCCTTTTGCTTTGGCAATTGCTTTTTTAGTATTAGGATTGAGTAACAAGCGAATTTGGCTAAACGTTTCTTTAGCTAAAATTTGTCGTTGGTTTGTTGTGTAGCTTTGCTGAGTAACGCGCTTTATCGCTGCCAGTGTATCGGGGGAGCGTTCACGTAATATATTTAACATGCGCTGCGTGGCCTGTTCGGTATTGTCTGTAAGCTCTGTGACTAACCCCAGCTCGTAGGCCGTGTGTGCACTAATAGGGTTGGCGTGGCTTGCCAGCCAAAGCGCTTGGTCGCGCTTTAATAAACCAGCAAGCACTACATTAGCGCCCATATCGGGGCATAGCCCCCAACGCGCTTCCATAATGGCCAGTTTTGCTTGGGTATCAACAATTCTGTAGTCGGCGCCCAATGCTATTTGTAGCCCACCCCCTAAACAATTTCCGTTTATTTGCGCAATCACAGGTACGCTTAACGATTGCCAGCCCAGTACCACTTTTTGCGCTAGGTTTTGATTGCCAGGTAGCCATTTTAGCAACAGCCGAACAATGTTTAATGGTGAGGCCATCACTGCAGCCACATCAAGCCCAGAGCAAAAATGCTCACCATCACCTTTTATCACTACGGCGCGAACACTTTTATCTTTTTTTATACGTTTAATAGTGCTGTTTAATTGCATGAACATATCAAAGCTAAGTGCATTTTGTTTTTCTGCGCGGCTTAAAATAACGTTAGCAATGCCTTGTTGTATTTCTAGTTTTATCATTGCGCTCTCCTATTATTATGTGTTTGAGCTTATGATGTACGCCTTACTAAGTAAAGTAACGGTTTGTTTTATAATAAAAAATAAATTGAATTATTTTTAACTTTTTTAGTCAAAGCACTTTGAATCTTATTTAAGCTTAACTGCGCATGAGCTGGTAACAAAAAAGTCATTATTTTTAGCTGTTTTTTCTCAAAACACAGATGAGTTTTGATATTATGTGCGCACTTAAAATGCATTGAGGTTTTACCCATGTCAGGCCCACGGTTATATAGCGAAGAAGAAGTTACCCATCAAGCGTACGATATTTTTTTAGAGCTGGCGCCAAATAATCTTAGCGAACAAGATGTTGAAGACTTTAACGAATACCGAGAAGAGCTTGGGTTTATTGAAGAGGGCGAGCCTGATGAGCAATGGCAAAACTTTGTAGCACTTGAAATAGAGCCGGAGTTATTTGTGCAAGTGCTAGTGGGGTTAGAGTTTGAAAACGAAGATGTGTTATTTGCAAAAATTTTAATTAGCCGTGATAAAGACGCGCCGTTTTGTCATATTTTGTGGAAAGAAACAGAGCACGCTGAGTAAGCAGTTTTGTTTGTATGTGCAAGAGAGTTTACCGTGCATAAGTATTTACTATTCGTGTTTTTAATAATGAGCAGCCGATGTTGGGCTGTTGATCCATTTGAAGACTTTCATGAATATGGACAACTCTCTGATGAAGAAATTCACGAGTTACATAAAGGCGAAATGCTTTATGGCGATACTGAATTTGGCTTGATTTTAAGTAAGGGTAATACTAACTCTACCAGCTTTAAGTTTAGAGGAAATTTATACCAAGACTTCGAAAATTGGCGTAACCAATTTAAATTAGACACCTTGTATAAACGAGATCAAAACGAAGATACAGGGCAAACCGATGTAACGGCAGACCGTATTTTTGTCTCTGCACAAGGTAACTACAAAGTGGGCGTTAAAAACTCTTCATTTTTTATTTACGGTGACTACGAAGAAGATAAATTTAGTGGCCTAGATTACAAAAGTACAGTGGCTACAGGCTATGGAGCCAGAGTTTATCAAGGTGTAAAAAATAAAGTAGATATTGATATTGGCCCAGGTTTATATCGCTCCGTCGCTGATGATGAGTCAGAGGTAAGCGAAGAAGATGAAAACAAAACCGGTTATTTAGTTCGTATTGCAATGCAGTGGGAGCGTTTGGTATCAAAGCGCACGCGCTTTAATCAAGATGTGAGTATTGAGCAGTCTTTGTCGGGGTTAAATTCGCGTTTGAAGTCAGAAACCGCTTTGATTAGCCAAGTCATAGGTGCGGTATCGTTAAAGTTTGCCTACATGTATCGTTATAATTCAAAACCTGAAGACGATAACCTTAAATACGACTCAGAATTAAGCGCCACGTTGGTGTATAGTTTTTAATAATAAAGAGAGCGTTATGTATCAGCATAAACAATATGCGGTGTTTATATTTTTTGTTTTAGCATGGATAGGCGGCTTTGTAGCCTTAGCCTGGAACTTAATGGGCGCCGATGTGCCATTAATGGTATTTGCCGGTGTATTGGTTTTAGTCGGCTTTTTGTTTCATGGTTTAACCGTAAAAGTTGACGAGCAAACAATTAGTTGGGCTTTTGGCCCTGGCGTTGCGGGGCAACGATTAGCACTAGCTGACATAGTAGAGGCTAAAGCGGTGCAAAACTCTTACCGCCATGGTATTGGTATTCGTATTACGCATGATGGGTGGGTGTATTCTGTATCAGGGTTTAGTGCGCTACAGTTAACCTTAAAAGACGGTACTAAGTACCGAGTGGGAACAAATGATCAGCAAGGCTTATTACGTGCGCTTGAGGGTAAAATAACACCCAGTGAAACTCCTTTAGAGGAACCGGCGCCAATAAAAACCGCGACCTACAACAATATGTTATAAAAAAAGCGCCTTAGGCGCTTTTTTTATAAACGGCGGTATGATTAGTGATCGTGACCACAACCGCCTTCACCGTGCACGTGGCCGTGCGCAAGCTCTTCTTCGGTTGCTTCGCGCACCTCTAAAATTTCTACATCAAAATTAAGGGTAATACCCGAAAGCGGGTGGTTGCCATCAACTATAACGTCTTCATCTTGAATCTCGATAATCATCACAGATTGATCACCATCATCAGTTGACGCTCTAAATTGCATACCCACTTCAATCTCCATGCCATCAAACATCGACTTAGGCACCGCTTGCATTAGGTTATCGTGACGTTCGCCGTAGCCTTCTTCAGGTTCTACTTTTACATTTAATGTATCACCGGCTTGCTTGCCTTGGAGTGCATTTTCAAGCCCTGGGATTAAGTAGCCTGTGCCAATAATAAAAACCAGTGGCTCGCCATCAAAAGAGTTATCAATGGTATTGCCATCGTTATCCAGTACTGAATAATGCATTTTTACTACTGTGTTTGGTGCAACGATCATAGTCATTCCTATTTATTCATCTTCAAGAGAGTAAGGTAGAGGCAGAATGCTTAGCTCTACCTGAGGGGTGTGCTTTGCACGAAGTACGTGTGTACTTGGTGTATCGTTTGGCAGCACAACAAGGCCAAATATGGTTTGGCTATTTTCGTTATAGCTTTGGGCAATTAGTTTACCAGCGCGGCGCCAGTTTTCGCCCACTTGGGTTTCAAGCTCAGGCTCTTCAAGTAGGCCATCGCTTTTACCTGTAACAATATACATAGCGCGTTTGTTTTTACCTAGGTACTTCATACGGGCAACCGTTTCTTGGCCGGTGTAACAGCCTTTTTTAAAACTAATGCCGTTAATCGCTTGAAGGTTTACCATTTGTGGTACGTATTCGCCAATGGCGTCACTATTTAATTGTGGCTCGCCCGCTTTTATAGCGGCTTCTTGCCATAGTGCGCAGTTATCTAATGTAGACACATCATCTGGCATACTAAATTGGCTATCAACCATTAGTAAAACGCGATTTGGCGCTAACTTAAGGGCTTTACCACTTGGGAAGTCACAGGCCGTTTGGTCATCAGAAAAACGAATATCAAGTTTTTCTAGTACTGGGGTTAAATCGTCACTGATCAACCCGATTAATCTGTTCGTAGAAACATCAATATCTACTTTGGCAAACACAGCGTATTTTTTTAGCTCACTGAGCGACTTCTCTACCTCAGGCTGTGAACCTGCTAAGTAGTAGCTATCTTGGTGAGAAAATAATTTAAATACACCCCACAACTTGCCTTTGGCGCTGCAGTGACCAGCCCATAAATAATTGCTGTTAGATAGTTTATTGAGATCTTGAGTGATTTGTCCGTGAAGATAAGACAATTTATCCGCACCGGTTAGGCTAATAAGTTGGTGAGATAACGGACATGCATAAACGCTCGACATAAAAACCTTCTGTGCAATACAAATGAGTAGACATAATAACGCAGTTATAACCTAGGGTACAGCAACGAAGGCGGGCAGTTTTTTATTATTTGAACACAGATTAATAGCTGCTAATTAGGCGGGTATTTGTTAAACTCGGGGCAATTAAGTATGAGGTTTAAAATGACTGAAATTCATAGTAAAGCACGTATACGCTGGGCTTGTCGCCGCGGCATGTTAGAGTTAGATGTTTTGTTTATGCCATTTGTAGAGCAGGCGTATGATTCGTTAAATGCACAGCAACAGGCTGTATTTCAGCGTTTGCTAACCCAAGAAGACCCTGATTTATTTGCATGGTTTATGGGCCATGAAGAGTGTAAAGATGCTGAGCTTAATACCATGGTATCGCTAATTTTAGACCGAGTTCGTGTATAGGTTTACGGTAGTAAATAATAAAGCAGAACAGCGGCCTGTGGTGCTGTTTTTCTGCTTATTAAGTGTGGTATTAGGGCTTTATTTAAGCTCTTTTTTTAGCATTGTTGTTTGTATAACTGTAAATGCAATTGCGCTTTGCTGGGTATGGCAAAAAATAGTGGCTATTCACCCTGAAAGTGGCGTTATTATTTTAGAGCCTAAGCAAATACGCTTTGAAAATGAAAATTTAAAAGTTCAGGGGCAAATAACCCCTAAAACAAAAATATTAAATACCAGTGTGTGGTTACACATTAAAGGTTTTAATAAACGCCAATGGCTTATTATTTCAGCTAATGGCGTAAATAAGCAAAGCTACGCACGTTTAAAGCGCGCAGCATTGATTGCCATTAATGGCGAGGTGGAATCAAAATAGTAGGTGTTGGGTTTTCATTTTGCTCAGGGTAGTCAATCGTATAGTGAAGGCCGCGGCTTTCTTTACGCTGCATTGCACTTCTAATTATCAGTTCGGCTACTTGCACTAAATTACGAAGCTCCAATAAGTTATTACTTACTCTAAAGTTTGCGTAATAATCATGTATTTCTTGTTGTAATAACTCAACACGGTGCAGTGCTCGCTCTAGGCGTTTAGTTGAGCGCACAATGCCTACATAATCCCACATAAATAACCGCAGTTCGTGCCAGTTATGGGTAATAACAATTTCTTCATCAGAATTACTTACTCGGCTTTCATCCCAGCTTGGCAGCGCAAGTGGTGCTGGCGCATGCTCAAGTTTACTTAAAATATCTTTAGCGGCAGCGTGAGCAAATACAATGCACTCTAATAATGAATTGCTCGCCATACGGTTAGCGCCGTGCAAACCTGTGTAGGCGACTTCGCCTACAGCGTATAAGTTATCTAAATCGGTTTTACCGTTAAAGTCGCTCATTACACCGCCACACGTATAATGCGCGGCAGGAACAACCGGGATGGCTTCTTTGGTTATATCAAGCCCTACACTTAAACACTTTGCGTAAATAGTAGGGAAGTGCTCAATGATAAAGTCTTTATCTTTGTGGCTAATATCTAGGTATACACAATTTGCACCTAAACGCTTCATTTCAAAGTCGATAGCACGGGCTACTATGTCGCGCGGTGCCAGCTCTTCTCTATCGTCAAAGTCTTTCATAAAGCGAGTGCCGTCGGGGCGCTTTAAATACGCTCCTTCACCGCGCATAGCTTCGGTAATTAAGAAGTTTTGTAGCTCTGGATGATAAAGGCTTGTGGGGTGAAACTGGTTAAATTCCATATTGGCTACCCTACAGCCTGCACGCCACGCCATGGCAATACCGTCACCGCTAGATACATCAGGGTTTGAAGTGTACAAATACACCTTGCTTGCCCCCCCTGTTGCGAGCGCTACAAATTTAGCGGAAATAGTTTCTACTTTTTTTGCTTTTTTATTCCACACGTACATGCCATGAATATGCGAGCCCGGCTTACCTAAGCTTTTATCGCTAATCAAATCGATGGCGTTGTATTGCTCGAGCAGGGTAATGTTTTTATGCGCTTTAACTTGGCTAATTAACGTGGTTTGTACGGCTTTACCAGTGGCATCGGCTGCATGTAAAATACGGCGATGGCTGTGTCCGCCTTCGCGGGTTAAATGAAAGCGCTCTTTTCCTTTGCTATCAAATTCCATATCAAAAGGAACGCCTTGCTCAATGAGCCATTGTAAACACTGATGCGCATTACTTGCAGTATAATGCACAGCTTCTCGGTCACATAAACCACCGCCGGCATCAAGGGTATCTTCAACATGTGATTCTATGCTGTCGTTTTTTTTATCAAATACTGCGGCAATCCCGCCTTGTGCATACAGTGTAGAGCCTTCGGTGAGGGCACCTTTACTGATCACAGTAACATTACAATAGTTAGCTAAAGACAATGCAAGAGATAAGCCCGCCGCGCCGCTACCGATAATAGCGACATCAGCAATATGATGTTTATTTTGGTTCATGTCAGAGGTACTTTGCGGTTACAATGCTCAAATTAGAGCAATATTTGTTTTTAATAATGTAGTTGTATCATATTTGTCATATTACTACGTAGTGATTTTAATGGCTTAGCGCCGTTATTTACGACTATTTTATAAAAAAATAATATTAAGCAGAACTTTTTATTCATAAAGAGGTCAGAGTATTTGTGAACAATGGCGACACTATGAATAACCAGCAAGAATCAAACAGAGGAGTACCGGCTCGAATGAGCGAGCAGGAATTAGATTTAGCGCTTGTAAAAAGGGTCCAGCAAGGAGATAAAAACGCCTTCAACCTATTAGTAAAGAAGTATCAGAACAAAATTGCAGGGTTAATTTCACGTTATGTGTCTAACCAAGGCGATATTGCAGATGTAGCACAAGAGGCATTTATTAAGGCCTACCGTGCACTTCCAAACTTTAGAGGTGATAGTGCCTTTTATACGTGGTTATACCGTATTGCCGTTAATTGTGCTAAAAATTATTTAGTAGCTCAGGGCCGTAAACCGCCAGCAAACGATATAGACGCTGAAGATGCCGAGTTTTATGACGGTGCGGATTCGATGCGTTCAAACGCATCGCCTGAAAACTTACTGTTAAGCGACGAAGTACGCGCTGTTATTTTTAATACGATTGATAGTTTGCCTGAAGACCTTAAAACCGCGATTACCCTAAGAGAAATCGAAGGGATGAGCTATGAAGAAATAGCCGTGGTAATGGATTGCCCTGTTGGGACAGTACGTTCGCGTATTTTTAGAGCCCGAGAAGCAATAGATAATAAATTAAACCCATTAATAGGCGAGTCTTAGTATGACAAAAGCACACGTTAACAAGTTGGATAGCGAAACGTTATCAGCATTACTTGACGGCGAACAACACCTTGCAGAGGGTAAAATTTCTGATCAGGATGTTGCTACGTTTGGTCGATATGCGCTAATTGGTGATGCGATGCGTGCTCAAAAAAATAACAACGACATACACATAGATATAAGCGATAACATCGCCTTAGCACTTGAAAGTGAGCCTGTGTATGCCGATTTCACCCAATCGACAGCAAACAAAACACCTGATACCGAGCACAGTGAAGCGCAGCAAGATAACAAAGTAGTGGCGTTTAATTGGCGCAAGCCGGTTGCACAACTTGCTATTGCTGCAAGCGTAGCTATGTTTGCCATTGTTGGCGTAAATACCTTGCCACAAGGTGCGGGTGAGCAAGAAAGCGAAATTCCGCTTTTACAAACTACCCCGTTAACAGGTATGGCGTCGCCGGTGAGTTACTCATCAGAACCTGCTCTTGAAAACGCTGAGCAGGGTTTACGCGAATTACAGCAACAACGCATTGGTGCGTTAGTTTTAGAGCATCAACGTCAAGCACGTGTTGCACACTCTTTGCAAACAGCGCAAAATAGTGACAAAGCGCAAGAGGAAAAAAACTAATTAAATGAAAGTAATCACTTTTGTTCTGTCGTTAGTATTAAGCTTTAATGTTTTTGCTAACGACACAAATCCCGCCAAAGATTTATTACTAAACATGGCGAACGCAGTGCATACCCGTAATTTTGACGCCTCTTTTGTGGTGGTAAAGGGTAAAGCCATGGAACCTTACCGTTGGGTGCATGCAAAGCAAGGTGAAACAGAGCTTGAGCATTTAAGTTTACTTAATGGCGCGGGCTTAGAAATGGTGAGAATTAACGACCAAGTAACCTACTTTGAACCGCAATCGCAGCCATATTCTATAAATACAGACTCCATTGCTGGGCCAATACCTGAAGTATTATTTAAAGATATTGAAGCGCTAAGCAGCCAATATGATTTTGTGCTAGGTGGTAAAGGCCGTATTGCAGGGCGAGCGGCGCAACTGGTGAGAATAGAATCAAAAGATGAATACAAATATAACTACTGGATTTGGCTTGATACAGAGTCATCGCTGTTATTAAAAGCCGCGTATGTTAACCACCAAGGTGAAGCATTAGAGCAGCTACAGTTAACCCATATTAGCGTAACAGAGCAACCAGCACCGATGATTTTAGAAGTGCTCAACCGTAATTTTCCAACGCCGTTACCAGGTAACGCACTGGAAGGTGAAAAAAGTAATGCCACAAACTGGCGCATTGGTTGGTTACCTAATGGCTTTAAATTACTAAAATCAGACCGCCATAAACTTGATTTAAACAACGAACTTACTGACTATTATTTATATTCTGACGGGTTTGTTGAAATTTCTGTTTTTGTACAGCGCCCCTTACCAGGTCGCCGCTTAAGCGGATCATTAACTTCTGGCGCAACGACAATTTATGTGCATAATGGCGGAAACTTTGATGTATCTGTTGTTGGTAATGTGCCAAGCCAAACCGCAAAGGCAATTGCTGAGTCAGTGACTCGCGCATTATAAACAATTCGTAAGGGTTGTTATGATTGAACAAACACTTACAGTGGTTGCCCTAGATGGCGCCACTGCCCACTTAGAAGCCCAGCAAAAAAAAGCCTGCGAAGGGTGTAATGGTCGCTGTGGCTCGCAAGTCTTTGCCAAACTCTTTGGTAGCGATAAAAAAACCTTTCCATATCAATTTGATACTCCTGTAGAAGTGGGCCAAAAAGTAACGCTCTCATTAGATGATTCGCATTTAGTCAAACATGCTTTTGCTGTATACATGCTGCCTTTATTTTTAGGATTAACGCTTGCATTTATTAGTGCCGAATTACTACTTTTAGCGCAGGGATGGCAAATATTATTCGCCGCTTTGGGCGGTGTAGGTGGTTACTTTTTAGCTAAAAGCAAAGTAAAAACACTCAGGCATGATGTAAAAGTGATAAAAATTCATCCAATTAGCCTTCCTTTAACGCAAATAGATGGTGATTAAGGCCAATTAAATGTAAAATTGCCGTTTTATACCAGAGTAACTTGGAAATACAGGGTAAAAAGGCAATCAAAAATTTGATTATCTAAAGCGCATTTAGCCATTTATATAGCACTTATACCCAATAAGTATTTTCAAGTCACTCAGGTGTTCGTACTTAGCCTATTAAAATAGAAGTTTAGAATCCAGTTTATGAAGCATATCCGTAATTTTTCGATCATCGCCCATATTGACCATGGTAAATCGACCCTTTCAGATCGTTTGATCCAGGTTTGTGGTGGCTTAACAGACCGCGAAATGCAAAAGCAAGTGTTAGATTCAATGGACATCGAGCGTGAGCGCGGTATTACCATTAAAGCTCAAAGTGTAACGCTTAACTACACTGCTAACGATGGCGAAACCTACCAACTTAACTTTATCGATACACCTGGGCACGTTGACTTTACTTATGAAGTTTCTCGCTCTTTAGCGGCATGTGAAGGTGCGCTTTTAGTTGTTGATGCCGGACAAGGTGTTGAAGCACAAACGCTGGCAAACTGTTATACCGCCATTGAAATGGATTTAGAAGTAATCCCTGTTTTAAATAAAATAGATTTACCGCAAGCCGATCCGCTTCGTGTAGCAGAAGAAATTGAAGACATTATTGGTATTGATGCCCTAGACGCTGTGCAATGTAGTGCTAAAACAGGTGTTGGTATTGCTGAAGTACTTGAAATGATTGTAAAGGATATCCCACCACCGGTAGGTGAAAAAGATCAACCTTTACAGGCGCTTATTATTGACTCGTGGTTTGACCCATACCAAGGTGTTGTATCACTAGTACGTATTAAGCACGGTGAACTACGTGCCGGCGACAAAATAAAAATAATGTCGAACGAGCAAGTACATACAGCTGATCACGTGGGTATTTTTACCCCTAAACAAACCAACACGGGTATTTTACGTACCGGCGAAGTAGGGTTTGTTATTGCCGGTATTAAAGAAATACACGGCGCCCCAGTGGGCGATACGATTACGCATCAAAAAAATGCGGCACCAGCGCGTTTACCAGGCTTTCAAAAAATTAAGCCGCAAGTATATGCAGGTATGTTCCCAATTGCCTCTGATGATTATGAATCGTTCCGCGATGCACTTAATAAACTAAGCTTAAATGATGCGTCGTTATTTTTTGAACCTGAAAATTCAACAGCACTGGGTTTTGGTTTCCGCTGTGGCTTTTTAGGTATGCTACACATGGAAATTATTCAAGAACGTTTAGAGCGTGAATACGATATTGATTTAATTACCACGGCACCTACTGTAATCTACGAAGTAGTAACCAAAGAAGGTACGAGTCAAATTGATAACCCGTCTGACTTACCGGCGGTTAATGATATTGTTGAAATACGCGAACCAGTAGTAGAGGCAAACATACTTGTACCGCAAGAGTTTTTAGGTAGCGTTATTACTCTGTGTGTAGAAAAGCGTGGTATGCAAACTAAAATGAGTTATCACGGCAAGCAAGTCGCTGTAACTTATGAGCTACCTATGGCTGAAGTGGTTATGGACTTTTTTGATAAATTAAAGTCAACCAGTCGTGGTTTTGCATCGCTTGATTACAACTTTAAGCACTTTCAAACATCAGACATGGTACGTGTTGATATACTTATCAATGGCGAACGTGTTGATGCGCTCGCTATAATTGTTCACCGCGACAGTGCACAATCACGCGGCCGCCAACTTGCTGATGCGTTAAAAGAGCTTATTCCGCGTCAAATGTTTGATATTGCGATTCAAGCTGCAATAGGACAACATGTTATTGCCCGTACTACGGTTAAGCAATTACGTAAAAATGTAATCGCTAAGTGTTACGGTGGTGACGTGAGCCGTAAGAAAAAGCTACTGCAAAAGCAAAAAGATGGTAAAAAACGAATGAAGCAATTGGGTAACGTAGAAGTACCGCAAGAAGCGTTTCTAGCTATTTTGAAAGTTGGTAAATAAAAACAAAGGATTATAGATGGCTGGTTATTTCTCAGTTTTATTGGTGTTATTAACGTTAGGCTCAGGTTTAATATGGTTAATTGACCACCTAATGTATGCGCCAAAAAGGCAAGAGCGTTTGGCGCTTGCCCAAACATCTGCCGGTGGCCAGCTTGATGAAGAAACAGCGGCGTTAATTGCACCTGAGCCGGCAATTACAGAAACTGCAAAATCGATTTTTCCGATGATTGCAGCTATTACTATTTTTAGGTCGTTTATTTTTGAGCCTTTTCAAATACCGTCAGGTTCAATGATGCCAACCCTGTTGGTAGGCGACTTTATTTTAGTACAAAAGTACTCGTACGGGATTAAAGACCCAGTATGGCGTAGCCAGCTTGTAGATGTAGGCGAGCCTGAACGCGGCGATATTGTTGTTTTTAAATACCCGTTAGATGAGCGAGTAGATTATATAAAACGTGCTATTGGTTTACCGGGCGATAAAATTGTTTATCGTGATAAGCGTTTATATATTCAACCTAATTGTAAAGAAGACGAGACCCAGCAGGGTGACCTACTTTGTAATGAGTTTAATAAAATTGATTTTAAATTAATTAACGATAATGAGTTTAAACAAGGCCAAATGTCGCTTGCCCGAGTAAATGAAGATTTAACGACACTCAAGCACGACATTTTAATCAACCCACGCGCACCTGAACGTAAAGGGCGTTACTATCAGCAACCAGGGACTCCTTCGGATGAATGGACTGTACCAGCTGATCATTATTTTATGATGGGTGATAACCGCGACAACAGCCAAGATAGTCGCTTTTGGGGCTTTGTACCAAAAGAAAACTTGGTGGGTAAAGCTGTCTTTATATGGATGAGTTTTGAATTTGAGAATGGCCCAGATGATGTTTTACCAGGATGGGTTCCAACTGGTGTTCGTTTTGAACGCCTAGGTAATATTCAGTAACAATGAAAAAAAATGTAACAGAATTATATAAACGAATTGGCTACGAATTTGCTGATCAAGGTTTACTTGAACAGGCAATGACGCACCGCAGTCATAAAGGTCAACACAACGAACGCTTAGAGTTTTTAGGCGATTCAATTTTGAGCTTTGTTATTGCCAATGCTTTGTACGACAAATTTCCAAAAGCGCGTGAAGGCGATTTAAGCCGTATGCGCTCTACGCTTGTGCGTGGCCAAACACTTGCTGAATTTGGGCTAGAGTTTGGTTTAGGTGACTACTTGCGCCTTGGGCCGGGTGAGTTAAAAAGCGGTGGTTTTCGTCGTGAATCAACATTAGCTGATGCTGTAGAAGCCATTATAGGGGCTGTGTTTTTAGACTCAAACATAGACCGCTGTGGCGAGCTGATTTTAGCGTGGTACGAATCTCGACTTGATGCTATTTCACCAGGGCTTAATCAAAAAGATCCTAAGACCTTGCTGCAAGAGTATCTACAAGCGCGTAAGTTATCTTTACCGGGCTACACCGTTGTTGATACCAAAGGTCAAGCGCACAATCAAACGTTCACGGTTGAATGTATAGTTGAAGGTATGGATAGCATTATTTCTGTTGGTAGCTCGCGCCGTAAAGCCGAACAAAAAGCTGCCGAAAAAGCATTGAAGATACTAAAAAATGAATCTTGATACCTTAATACAGCCTCATGAAGGTGATATTGATACGTTTTGTGGCATGGTTGCCATTGTTGGCCGCCCTAATGTAGGTAAATCAACATTGCTTAATGAAATCATAGAGCAAAAAGTAAGTATTACCTCGCGCAAGCCACAAACAACTCGCCACCGTATTATGGGTATTCATACAGAAGGGCAACACCAAGCTGTTTATATTGATACTCCGGGCTTACACGTTGAAGAAAAGCGGGCTATTAACCGCTTAATGAACCGTGCTGCATCGAGTTCAATTGGTGATGTAGAGCTTATTATTTTTGTTGTTGAGGGCACTCACTGGAATGCCGATGACGAAATGGTACTTAATAAAGTATCGCAAAGTGGTAAGCCTGTTTTACTTGTTATTAATAAAATAGACCAAGTAAAAGACCGCGATTTAGTATTACCGCATATGAAGATGCTTGGCGACAAATTTGATTTTGTGGGCATAATGCCGGTATCGGCAACGCAAGGTAAAAACGTTGATTTAATTAAAGCCGAAGTAACTAAACGCTTACCACCGTGCGAATTTTACTTTCCTGATGACTATGTAACCGACCGCTCAATGCGTTTTATGGCGGCAGAAGTTATTCGTGAAAAGCTAATGCGCTTTATGGGCGAAGAGCTGCCGTATTCTGTCACTGTAGAAATTGAGCAGTTTAAATGGCAAGAAAACGGTGTTTGGCATATCAACGGGTTAATTCTTGTTGAGCGTGAAACCCAAAAACGCATGGTAATAGGTAACAAAGGCGAAAAGCTTAAAGTGATTGGCCGTGAAGCCCGTAAAGACCTTGAAGAAATGCTCGATAACAAAGTGTTTTTAGAGCTTTGGGTTAAAGTTAAATCGGGTTGGGCAGATGATGAACGTGCCTTAAGAAGTTTAGGCTATGGCGAAGATTAACCAGCATTTAGCCAACTAATATGGATAGCGACTTCTACACAGCGTACCTATTACACCGGCGTCCTTATAGCGACTCCCAAGTAATGCTCGATATGCTGGTAGAAGGCGTAGGCCAGCTTAGAATGCTAGCCAGAGTGAGTGGTCGCCAGGCCACTAAACACAAAGCACAATTACAGCCTTTTCAGGCACTGCTTGTTCATTACAGTGGCAAGTACGATTTAAAATACATTAATAAATTTGAGCTACATGGTAATCCTTTATATTTAACAAAGGATAAGCTTTACTGTGGCTTTTATTTAAATGAGCTGACTAACCGCATTGTGCCGGTAAACGAGCCACTTGAACAAGTGTTTGAGCTCTACAAAACTCACCTAGAGAACTTAAATAGCGATGTCAATTTACAGTCGGTGCTGCGCTCATACGAATTTCAATTATTAGAGTTGTTGGGTTATGGCGTTGACTTTAGCTTTGATGCCAGTGGTGAGCCAATTGATGAAAGACAAACGTATAGTTACTTTCCTGAGTTGGGTTTTTTGATGCAACAAGATACGCGTTCAGGGTTTAGCGGCGCGCAGCTCAAAGCGATTGCTAATCATGATTTTAGCCAAAGCGATGTACTCTATATGGCAAAACAATTAAGCCGTTATTTACTAAAACCTTTACTGGGTAATAAACCATTAAAAAGCCGTGAATTATTTATGGCCTCTCAATAAACATATTTTACAGGTAACAAAATGAAAGACATTCTTTTAGGCGTAAACGTTGATCATATTGCAACGCTTCGCCAAGCGCGTGGTACATCATACCCAGACCCAGCACATGCGGCCAGTGTGGCAGAGCACGCCGGTGCAGATGGTATTACTATTCATTTGCGTGAAGACCGCCGCCATATTCAAGACCGCGATGTATACGTAATGGCTAAAACGATTCAAACGCGTATGAATCTTGAAACAGCGGTTACAGATGAAATGATTAACATTGCCCTAGAAGTAAAGCCTGAGTACGTATGTTTAGTACCTGAAAAACGTGAAGAGCTTACGACCGAAGGCGGCCTAGATGTGGCTGGTAATGTAGATAAAATTAAAGCGGCCACTAAAACACTAACTGATGCGGGTATTAAAGTGTCATTATTTATTGACGCCGATAAAGCACAGTTAGATGCAGCTAAAGCGTGTGGTGCACCGTATGTAGAAATTCATACCGGCGCGTATGCAGATGCTACTAATGATGAAGATTTACACAAAGAGCTTGAGCACATACGAGAGGGTGTAAAATACGCGGCGAGCTTAGGCTTAATTGTAAATGCAGGACATGGCCTTCATTATCATAACGTAAAACCAATTGCTGCAATGCCTGAAATTTATGAGCTTAACATTGGCCACGCTATTATTGCGCGCGCAGCTATTGATGGCCTTGAAAAAGCAGTACGCGACATGAAACGCCTCATGATTGAGGCAAGGTTATAATTTAACCCTATGGTGGCACCAGTTCATAGAAATACTTAATTAAGTAAAATGGTATCAAAACCTGTAAAAAGCGCATTGTCTGCGCTTTTTTATTACGTATTTTTTAGCGTTGATGCTCGGTAACACTTGCATCTGCCATGAGGTTTTCCAGCTCATCCTGTAGCTCAAATAGTTCAGGCTCAACGTTATCTAGCACGCAGTCACTTTTAAGTGAGGTTTCTATGGTTTCTGCCAGTGATTTAAGCTTAGGCACACCGGTATAACAGCACGCGCCATGGAATTTGTGAATAATACTTAATACCGTTTGGCAATCGTTTTGCTCAATAGCCTCGTTGAGCTGCGAGAGTGTCTCTGGCACACTTTGTAACAGCATATTGAGCATTTCCAGCGCCAGCTCACCTTTGCCCCCTGCACGTTGTAGCGCAAGCGACCAATCTAAGCAGTTACTTTCAAATGGAGCAGGGCTTTGTGACGTTACACTTTTAATTTTGTCGCGGCTTACGGGCGATTGCGGACTATGATCGCATATAATTTGGCTCAGCATGTCCTCATCAATAGGCTTAGTTAAATAGCCTTTAAAGCCATCTTTTAATAGCTGCTCTTTTTCACTGTGCAGTGCATGCGCGGTTACCGCAATAATAGGTGTGTCTTCGTTTAAAGAAGACTCCTTAATAAGTTTACACGCGGTAATGCCATCCATAATCGGCATTTGTATGTCCATAAAAATAACATCGTACTTATGGCTTTTACTTAAGCTGTAGGCTTGCGAGCCATTATAAGCGGTGTCTATAAATTCAACTTGCTCTTTTAACAAGGTGCAAATAAGTTTTAAGTTTGCATCGTTGTCATCTACCACCAGTACTTTTAATGGCAATAATGTTTGGTCGCTTGGCTCAATATTTAAGGTTGGATGATCAAGGCGATAAGGCGCAGCCAGTACTTCACATAATTTACGATGATTAAGCGGCTTACTTAAGCACGCATCGGCGCCGCTGCCAATAAACGCTTCGCGCATATTATGCGATACCGTATTGAGCATAAGGTATAAATAATCGCACGACTCGCGAACCATATTCACATAGCTCTTAAGTCGCTGCATATCATCTACCGATGCCATATCACCAATAATACAAATATCGTACTTAAGAACTTTATGTTTGATGGCGTCTAAAAACGCTGCTTCATTAAAACAGGCGGTTACAACCGCTTCCCACTCGTTTAATACAGAAAGCACTGAGTGGTGCGTATGCTCGTGTGGCTCTAGGTATAATATGCGTTTACCAATAAGTGATTTAGAAGGTAAGTCGTTACTAAAGGTATGATCAGGCAACCTAAACACACCATTAAAGGTAAAACAGGTGCCGCTTCCCGGGGCTGAATTTAGCGTTATTCGGCCATTCATAGCCTCTACAATATGTTTAGTAATAATGAGACCTAAACCAGTGCCGCCAAATTTTCGGGTGATGGATGAATCTGCTTGGCCAAATGCAGTAAATAACGCATCTTGCTTATCCATTGGAATACCCACACCGGTATCGGTTACTGATACTAAAATAGAGGCGCGGTCTTCATCTAATAAGCGGTAGCTTATATCAACTTTTATAGAGCCTTTTTCAGTAAACTTAATGGCATTACTTAACAAGTTAATGAGTACTTGTTTAAGGCGAGTGGGGTCACCGGTTAAATCATCAGGCACTTGTGGGTTGATATAAATAGATAGCTCAAGTTGTTTTTCATGCGCCGAGGGAGCTAATAATGTCATAACCTCGTTTACGCTATCGCGCAGTTGAAACTGGATTGATTCAAGCTCCATTGCGCCTGCTTCAAGTTTAGAAAAATCTAAAATGTCGCTAATAATTGTCAATAAACTATTGGCAGAAAGCTCTATGGTATCGAGGTAATCTTTTTGATGTTTATTTAAAGGTGTTTTATACAATTGGCGCGTAAAGCCAATAACCCCATTAAGTGGGGTGCGTAACTCGTGACTCATTTTAGCTAAAAAGTCAGACTTAACGCGGTTAGCATCTTGAGCCTCTTTTTTGGCCATGGTTAGCTGAATATTTGAGGTTTCGTATTGCTCTAGGGTTTCGCGGTAATCACTCGTGGCTTGATCAATATTTTTCTGCATTTCGTCTTTTTGCATAACCATAGTGTGGGCAATGGTATTAAGCCCTTCACGCAAAAGTTCAAATTCGCCCATCATGGTGTCGTTTAAACCCGTGTCTCTTTTACCTTCAACTAGTTTGTCGGTGGCAAGTACTAACTTATTAAGCGGGTTCATAAACATACGGCTAAGCTTAAGCGCTAAAATAGATGCCAATATTATTGAAAATAAAATAACAATGCCGCTAATTAAAACCGCTCGCTGCTGGCCTATAATCGCTTGGTCTTTATTAAGTTGTAAAATAACGGTGCCAAGCGGGGTTTGAAAATCATTAATATCCCATTTTGATACCGGCGCAGAGTGATTAAAAATAGGGGTGTAGAACGTGATTAACTCTTCTGATTTATTAATTTTTGTTGTGTGAAGATTTTCAATTTGTTCTTTTTGAGTTAGTTCATCAAACGAGCGATGATAGTTACTGGTCATAATAAGCTGATTGCTGGTATCAAAAATAGCAATCGATTTAATGGTTGGGGAGTGCTTATTGTGTGTGTAACTAATCAGACGGTTGAGCAGCTTTTTATTTTTTTCAAGTAAAGGCTGCTCTAAAGCAATTGCTAAAGGTTCAGATATTGAGCTGCCTTGTTGATATAAAATTTCATCAAGCTCAATGTAACGATTTATTGTAAAATAGCCGCCAAGTAACAAGCCAATGATCACTGTGGGGATCAAGGTTAAGGTTAAAACAGAATCACGTAAGCCTAATTTGGTCATAATGGAAGCGTTATTATCATTATTAGTATGGATCGAGTATATACGGTTCATCGGCTATTCTCAAAGCATCTGATTTGCTTATACGTAATACAAAATTTAAGGTAATGCCGCATGGCGCAAATTTTTAAAGCAAAGAAAAAACCACTTAAACAGCAAACACTCACACTTAATATTACGGCCATGGATCATCAAGGGCGGGGCGTTGCCAAACACAATAACAAAGTGTGCTTTGTAAGCGGCGCTTTAATGAATGAAAAAGTAACGGCAAGCCTAATTGAAGATAAAGCCAAGTACAGTAGTGCAAAGCTGGTTAAGGTTATTAATCCAAGCGATGCGCGCACGCAGCCTTTTTGTCAGCATTATAATCACTGTGGTGGTTGCCAGTTGCAGCACCTAGAAATAAATCAGCAAGTGGTTGAAAAGCAAAATGCAGTGACGCAACTGTTTCAAAAATTTGCCGAATTAAGCGACTTAAATTGGCAAGCGCCTCTTTTAAGTAAGCCCACTCATTACAGACGCAGTGCGCGTATTGCCGTAATGTATGATAAAGCCGCTAAAAAAATGCGAGTTGGGTATCGTGCGCCTAGCTCTAAAAATGTGATTAGTATTGAGCAATGTGATGTGCTTAGTAAGGCATTTACTAACGTATTTAGTATTTTTGAAACGCTTATTAATCAATATAAAGCGCTACACAGTATAAGTCATTTACAGTTGTGCCAAAGTGAGGCTGGGAACTTTATTGTTATTCGCCATACTAAAGCGATACCAGATGAAGCCAAAAGCTATATACAAGAAGCAGCAAACGCACAGCAGTGGTTAATTACTTGGCAAGACAACAGTGATGTTATAGAGCAGGCTCATTTGCCTACGCCGTATTATTTTTTAGAAAAGTTTAATTTAAAGTTTGAATTTGGCCTTGGTAATTTTATTCAAGTAAATGATGATGTTAACCAAGCTATGTTAGCTCAGTCAGTAAATTGGCTTAACTTGCAAGGAAACGAGCAAGTATTGGATTTATTTTGTGGTATTGGTAACTTTTCATTAGTGCTAGCCCAGCATGCTAAATCGGTTATTGGAGTAGAAGGGGTTGCATCGGCGGTTGCAATGGCGACGCAAAATGCGCAAACTAACTCTATCACTAATGCGCACTTTCATTGTTTTGATTTAACGCAAAAAATTGAAACAGCACAATGGTTTAATAAGGCGCTAGACGTATTAGTATTAGACCCTTCTCGCACAGGTGCTATGGCTGTTTTAGAGCAACTACCTTTAAAGCAGTTTAAAACCATTTTATACGTCTCTTGCGATCCTGTTACTTTAGCCCGTGACAGTGCAATTATTTCGCAAGCAGGCTTTGAAGTTACTAAAATTGGGCTAATGAATATGTTTCCACATACAGGACACATAGAAACAATGGCGTTATTTCAACGGAGGTAAAGCGTTTTATGGTCGCTACACGTCAATCACATCAGCAGGACGACACAGGTGACTTTGCTACTAGCCTAAAACAGTTAGCGTTATCGCAAGAGAAAATAACGCTACTAAACAAAGCGCAAGCATTGTGTGTTACATGTGATAACCAAGCACGGCAAAACACGGCCATAGAAATGGTCGAGATTTTAGCCGAGTTAAATTTAGATGCAGAATCTCTCGCAACCGCGTATCTCACGCATTACTACTTAAACGACTTAGTAGACCTTGAAACCGTAGAAGCACAACTTGGCAAAAATGTAGCCATGCTTTTAACTGGGGTTGCACAAATGGCTGCTATTAGTACTTTATCGCACCAAGGTAAAGGCACTATGCAGGTAGATAACATTCGTAAAATGTTACTTACCATGGTTGAAGATGTGCGCGCTGTGGTGATTAAACTTGCTGAGCAAGTGTGCCATTTACGCAATGTAAAAAATGGCGATGAAGAAGAGCGTGTTATTGCCGCTAAAGAAACCGCAGATATTTTTGCCCCGTTAGCAAACAGGTTAGGTATAGGCCAGCTTAAGTGGGAACTAGAAGATTTATCGTTTAGGTATTTACACCCCGACACCTATAAAAGCATTGCTAAACAACTTGATGACAAGCGCCTTGCCCGTGAAGCCTATATGGAAGACATGGTTGCGCAAGTAAAAGCTCGCTTAAGCGAAGCCGGTATTGAGGCGCAAGTGTATGGCCGCCCTAAGCACATTTACAGCATTTATAAAAAAATGCAGCAAAAAAACTACGAGTTTGATCAGCTGTTTGATATTAGAGCAATGCGGATTGTTGTAGAGCGCCTGCAAGATTGTTACGGCGCGCTAGGTATTGTGCACACTAATTGGCGCCACCTAAATAAAGAGTTTGACGACTACGTTGCTACACCCAAACAAAATGGCTATCAATCAATTCATACCGTGGTATTTGGCCCTGAAGGGAAAACCGTTGAAATACAAATACGCACCAGCGAAATGCACCAAGATGCAGAGCTAGGCGTAGCCGCGCACTGGATGTATAAAGAAGGCGCTTTACCTGGGCGTGGCTCAGGCTATGAGCAAAAAATTAGCTGGTTGCGCAAATTACTGCAATGGCAAGAAGAAGTGGTTGATGGGGGCGATTTAGCCGAAGAGCTTAAAAACCAAGTTGTAGAAGACCGCGTTTATATATTTACCCCAAGTGGCGATATTATCGATTTACCTGTTGGCGCTACACCGCTTGATTTTGCTTACTACATTCACTCAAATGTAGGGCACCGCTGTATAGGGGCTAAAGTATTTGGCAAAATAGTGCCGTTTACACATCAGCTATCAACGGGCGATCAGGTAGAAATTCTCACGCAAAAGCAGCCTAATCCAAGCCGCGATTGGCTAAATCCATCGCTTGGTTACATTAAATCGTCGCGTGCTAGGGCTAAAATCCATCATTGGTTTAAACAGCTCGACCGCGATAAAAACTTAAGCGCCGGTAAAGAGATTCTAGATAACGAACTGCAAAAGCTAGATTTAACCTACAAAGATTTAGACCCAGCTATTAAGCGCTTTAATTTTAAAGAACTAGATGACTTAATGGTTGCCATAGGTGCCGGCGATGTTCGCTTAAACCAAATGCTTAACTTTGTCAGTGATCGTACTGAAGAAGAACCCGTAATTCGTTTTAAAGCGCCAAGTAAAGTAACTGGCGATAAAAACGGCATTGTGGTGGATGGCGTGGGCAGCTTAATGAGCCACGTTGCTAAGTGTTGTCGCCCAGTACCTGGCGATAAAATAATTGGCTATATTACACAAGGCCGTGGCATTGGGGTACACCGCGAAGATTGCGATTCATTTAACAACTTAAAAGAGCAGCACCCAGAGCGTGTTATATCGGTTAGTTGGTCAGATGAAATAAACGGCTCTTATGCGCTAAGTATAAAAATAGAAGCAAGCGATCGCTCAGGTTTAATTCGCGATATTAGCTCTGTACTGGCTAACGAAAAAGTAAATGTGATCAACATGAACGTTAATACTGTTGGGGCTGATCAGTTAGCGGTATTTACTATGCAAATAGAAGTGCATGACCTATCGGGCACAAACCGGGTTTTGTCTAAACTGCATCAAATTGAAGGTGTTCACAGTGCCAAGCGAAACCAATAAAATGGCAAACAGTAACGCCCTTGAGCAACTACTCGATATTATGGCGTTGCTTCGCGATCCTAGCGACGGTTGCCCGTGGGATCGCAAGCAAAACTTTAAATCGATTGTTCCGCACACGCTAGAAGAAGCCTTTGAAGTGGCCGACTGCATAGAGTCGGGAAATTTAAACGAGCTTAAAAATGAGCTGGGTGATTTACTGTTTCAAATCGTTTTTTACGCACAACTTGCCAAAGAGCAGGACATGTTTGATTTTAACGACGTGGTTAGTGAGCTAAATAGTAAACTTACCCGCCGTCACCCTCATGTTTTTAACACCAAGCAAGCATTAACCGACGAGCAATTAGCAAAGCAATGGCAAGCAATTAAAGCACAAGAGCGTGCAGCAAAAGTACAGCCAAGCAAAGCCTCACTTTGGCAAGATATACCCACCAATATGCCAAGCCTAACTAAAGCTAAAAAAATTCAGCAGCGTGTTGCCGCACTTGGTTTTGATTGGCCAAGCTACCACGGGGCACTTGATAAAGTAAGTGAAGAAGTACTTGAAGTAAAAGAAGCGCTTGAGCACGACCCTTCATCCGATCATACAGCAGAAGAAATAGGCGACTTATTATTTGCCACAGTTAATGTGGCTCGCCATGTTAAACGCGACCCAGAGCAACTACTTAGACAAGCCAACGATAAGTTCTCGGCGCGCTTTGAAAAAGTGCAAGGTTATTTAATTGCAAAAGGTAAAAGTTTAGAGCGCGCAACGCTTGACGAAATGGAAGAAGCATGGGAAGCCATTAAAAAAGCGAAATAAGATTAGCTCAGTACAACCTAATGTTAATCAACGAACATTTTTTGTGCGCGTAAACGCTATTTTTAGCTGGATTGCTCAACGCTGTTTTGGTACAATTTCGCCCCGTCTTGATGATATACCCAGAGTCTCTTTCTCGGGTGTTATATTCCTTTTAATTCCTGATATTCTAGGGTTCGCATGAGTACAAAATTTATCTTCGTTACTGGCGGGGTTGTTTCTTCGTTGGGTAAAGGTATTGCAGCAGCGTCATTGGCAGCTATTTTAGAGGCCCGCGGTTTAGATGTTACCATTTTAAAGCTGGATCCTTACATAAACGTTGACCCAGGCACAATGAGCCCAATTCAACACGGTGAAGTATACGTTACAGAAGACGGCGCCGAAACGGATCTTGATTTAGGTCACTACGAGCGTTTTATTCGCACCAAAATGACCAGCCGCAACAACTTCACACAAGGGCGAGTGTACGAAGATGTACTACGTCGTGAGCGCCGTGGTGAATACTTAGGTGCAACCATTCAGGTTATTCCACACATCACAAATGACATTAAGCAACGTGTATACGACGGTGCTGAAGGTCATGATATTGCGATTGTAGAAATTGGTGGCACAGTAGGTGATATTGAATCACAACCATTTATTGAAGCAATTCGTCAGTTAGGTACAGAAATTGGCCGCGAACGTGCGCTATTTATTCACCTAACGCTAGTGCCATTCTTAGGCCCTGCAGGCGAAGTAAAAACTAAACCAACACAGCACTCGGTTAAAGAGTTACGCTCTGTAGGTATTCAGCCAGATATTCTTATTTGTCGCTCAGACCGTAAATTGCCTAACAACGAACGTGCAAAAATTGCATTGTTTACAAACGTTGAAGAAAAAGCGGTTATTTCGCTTCCTGACGTAGACAGCATTTACAAAATTCCTGCGCTATTAAAATCACAAGAGCTAGATAACTTTGTGTGTCGTCGTTTCCACCTTGACGCACCAGAAGCTGATTTAGTTGAATGGGAACAAGTACTTTATCAAGAGTCTAACCCGACTGGCGAAGTAACGATTGGTATGGTTGGTAAGTACATTGAACTACCAGATGCATATAAATCTGTTAACGAAGCACTAAAGCATGCAGGTCTTAAAAACCGTTTAACCATTAATATTGAATACGTTGACTCGCAAGACTTAGAAAGCAAAGGGGTAGAACTGCTTTCTCATCTAGACGCTATTTTAGTACCAGGTGGTTTTGGCGGCCGTGGTGTTGAAGGTAAAATTTTAGCGGCTAAGTATGCCCGTGAAAACAAAGTACCTTACCTAGGCATTTGTTTAGGTATGCAAGTAGCGCTTATTGAATACGCACGTAATGTTGCAGGTTTAACCGACGCTAACTCAACTGAGTTTAATATTCACTCAAAAGCGCCAGTAGTGGGCTTAATTACCGAGTGGTTAGATGCTGAAGGTAACATTGAAATACGTGATGAAAAATCTGATTTAGGTGGCACGATGCGTTTAGGCGCACAAAAATGTCACTTAACGCCGGGTTCTAAGGTGCACGAAGTGTACGGCAATACAGAAATTATTGAACGTCACCGTCACCGCTACGAAGTAAACAACAACTTTGTAGAGCAATTAGAGCAAGCAGGCTTAAGCTTTACCGGTTTATCAGAAGATAAAAAACTAGTAGAGATCATCGAAAACAAAGATCACCCATGGTTTATTGCCGCGCAATTCCACCCGGAATTTACGTCAACACCACGTGATGGTCACCCGTTATTTGAAGGGTTTGTAGCAGCCGCTCATACTCATCAAAAAACGTCTTCGTAATTAAAAAAAGCCGTGCATATTGCACGGCTTTTTTGTCTAAAGGGCTGACTAAAAGATATAAAACGTAGTAAAGTTAGCTGAACTCACCATTTTGGGAATATAGAGGAATCAAGATGTCAGAAATCGTAAAAGTAATTGGTCGCGAAATTATGGACTCGCGTGGTAACCCTACTGTTGAAGCTGATGTATATTTAGCTGATGGTTCTTGGGGCCGCGCTGCCGCTCCTTCAGGTGCATCAACAGGTACTCGCGAAGCACTAGAGCTACGTGATGGTGACAAAGCCCGTTACTTAGGTAAAGGCGTATTAAACGCAGTTGGTTTTATTAACAACGAAATTGCGGATGCGCTAAAAGGCCAAAATGCATTAGAGCAAAGTGCTGTAGATAAAGTAATGCTAGATTTAGATGGCACCGAAAATAAAGAAAAACTAGGTGCAAATGCTATCTTAGCGGTATCACTAGCGACTGCAAAAGCCGCTGCACAATTTAAAAAAGTTGAGCTTTACGAGCACATCGCAGACTTAAACGGTACACCAGGTGTTTACTCAATGCCGTTACCTATGATGAACATCATCAACGGTGGTGAGCACGCCGATAACTCTGTAGATATTCAAGAATTTATGATCCAACCTGTTGGCGCTGAAAACTTCCGCGAAGGCCTACGTATGGGCGCTGAAGTATTCCACAGCCTTGCTAAAGTATTAAAAGCAGATGGCCACTCTACAGCGGTAGGTGATGAAGGTGGTTTTGCACCAAACCTTGCATCAAACGAAGCGGCACTTGCTGCTATTAAAACAGCTGTAGCAAACGCAGGTTACGAGCTAGGTAAAGATATTACACTGGCTATGGACTGTGCAGCCTCTGAGTTTTACGACAAAGAAGCAAACATTTACGATCTGAAAGGTGAAGGCAAAAAGTTCACTTCAGAAGAGTTTAACTACTTCTTAAAAGATTTAACTGAGCAATACCCAATTGTATCTATTGAAGATGGCTTAGATGAGTCAGATTGGGATGGCTTTGCACACCAAACTAAATTAATGGGCGATAAAATCCAATTAGTAGGCGATGATTTATTCGTAACTAACACAAAGATTTTAAAACGCGGTATTGATAACGGTATTGCTAACTCAATCCTAATTAAATTTAACCAAATTGGTTCACTAACTGAAACGTTAGCAGCAATCAAAATGGCTAAAGATGCAGGCTTTACAGTTGTTATTTCGCACCGTTCTGGCGAAACAGAAGATGCAACTATTGCTGATTTAGCGGTAGGTACTGCTGCTGGTCAAATTAAAACAGGTTCATTGAGCCGTTCTGACCGTGTTGCTAAGTACAACCAACTTCTTCGCATTGAAGAAGCGCTAGGTTCTAAAGCACCTTACAACGGTCTTAAAGAAGTTAAAGGTCAGTAATTCTATTTTATATAGAATCTTATTTTTAATTTTAGATAATAAAATCCTCGCTAATGCGGGGATTTTTTATGCCTGATACTTTTTTAAAGAGATGAGAATGCTTTGTAGGCGTTAAGCTTGCTGACGCGCGCACGCAGTGCGAAAAGAGGGTACAAGAAAAGCGAAAACTCTTTATTTAAACCACAAATTGTTTTATTAAAAAGGTGAAATATCTTGTAGGCGTTAAGCTCGCTGACTCGCGCAAGTAATGCGAAACAGGGTTTGCTTAACTCATAATATTTTCTGCAAAGCTCAGAGCTGAAACTGCTGCTTTAAAATAGCCCCTGTAAAACTGGTTTTTAAATAAAAACCACGCGGTAAGGTTTTTATTGTTTGCCCATTTGGACCAATAGCATCGGTAACTACTTTGCTATTAGCGGCTTTAGGTCTAATTTGTATAGCATCCCCTAAATGGCCTGATATTTCATCAACGCGCCCAAGCGCTATTAACTCCATTTGTTCTTCCCAATCACGTTGTAGCAACGCATCTTGCTCAGGCGTAGGCTGCCATAAAAAACCACTGCCTATGGTTCTATCAAAAGGCGCAATATCGCGCTCACTCAATATAGGCAGCCATAAAACATGATTGAGTTTTTTACGCACAGCGCTTGTATGCCACGTCATGCCGGTTACGTTTATAAGGGGGGTAACCGACACAAAAGTGGTTTCTAAGGGTTTTCCTTTATACGAAATAGGCAGTGTTTTTAATTCAATGCCTAAATCTTCAAAGTCGGGGAGGGGTTTTGAGCCTGCAGTAGCGCCTAACACGTATTCAATAAGTTGCCCGGTCCAGCCTTTTTCGCGTAATAGGTCGTCAGGGGTTTTAAAGCTGTATTGAGAGGCTAATTGCCCTAATGTTAAACCAGCAATAGCGTTTACGCGTTGCATTAAGTCATTAATTGAATGGGGTTTTGTTGGTCGCATGCTACTCATTTACCTTGAATAATTAACAGCGCCATGATAGCAAAATCCCCGTAAGGTGGATATCTTTGCTTTTGGTTGTTTTTTATACGCACTGTGTTTGGCGTAATTTTGCTCACCCCAAAAAGTCACAGTTTAACTGTAAGTGACTGACTAGCTTTAATATTTTCAATTTATTCATTCAGCTTTAATTAAGTTAGTAAATTCTATATGGGATAAATACAACTATATAAACATGTTTATCCACAGAATCTGTGGAGAAAGCGAGTTTTTAGATCTGCTATTGTGGACTTGTTTGCAAAATAGCCTTGTTTATCAAAAGTTATACACAAGCTGTGAGTAAATAGCACTAAACATAATAATCAAGGCATAGCTTAGCTTTTTTTGCTAAAAGTTGCGTCAATTAAGGGTTATTTTATCCTTGTAATTACTCAGTGCTCATTTAAGGTTAAGTCGTTATGCACAGCGTAAATAGTAAACGTGCGATTAGGGCGTGATGACTTTGGGGATAATAGTGTTTGCCGAATTGCAGCTAATGTGGAACAATCATTAAAAATCGACTTACAAATGAGGCACTAAGGTGATTGATGCCGAAGGTTTTCGTGCCAATGTCGGAATTGTAATTTGCAATAATCAGGGGCAGGTTTTTTGGGCTAGACGTTACGGTCAACATTCTTGGCAATTTCCCCAAGGCGGTGTTGATGACGGAGAAACACCCGAACAAACCATGTACCGTGAATTACACGAAGAAGTAGGTTTGCGACCAGAAGATGTAGAAATAGTTGCAAGCTCAAAACATTGGTTACGCTATAAATTACCCAAGCGATTAATTCGCCGCGACTCTAGTCCGGTGTGTATTGGGCAAAAACAAAAATGGTTTTTATTAAAACTGCGTTGCAAAGATGAAGATGTAAACTTGCTTAAAACACATCATCCCGAGTTTGATGATTGGCGCTGGGTGAGTTATTGGTACCCAGTAAGGCAAGTGGTATCGTTTAAACGCGATGTATACAGACGGGTGATGAAAGAGTTTGCACCGTTTGCAATGCCTTTTAATAAAAGAGAGCATCATAAAGAACAGTGGCGACACAAAAGGTAGTAGCATAATTATAAAATAAGGAGCAGGTAATGCTGGCAACACTTAGAACTATTGCTGAGTCTGTTTCGCAACAAGCGAATTTAGACAGTGCCTTAGTGTGCTTTGTGAAAATGGTTAAAGAGGCCATGAAAACCCAGTGCTGCTCTATTTATTTTGCCGACTACAGCCAAGATAACTTTGTACTTATGGCAACTGAAGGCCTAAACCCCGATGCCGTAGGTAAGTTTAGAATTGGTTTTACCGAAGGGCTTGTAGGTTTAGTAGCCCAGCGTGAAGAGCCCATTAATATAGCTTTTGCAAAATCTCATCCGCGTTTTAAGCTCTCCCCCGAAGTAAACGAAGAAGGTTACAATGCCTTTTTGTCTGTGCCTGTGGTGCATCAAAAAAAGGTATTGGGCGTTATTGTTGTACAACAAAAAATGGCGCGGGTTTTTAGCCAAGACGAAGAGTCGTTTTTAATTACCCTTTCAGCTCAGCTAGCCTCACAACTTGCGCATGCTGAAATAAAAGAGCTTTTACGCCAAGACGAATCATCACACCAAACCTCAGTGCTCAAAGGGGTGTCGAGTGCGCCAGGTATTGGGATTGGCCAAGCCTTTGTGGTACTGCCCAAGCTTGATTTTAAATCTATAGAGCTAAAAAAAGATCCCGATAGCGCCGAGCAACGCCGTTTGTTTACACAAGCCGTTGCTGCCACACGCAAAGAATTTAATACCCTGTCTATGACCTTGAGTGACTCAATCCCGCGAGAAGCACTCGCGGTATTTGATGTATACCAACAATTACTTGATGCCAAAAGTTTAGGCCACAATGTTGAGGTACAGTTACAAGAGGGCTGGTGTGCAAAAAGCGCCTTAAAAATTGTTATTGAGCGGCTTATTTCGCAGTTTAATGCCATGCAAGACCCCTACATTAAAGAGCGCGCAGTTGATGTAAAAGACATTGGTTTAAGGGTATTACACCACCTAGTAAACACAGAACACGCAGTAAAAGATTACCCACCCAATACCATATTAATTGCGAATACCTTAACTCCCGCCATGCTGGCTGAAGTACCCAACGGGCATTTAGCGGGTGTAGTGAGTGTGAATGGCTCAGCTAATAGCCATGCCTCTATATTAACCCGAGCGATGGGAATACCGGCTATTTGGGGTATTGAAGATTTACCCCTATTGCAATTTGATGCCAAACCAATGATTTTAGATGCCTTTGCTGGGCGTTTATATATTTCTCCTTCGCAAGTGTTACTCGATGAATACGCACAGTTAAAGCACCAAGATAAACTACTCAATAACCGCTTTTTAGCAGAGCAAAGTGCGCAGTCGGTTACCTTAGATGGTGAGCAAATAAATTTAATGTTAAATGCAGGGCTTGAGCTTAATACCGAGCAAAGCAGTGCGCATATTTGCGATGGAGTAGGGCTTTATCGTACCGAAGCATGGTTTATGCAAAAGGGGCAATTTCCATCGCAAGCTGAGCAAGAAAACTGGTATAGGGAGGTGCTAAAAAGTTACCACCCAGCGCCAGTGGTGATGCGAACCCTAGATATTGGTGGCGACAAGGTTTTAGATTACTTTAATATTACCGAAGAAAATCCCTTTTTAGGGTGGCGCGGCATACGCATAAGCCTTGACCATCCAGAGCTATTTTTAGATCAGCTCAAAGCTATGTTAAAAGCAAATATGGGCTTAGGTAATTTAAAAATAATGCTGCCTATGATCAGCGGTACAGAAGAGGTAGACGAAGCGCTCGCGTTATTTGAACAAGCTTATTTTGAACTGGCAGAAAAACACCCAGAGCAAAACTTGGAGCGCCCAGAAGTGGGCATTATGCTTGAAGTACCCTCAAGTATATTTATGCTCGACGAGTGGGCTAAAAAAGTAGATTTTTGCTCAGTAGGCAGTAACGATTTAACGCAATACTTACTTGCTGTCGATAGAGCAAATGCGCGGGTGGCTCAGTTATTTAACCCATATCACCCCGGCGTGTTAAGGGTATTAAATAAAGTAGCGAATGAATGTAATAAACACTGTTTACCCTTTAGTTTATGTGGCGAGCTAGGCGGCGAGCCAGAGGGCGCTATTTTACTCATTGCCATGGGCTATAGGCATTTAAGTATGAACATGTCGTCGTTAATTAAAGTAAAGTGGATTTTAAGGCGTTTAAAAATTAACGATATGCAGCAATTACTCGCAGAGTGCTTAGTGCAATCGAACGCTAAACAGGTACTGCGCTTAACGCGCAATTTTATGATTGAACACCAATTAGGCGATCTTTTTTATACCGCCAAATAATGCAGCGCTTAAAGATGCTATTAACTTTATAATCCTTTAATATAGGCGCACGAAAAGGTATTTGAGAACACTATGTATGACTTAGCTTTACTCGTGGCCAGTTGTGCGCTACTTGGCTGTGTAGTTGGCTTTTTAGCTGGGCTATTAGGGATAGGCGGCGGTTTAATTATTGTGCCTGTTTTAAGTAGCTTATTACTGATGTTTGACGTTACTTCACCTGATCACGTATTAGTTATTTCTATTGCAACATCGCTTGCCTCTATTTTATTCACTTCTACTTCTTCAGTCTTGGCTCATCATAAAAATGATAATGTGCCATGGCAAATTGCACCGTGGGTTATGTCGGGTGTAGGCTTAGGCGCGTTAATAAGTGGCTTTGCCGCAAGTTTAATACCCGAACAAGCATTACGCAGCGTGTTTGCAATTAGTGTTGTGTTTATTGCAGGCAGAATGGTGTTGGCATCACGTAGTAAATCGCTTAAAGAAAAACCGCTACCAAAAGGGGTTATTTTAGGGAGCATTTCTGCCCTTATGGGCGCGCTTTCTGGTTTAATAGGTATTGGTGGCGGCGCACTTATTGCCCCTATGCTTAATTACTTTTCAGTTGATATGAAAAAAGCGATAGGCTGTGCATCAGCGAGCGGCATTGTTATCGCGCTATTTGGCTCTATTGGTTATATAAGCGCAGGCTGGCAGGTAACCGATTTAGCCCATGGGTTCGCAGGGTTTGTATACTTACCTGCATTATTTGGTATTGTAATAACATCGTGGTTTGTGGCGCCCTTAGGGGCTAAAGCAACTCATTATTTACCTGTTAATATAATAAAGAAAATTTTCGCGGTGTTGCTTGTGCTCATCGCACTTAAAATGGTTTTTAGCTAAAGGTTTATTTATGGCACTTGAGTTTCCTCAAATCGATCCAATAATTTTTTCTGTTGGACCGCTAAGCGTACGTTGGTACGGTTTAATGTATTTAATTGGTTTTGCATTTGCGATGTGGTTTGCTAATCGTCAAGCCGAAAAACCAAACTCTGGTTGGACTAAAGAGCAAGTTAGCGACTTGCTTTTTTACGGCATGCTAGGGGTTATTTTAGGCGGCAGAATTGGCTATGTATTGTTTTATCAGTTTAGTTACTTTTTAGAAAATCCATTGTATTTATTTAGAATTGACCAAGGCGGTATGTCGTTCCACGGCGGAACATTAGGGGTTATTACCGCTATTATACTATTTGCAAAAACTCGCAAAAAATCACTATTCGCAGTGGGAGATTTTGTGGTGCCGCTGGTTCCGGTAGGCTTATTAGCAGGGCGTATTGGTAACTTTATAAATGGCGAGTTATGGGGCCGCGTAAGCGATGTGCCATGGGCAATGGTATTTCCAACGGGTGGGCCGCTTGCGCGTCACCCATCGCAGTTATACGAAGCCTTTTTTGAAGGGCTAGTCCTGTTTTTAATTTTATTATGGTTTATCAAAAAGCCTCGCCCTGCAGGCAGTGTAGCCGGTGTATTTTTATTAGGGTACGGCGTATTTAGATTTTGTATTGAATATTTCCGCCAACCAGATGCGCAGCTTGGCCTATTTGCCGATTTTATCTCAATGGGCCAAATACTCTCGTTACCTATGATAATTGGTGGCCTAGGGCTATTAATTTGGGCGTACAAAAAACCGCAACCTGTAACCGCAGCAAAGGCATAGTAAGAACAGATCATGAAACAATATTTAAAATTATGTCAGCGCATCGTTGACGAAGGTGTATGGGTAGAAAACAAACGCACAGGCACGCGCTGCTTAACCGTTATTAATGCCGACTTAGAATACGATGTAGGTAATAATAAATTTCCTATGATCACCACTCGTAAAAGTTACTACAAAGCCGCTATAGCAGAGCTTTTAGGTTACTTACGAGGGTACGATAGCGCAGCGCAGTTTCGCGATATAGGCTGTAAAACGTGGGATGCAAACGCAAACGATAATAACGCATGGCTAAATAACCCTAACCGCAAAGGCGAGGACGATATGGGCCGCGTTTACGGCGTGCAAGGGCGTAATTGGCAGCGCCCAGATGGCTCAACGCTCGATCAGCTTGCTAAAGTAATAAATAACTTAAAAAACGGGATTGATGACAGAGGTGAAATAATTACCTTTTATAATCCTGGTGAGTTTGAGCTTGGTTGCTTGCGCCCATGTATGCACACGCATACGTTTTCGCTGCTTGGCGACACGCTGTATTTAACATCGTATCAACGCAGTTGCGATGTGCCGCTGGGCCTTAATTTTAATCAAATTCAGTGTTTTGTATTACTGGCATTGGTGGCGCAAATTACCGGCCATAAAGCAGGTAAGGCGTATCATAAAATTGCTAATGCGCATATTTACGAAAACCAGTTACCGTTAATGCGCGATGTACAGCTAACACGTGAGCCGTTTGACTCACCGCAATTAAATATTAACCCAAACATAAAATCACTAGAAGATATAGAAACATGGGTAACACGAGACGATTTTGAAGTAGTAGGCTATCAATGCCACGAACCAATCCAATATCCGTTTTCAGTATAATAAGATTAAGGAGAACAAGATGAAAGCAGTGATCCCAGTAGCAGGCCTTGGAACGCGTATGTTACCTGCCACAAAAGCTATTCCTAAAGAGATGCTCCCTGTGGTAGACCGCCCGCTTATTCAATATGTAGTAAATGAAGCGGTAGCAGCAGGCGTTAAAGAGATTGTACTTGTAACGCACTCAAGTAAAAACTCTATCGAAAACCATTTTGATACCAGTTTTGAGCTAGAAGCCACGCTTGAAAAACGTGTAAAGCGGCAATTACTTGCCGAAGTACAGGCAATTTGCCCTAAAGATGTGACCATTATTCACGTACGCCAAGGCGAAGCCAAAGGCTTAGGCCACGCAATTAACTGTGCAGCGCCAATTATTGGCAACGAACCCTTTGTCGTTATTTTGCCAGATGTAATTGTTGATGACGTAGAGAGCGACCTTAAAAAAGACAACCTAGCAGAGATGATCGCCCGTTTTGAAGAAACTAAGCACAGCCAAATTATGGTTGAGCCAGTACCAATGGACGAAGTAGACAAATTTGGTGTTGTTGATTTAGGTGACGTAGAGCTTCACCAAGGTGAAAGCTCGCCAATTATTAACATGGTAGAAAAACCGCCAGTAGATGAAGCACCTTCAAACCTATCTGTAGTAGGGCGTTATGTATTAAGCGAAAACATTTGGCCACTGCTTGCTAAAACGCCGCAAGGGGCTGGCAACGAAATTCAACTTACAGATGCAATTGCCATGCTAATGCAGCAAGAAAAAGTAGACGCGTACGCAATGAAAGGCCGCAGCCACGATTGTGGTAGTAAAATAGGCTACTTAAAAGCAACGATAGAGTTTGCTCTGCGCCGCGACGAGTTTGCAGATGATTTAAAAACATTTATTAAATCGTTAATTTAGGTTTTATTAAATTACCCACCAAGGCGCCTGTTTAGGCGCCTTTTTTAGTGCTAAATTATTAATACCAAAATAGGTAAGGCTTTACTTAATTTTAACGCCGCCAGTAATAAAGATGGTCTACGCTTAATTATGTTCTGAATTTGACTTGCGTTATATAGCAACATAACGTAATTTATATTGTAAAGTTTATGTTAATTGGCATCAAAGTTGTATTAAAAGCCAAACTCACGGAAGGGTCATGTTAATTTTATCTATGCAGGTAAATTAGCGTGCGGGAGCAAAAATCGCTCATTGTTTAAATTGCTAAGTTAAACGCTTTCTTGTGAGAATGTTTAACTGAAATGTAAGTGCACAGGCACTGCTTTCAGGATAACGGGTACATGCTTAAATTAAAAAAATACTATAAACACTTTTTTGTATGCCTTTTTACGCTTACGTTTGGCACGGCGTGCTCTATTACGCCTACCGCTAAACCTGCTGTTGATAATGAAATACCTAACACCACGCCCGATTACGTATCGATAACTGCACTAGAGCTTGCGCAATTAAAAGATGCCGCAATGCAATGGCAGCAAGCACGCGCCGGTATAGAGCGTATTTTAAAGCTTGAAAAAGAAATTACTTATCTGGTTAATCACATAGATATAATAAACTCTAAAGCTATTGCACAATCTAATGCAAGCCCTGCCTACAGCAGCCGTTACACTCGCACGCCTTCGCGTACAACCAGTAATAAGCCACGTCGTCAGCAAACTTACAAAGCCGCTAACAATAACCAAAAGCAAACTCTAAAGCTTAATACCCCTAAACATGTATTTGCATTACAAGTTGCCTCGGTTGATTCTAAGCAGGATGTAGTCAAAGCCTGGCAAGAACTAAATACCAAAGCAGCGCCACTATTTAGAGATAAAATATTAACCAACGTAGAAACCGCAAAAATAAATGATAAAACCTTTTATCGCTTAAAGCTTGGCTCTTATAAAAACCTTAAAAATGCCAAAGCCGACTGTGAAGTATTTAAAATGTATAAGCTCGACTGCATTGTAAGTAACTACACCGATAAGCCAATTAAACTTTAATAGTGATACCAACCCGCAATAATAAATAATCATTTTACGGGGCTAATCGTGTTGCGTTGTGCGTTAATAAATCTCGTTTAGAACAACTAAATAGCGAATTTTTTTGCCTAGCTATCAATACGTTTTACTATCCTCAAAATAGATTACTTAATTAAGCTAATTGGTATAAATGCGCAATAGGCCGTAGCACGCGTGACTTGCTTAGCGTTGATTGGCTGTTAAAATAGCGCTCACTCTTACCCAAATTAACAACATACTTATGCTGCACTACAAGGATTTTTTAGCCTCATTAGTTTTAGGCTTTGCATTAGCAAACAGTGCTCACGCACTAGCAACGGCCCAAAAGCAGGCGATGCTCATTAAAAAAGATGACTTAGCCGTACTCAAAGAGTCAGCGCAGCAGTGGCAACAAACCAAGCCTCAACTAGAAAGACTGTTAAAGCTAGAAAGTGAATTACAGCGCACAGTAGATAAATTAAAACAACTTAACGCGCAGCCAAAACCACAGCAAACTAACCACTTAGCTGTTGTGGATACAAATGCGCTGTTTGCTGTGCAAGTGGGGGCGTATAAAAATAAAGCGGTACTTGAAGCGGCTATAAAGCAATTTCAATCGGCCTCAAATAAGCTTGAAGTAAATACCGAGCAAGTACTGATTGACCAGCATACCTTTTATAGATTAAAGCTTGGTGCGTTTAAAACAAAAGAAGCAGCAAAGGATGCATGTAAGTCATTAATAAACAATAATACCTGCTTTGTAACCTACTACGTCAAAACGCCTCAAAGTTAATTAACCTGAACTCTGGTTAAGAGCCTTACTAGCATATTGAACTATCTTGATACTTAAATTTATTATCTCTAGCCAGAGATAGGTTTATTATCCAGAGTTTAGGTTAATTAGGCATAATAATTGCTTTATCCTCGGTATGTTTTAAAGAGGACGGCAACTATGCGCCTTTTACTGCCTTTAGTATTGTTAAATTTAACTGCTTGCAACTTGGTTCCGCCCCCAGAGCCGAGTGTGCCTACTGACGCGCCAAAAGCAGCAATGGCACCCTATACCGTTAACGAGTATGTAGCAAATCTAACCTCGCAGCTTAACCATGTAAATGGCGCTTTAAATGCCAATGCGCGCATTGGTGTGAGTAGCTTTTTTTATGCAGATGCTTTAGATACTAAGCTAGTAGCAGGGCAGGCCTCGGGTTTGAGCTTACAAATTCAAGAAAGCTTATTAACGCAATTTACCCAGCTTGGCTATCATACCGTTGAGTACCGCCTTGGCAATAACCTTATATTAGCGCAAAACGCAGACAGCATATTAAGCCGCGACTTAAGTAAATTACGCAATCGCCAAAATATTGACTTAGTCATCACTGGCACTGTAACGCGCCAACAGCATGCTTATATAGTTAATGCACGACTCGTTAATATTGAAAACAAGCAAGTACTGTCGGCAGGCAGCACAGAGATCCCTATAAATGTAATGTGGGGAAACGAAAAAATTCAGCAGCGTGACGGCTCTTTGTACCGCAGCGAATATTAATCAGGAGCACACCATGAGAAACCTATTAATTACCCTATGTTTGCCATTAGGCTTTGGCTGTTCGCAAATGTTAAATTCGCTACATTCAGAGCCGGAGCAAGTTGAGCAAGATAATGCAGCCCAGCTTGTTTCAGAGCAACGTGCGGTAAAAGCACCTGCACCAAATGAAGCGTTATTTCAGTCTAATTTAAACAAGCAAAGTAACTACACCAAAAGTGCCCCCGCAAAACGCAAAAATATAAACCATTATGTGCGCGGTATAATGCAAGACATGGTCGAAAACCTGCAATACGTAAACGACAAAACGCCACTTGCCGTTTCTAGCTTTGTATTTTTAGATGATGACTACAGCGATGGAAGCCTGTTAGGTAACCAAATAGCCGAAAGCTTTATGCACGAACTGCATAGTTTTGGAGTACCGGTTATCGATTTTAAAACCACCGATTATATGCGAGTAACCCCCGCAGGCGACTTTGTATTTAGCCGCGACTACCTAGAGCTAAACCAAGATCAAAACTTTAATTACGTATTAGCAGGAACACTTGTGAGCCACCAAGGCGGCGTACTGGTAAATGCACGAATAGTGGGCATTAAAAGTAAAGCGGTAGTGGGCAGTGCGCAAGGGTTTATTCCTCAATCAGTGGTGGATGCGCTAAACAGTAGCTATCGCACCGACGGAATTATGCTTAAACAAGCCAGCGAGTGAGGTTGACCATGTTTTACAAACTATCTGCTATAGCGGGGCTAACGGCAACGTTAGTATTAACTGGCTGTTCAATAACGCAAAATAATGAGCATAACGAAAGCATAAACACGCGCTCAGATTACACCGTGGTAACGCAAAGTAGCCAACCCACGCCTATGTATGCCAACCAATCTGTGCAGCAGCAAAGTGAGTACGACACAGCAAGGCAGTTTACACCGCTTAAACACCACAAAACGCTGGCAAACTATGTAGAGCAAATGGCGCTGGATTTAGTGGATACGCTTGAAGCCGAAGCGCCCGATAATAACAGCATCAACATAGCGGTTACCACCATTGTAGATTTAGACGCATCGCTTAATAAAAGTAATCAGTTGGGTAATCAATTAGCAGAGACGTTTATTCATCAGCTGCAAAAATTTGGCTACGGCGTGGTAGATTTTAAAACCATGGACAACATTGATGTATCAAACAGAGGCGACTTTGTGTTATCTCGCGATATAGATAAGCTAAGCGAAAGCAGCATGGCTAACTATGTATTAGCAGGTACGTTAATTTACCGCCCAAATGGCGTAGCAGTAAACACCCGCGTTATAAATGTTCACAGCAAACATATTGTAGCAAGCAGCCGCAAACTCATACCACTGTACGTGTTAAACAAAGAAGATATATATTTATCAAGCAATTAAGTTAATTTTAGCTTGATATGAAAAACAAGATGCCGTTATAATTTTTGTAAGCTGTAAGCTGTAAGCTGTAAGCTGTAAGCTGTAAGCTGTAAGCTGTAAGCTCGATGCGGCCTCTTAGTTAAATGGATATAACGGCCCCCTCCTAAGGGGCAGTTGCAGGTTCGATTCCTGCAGGGGCTACCAACCAAAAACCTAATGCAATATTAGTAACTCTTTTGTGCCTGCGTAGGTCGGATAAGCGAAGCGCCATCCCACACAGTAAAATACCTTACCAATTATTATCAATATTTTATGTTGCCGAGTGGCTGGGTAGTGCCACTTCCGGACGTTCGTAACGCCGCCATAAGCGTTGAGTAACAGTTAGATGTAATGGAGCGATGCGGAACGAGCTAACTGTTACGAATCCGACTTCATGGCGTTGTTAGCAATTTTAGTATGCTTTTCCTTGCGTAACATTCAGGTAAAACCTATAGATAAAAGGAATTTTATATACTTTTTCATTTTTAGCAGTTTTCAGCTCAAAAAATCCTACCTCGGAAAGTTTATTTGCTTTTGTGAGAGCCTTATCAGAGTTGACTCCCCAAACAGTGCATAGCGTTTCAACATTGTGCTCTGCTTTCTTATTTTCAAATGCAAGTATATCTTCCTTAAATTCAGGATGTTCTGCAAAAAGTGTTCTTAAAATCCGTGTTTTAGATACCTCATAAGCTGCATTTTTTATTGCGACTTTACTTATAATATTTGGCTCTTCCACAGTATTGTTTGCAATATCTTGTTCGTTTATTTCTTGCGATATCATTTCATTATAATAGTGAATCAATTCCCTAGGTGGTGTGCTATTTAAACCATCTCTAATTCTACTTAATACCCATTCGAAAGTTTCGGATTGCCTTTCTCCTACGTCAACCTGTTGCGGAAACATCTTATAATAAAAATCTTTTTGCTTATCATAGTCAGCTAATATTTCTTTACTATCTACATTATATTGTTTGAGCAAAAGAGTGTTTTGAAGGGCTCTACTTACGATCAAATTCAAAAGGTTTCTGCTATTCCATGATATAGTTATATCTCTATTAATATGGCTCGCTTCCCTAAAGCCCTCCTGAGTAATTCTATTCCAAATATCATCTCTCAAGAATATTTTAAGAAAAATTGACTCATACTCTTCAAGATCTCTATAAACTTTAAAAAGGGCTCTCAAAGCATTTTTTTCTAATTCAACAGTTTGGTCAAACGCCACATCTAATCGGTCACATAGAATCCACCCTACCTTCCCGATTTCACTAAGATATTCATTCAGTGTATCTAAGAGATCATCAACAGAGCTATATCCCTTAGTCTTTAATTCTTGATCAGGAGTATGAAATGTAATCTTTCCTGAAACACCTCCTTCTAACCCTAAACCTCCTTCAAGACCTTCAACCCTAGTTAGTTGCTTAGCAAAATTCTTTGCGCTAGCTAACAATCTCTTAATTGAGTTTTTTTCCTCAATCAACCCAGCTTCAACAAGCTTATCCGCGACTACCTTAGCTGCCCCTTCACAGATTTCATTTTCTATAAGCCAATTAACTATGAGCTGACAAAAATACACTTTCCAAAGTGTAATAAATTCATTTTCTTGAGTAGGAGGTTCACTGGACATATCAGAAAAAACTGTTTTACCTGTTGGCTTCTCTGCGGATATAAGAAAGATATTTCTTTCATACAAACTATCCTTTTTATTCAGTAACAAAGTATATAGGGCACTTTTTCCTGCACCTTTACTACCAAATATGACATCAACCTCACCTTTAAATAATTTCTTCCAAGGCTGTGTTTCAACGAAGTATGTAGATAGAGCATTTGCTTCATTCTCAGCAACTTGATTACCAAATGTTACTTCTTCCAAATTCATTTATATTCCTTATTTATCTGTATAACAGTGAATGCTAAAAATTAAATAGTGCGCACATCGCGTATATTTCTGCCGACTTAACGCTCACTTATCTACTTTATATAGTTTTAACAAATAACCTAAGGTATTACTATCACTAAGTTTTTTAAGACTTTTAAGAAAAGTTAAATAAAGCAATATGCGCGCGTCGCTCATTTGCATGAATATATGCGCAAAGAGCTGTTTAACTAATCAATTAGCGTCGATATTTAGCTAACCTCAATGACCGGTTTTCGCTCAAAGCCGCCCTTAAAAAACCTAAGATACCAATAACTACTGAGTTAAAACGTTAGCGAACAAGTAATTTTAATGCCTAAGTATTTTATAACTAAAAACAAAAAAGCGAGTAAATATAAATCTACTCGCTTTAAAATTTTGACAGCTTACAGCTTACAGCTTACAGCTTACAGCTTACAGCTTACAGCTTACAGCTTACAGCTTACAGCTTACAGCTCAACCATCACTCGTAATCGTATCTATCAGCTCACCAAGCACTGCTTCGGCTTTGCTGGTTTCTACTTGGCAGGTACCGGCGTTTAAGTGGCCGCCACCGCCGTATTTAAGGCATAACTCGCCCACATTGGTGTTTGAGCTTCGGTTGGTGATTGATTTACCTATGGCAAATACTACGTTTTGTTTTTTAAGGCCCCACATTTTGTGAATTGATATATTGCAGTCGGGGTACATGGCGTAAATAACAAAGCGGTTGGTGGCGTAAATAGTTTCTTCTTGAGTTAAATCTAGCACCACGAGGTTTTTATGCACGGTTGCGCATTGTGCTATTTGCTCTTTGGCCTTTTCGTTATGCTCGTTATAAAGCGCAACGCGTTCGGCTACGTCTTCCATTTTTAAAATATCTTCGATGCTTTGATCTTTACAGGCATCAATTAGCTTCATCATTAATTGGTAGTTTGAAATTTTAAACTCGCGGAAGCGGCCAAGGCCTGTGCGTGCATCCATGATAAAGTTCATTAATACCCAGTCTGTTGGGTTGAGTATTTCGTCTTTTGAGAACTGCGCAGCATCGCCTTTATCTACCGCTTCCATCATGTCTGTGCTGATGTTTGGAAATTTTTCTGCGCCGCCATAATAATCATAAACAACGCGTGCAGCAGAAGGGGCTTTAGGGTCAATTATGTGGTTTTTAATATCGCTTGCGTTACGTACGGTTTCGCTTAAGTGATGGTCAAATGCAATGTGACAGCCAGCAACGTAGGGTAGGTTAGTGGTAATGTCGTTTGCAGTTATGTCTATTTTGCCATCTTGCATGTCTTTTGGGTGTACAAATAAAATGTCATCAATTAGGTCTAAGTCTTTGAGCAGTACGGCACATACTAAGCCGTCGAAATCGCTGCGGGTGACTAGTCTAAATTTATTATTGGGCATAGCTTTTCCATCTTGTTGTGATTGAGTAATCAAATAAGTGTAACAGCTAAAATAATTTTTGAGAGGTTATAGCAATCGAATTAAAAATTTAGTCATTCAAACGTGCTAAATAAAGCGTAAACGGCGTTATAAATTTTTAAGTAGAACAAATGCCTATCGAAAATTATGCCTTTGTATGTACTCTGTTTATCTGTTGCTATCAATACCTCATAATTTAACACAATGGGTATTAGCGCTAAAAAAGCGCATAAAAAAGCCAAAACGACTGTTTTGGCTTTTTGTTAGCAAGTATGTATTTGTTTTATTACTGTATAAAAGTTAAGCGCCTGGTCCGCATTCCATACAGCTGTTAATAATATCTGGGCCAAATTTAAGTCTGGCATTTAAATCGCGAAGGGCCGTGCGTAAACCTTCTTCAATTACTGGGTGGTAAAATGGCATATCCAGCATTTCTGGTACGGTCATTTTGTTTTGCACAGCCCATGCTAATAAATGAGCAAGGTGTTCGGCTTGTGGGCCAATAAATTCTGCACCTAAAAATAAGCCTGTGCCTTGCTCTGCGTAAACGCGCATGTGGCCTTTATTTTTAAGCATTACTCGGCTGCGGCCTTGGTTTTCAAAGCTCACTTCGCCTACTTCAAAGCAACCACATTCACCTAGGCGGTCTGTAATTTGTTTATAGCTGTCGCCTACCATTGCTATTTGCGGGTCGCTAAACACTGCGGCAATTTTTGCGCGGCGAAGGCCAATGCGTACATCGGGGAAGCGCCCAGCATTTTGACCGGCAATGGTGCCTTGATCAGATGCTTCGTGTAGCAGGGGGATCATATTGCTGGCATCGCCCGCTATAAATATATTTGAGTTACCACATTGCATTGTGTGCGGGTCGGCGTGTGGCACACCGCGCTCATCAAGCTCTATGCCGGTATTCTCTATACCTAGCTTGTCTACATTGGGTACTCGGCCTGTGGCTGCAAGTACGTAGTCAAATTGCTCGGTGTGTTTAGCACCGTCTTTATCGGTGTAAGTAAGCTGAGCTTTATCGCCAACTTGCATCATGTCAGATACGTTTGAGTCGGTATCTACAAAAAATTCTTCAGCAAAAACAGTGTTTGCATAGTCTTTAATTACTGGGTCGGTAAGTGGGCCAATTGCGCCGCCAACACCAAATAATTTTACGTTTACGCCTAAGCGGCTAAGTGCTTGGCCAATTTCTAGGCCTATTACGCCTGGGCCAAATACAGCCACTGACTCTGGTAGGTCGTCCCAGTCAAATACATCGTCGTTTATAATCAGTTTGTCACCAAAGTTATTAAACACGCCTGGGTATGATGGGCGTGAACCGGTGGCAATTACAAAGCGTTTAGCAGTTATAATTATGTCATCGTCAATTTGCACGCGGTTGGCGTCTAAAAACTTGGCGTAGCCACGAATTTTATCTTCATCAGGAATGTCGTCTACGGCTTCTACTACGAATCCTGCAAAGCGGTCTCGTTCGCTTTTAACACGTGCCATAACTGCTTTGCCGTCTATTCTTGGCTTTGAGCTATGTACACCAAATGCAGGTGCCATTTCAATTGAATGCGCGGCTTCGGCTGCGGCAATAAGTAATTTACTTGGCATACAACCAACGCGTGCACAGGTAGTACCGTACGGGCCTGATTCAATCATTAAAACGTTAGGGGTGAATTGTTTTGCGTTACGGTATGCGCTTAAGCCTGCAGTACCTGCACCTATAACAACAACATCGGTTTGTAATTCTTTCATAGTGGTATCCTTTATTATTTTCAATCTGGGCGATGAGATTGATATAGAGGGGCGCGTACGCCCCTGCTATTTTTTTACTTAATTAAGCAAAGTATTTTTCTAAATCGTCTGAGCCGCCAATGTGTTGTCCACCAATAAATATTTGTGGAACAGTGTCACGGCCAGAAATTGCTTTAAGGCTTGTTAATGTAGCGCCTGCACCCATAACAACTTCTTCAAATGCGTAGCCTTTTTCTGTTAGTAGCTCTTTTGCTTTTTTACAGAAAGGGCAACCAGGCTTAGAAAATACGGTTACTGGCTCTGGCTTAGTTTGTTTTGGGTTGATGTAGTCAAGCATTGTGTCTGCATCAGAAACTTCAAACGGGTCGCCTGGTAAATCTGGTTCGATGAACATTTTGTCGATAACGCCATCTTTAACTAGCATAGAGTATCTCCAGCTGCGCTTGCCAAAGCCTAAATCGTTTTTATCTACTAACATGCCCATGCCGTCAGTAAATTCGCCGTTGCCATCAGGTAATAATGTGATGTTTTGCGCTTCTTGATGCTCTGCCCATGCGTTCATTACAAATGTATCGTTTACTGATACACATACAATTTCATCAACGCCATTTTGCTTAAGTACACCGGCTAACTCGTTGTAGCGTGGTAAGTGAGTTGATGAACAGGTTGGTGTAAATGCGCCCGGTAGTGAAAACACAACAACGGTTCTGCCTGTAAAAATTTCGTCTGTGGTTACTGATTTCCATTCGTCGTTTTGACGTGTTGCAAATGTAACGCTTGGGATTGTTTGACCTTCAATATTCTTTAACATAGTTTGTTCCTCTTGATTTGTTGGAGCCATTATGGCGAGAATTTAAATATAGTTCCAATCGTTTGTTTGTATTAAACTAATAGGTATAGCCTATCAGGTGGAGATGAATTTGAACTTAAAAGATTTAGAGTATGTAAAAGCAATAGCGCACCACAAGCATTTTCGCAAAGCGGCCGATGCCTGTTTTGTTAGCCAGCCTACATTAAGTGGGCAAGTAAAAAAGCTTGAGCAAGAGCTTAATGTTGTTTTATTTGACCGCTCAACTAAGCAAGTTACATTAACAGCGCAAGGTGAACGTTTGTTGACACAAATAAACGTTATTTTAGAGCAAACAGAAATCTTAAAAGAGCTGGCGGCTACTTCAAACGGGCCGCTACAAGGTAAGCTAAGAATTGGTATTATTCCTACTATTGCGCCGTACTTACTCAGCGCTTTACTGACCTCTATGAAAGCGGCGTTTAGCGAGAGCCACTTTTCGTTTATAGAAATGCAAACAGCGACTATGCTAGAGGCGCTTGATAACGGCGAGCTCGACTTTGCAATTTTGGCCGATGTTCCCGAGCTTAAAAACTACCATACGGTTAATGTGTACAAAGAAGACTTTATGGTTGCTGTTTCAACCGATAACCCGTTATCTAATCGTAAAAAAGTAGCGCTAAGCGATTTACAAAGTTGTAGCCTATTAATGTTAAGTGATGGCCATTGCTTTAAAGATCAAGCCCAAAAGTTTTGTTTTGCTGCGGGAGTGGATGTGTCGAACCAATATCAGGGCAATAGTTTAGAAACTTTATTGGCGCTGGTGGCGATAGATGACGGGGTGACATTTGTGCCCAAGCTTGCGTGTACACAGCGTGTAGGGATTGATTATTTAGCCATTTTTCCTAATCAGCAACGTAATGTGGTATTTGCTTGCAGAAAACACTACCCGCGTTTGGCGGGCGTTGAGCAATTAGCCCAGTGGTTGGCAGAGCACCCAAATTTAAAGCGGGCGCTTATTTAGCGTTCTTGGCTTGCAACTTCTACCACATCGTTTATTTGTACCCCAGGCAAAGGCTTATCGTTAAGGCTTACAGCAATGGCGCTTTGTTTATAAAGTTGCTCAACCACAATGGTGTTAAGCGTGGTGATGGTATGCGGCATAGTATTGCCTTGTGCATCGGTTAAGTAGTTATGGTGCGCAATGCTTAATAGCTGGCCTTTTTTAAGGCCATGATCTTTGCCTAGGTTTATCACCAATTTATTGTTTTCCATGTGCATTATTTTTCCTTTAGTAGGAAAACACGCCATGGCCGCTTGTATATCGTAACTGACCGTTTGATTTATATCGCTAATACTTTGCCCAAAAGGTGATTGCCAAAACCTATCGCTATTTACATCAACTATGGCTGTTTTTTCAAATGGCCATACAGCTTGGGTATGATAGCTGTTTTGCCATAATTGTTCGTACGTGGTGCCATCAAACAACATAAACTCAATAGCGTAGCTGCGCTGGTAGGTTTCGTCTTGCCAAAAGGCGTAGTCGTTGTTGAGTTTATCGCTTGGCGCTAAATTGGTTATTTGGCTTAATAAAACATATTGCGCGTTGCTTCTGGCTGAAAGCTCTTCTAGTTGTGCATTTGAGTAGTCGTGCTGCTGATTAAAGTAATTGTCTACATTAATTGCTTTATTGTAGTAAGCAACGGGCAGGGCGCTCATTTTTGTGCTTTGCAAAGCGCTAAATAACTTTTTACTAATGGTTTTATTTACGTCAAATATTTGACCCATTAAGGCATGTTCACGATGAACAAGCTGGCTTTGGGTTACAGCAACAAATTTATTAAAGCTACTTTGTGGGCATTGCTCTGTTTGGGCAAATACATCAAGCCTAAGCGTAATGGCAAATTGTTGATTTTGGCGTTGCTCGCTCACCAGCTCTATTTTTTGTATTTCGCCGTGGCTACTAATTTTTAGCTGATCTTGCGTTAGCACGCCATCTACCAAGGTTTGTACAGAGCTAACCCGGGCGCCAGAAAACACTAATGCTTGTGTAATTGCATCTTTAATTGCGGCCGATTTAGCACTGCTTATGTCGCCATTTTGTATTTGTGCATGGCCGGTAGATTCAAACCATTGTGCGTAAGTACTGGTAGAAAACGTTAATAATGCAGCGCTAGTAACACCTGCAAATAGTGATGATAAAAACGTGTTCATACTGGTACTCCACATAAAATTAGTTAATTACGCTTTAGCTAAGCAAGGACTGCACCAATATGAGGATTTTATAACAAATGGCATTAAACCTGCATTTATTTGCGCAATTAGTTTAAAGGGTGCAAATAAATGCGTGCAATTATATTACTTACTTTAGCAGGCCTTGGCCTTGCCGGTTGCAGCAACGTGTTTGATAAACATGTTGAGTACAAATATGTAGAGCCAAATAATTATCCCATACTTAAAGCGGTTGGTTATGCACCTATTAGCTTGCAGCAAGGGGCTAATAAATCACAAAAGCAATTAATGGCAATTAAGGCCTCTAAGCTTGAGGCGTACCGTGAACTGACTGAGCAAGTTTATGGGCAAAAAATTACAGCGGGCACGTCTGTAGCAGGTGCTATTGCTCAAAACGATTACATGGAAAGTAAAGTGCAGGGCATAATTAAAGGTGCGCAAATTATTAAAACTTACTCAGTTGACGATGTATACGTTACTGAGCTTGAGCTAAACATGAAGCGCGTGCATGACTTATACATAGGTGAAATTAAGCCGCGTGAAGTTAAAAAAGTGACCTACTACTAAGTAACTGGCCAGTACTTTAAATAGTAAAGCTACATTAAGCTGCTATTTTAGCGGTTGGTTTTAGCGTTAAGCGCGTGCGCGTGGAATATACTCGTATAGCAATACATAACTTTGCTACTTACGGGAGCGTTTTTCTGTAAATCTAGGGTTTGATAAATCAGCTTTAAATACAACGATGGTTCAATACGTTAGTTAATGTATTAAGCAATGTTGAAATGACCGAGTTAAAATTTAAATCTAGTAAAAAAACACATACAAAATATCTCATCCTTTTATATTGAGTGCTATGCTGTTGTTACGAATAATATTTGAACAAGTAGTGTAGCGTTTAGTATATGTTTTTAATTTTTCTTTTTTTGGGCTGTGAATGACACTTAGGCCCACTCTTTCCTCAAGTAAGCTATTTTTTTGGTGCAAAAGCAATTTGCGCTATTTACTGCTATTTTTTTTACTTTCAAGCGGCGTGTTTGCGAGCCGTTTAACTATTCAATTTAATACCTTTATAGAATTAATGGGGCAAAAGTATGGCCCTGCGCGAGTCACTGTGGCGCGTAATTGGCAAACTATGTTGGTGCGCACCCAAAATAAACCAGAACAACAACAAATTTTAATTGTTAACGACTTTTTTGCACGCAATCTTCGATACCAAACCGATATACAGCTTTGGAAGCAAAACGACTATTGGGCTACGCCATTAGAAACCCTTGGCCGTGGTTTAGGTGATTGTGAAGATTATGCCATTGCTAAATACATTAGCTTACGCGCCTTAGGCGTAAGCGACGACAAGCTTAGGCTTATATATGTAAAAGCTAAGCTTGCTGGTACAAACAAAACACAAGCACACATGGTATTAGGCTACTTTGCTACGCCTAATGCTCAGCCGCTTATTTTAGATAGTTTAATAACAAAAGTGTTACCTGCAGCAAAACGCGTTGATTTAAGCCCGGTATTTAGTTTTAACAGCCAAGGTTTATGGGCAAATAACTCGACTAAAAGTGTAGCCAGCCCGACAGCAAGGCTATCGCGTTGGCGTAAAATTTTGGAGCAGACATCACAAGAAGGGGTTATGTGGTAATGGCGTCATTTTCCTTATTTAAGTTTTTCAAAAAAAGAAAAATCACTCTTAGGCAAGAGCTGTGGATCACCTTGCTGGTGGTGATTTTTGTTGGCTTTATAAGTAGCGTGTTAATTAGTACTAACTCTGCTAGAGACTATTTTTCTACGCAGCTGTATTTAAAAAATGTTGATAATGCTAGCTCTTTGGCGCTGATGATTAGTCAGCTTGAAAAAGACCCTGTAGAGCTTGAGCTGTTAGTATCGGCCACTTTTGATACCGGCCACTACAAACGCATAGAACTGCAAGACCCAAATGGTGAAGTTATTGTAAAGCGCGTATTTACCGACACGTTAGAAAATACCGCACCAGCTTGGTTTAGAGCGGTATATGGGCTTAATGTACAGCCAGGTGTAGGGCAGGTTAACAACGGTTGGCAGCAATTTGGCACCTTATTTGTTGAAAGCCACAGCCAATATGCTGAGCAAGCATTGTGGGAAAGCGCCCTTAAACTGTTTTTTAGCTTTTTAGTGGTGGCCTTTTTTGCCTGTGCCATAAGTGCGTATTTATTACGTAGAATTTTAACGCCACTTGATGATGTGGTGTACCAAGCTAACGCCTTTGGCGATAAGCGCTTTATTAAATCAAAAGTACCAAAAACCTTTGAGTTTGCACGCCTTGTGCAGTCGATGAATTTATTATCGACACGGTTTAGTCGCATTATAAAAGAAGATAATAAACGCTTAGAGGAGTTGCGTTTTAAAGCCCAGCACGATGAGCTAACAGGGCTTGCCAATCGAGAGTATTTTAGTGCCACATTAGAGGCTCATTTACAAAAAGTGAAAGATCATGCCCATGGTGCTTTGTTTTTATTTAGGGTGGTTAATTTAGATAAAATAAGTGAATCGATTAGCCGTGTAGAAATGGTTAACTTTTTACGCCGTTTTTCTCAGGTGTTAACACAGTTTTTAGAGTCGAATCAGGCGCACTTTTCAGAAAACTATATTGCGCGTATATCACATACCGACTTTACCGTTTTGTTTAGCGATACTGATGATATTCAGGCGCTTAGCGAGCAAATAACCGCACTGCATAAATCGATTGTTGATGAATACAAAAATATTGATTTGGCCATTGTACACAGTTGTACCTACATAGAGAAAAACGACACTCGATTTGATTTATTACGCCGTGTAGATGGTTTATTAAAAACAGCAGGTAACAAACCTGGGGTGCAAGCAAAAGTCATTGATAATAAACAAAAGAGTGAAATTTTTGATGACTCAACTGGCTGGCAAAAGGCTATTGAGGATGCACTTGAGCAAAAAACTATACAGTTAAATTGTTTAGAGGTTATGGGTTTTAACGACACCTTGTTACAGCATCAGCTTAGTTTAAGTTTAGAATTTGGCGGCCAACATTATAAATCAAGTTACTACTATCAATGGGCTAATCGCTTAAACCTATTAGCGCGTTTGGATTGGAGTTTAATCAAGCAAATTGTTAAACAGTACGGTGAAGCGCCGCCAAATGAATTGATTGCTGTAGAGCTTTCGGCGCAAACATTAATGGATGATACCGCGCTTGCCTCGGTATTAACCTATGTATCTGCCTTTCCTGATTTGGCAAAAAATATATGTTTTGATATACGCGAAAATATTGTCGTAAACGAAAAGGATATATTTAAGGAATTTTGTGAGCAGGTGCGTTGTATGGGCGCTAAAGTGGCACTTAAACGTGTGGGGCCTGAATTTACTAAGATTAAGAACATTCAAGAATTTGGCTTAGAAATGCTTAAAATAGACAGCATTTACGCGCATAACATTAGTTACAGCCAAGACAATCAAACCTTCTTACGCGGTGTTTGCACATTAGCACATTCTATTGGTATTAAAGTGGTCGCGCAGGGCGTAACAAGCCAAGACGATATAGATACACTGGTTAATCTTGGCTTTGATGGAGTTATTAAAGAGTCTTAAAGCGACTCTTTAATTAAAGGGGAGTGGTTTAATAATGGCGGCGAATAGGTAAATGCAATTCAGTATTTAACCTATAAGCCGTTGTTTATTAATTTTAACTATAACTGGCGAAGGTTTTATTATTCCAGCTTAAGCTAGTTACCTTTAACTGCTAACATAAGTTGTATACGGTCGCGCACTTTTAACTTAGTGAAAATTGAGCTCATGTGCTCTTTAATTGTCCGCTCTGTAATATTAAGTGACTCAGCGGCTTGTTTATTGGTTGCCCCTGTTATAACTATATCAACAACTTGGCGTTCGCGTTTAGTTAAGCTTTGAATATCGCAGGCTTGGGTGTAATTTATTTGCTGCTGACTTAGTGCCCCAACAATATTAGATAGTAGCTGCCCAGGTAACCACAGGCCGCCTGAGCAAATAGTCTCAAGTACCTGTTGTAATATTACTTTAGATGCAAGTGCTTCTACATAGCCTCTTGCGCCCGCTTGCAGGGCTGCTCTAAGTTCCTCTATTTCTAGATTTGTGGTCATTACAATAACTGGCAAGCGTTTTTGGGCATATTTTTTTACCAGTTCAAGCCATCCCGAAGTGCCCGCCAGAACCCATATAATACTTGATGCATTAATTTGTTTTGGTTCTTTGGTGCATATTACACAACCTGCAAACGCACTTCGCCAGTGGCTCGATTCAAGTTCGGGTTGTGTAATAAATATACTTTGACGCATTAATTTACTCCAATAAATTCAGTTTAGCGTTCTGTCATTGCTTGCGATGTAGCTCTGAGTACGGGTTTAAGTAAATATTCCAAGACGGTTTTTTTACCAGTAATAATATCCACTTGTGTGGTCATTCCTGGAATTATAGTCAACTCTTCTGAAAAGTTATTTTTAGTGGTTTTTAATTGCACTAAATAAAAAGTATTTTCTCTGTCGTCGGTAATTGTATCTGCACTTATATGCAGTACCTCGGCTTCTAGTCCGCCGTATACCGCAAAATCATAGGCGCTAAATTTAATCATGGCGGGCTGCCCAGGGCGTAAAAAGGCAATATCTTTCGGCGGTATTTTTGCCTCAACAATAAGTTGATCGTCTAAAGGGACTATTTCTAAAACGTCACTGCCGGGTTGTAAAATGCCGCCAACGGTATTAACCAATAAACGTTGTACCGTGCCTTTAACTGGTGATTTGATCTCAGTTTGGGCCACTTTGTCGGCAAGCCCTGATTCGGTCTCTTTTATCGACTCTAAACGCAGCAATGCCTCCGAAAGCTCGTTGTTCCAGCGGTTGATCATCGCAAGTTCGACTTCTGTTACTTTGTTTTTAGCTTCGTTGATAGCCGATAAACTCCGGTTAATAACGGCTTTAGTGCGGTTTATTTCGCCGTTTAAATCAACTATTTCACGCTCTAACCTAATGATGTCTATATCAGATACAGCACCGGTTCTTAACAGTGGGCGTGTTACTTGCAGCTCACGATTACTTAGCCTTAGAGCGCTAGTGTGTTGTTGCAAAGCGGCTTTTGCTTCAATGTGATCTTGTCTGCGTTGCTCTAGCTGGCGTTTATGAATAGCCACTTGCTGCTCTAATTCTTGGCGATTACTTAAATATATTGAGCGCTCATGAGCGACCGCCTCGGGTACTTGCTTAACAAGCTCATCAGGAAAAACGAGATCTTCTTTTCTGGTAAGGGCTTGTAACCTTGCTACTTTTGCAGTGAGTGATTGCACTTTAGATTGGTTTTCTCTAAAGCTTGAAATAAACCGAGTAGGATCGATTTTTATTAATACGTCACCTTCCTCAACAATTTGCCCTTCTCGAATGTTTATTTTTTCTACCATACCGCCATCGTAAGATTGCACTAACTGTAATTTATTTGATGGGATAACGCGTCCTTCACCACGGGCAACCTCATCGAGTGACGCAAAGCCTGCCCAAATTGTAAGCAAAATAAATGCGATGCAAATGAGGTATAACAAAAAACGTGCGCTGGCAGGCTCTTGCTGCATTTTTTCCCATTGCGCATCGACCACCCAATCTTGTGATTCAGGAGGCGAAAGCCAGCCTTTAAATAAGCGATTAAAGATTGAAGGCTTACCTTTTTTACGTGCTTCTATTGCTTTACTTACCGATTCAAAAGAGCGCTGCTCTAGTGGCTTTTTATTGTCACTCATGATGCTTGCTCCACTGTTTGGTTATTCAGTGCGGCAATTACTTTTTGTTTAGGCCCATCGGCAACTATTTTTCCGTTATCGAGCACGATAATGCGATCAACCAACGAAAGTAAAGACGAGCGGTGAGTAACTACGATTAAGGTTTTGTCTTGGGTGGCGGTTTTTAAATTTTGAATAATTTTATTTTCACTATTGTGATCAAGCGATGAGGTAGGCTCATCTAACAGCATAATAGGGGGGTCGTTTATTAGTGCGCGCGCTATACCAATTGCTTGTTTTTGGCCGCCAGATAGCAGGCGACCTTGCTCACCAACTTGTAGGTCAAACCCATCGGGGTGAGAGTTGATTAACTCGAATAACTGACTTTTTTCGCATGCGCTAATTATTTGCTCATCTTTAGCATGCCATGCGCTAATAGTGAGGTTGTCTTTTAAACTACCAAAAAACAACGCTATATTTTGTGGTACGTACCCTATGTTATGACGAAGTTCTGCGGGGTCTATTTGTTGTATATTGTTGTTATCGACCATTACGGAGCCTGCGGTTGGGTCGTAAAGGCCTAAAATAAGTTTTTCGAGGGTGCTTTTACCCGAACCATTGCGCCCCAAAATAGCCACTTTTTCGCCCGCTTTTATTTTAAAGCTAATATTACTAAGCGCATCGGCCGCGTCGTCTTCATACTTAAAGCATACGTCTTTAAATTCTATTTCGCCGTTTAATACGGGGTGGCTTAACCAATGTTTATTTGGCGGGCGCTCAACGTCTTTCTCCATTATTTCGTTAAGCGATTGCATAGCAATAGCAGCATGATGATATTGCGCAAGTACGGCGGCGCATTGCCCAAGCGGCCCCATTGCACGTGATGAAAGTAAGTAAGCAGCTATTAATCCCCCTTGCGTGAGCTCGCCTTCAATAACTAAATGAACACCGATGATCATAATGATCACGCCAACACATTGTTGTATCCACGCTGCGCTATTAGAGATTGAGCTTGAGATTAAGCGACTTTGCGCATTAACCTGAGCAATATAAATAGTTGATTTTTCCCATGTTGATTGGGTTTTGCATTCGCTGTGAAAACTTTTTACATCTTCAATGTTGGTTAAGCTTTCTACAAGTATGGAGTTGCGCATTGAGCTTGCTTTCATGGTTTGCTCTGACAGCGCTTCAAGTTTTCTGTGGGCTGCTATGCCATAACTTAAAAGTATTAGGGCACCTGCGATAATGGGTAGGCTTAGCGGTACACCTATTATTGCAATAACAATTAGGTATATAGCAACAAAGGGTAAATCAACCAGCGCAACCAAGGTTATTGAACTAAAAAAGTTACGTACGGCTTCAAACGATTGTATGTTACTCGCAAATGACCCCGCTGATGAGGGTCTATTTTTAAGCTTCATACCAAGTACGCGCTCCATAATAACCGCAGACACTTTTACATCTATACGACTTGCCGCAAGCTCTACAAAGTAGCTGCGTACTAAGCGCAGTACAAAGTCGGCGGTCAGCGCTATTAAAATACCGATGGCTAAAACCCAGAGGGTTTCTGTTGCATGGTTAGGAACTACGCGGTCATATACATTCATTACAAATAAAGGCATGGCAACAGACAAAACGCCTAATGCAATGGCGGAGATTATGACGTCTTTGTACAGTGCGCGGCATTCTTTTATTACGCCCCAAAACCAGCCGTCTTTAGAGAGCTTTTCAAGCACCGGGGAGCGCTCATCAAACATAAACTCTGGATGAGCATAAATAATTAAACCTGTTGATTTTTCAATTAACTGTTCTAGGTCTTCTTCTACAACAGACTCGGTTAGCTCGGGGTAAGTAACTTGCGCTGTTTGTTTTTGGTTATCAATAGCGGTTACCACGCACGCTTGGTTATTATTTAAAATAATAATGGCGGGTAATAAAGCAGTATTAATTTGATTAAGAGGCTTATTTACAACTTTTGATTTAAAGCCCACACGTTTTGCAGCACGTGCAAATCCTGAAGGCGTTAAGTTTCCATCTGTTAGTGGGAGGCCATTTAATAAGGCCTCCCTTGAAAAATCTTTATCATGAAAGCGGCACAATACTGCAAGGCAATCTACCAGTGCGCCGCCATGATCAAGTACATCATTTAATTCCATATACCATCCAATGTTATGTAAAACATTTTAAATTTATTTGTTTTAAGCACCTCTTAACTATCGGTAATAACCGCCTCAATACGGCGGTTTGCCGCATTAGCACGTACCGAAATTTCATTAACGCGTGGCTGATCAATACCATAACCAAATGATTGAACACGATTAGGCGCTATACCAAATTGCTCAATAAGTAATTGTGCTACGGCAAAGGCGCGTTGCTCTGAAAGTTTACGGTTGTATTTTCTATCGCCATCTAATGAGGCGTGACCTTGGATCTCTACCTTTTTGTCAGGGTTATTTTTTAAAAACTCCGCGAGCTTTTCTACCTCTTGCAAGTACTCTGAGCGCACTTGGCTTGAGTCGGCTGAAAAGGGAATACCTATTTCAACTGAGTCGGTCGCTTGGTCATACAAAGTACACCCAGATAGGTCTACATTTGTTCCCGCTGGGGTGCTTGGGCAGGTGTCTTGCTCGTTAGGTACGCCGTCGTTATCGTCATCTGCAAAACTCGATGCGCTAGGAGTTTCTGGTGGCATTTCTAAATACCTAGGCATTGCTGTAACGCTCATGTAGGCGTTATCTTGCTTGGCTTTTTTTTGTAAAAAAGCTTTGCGCTTAAAGGTGGCAGCTACATCGTAACTTGGGCATATATTTTGTGCGTTATGCACGATTGGGTCATCTGTTAACTCTGTTAATGTTGGGTACTTGTCAGACATAACATTTAGAGCTGGCAATAGTTTACCCATTTCGTTAAGCATAGTTAAAATGGCTGTTTGTCTATCGTATTGAGCAACAATGTACGAGCGGTTAGATTGAAATGCTTCGTTTTCAGCGTCAAGTACATCAAGCAAGGTGCGTTGGCCAATATCAAATTGGTCTCGGTAGGCTATTTTTACTCTGTTTGACGAGTTTTTATAGCTTTCAAGCGTGGGTAGCTTTTGCTCTATATTGTTCACATTATGATAGGCAATTTGTAGGCTTTGACGAATATCAACACAAGCTTGATCGCGTTGATACTTGGCAATATTTACATCTTGGTATGCTTGTTCAAGGTTGGCGCTATCTAGGCCCCCGTTGTACAGGTTATAGGTTATGTCTATACCTACCCGTGCTTCGGTTCTTGTTTCGTTTAAACCTAGCTCGTCTCTGTCTTGTGTGCCGTAACGGGCAGATAAGTCTACGTTTGGATGAAACGCAGCCTTTTGTGCCTGAGCATTGGCTTCTTGCGCCTCTATATTATAAAGCGATGCGTAAAAAGCAGGGCTGTTTTTATAGGCTATATCAAGCGCTTGGTTAATAGAAATGGGCACGTTTTGCTCATCTAATTTGGCTTGTTTTATATCATTAACGGGTAGCTCGCCAACAACTCTTAAATAACGCGCGGTTACATCGTGCAGGTTAGCGTACTCGGTTAGCACATTAGATTGCGCTAGCGATAAGCGCCCGCTAATTTGCTCTAGATCTGCTGCTCGGGCAACACCGGCTCCTACACTTTGTTCAATTTGTTGGTATACAGACTCGTGTTCTTGCAGGTTTTCTTCAGCGAGTGTCACAAGTTCTTTAAATTTTTGCACATCTAAAAATGCAATAGATGCATCTAATGCAGTTTGCTCTGTTTGTGAGAGTAATTCAAAATACCGAATGAGCTGAATACGCTCAAACCTTTCAACGGTGTTAGATGTTCTGAACCCGTCGTAAAGCATTTGAGTAACACTAAGCTCTGCAGTGTTGCGGTTGTATTCGTCTTCTATACCGTAGTTTCGGCGCTCATAACCTGCGCTGGCAGATACATCAACGCTAGGTAAGTAGCCTGAGCGGGCTGCATCTACGCCATAAATTGAGGATTTAAATGTATGCCATGCTTGTTGTACCTCTGGATTATTTTCAATTGCTTTACTGGTGACGTATGTAAGCGGTGCCACAGAGCTGTCATCGGCTTTTACCACGTTAGTTGCGCCAAGCGCACTTAGCGTTAAACCTATAAGCAGCTTTCCTTTTTGCTTTAGTAAAGTATTTTTTGTAATCATTTCTTCCTCTTAGGGTTACTTGGGCTATCAATACCTACCCTATGGTTTAGTCAATAAATTCATTTTTCGCAAATAATCGTTTTGGCTAGCATAAAATTTATTATCTACCACTTTTTTATTTTTAATGTTTTTTTTAAAAACTGTACTTGAGTACAGTATCTAATGCGTTTTGCTGTTCTACATTTTAATTAATAGTTTTAATTCTTATGTTTGAGGTAAGTAAAATGGAATCTAATCAATTATTAGTAATAGACTTAAAAGGGTCTGCTGGTGTTGTTTTAGAAGATGGCACAATTAAGCCACTTGAAGTGGGCGATACTATTACTGTGGGCGATTTAGTGGTTACCGCCGATAATTCATCGCTAACAATTGATGTGCAAGGAGAAACACTGTCGATTCCTGCTAATCAAAACGTAAAGATCACCCCTGATTTATTAGCACAAGAAACCCGCGATAGCAGCGAAACCACAGTGTTTGACGAAAGCCTAGATGCGGCCATTGCAAGCTTAGAACAAACTGATAATAACGATGGCCAAACGGCGGCTAATTCTGATGTTACTGACTTTTTAGATGCCTTAGAGGGCGATGGTGATATTTTAGATAATTTAGAAGCAACGGCCGCAGGTGGTGCTGGTGGTGCGGGATCTGGTGGAGGAAGCTCATTTGTTCAGCTTACACGTATTGCGGAGGGGGTTAACCCTAATAGCGTTGCATTTGATTCAAGCTTTGATCCTGATTCTACAGAAGCGCTAAATATTCGCGACACCTCTGATGGGGTAGTTCCTGATGATGGCACTGCATCTATATCATTAAATGAAGTAGGTTTAACTAATTCATCTCAGCCAACAATTAGTGGTACAAGTGAAAACTTAGTGGGTGAAACAGTAAATATTACTGTGACAGATGAAAATGGTAACTCTCAAGTAGTAAGCGCGGTTATTGGCCCAGATGGCACGTTTGAAATTACATTGCCTAACCCGATAGCCGATGGCCCCGTGAGCGTAGTTGTAGAAGCCACCGACCCAGATGGTAATGCGTTTAACGATGCTATTTCTATTGAAATAGATACCACAGCGCCAGTAATTAATATTGACCCTGTTGCAGACTCTGCATCTCAAACAGTAACGGTTACGGGTTCGGTAGCGGGTTTGAATACTGGCGACAACGTCTCTGTAACTCTTACCGATAGCACAGGCACACAACAAACAATTGTTACACAAGTTGATGCACAAGGTAATTGGAGTATTACCACTACATCGCCTTTAGCAGAAGGGGAGTTTAATGTTAACGCAGTAGCAGTTGATGCCGCTGGTAACCAAGCAATTGACCAAGCTGTTGCGAGTATTGATTTAACCGCTCCAGAAATTACAGTTACAGTAGCGGGTGAAACAAATAATGCTACGCCGCCATTAAGTGGTACTACAACCGGTGTGCCACAAGGTACTGAAGTAACAATCACAGTAACCGACAGTGCAGGCGAAGTGCAGCTTTTAACTGCCATTACCGGTGAAGATGGTAGTTGGGCTGTTGATGTAGGTGTGGCACTACCAGAAGGTGATTTTACTGTTGATGCGCAGGTGAGTGATAGCGTAGGCAACCAAGCACTTGCAAGTGATGCTGGAGTTATTGACTTAACGGCGCCAATTGTAGAAATTAATGCGATTGCCGATACGCAAGATACAACCCCAATTATTACTGGCTCTGCGCAAGATGTGCCAGCAGGCTCGGTAATTACCGTGGTTATTACCGATATTAATGGGCAAGTTCAAACGCTGTTAACGCAAACAGATGATGATGGCAGCTGGTCTGTAAGTGTTTCTACACCTTTAGCACAAGGTGAGTTTGAAGTTAATGCAACTGTGACCGACACTGCAGGTAATGAAGCACAAGCTGTAGAGCAAGGGTTAGTTGATTTAACTAGCCCTGAGATAACGGTTACGGCCATTGCAGACACTAATGACACTACGCCTACTTTTGTTGGCCGTGTTGAAGGCGCACCAGAGGGCTCTGTAATTACTGTTTTAGTAACCGATAGCGACGGTAATATACAAACCTTAACAACGACACTTGAGGCTGATGGCACGTGGAGTGTTGAATCGCCCAACGCTATTCCTGGCGGAGAGTTTAGTGTTACCGCGACAGTGAGTGACCCGGCGGGTAACGAAGCATCCGCGCAAACAAGTGGTGAAGTTACATTTGCCCCTATTTCTATTCAAATTGACTCTATTGCAGATACAAACGATACCACGCCACTTTTAAGTGGTAATACCGGTAACGTGCCTGCTGGTACCACTATAACTCTAACGATTACCGCAAGTGATGGCAGTACTTTTAATCTTTTAGCGGTCACGCAAGAAGATGGTTCTTGGAGCGCTCAAGTTACAGAGCCTCTGCCTGAAGGGGATTTTACCGTAGTTGCAGCCGTTATAGACGATGCGGGTAATGAGGCACAAGCAAGTACGGTCGGTAATGTAGATTTAACCGTAAGTATTAATTTTATTATTGATACTAATGATACCACTCCAACAATTAGTGGTACTACGCAAGATGTTGACGCAGGTGCGGTTGTTACTGTTACCTTTACAGGCAGCGATGGCGCAACAGAAACTGTGCAAGTAACCACAAATGCTGATGGTTCGTGGTCAATCGAAGCAACCGATGAGTTGGTTGAGGGTCAATTTACGGTGGTTGCAACAGTAACCGATGCTGCTGGCAATACTGCCTCTGCTACTGAAGTAGGGGAAATAGATTTAACTGATCCTGCGATTACTATTAACCCAATTACAGATACAAACGATACAACACCGAGTGTGACAGGTAGCGTAGTAGATGTACCCCAAGGTACTGAGGTTACCTTATTAATAACCGATAGTGACGGTAATCAACAAACTATTACAGCGGTTACTAATGCCGATGGAAGCTATAGCGCCGATATACTTAATGAGCTTAGCGAAGGTGACTTTACAGTTACTGCAAGTGTAAGTGACGAAGCAGGTAATAGCAGTACAGCGACGGTTACTGGCACCATAGATTTAACCGCACCTAGCGTAACTATAGATAATATTGGTGATACAAACGATACAACGCCTACTATAAGCGGCTCTACTCAAGGTTTAGCTGCAGGTAGTGTGGTTACAGTGATTGTGACTGATAATGCTGGCGCTGAGCAGCAATTTGTCACTGCTATAAATGGTGATGGCACATGGAGTATAGATGTCCCACAAGCATTAGCTGAGGGTGAGTTTAGTGTGGTGGCAAATGTAAGTGATAGTGCTGGTAATAGCGCGCAAGACTCACAAACTGGCACTATAGATTTAACCGCTCCAACTATTAGTGTAAATGACTTTACTGACTCTAACGATTCAACACCTGTATTTAGTGGTACCACAACTGATGTAGAGCCAGGTAGCTTGATCACTGTATTAGTAACAGACTCTAATGGTGATTCGCAAACCTTAACGGCAGTTGTTGCAGAAGATGGTTCTTGGCAAGTAGGTGCAACGACTGCAATTGCTGAGGGGGAGTTTACAATAACGGCCACAGCCACTGATGCAGCTGGAAATGAAGCCTCAGCCACAACTACAGGCGTTATAGATACTGCAGCGCCCACACTAACAATTGATCCGGTGGGTGATACAAACGACACCACACCGACTATTTCAGGGTCTGCCACGGGTGAGCCTGAGGGCACAGTTGTTACGATCACCGTGACGGATGAAGCGGGTAATCTGCAAACCATTACTACCGAAGTGCAAGCCGATGGCACCTTTAGTGTGGATGTACCGAATGAGCTGAGTGAAGGTGAATTTACCGTTGAGGTATCGGTAACCGATAACGCAGGTAATGAAACTACAGCAACGACCACAGGTGAGGTTGACACTGCAGCGCCCACACTAACAATTGATCCCGTGGGTGATACAAACGACACCACACCCACTATTTCAGGGTCTGCCACGGGCGAGCCAGAGGGCACAGTTGTTACGATTACTGTGACTGATGAAGCGGGTAACCCACAAATCATTACTACCGAAGTGCAAGCCGATGGCACCTTTAGTGTGGATGTACCGAATGAGCTAAGTGAAGGTGAATTTACCGTTGAGGTATCGGTAACCGATAACGCAGGTAATGAAACTACAGCAACGACCACAGGTGAGGTTGATACCGCAGCGCCTACAGTAATAATAGATCCCGTGGGTGATACAAACGACACCACACCCACTATTTCAGGGTCTGCAACGGGTGAGCCAGAGGGCACAGTTGTTACGATTACTGTGACTGATGAAGCGGGTAACCTACAAACTATTACCACTGAAGTGCAAGCCGATGGCACCTTTAGTGTAGATGTACCGAGTGAGCTAAGTGAAGGTGAATTTACCGTTGAGGTATCGGTAACCGATAACGCAGGTAATGAAACTACAGCCACTACCACAGGCGAAGTTGATACCGCAGCGCCCACAGTGTTAATTGACCCGCTGGGTGATACAAACGACACCACACCCACTATTTCAGGGTCTGCAACGGGTGAGCCTGAGGGCACAGTTGTTACGATTACTGTGACGGATGAAGCGGGTAACCCACAAACTATTACTACCGAAGTGCAAGCCGATGGTACCTTTAGTGTAGATGTACCAAATGAGCTGAGTGAAGGTGAATTCACCGTTGAGGTATCGGTAACCGATAACGCAGGTAATGAAACCACTGCAACCACAACCGGCGAAGTGGACACGGCTGCGCCATCAGTGATAATCGACCCAGTTGGCGATACTAACGATACCACACCCACTATTTCAGGATCTGCCACTGGCGAGCCAGAGGGCACAGTTGTAACGATCACCGTGACGGATGAAGCGGGTAACCCTCAAACAATTACTACCGAAGTGCAAGCCGATGGCACCTTTAGTGTGGATGTACCGAATGAGCTAAGTGAAGGTGAATTTACCGTTGAGGTATCGGTAACCGATAACGCAGGTAATGAAACCACAGCAACAACCACAGGTGAGGTTGATACAACAGCGCCGGTTGTGACCATAAATGCGCTAGGTGATACAAGTGATACTACACCAACTCTATCAGGTACGGTAAGCGGGGAACCTTCAGGCTCAACTGTTACTTTAACTGTAACGGACGCTAATGGTGCAGTGCAAACAATCACTGCACAAGTCATTGCAGATGGAAGTTGGACAGTAGAAGTACCCGTAGCTTTAGCTGAAGGTAGCTATACTGTTGATGCTACTATTAGCGATAACGCTGGCAATGAAGATACTGCAAGCGCCTCTGGTACTATTGATACAAGTGCGTTAACTATCACTATTGATGTGATTGGTGAAACCAACGATCAAACCCCACAAATAAGCGGTGATACATTTAATGCAGAAGTAGGTTCGTCTGTTGAAGTTCAGATCACAGACTCTACAGGTGCGACTATCACCTTAACTACGGTTGTTGATGCAAACGGACAGTGGAGTGTTACTCCGCCAGCCGATTTACCTGAGGGAAGTGTATCAATCAGTGCAACAGTGACTGATTTAGGCGGTGGTTCAGCCATAGCAGAACTTGATGCCGTAATTGATATTACGCCGCCAACCATACAAATTAACGATCTAGAAACCAGTAATGATACAACACCAATTATTGCTGGTAATACTACAGGCGTTGTTTCTGGCACTGTAATAAGCTTGACTGTTACAGATTCGCAAGGAGTTGTTCGCTCGTTTAATACGACAACAGATGCACAAGGGAATTGGAGTGTAGAGCTTTCTCAAGAGTTGGCTTCAGGGGATTACACTGTACAGGCAGCGGTTTCTGATGCTGCAGGCAATAGTGCTTTAGATACAGCAACCGGTAATATTGATACTGCGGGGCCAAGTTTAACCGTTGATTTTGATGCTGTAACCAATGATACAACACCGACTATTTCAGGCACGAGTGATGCCGATGTAGGTACAACGATTACTGTAGTGATCACTGATGAAAACGGTGTTGAACAAACACTAACAACCACAGTAGATGCCAATGGAAGTTGGGAAGTAACCCCTCAAACAGACTTGAATGAAGGTGATAACACCATCGAAGTGAGCGTGTCTGATGAAGCAGGAAACACAACAACAGTAACCGATACAATTACTTTAGATACACAAGCACCCACATTAACCATGCAAACCGTGGGTGATGTAAATGACTTAACCCCTACACTGCAAGGCACCAGTAACGAAATTGGCGGCACGGTAACACTCACCGTGACCGACAGTGACGGCGTTGTGCAAACCATTACCACCACCGTTGGCACGGATGGGCATTGGGATATTGAAGTGCCCAGTGCGCTGGCACAAGGCGACTTTACTGTAACGGCCAGTATTACTGACGCCGCAGGCAATGAAAGTACCGCCAACAGCAGTGGCAATGTAGATACCATTACCCCAGTTGTAACTGTGGATGCACTGGGACTTGGTAACGACAGTACTCCACTTATTAGTGGTACTTCAACTGAGCCAGAAGGCACAGTTGTAAACATTGTAATCACCGACAGTAATGGCGATGAAACACCGCTCACCGCCACCGTTGATGTCAACGGCAATTGGCAAGCAATCAGCCCAGAATTACCTGATGGCAGCTACAGTGTACAAGCCAGCATTACGGATGCGGCGGGCAATACAGGCGGCGCTACGCAATCGGGCAGCATAGATAGCCTTGCACCGACTCTGACACTCGATACTGTGGGTGCCACCAACGACAGCACGCCAACCATTAGTGGTACCACGAATGCACCAGCCGGCACGGTAATTAGCATCAGCGTTAGCGATGGCATTACCACCGAAACCTTTACAGCCACAGTCCAAGCGGGTGGCAGCTGGTCAGCTGATGTACCAAATGCATTGGTTGATGGTGAGTTGACCATTGAAGCCAGCGTGAGCGACAACGCCGGTAACACCACCACAGTTAGTGAAACAGCCACGCTGAACACCACCGCGCCAAGCATTAGCATTAATGCCTTGGTTGATACCAACGACACCACGCCAACCATTAATGGTACAAGCGATGCAGCAGATGGCACCACCATTAGCTTAACGTTTGAAGATAGCGCGGGTAATATTACGACTGTTGATACCACCGTCACCGGTGGCGTATGGAGCGTTGATGCACCAACTGAATTAGCGGAAGGCGAATACACAGTGACCGCCGAGGTAGACGATGGTCTGGGTAATATCGGCAGCGCCACAGAAACCGGTATTATTGACACCACTATGCCAGCGATTGAAGTGAATGAGCTAGTTGTTACCAATGATACAACCCCAACGATCACCGGCACCGCGAATGCACCGCAAGGCAGCACCGTAACGGTTGAAATCACCGATAGTAATAATGTGACCCATACGGTTACAACGACCCTAGGAGCTAATGGCACGTGGAGTGTGGCTGCCTCACAAGCCCTTGCTGAAGGTAACTTTACTGTAAGTGCAAGCGTAAGCGATGCAGCGGGTAACACAGCTACCGCCACAGGTGCAGGGGAGGTTGATACCATTGCGCCAACGCTTGATTTAACCAGCCCAGGTTCAAGTAACGATGTCACACCAACCCTAAGCGGCACCAGTGATGCACTAGAAGGCACCGTGATCACCTTTACGGTTATCGATGATTTAGGAGCCCAGCAAACCTTTACCACCACCGTGGATGCGAGCGGTAACTTCTCAGTGGAAGTACCGACGGCACTTGCAGAAGGACCGTACAGTATTGAGGCCAGCATTAGCGATGATGCAGGTAACAGCACTGATATTTCTGGCAGCGGTAACATCGATACCACCGCGCCAAGTGTGAGTGTGGATGCACCAGCGCTCACCAACGACAGCACACCAACAGTTACGGGCACCAGTGATGCACCAAACAGCACCGTTACGATAACCTTTACCGATGCAGCCAATGCCGTACAAACTATTGATGTACAAACCGATGCGAATGGTAATTGGAGTGCCACCCCAGCGACTGATTTAGCTGAAGGCAACTACAGTGTTAGCGCCAGCATTACCGATGCAGCGGGTAACACGGGCACAGGGACAGACAGCGGTGAAGTGGATGTAACTCCACCGGCTCTTGCCTTTACGCCAACCTTCGAGCTTGGTTTATTGGTTACCCTAAGTGGTACGTCTGACCTGCCAGCAGGCAGTGAAATCACCATCACCGAGCAACTTATTGGCGGGGGTGTGGGTGTAACTTACACCACCACAACCGATGCCAACGGTAATTGGTCTTTGGTGGGGCTTGATGTATCACTACTGGATGTAGGCTCTGTGATTGCCACAGCCACAGATGCAGCAGGGAACACACGCACAATCAGCTCAGATGACTTTGATAACACACCACCTACGCTCACAGTTGAGGTGGATGCACAAAGCAATAGCAACACGCCAGTTATTAGCGGTACAAGTGACGCAGGCGAAGGGGCACAAGTAACGATTGTAGTGACCGACAGTGACGGTAACCCACAAACCATTACCGCCCTTGTTGATGCCAACGGCGAGTGGAGCGCCACCCCAGCGACACCACTCAGTGAAGGTGAAAGCACGATTGAAGTGAGCGTACGCGATA
>NZ_JANIGJ010000006.1:0-318300 GCF_024518735.1 Pseudoalteromonas agarivorans
TTGTCAACACTTAATTTTGTTAAACTTGAAAGTTTTTAAAACTAAGTTTTACTCGACTCACTGAGTAGCTCGTGCCTCGCTATGCGTTGCGCTCTGCCGTCTCAGTGGGGTCGCATTATAGGGAGAACGGATTTTTACGCAAGCGTTTTTTAATAAAAACTATAAATAAAAGCTCTTTCGTGCATTTTTCACTCTAAAGAGCCAAAAGCAGTACAAAAAACAAACCAAACCTATAAGCAAAGCCCAGTTTGTTTTAAATATAACGATGTATAAAACGCAAAAAGCACCTATAAGGTGCTTTTAAGTTAATTTATTAACTGCGCGTATTAATACAAAATACTATAAAGCTTTCTTCTGTATTTTGCTGCAAGTGCATCTCCATCTGGTAGAGAAGCGATAATTGCTAAAAAGCTTGCTTTAGCGTCATTAAAGTTAAGATCCTTTTTAAGTACGCTGAAGAGTGTTTCGAGTGCTTCTTCTTTTCGTCCTGCATCATTTAGCAATTGGCTTAGCTCTATTTTCAGGTCTAAGTCATTTGGGTACTTTTCTACTTGAGATTGCTTTTCTTTTATCTCTGGCGAGTCGGTAGCTTCTAGAGCCGCTTCGCATTTAGCTTTTATATTATGAAAATAAGCATCTTGCTCTTGGGCGTCAATTGTATCAATGAGTGCTTGCGCATCATCTAACTTGTGTATTTGAATGCATATATCGGCTAACACAAGCTTTATACGTGCGTTTGCACTGTCTATTTCATACGCTTGCTTTGCGTAATTAAATGCAGCATTTAGATCCGACTTTAATAATGCTTGTTTTGCTTGTTCAAGAAGTAGGTCCTGTTGCGCTGGTAAATGCTTACTCAGGGCTTCGCGAATTTGCGTGTCTGTTTGTGCACCCGCTAATAAATCTACTGGAGCTGAATCTTTTAACAACACAAGTGTAGGTAAGGTTTGCAAGCCAACCTGCTGCGCTAATTGCGAGGCGAGTGCTTGTTCTGCGTCACAATCAAGATTAGCCACTACAATATGGTCTTTATATTGCGTAGCTAAATTTTCTAATATACCGATTTGGCTAATACACTCAGGACTTTGTGGTGAGTGGAAGTTAAGCAGCACCAACTTTTGTTGTGATGTTTCACCGAGTACTTGCTGAAGGTTTTGTGCGTTGATACTAACTATGTTGCTCATTGAATTAATTGCCATATTCATTTATTTAGGTTTTTATATGGAGACGAACATAATAAATACAAGTATTAAATACTTTCAAATAATGAGGGAAAACATGAAAATCACCTATCTAGCTGCAGCATTAATGATAGCAAGCCCACTTACTTTCGCTAAGTCACTAAGCTTAGATTTAACTAAGAGTATGCCAGCTATTGAAAAGTTTTACCTCGACTTACATCAATCTCCAGAGCTTTCATATCACGAACAAGAAACTGGCCAAAAAATAGCATCGCAATTAATAAAACTTGGGTTTGACGTAACAGATAATGTGGGCGGCTATGGTGTGGTAGGGATTTATAAAAATGGCACCGGCCCTACAATAATGATTCGTACTGATACCGATGGCCTACCAATCACAGAGCAAACCGGTAAACCTTATGCATCTAAAGTACAAGTGACCAACGAGGATGGGAATAAAGTAGGTGTAATGCATGGCTGTGGCCACGATATACATATGAGCTCGTTTATTGGTACTGCTGAGCAACTTATTGCCCATAAAAATAAGTGGCAAGGAACGTTAATGATGGTTGCTCAACCTGCAGAAGAAGTTGGCGGTGGAGCAAAAGCCATGTTAAGTGAAGGCTTATTTAGTAAATATGCTAAGCCTGATCATGTTATTGCGCTGCATGTTAGTGCCAGCGTGCCTGCGGGTAAGGTATCAATGAAAAATGAATACACCATGGCAAGTGTTGATTCGGTAGATATAACTATAAAAGGTAAAGGCGGACACGGCGCCTACCCGCACACTACCGTAGACCCTGTAGTTATTGCGGCGCGTACGGTATTAGCATTACAAACAATCACAAGCCGCGAGCTTTCTCCACTTGAGCCTTCCGTTGTGACTGTGGGTTCTATTCATGGTGGCTCAAAGCATAATGTGATTTCCGATGAAGTAAAACTACAGCTTACGCTTAGAAGCTACAACCCAGAGGTACGGACGGCGCAAATAGCAGCAATAAAACGTATTACAGCGGGTATTGCTCAAAGTGCTGGCCTTACTGAGTCACACTACCCTGTTGTTCACGTTCATGAAGATGAATCTATTCCATCTACTTACAATAACCCTCAGCAAACTAATATTGTTAGGAGTGCTATTGCTGATGCAATTGGCGAAACTAATGTACTTGAGACAAAAGCGGTTATGGCTGGTGAAGATTTTGGACTGTACGGTAGAACTGATGAAAACATTCCTATTACGTTATTTTGGTTAGGTGGAGTAAACCAGCAGCAATATACAAATGCGATGAAAAGTAACCAAACACTTCCTTCATTACACTCAAGTAAATTTGCGCCAGATTATAAAGTAGCATTACCGACCGGTATAAAAGCCATGAGTAACGCTGCAGTCGCATTATTTAATAAAAAATAAGCCGTATTTGAGAGCTCAGCGATTAAGTGGTTGCTGAGCTCTTTTTATAATTTGATTTTTTAAATGGTGCTTTTTTACCACCCTTAGCAAAGCGCTTTTTAGTCGGTGTTTTAGGTAGCTTTGAAAATACATGGCTATCACAACTAGCTGCTTGCTGTACAAAACCTTCAAGCTCCACCAGCAGTGGTTGTAAAAATTGTTGGTAGCTCATTGCTTGTTGAGCAATGTTGCCTAAACTCGCCTCCCATTTAGCGGTCAAATCGGGGCTAGCTAAGCCCTCTGGTAAAACACTAATAAGTGCCAAGCCTGTTTGCGTTGCTTTAATTGATTTACCTTCGCGCTTTAAAAAACGACGCCTAAATAATAATTCAATAATGCCTGCGCGGGTTGCCTCTGTTCCTAACCCATCGGTCTCTTTGAGTATTTTTTTAATTTGTGAATCTTTTACATAACGACTAATGCCGGTCATGGCACTTAGCAATGTTGCATCAGTAAAATGAGACGGTGGCGTAGTGTGTTTTTCTACCACTTCACCTTTAGTGCAGTTAAGCGCCATGCCTTTTGTTAAATGAGGCAAGGTTGCTTCATCTTTTAGCTCGGCTTTGCCCATTAATACCTTAAATCCTAGGCTTACATCTTGCTTTGCATTGGCTTTAAATAAACCTCCCGCAATTGTTACCTCTACTTTAGTTTCGTTATAAATATAATCGGGGTAAAACTGAATTAGGTAATGCCTGCTAATAAGTTGATATACTTTTGCTTCATCAGGCGCCAAAGTCGCTGTTTTTAGTTGTTTAGCGGTAGGTACAATTGCATGGTGTGCAGCCACTTTTGCATCGTTAAAACATTTGCTGCGTTTTTTAGCGTCTGCCCCATTCACAAACTCAGTGTTTTGACCGCCATTAGCTGCAATTGCTTTTAAAATTGCAGGCGCATCTAAATGATGCTCTTTAGGCAAATAACGATTATCAGAACGAGGGTAAGTAATTAACTTATGGCGCTCATAGAGCGTTTGGCAAATATCGAGTACTTGCTGAGCTGCCATACCAAATGCCTTTGCAGCATCTATTTGCAGTGCCGATAAATTATAAGGCAGCGGCGCGCTTTGTTTTTTTTGTTTTTGTTCAAGTGCTGTAACCTCGCCGGGTTGATTCGCTATTCGCGAGGCGACGTTTTCGGCTAATGCATTATTTAAAACGCGTCCCTCTTCATCTTGGTACGGCTCGCAGGCTTTGCTTGGTACCCACTTGGCCACAAAGCTTTGCTGCTCAGGGGTTATTAAATGCGCCAACACTTCATAAAATGGTTTTGACACAAAGTTAGCTATTTCGTTATCCCGATTAACCACTAAACCCAAAATTGGGGTTTGTACGCGACCCACCGACAACACATTGCCAAAGCCTGCTTTTTGACCCGCCAGCGTATAAGCACGCGTAAGGTTCATACCAAATAGCCAATCTGCACGAGAACGCGCAAGCGCCGACACACTAAGCGGAATAAATTCACGATTTGAACGCATAGTCGTAAGCGCTTTTTTTACCGCCGCTAAATTTAAATCACTTATAAGTAAACGTTGAATGCTTTGCTTTTTGGTTTTACTTATTTTGGCTTGCTCTATGACTTCATCAACCAACAATTGGCCTTCGCGATCGGGATCGCCCGCATGCACGAGTACTGATGCCCGCTTAATTAGCTTTTTTAAAATAGTTAATTGTTTACGCGTTTTCGTTTTTGCCTTGAGCTGCCATTGTTCTGGCACTATGGGAAGGTGTTCAAATTGCCACTTTTTAAAACGCGCATCATAATCATCAGGTTCAGCTTGCTCTAGTAAGTGCCCTATACACCACGAGACACAGTCACCATTAGCCACTTCTATATAACCATCGTGTTTTTTATGTGGTTTTGGCAATGCATCAGCAATAGCTCTGCCAAGTGATGGCTTTTCTGCGATATAGAGTTTCATGGGAGTTGCTCATTAACTGTTTATATGAACAGTAGTTTAGCACAGCTATTTAGAAGGTGGAGCGCTTTCTATTTTTGAGGGGGAATTACTTTTTTTAGCGAAAAGCATAATTAAAGGTAAATAACACACTATGACGGTGCCAATGTTGATAAAGGGCATTAACGTTTTGTAAATAATGGTGCTGTAAGCTAAATCCCAAAGGTGACGGTCAACTAATCTGAATAATTGTAATATAGGTGCGCCAATAACCACTAACTGACCAATAACGCATTGCCATAAATAAACTTTATCTTTTATTCCCCAATAAGCTATTAACGCCATCCATATAATATCGGTAGCCGCCCAAACTAAATAACGATAGATATAAATATCGTCAAACTCTCTCAAGCTAGAGGCTGTTATCCCCCCAAAGAAGAAAAAAGCGACGGTCAGTAATGCAAACCTAAAGGCTAAGTAATCTTTAAATATAAAAAATATAAAAAGAGCCGGGCTTAGCATAAAGACCCAGCTTTTACTTAAAATACTAACGAAATACAAAAACCAATCAGGCAAAATGTTTTACCTTATTTTTCTTTTGTATCGTCGTCGGTACCATCACCATTACCTGGCATATCACAATATTTAATTATAACTTTCACAGCACATCCATTACATATGTTAAGGAAATGTACTTTAAGCTAAAATAATGAGCTTGCCAAGATACTTAGGCGATTAAGTACCTTAAAAAGAAACTTAATTAGAGAAATTAGCGCCCGCTACTAGCCTAGCGCACATCAATAGGGTCTGACTCTTTAGCCTTACCTTGTAAGATTGATATTTCTACTCGGCGATTTCTACGCCTATCTTCGTTTGAATCATTCGGAACAAGTGGACGAGTATCAGCACGCCCTACTACCATCATGCGGTTTTTATCAAACCCTTGTACCGTTTGTAATTCGCTTGCTACTGCTACTGCACGCTTTGACGATAAGTCCCAGTTATTAATATATAACTCGTTAGAAACCTGAAAATCATCGGTGTGACCCGATACCGTAATTTCACCAGGTACATCTTTTAACAACTCACCAATATCTTGAATTATGGGCTTAAACTTAGGTTGTAAAAAAGCACTGCCAGAGGGGAATGAGCCATTTTCACGGATACGAATAATGATTTGCTGCCCTAAAGATTCAAGCTCGATTGCACCGTCGATAATTTGTTTTTCGAGCTGTTGCGCTATTTTTTTCACTAACTCGTTAGTTTGTTCTTGATCGGCGGCTGAAGTTGCTTGCTCTGAAGATTGGTGCTGCGATGTACTACGTGACTCGCCACCGCGTTTATCGCCACGTTGCTCTTGTCTACCACCAGCTGAGCTTTCATCCCCCGCTTGAAACTCTAACATTTGCTGGGTCATTTCAACGGTTTGTTGCTGAATGGTTTCTATCGGGGTAGGTTCAGGCTTACCAGGGGTAAATTCCATAGCAATAACCGAGGTCCCTTTAGGGATATCTTTTACTTCTATTTTGTTTTGCACACCAAATGCAAACTTCATCGAGCCTGCTATTTGCTTAAATTTAAGTACATCCATTTCTGAAAACGCGAGCAAAAGTACAAAAAAGCACATTAAAAGCGACATTAAGTCGGCAAATGTTCCCATCCAAGCAGGCAGACCTGGGGGTGGGCATTTGCACTCTTGATCAGACATGGTTACTCCTCGGTATCTACTTTGCGCTTAGACTCAGCAAGGTAGTTTTTCAATATACCTTCAATTACTTTCGGGTTTTGACCATCTTGAATACCTAAAATAGCATCCAGTATTAGACGCTGATTCATGGCTTCTTCGTCTTTACGAAGCTCAAGTTTTACCTGAATAGGAATAGCCACTACATTTGCTAAAAATGCACCATATAAAGTAGTTAATAATGCCACCGCCATTGCGGGGCCAATGGCTTTAGGGTCATCCATGTTAGATAACATAGCAACTAAGCCTATTAACGTTCCTATCATACCCATTGCTGGGGCTATATCGGCAAGTGACTTAAATAAACCGGCGCCCAGTTCGTGACGAGTTGTGGTTAAAGAAATGTCTTTTTGAAGCGTGGCACGAACTACATCAGCATCGTGGCCATCAACGAGCATATCTACACCTTTGCGCATAAAAGGGTTTGGTATTTCGGCTTCTTCGAGGGCTAAAAACCCCCCTTTACGGGCTGAATCAGCAAGTTCAACTGCTTTTTCAATCAGCTCTTCTGGCGATTCGATTTTAAACATAAATGCTTTACCAACAACCTTACCTATGCCCAAAAACTGCGACAAGGTAAAGTTTGATAACACAATAAATAGTGAGCCACCAAATACAATTACACTAGAAGGCGCATCGGCAAACATCCCCATTTCACCGCTACTACTCATAAACATGGACATGACAATTAAACCAATTGCGCCAAGGATCCCAATTATGGTTGCTAAATCCACATTTCCTCCAAAGTATTATACTTTGTTATTCAAACTTTTATTATTAACTGCTTATCGGCAAGATACTGAAATACTTAAGCCATTTTTGAAAAAAGTGTAAAACACTGTGTTTGGCCTAATTTTAGATCAAGATACCCTACTCGCCTAGCGACTGATTAATTTTATTGTACACAGTGAGCCCTAATACGCATCCTATACATGGTAAAAATACGATTTAAACTGATATAACTCAAAAAACAACGATCATCCTTTGACCTAGTTTAGCATTCCCCCTAAAATTGGCTCCTAAATTTATCATGCTGGCTGAAATTAAACATGGCGACTAAAAAACCTGAAAACCTAAGTTTTGAACAAGCACTCGAAGAACTATCAACCATTGTCGGTGAAATGGAACAAGGTGATTTATCGCTTGAGCAGTCGTTAAAGCAATTTGAGCGTGGTATAGCCTTAGCTAACGCCTCAACGGGTAAGTTACAACAAGCAGAACAAAAAGTGTCTATTTTGATGGGTAATGACGAAAAAGCAGCGCTTACTTCATTTAACAACGATATGGAATAACCGTGAGCATACAAGAAAAAATAGAATGTGCTCAACAAGATGTCGTAAAGACCCTGCAACAGTACTTTGATCAACCCCTTGATACCGCACACACAGTAAAAGAAGCTACGCAGTACGGCTTATTTAACGGTGGCAAGCGTTTACGCCCCTTTTTAGTCTACGCAAGTGGTGAAATGCTCGGAGCTAATAAGCAAGATTTAGATATTCTTGCTGCTGCTATTGAGTGTATTCATAGCTACTCGTTGGTACACGATGATTTACCAGCCATGGATGATGACGACCTTCGCCGTGGACGCCCAACTTGCCATATAGAGTTTGACGATGCGCATGCAATTTTAGCAGGCGATGCACTACAAACATTAGCCTTTGAGCTTATCTCGGCTCACAATTTTACCTGCAGCGCATCAACACAAGTAAAAATGATCAGCGCACTGGCTAAAGCATCGGGGCTTGAAGGCATGGTAGGCGGGCAAGGGCTAGATATTGCAGCCACAGATAAAGTGATTACAGTACAACAGCTTGAACGAATTCATAAATTAAAAACGGGTGCCTTAATCAACTGTGCCATTACATTGGGTGCATTATGTAGCGAAAAAGCAGACAAACAAACCTTAGAAAACTTACGTGTTTTTGGGTATGCTATAGGGCTGGCATTTCAAGTGCACGACGACATTTTAGATGTTGAAGGTGACACATTTACTCTAGGTAAGCCACAAGGCTCTGATTTAGCTGCTAATAAAGCAACTTATCCGGCCCTATTAGGTATGCAAGGTGCCAAGCAAATGGCGCAAAATTTAATAGAGCAAGCGCATCAAGCATTAAACAAAATAGATGCTGATACCTCTACTCTAGCGGCGCTGGCAAACTACCTGATTAAACGTGACCATTGAGTGTTACATATACGTATTGCCATTTAGCACTGACATTATTACTCAACAGCGGTAACAACTAATAAGTTAGCACCGGTGTTAGCGAAGGATAAAATAAATACCATGACACTTGATAGTAGCAAGTATCCATTACTTAACTTGGTTGACGAACCAGCCCACTTACGCGATATAGCGCAAGATAAACTCCCTGCGTTTAGCAACGAGTTACGAGACTATTTACTCAACTCTGTTTCGCAAAGTAGCGGCCATTTAGCGTCTGGTTTAGGAACTGTTGAGCTTACCGTTGCTCTACATTATGTGTATAACACACCAGAAGATCGCCTTGTATGGGATGTAGGCCATCAAGCGTACCCGCATAAAATTTTAACGGGACGACGCGATTTAATGCATACAATTCGTCAAAAAGACGGATTACATCCATTCCCTTTTCGTGAAGAAAGCCAATACGATACCTTTAGCGTAGGCCATTCAAGTACCTCTATTTCGGCAGCACTTGGTATGTCTATTGCGGCTCAAAAAGAAGGCAAAGGCCGCAAAACTGTTGCCGTTATAGGCGATGGTGCCATTACAGCAGGTATGGCATTTGAAGCCATGAACCACTTAGGCGATGTAAAATCTGACATGTTAATCATTTTAAATGATAACGAAATGTCGATTTCTGAAAACGTCGGAGCGTTAACTAATCACTTTGCGCGTATTTTATCTGGCAGCTTTTACACAAACATTCGCGAAGGCAGTAAAAAGTTACTCTCTGGCGTGCCTCCTGTTAAAGAGCTTGCCAGTAAAGTAGAAGAGCACCTAAAAGGAATGGTTATTCCAGGTACCTTTTTTGAAGAACTAGGTCTTAATTACATTGGCCCAATTGATGGCCACGATGTAAATATGCTCGTAGATACACTGCGTAATATGCGTAATTTAAAAGGGCCTCAGCTTTTACATATAAAAACCCAAAAAGGAAAAGGCTATAAACCCGCAGAAGCTGATCCTATTGGCTATCACGGTGTGCCAAAGTTTGACCCTAATACATCAAGCTTACCTAAATCTAAACCTGGCGCCGCCACTTTCTCTAAGGTGTTTGGTGATTGGTTGTGTGATATGGCCGAGCAAGATAAAAAATTAATGGCTATTACGCCGGCAATGCGTGAAGGCTCAGGTATGGTGCGTTTTTCAAAAGAACACCCAGAGCAGTATTTTGATGTAGCCATAGCAGAGCAGCACGCTGTCACATTGGCCGCCGGTTTTGCCTGTGAAGGGTTAAAACCCGTTGTAGCTATTTACTCGAGCTTTTTACAACGTGCGTATGATCAACTTATCCATGATGTTGCACTGCAAAACTTACCTGTGCTTTTTGCTATAGACCGCGCTGGTATTGTAGGCGCCGACGGCGAAACACACCAAGGTGCGTACGACTTAAGCTTTATGCGCTGTATTCCAAACATGGTTATTATGGCCCCAAGTGATACTAACGAGTGCCGCCATATGCTTTATACCGGTTATAAGGCTAATTGCCCTGTAGCAGTTCGCTACCCTCGTGGTAGTGCCGGTACTGCCGATATTCAAAGCGAAATGACGCTACTGGAAATAGGCAAAGCCAATACCATTAAACAAGGCGCTAAAATTGCTATTTTATCCTTTGGTACTTTGCTTGAAAACGCGCAACTTGCTGCAAATGAGCTAGGTGCAACGCTAGTTAATATGCGCTTTATTAAGCCACTTGATACAAGTTTATTAGATGAGCTTAGCCAAACTCATGATGTAATAGTAACGCTTGAAGACAACGCTATTTGTGGTGGCGCAGGCTCAGCGGTTAATGAATATTTAGCAGCGCAAAAAGCCAACCTAAAAGTGCTTAACTTAGGTATTCCTGATGAATTTATTAAGCACGGCACACAAGCGCAAATGCACGATGAAATGGGTTTAGGCGAACAAGGCATTTTAAATTCAATAAAATCGTTTATCGCTTAATTATTTTTGCTAGCTAGTTTTTAAAGGGAGCCTGATGGCTCCTTTTTTGTTTTTTATTTTTAAATATTTGCATCCAATGTGTATTTCTACGCGTTATCTCTATGAGGTTAACACAGTAAATAGTACGTACTGAGGAGTATAAACAGGCACGTTATTTACTTTCATTTGATGGAATATTAAAAGGTAAAAATGATGAAAAAAGCTAATTTAACTCACCTTCATACACAAAACAGTTCACTTAAACGCCCCCTTTGTTTTTCAGCATTAGCGCTTGGGATAGTACTTGGTATTTCAGGGTGTAGCGGTGATGATGGAGAAAACGGTTTAGCCGGTACGCCGGGAGCAGATGGTCAAGATGGAAACGATGGCACAAACGGCAACCCCGGCTTTAGTGCAGCCACGTTTATTTTAGCTAATAACGGCGAGCAAAACGCAGGCACTGTTGATTTAATAAACCAGAACGCTGCCAAATTAAAAACCTTTAATACCACTGCAAATGAAGGCGTAGCCTTTGATAGCCTCGGTAATTTAATACAAGCAAGCGACAGCGAAAATGGTAGCGTTAAAACTATATGCCAACTTGCCAATCGCGATGATGGTGCAAGCTTTAGCACTAATCAAGACCGTGAAATTACAGGCCCTGCAACTACACTGGTTAATCCTAAGGGCATAGCGATTGCAAAAAATAGCGGGCTGATATTTATAGCTGATTTTGGTGCCATGCAAATTACCACATTTGGCAGTGCTGCAGCGGGAGATGCCGCGCCGCTTGCTACCACTGTTACCGAAGCCGCCCCGTGGGATGTTGATTATGACCACGTAAACGACCGACTTTATGTAGCACTTACCAACGGTGATGTCGCGGTTTACGATGATTTTGTAAGCGGTGAATTTACCGCTATGCCAAATCGTACTATTACACCAAGCGATGCCGATGGTGTGCAAATATCGGTAAATATTCACGGCATTGTTTATGATGAAACCACCAATAAACTTATCTTATCGGATGTTGGTAGCGCATCAGATGCTACCGATGGCGCGCTTTTTGTTATTAATAATGCCTCAACTGCGCAAGGTAATACATCTGTTGCACGCAGTATTTCAGGCCCTGCGACTATGCTAGGCAACCCTGTAGATATTACCCTTGAGGGTAGCGATTTACGTGTGGCCGAAAAATCAAACGATGCAATTTTAGTGTTTAGTAATATATTTGCCGGGGAAAGTGGCGATATAGCGCCCGATTTAAGTACTGCGTCTACTAAGCCAGAGTCAATTACTAACACGCTAACTCAAAGCTCAATGGCTGATATATCAGATAGTACTGAGCCTAATATGGCGCTATTAGGCGTAGCCGTATCCAGTAATCCAAGTACTGCGGGTGATACAACAGGCCAAATTAGCCGTTTAAATACAACATTAAGTAGCGAACTTGCAAGCTATAATGCAAGCCAAACGATAGAAAGCGTTAGCTTTGATAAAGCAGGTAATAGCTACGCAACATTCGATAATGCCAGTACAGGAATGGGCGGAATCGTCATCTCTACTAAAGTGGCTTATAACCGTGATGGCGAAACATTTAACGCCAGCCAAGATAGACTGATTTCAGGAAGCAATACAGGCCTTATTTCACCTAAAGGATTAGATATTGCCTCCGATAGTGGAATGATTTTTGTGGCTGAAAATAATGAAACCACGCCGAGCATTGCTATATTTTCAAGCTGTGGCACCGGCGATGTATCGCCTCTTATGACCTTAACTTTTGCCAATAATGCACGCCCGTGGGATGTTGATTACGACAGTAACACTGACCGCGCTTTTGTTGCGCTAACTAATGGCACTGTAGCGGTATTTGATCAAGTTAAAAATAAGCTACTAAGTGGCGAGACCACAATAAGTACAGAAGATAGATTAATTACACCTGCCAATAATTCACAAGCACTAGCAGGGCCTACCAATATTCATGGAATAGATTACGACTCATTAAGTGGTGCGTTAATACTTTCTGATGTAGGCAGCGCAGCCGTTGCTGACGATAGCAAAATTTATGTATTAAATAATACCGCAAATGCCTCGGGGTTAGTTAATATAAGCGCGACGATTAGCGGGCCCAATACATTATTAGGAAACCCTGTTGATATTATGTATAGCGGAACCGATTTATACGTTGCCGAAAAGTCTAACAACGTAGTTATGCGCTTTAATAATATTTTAAGTACCGCAGGGGGAGATATAAGTGCCGATGCAAGTATGGCATTTAGTGCTCCTGAATCAGTGGCTATTTTACCAGCGTGGCTAAACCAGTAATTAAATAGCGTTACCCTCACCATGCCTAGCCTACTTTTGTAGGTTGGGCATTATCGCATCCACACTTTAATATCTGCTAAGCCATTACTTTGTAAAATACCCAGCTGCTGATCTACATTCGAATTTTGCTCAAACTCAAACGCATCCAACTGTTTATCAAACGTAATATTTGCGACACCGTCACCACCGCGTTTTTTAACCTGATGAAGCGCTATATCGGCTAAGTTTATCGACGTTTCCCAGCTTATTACTTGCCCACCTAAAAGCGGCAGTGGGTAAAAAGACCACCCCAATGAAGCCGTAATATTGGTTGTTTTACCGTTTGGTAATTGAAACGAATTTAATGCGATTGCTTGGCATAAATCAGAGGCATAGCTGTCAATCATGTTGCACTTAAAATCGCGCAGCAATAATAAAAACTCATCCCCACTCCAGCGTGCTACATAGTCAGAGCCTTGGGTACGCGAATTAAGTAACGCTGCCATTTGTTGTAAGCAGCTATCTCCTGCTATTGGGCCATACGCATCGTTTATACGGCTAAAGTTATCAAAGTTGATAATAAGCAGTACAAGTGACTTACCTTGCGCTTGTAAAGACTGTGCATTACGTTGGAAGTGCTCAATATCTTTAGGGAGCTGATCAAACAAAAAGCGGCGGCTACGTAGCCCTGTAAGCTCATCTGAGTGACTAACTAGTTTAAGCTGTGAGTTTACTTGGCCTAATTTATCGTTAGCTTGGCGCAGCTCTAATGTACGCTCTGTTACCAGGGCTTCGAGTACTTCTTGCTTACGGCGCTCTTGCGCTCTAAATACCCAAAAAATAAAGTAAAACAGTAAAATAAAGCCACTAACAATTAGCAATCTAAAGTAAATAGTTTCGTCAAAGCGCTGCGGTACTACAAATGCATACTCGACAGTTTGCGCTCTGTCCCAATCTTCGCCTTGGCGTTTTGCCTCAAGCTCAAATAAAAATGACCCCGCCGGTAAATTTGTATAAATGGCTTCTCGGCGTGCATTAGCATAGCGCCAATCACTATCTAACCCACTTAACTTATATCTAAACTCAATACTATTTGGCGCATAATAATCGATGGCGGTGTACTTTAACGTTATGTCGCGCTCGTCAGTATCTAGTAAAGGCTTTTCGCCCAATGCTGCGGTAGTTAACGCGCGCAGTGGTGTGGTCAGTGTTTCTACTTTAGGCTTTAATACATTTAGGCCAAATAGCTCGGTATTTTTAGGTATTTCTACAATGCCTTGTAAGCTTGGGTACCAAATTGAATAATCGGTCATGGCAACGGCATCGTGTCCTAAACCGTTACAACACTGGCTTGCTTTACCATCGAGCTGCCTATCAAAAGAAGAAATAACCTCTTCCACTTTTAAGCTCGACACCTCTGATTTAAATTGCGCTACTGGCATACGGTAAACACCTTTCATGGTACTTACCCATACACGCTTATAGGTTTCGTCATACTCTAGGCTAAAAATAGAGCCATAGGGTAAGCCGTTGGCTGCATCTAACTGTCGCCAATGCCCTTGTAAACTTCTGTAAAATAAGCCGTCATTAAGCGAGCCAATTAAAATACCTACACCATCTATATGTAATACGCTGGTGATGTATGCACTTTCGAGCGAAGTTTGGTCACCTATTTTTTCAATGCCACGGTCAGTAAAGTAATACGCCCCTTTACTGGTCCCTATTACACCAAAGTTTGCTTTATCGAGCACATACGTTATAAATTTACTGCCTAAAAAGGCATTGTATGCAAAGGGTGTTAACCCGCCATAACTTAGCCTATACAAGCCACGCCCTGTACCTATCCAAAAACCACCTTTGCTTGATGGGCTAATAGCGAATACCGGATTGTCGCGCAGGGCTCTGCCAGGAAAACTGTATAGTTTATCTTGCTCGTAAAAAAACAGCCCTCGTCCGGTCGCTATATATAAACGCGACCCATCAAACTGTAAGTCGTGTACTGTTGCACGGCCAAATTGCGCACTGGGTATTTTATTGACAAAGTTTTTATTTAAATCGAAATACCCAATACCACTTTTATTTGCCACCCATAAATTACCATCGGGCGCTTGGCTGATTGCCATAACGGCCTCTGTCATTTGCGATAAAGCAGAGTGGCGTTCTATACGCCCTTCGTGTGCAAGCCATAAGCCTTCGCTAAAACTTGCAAGCCAAATATTATTTTGGCTATCGCGGTAAATATCGGCAAACCAAATACTTTGATCTAGCTGACTTGGCTCAACCCATTGCCACTCACCCGACTTAGCTCTAAAAAGCAGTCGTCCATACGTAGAAACCCATAAGCCACCATTGGTGTCGCTCATAAATTTATACACAGCTGAGTTATTCGCATTCGGTAGCGGAAAAGGTCTTAGCTCATCGTCTAAATCTAAAAAGTAGGCACCCAGTTCAGAGGCTAAATATAAATTACCATTTAAAAAAGACAGATCATGAACAATGGTTTGTGCTAACCGCTCAGGCAATGACACCTTAGCTGTTAATTCTAACCTGAGTTTTGAAAAATCAGAGGCGCTTTTAGTTAAGCGTAGTAAATGACGGTCGTTGACAAGCCAAATCCCCTCTGGAGAAAGCGCCATTTGACTAACCGACCCCACTATTTGGGTGATCACAGTAGCATTTACAATAGGAACGAGTTCGTTCGCTTTATCACGTAAATCAACTTGGTTGCGGTCTACATAATAAAGCCCATTAGCTGCTATCCAAATGCTGCCCTTGGCATCTTCTAATATGTCTCTAACTGGGCCTTTAATATTAAATTCTTGTGCGGCAAGCGTTTGCGGGTTTATGACCACCAAGCCACTTTTAGTGCCCACCCACAGATAGCCATTACTATCTATGAGCAGTTTATTAATACCATTGCTTGGCAAAAAAGGACTATTTTGTGTGTTGTAATTAGTGAAAGTTGTGCCGTCAAAGCGACTAAGACCAAATTGCGTTCCGACCCACATATAGCCTTGCTGATCTTGCACAACACTTTTGAGCGATTGTGAGGGCAAGCCATCTTTGATATTCCATTGCTTAACAACGTAATCAGTAATAGAAGCCCAACTTGGCATGGCACACAACATAAGTACACATACCAGTAAAAATCGCATCATTTCGCTGCCACCTAGTTAAACAAATAAAACACAAAAATTAAAAGGGTAGTAAACCTGCTTTTATTAACGCTTGCAAACAAATAAGCGAAAAAATACCGGCAAGTACATCATCGGCCATTATACCCACGCCGCCGTCCATTCGCTTATCGAGCGTTTTGATCGGGCCTGGTTTGGCAATATCAAAAAATCTAAATAATAAAAAGCCTACAAGTAAGGTTTGCCAACTAAGCGCTGCGCTAATCATCGTGATGTAATAACCCGCAACTTCATCCCACACTATAGCTGGGTGGTCGTGCACACCTAAATCATCGGCGGTTTTGCCACACGCCCAAATACCAAAAATACTAATAACCACGGCAAACACGATTTGTAGCCATAGCGGAAAATACATGGTCATAAAAATAAATGGTAAAGCAGCAAATGTACCAAAGGTGCCTGGCGCAACAGGCGCAAGGCCAGTGCCAAACCCTAGGCCAAATAACTGGTGCGGGCGCTTTAAATTAAACTGTTTTTTGCTAGTCAAACCTGCTCCTTGGCAAAGTGCTCAAAGCCCTGTTGCTCAAAATTAAATTTTTCACCGTGGTGTAAAAGCTCAATGTGCCCTTCGCCACTTTTTATTTGCCCTATGCACGTTGCTTCTACGCCGTATTGACGTAATTTAAGCTCCAACATGCTTTTATTATCTTCAGAGACAGTAAAAAGTAATTCGTAGTCATCGCCATAGCCTAAAATATACGGCAATTGCGCCTCAAAGCTCAGGCTTGAACGCATAGCGTCTGAGGTTGGGATGTTTTCAATATTTATACTGGCGCTGACTTGTGACATATCAAGTATGTGGCTTAAATCCGCCATAAGGCCATCAGACACATCAATAGCTGATGAAGCAAGGCCACGTAATACTTGCCCTGCAGCCACCCGTGGAGTGGGGTAATCAAAGCGGCTATTTATGTACTTTAAGTGCTCAGGCTCAATACTTAGGCCACGCTTGCGAGATTCAATAGCCAAGCCTGCATCACCTAGCGTGCCGGTTACACATACCCAGTCGCCCACTTTAGCACCTGCACGGCGTAAAGCTTTGCCCTCTGGCACAGTGCCTTTAGCGCATATAGTAACTGTTAAAGGGCCCTGCGTAGTATCGCCACCAATTATTTGTACATTAAAGTACTCAGCAATTTCGTGCATTCCCTCAGTAAATTCTTCAATCCACTGCTGGTTAATATTTGGTAGGGTTAATGCCACCGACACCCAAGTAGGCTCAGCCCCCATGGCTGCTAAATCACTTAGATTTACGGCCAGTGCTCGGTGTCCTAATGCTCGGGGGGAAATGTCATCAAAAAAATGAACACCTGATACAAGCGTATCAGTTGTTACTGCAAGTTGGCAGTTTTGCGGAACGGTAACTAATGCACAGTCGTCCCCTATTCCTAGGCTTACATCACGACGAGTTATACCACGACCTTTAAAGTAGCGGTTTATTAATTCAAATTCCTTCATACACAAAAAAGCCGACCTATGCCGGCTCTCCTTTTTAACGTGTACTAACTGTTAAAGCTAAGCTCTTTAGCAGAGCGCTTTAGCAAGGTTAGTATTACTTGCGTAAATGCTTAACAGCTTTATCAAGTACACCGTTTACAAATTTATGGCTGTCTTCAGCGCCAAATATTTTAGCAAGCTCAATGCCTTCATTGATTGCTACTTTGTATGGCACATCTTCACGGAATTTAAGCTCATACGCGCTTAAACGTAAAATTGCACGCTCTACCATATCTAAATCATCAAATGGACGTGTTAAATGCGGAGATACAGCTTCATCTAGTTGCTTATAATTAACGGCAACGCCACGCGCTAAATCTTTAAAGTATTCAACATCAATTTTAGTCACGTCGTTTTCGATCAACATTTGTTGTTCGATATCGGCAATTAAATTGCCACTTAATTGCCAAGAATAAACGGCTTGAAGTGCTAAGATACGTGCTTTACGTCTTGCTGCTGGTTTCACAAAAATTCCTTAAACTTAAATTTTATCTAACACATTAACCATTTCAAGCGCGCCTAATGCCGCTTCGCCGCCTTTGTTACCCATTTTGGTACCAGCGCGTTCAATTGCTTGTTCAATGCTTTCTGTGGTTAATACGCCAAATGCAACCGGGATATCATACTCAAGCGATACATTTGCAAGGCCTTTGTTAGATTCGCCAGCAACGAGGTCAAAGTGTGGTGTACCACCTCTGATCACTACGCCTAATGCGATGATTGCATCATACTCTTTTTTTGCCGCAATGCGTTTTGCCGCTAAAGGTAACTCTACTGCACCGGGTACATACACAACGGTAATGTCATCATCGGCTACGCCACCAGTACGCTTTAGCTCATCAACAGCACCTTCTAGTAGGCTGCTACCAATAAAATCGTTAAAACGAGAAATAACAATAGCGAATTTTTTGCCTGGAGCGTACTTATTACCTTCAATAATTTTCATTTGATAACCCTAAAAATATGTTCAAGCGGTTGCGATTGCGCAAAAATTGCTGCGCATCATACCATAAAAATAAAAAAATAGACTAGTTAAAAGCTGAGCCCTTATTGTGGCTCAACGTAATCAACCACTTCTAAATGAAAGCCCGAAAGTGCATGGTACTTTTTAGGGCGACTCATTAAGCGCATTTGCTTAATACCTAAATCAGCCAGTATTTGCGAGCCCACACCAACGGTACGCGATGTACCTTTAAATTTACGCGGCGTAACATTTTCGCCAGCATCGGCAGCAGCAAATGCTTTTACTGTGGCCTCTAGCTCTTCGGTGCTTTCTTGTTTACCTAAAATAACCAGTGCACCGTTATTTTCTGCAATGTAAGCCATTGCATCAGAAAGCCCCCAACTACGGTCCGCACTTCTGTCTGAAAGCAAAATGTCGTTAAAGGTACTTTGTAAGTGCACGCGCACAAGCGTTGGTTCTTGCTCTTTAATTTCGCCTTTTAGCAATACGTAGTGCAGTTGGCCGTCAATCGTATCTTTGTAGGTTACTAAATCAAACTCACCGTGCTCAGTAGGTAATTTACACTTAGCCACCTGCTCTATGGTGGTTTCGTTAAGGTTTCGGTATTCAATTAAATCTGCAATTGTGCCAATTTTAATACCATGCTCTTTAGCAAATACTTCTAAATCAGGGCGGCGCGCCATAGTGCCATCGGCATTGAGGATTTCTACAATAACTGATGAGGCTTCAAGGCCGGCTAAACGTGCCAAATCACACCCAGCTTCGGTGTGGCCTGCGCGCGTTAACACGCCACCTGGCTGTGCCATAATAGGAAAAATATGTCCAGGCTGTACGATATCGCTTGGTACGGCGCCTTTTGCAATTGCCGCTTGAACTGTACGCGCTCTATCGGCTGCAGATATACCCGTTGTTACGCCTTTGGCAGCTTCAATCGACATAGTAAAGTTAGTAGAAAACGCTGCGCCATTGTTTTTAACCATTAACGGTAAATCAAGTTGCTCACAACGCTCTTGCGTCATAGTTAAACAAATTAAGCCACGGCCATGAGTGGCCATAAAGTTAATTGCTTCGGCGCTAATGTGCTCTGCTGCAATGATTAAATCACCTTCGTTTTCTCTGTCTTCGTCATCCATTAAAATAACCATTTTACCGGCTTTAATGTCGTCGATGATTTCTTGTGCGCTGTGTAAATTCATAAATTTGCTCGTGTAAGTTATCAGTGTCGTTATTTAACAAAACCAGCTTTAGCTAGTAAGCTCATTGAAATATCTGAGCCAGTCGGCTGCTCAGCCCCTTTAATAAGGCGCTCTAAATAACGTGCAATTTGGTCGACTTCTAAATTAACGCGTGTGCCCACTTTAAAATCAGCAATGGTGGTTTGCTCGCTTGTGTGCGGCACTATGGTTAATTTAAATTTATTATCTTGTACAGCGTTTACTGTCAGGCTTATACCATCTATACATACAGACCCTTTGTAAGGAATGTACTTCATTAAGTTTTCATCGGTGCTTAGCCAATATTCTGTAGCGCGCGCATTACTAGTGATGGCTGTAATGGTTGCAATGCCATCAACATGACCTGACACTAAATGTCCGCCTAAACGTGAAACCGGCTGCATGGCTTTTTCAAGGTTAACTGTTTGGCCAATATTATAATTTGCAAACCCAGTTAGGCTGATAGTTTCGTTTGATAAGTCGGCACTAAAGCCATCAATGTGCTTATCAACTACCGTTAAACATACGCCATTAGTGGCAATGCTATCGCCAAGCTTTACATCGCTCATATCAAGATTAGCGCTTTGAATGCGAATGGCTAAATCGCCTTGTTTTTTTTGTAATAGCGCAATTTTGCCTGTGGCTTCTATTATTCCAGTAAACATAGCCCTACTCTTTTAATTAAGTGGTTGGAATGTGTTTTGTGGCGGTTATACGTAAATCATCGCCTATTTTCACACACTCTTTAAACGTCAAATTAACGGTGTTTTGCATATCTGTTAGCGGTGCAAAATTAACTAAGCTTTTTGCATCGCACCCCATTAGTTTAGGCGCTAGATAAAATATATATTCGTCTATTAAATTAAGCTCTGTCATTTTACCGGCAAGTGTAGCACCCGCTTCTAAATAAACATGATTAAATTGCAGCTTAGCAAGGTGCGCTAAAACAGACGTTAAATTAACTTTGTTATTTTGCTGAGGCACTTCTATATGCCTTACAAAATGCGGCCACTGCGTTGATTTATCAACCTTGGTAGTGAAAATTATTATTTCACTTTCAATATTAAATACTGCCAGCTCTGGTGTAAGCCTATTTTGTGAGTCAATTATAACACGCACCGGTTGGCGTAGGGGTAAATCGGTAGGCAAAGCCTGTGGCAACTCGCTTAACCTCACATTGAGCTTAGCATCATCGGTAATAACCGTATCGGCGCCCGTTAAAATAGCGCAGCTTTGTGCTCGGTGTAATTGTACATCTTGTCGCGCAGCGCTGCCGGTGATCCACTTACTTTGGCCATTTTTAAGCGCGGTTTTACCATCAATGCTGGCCGCCATTTTACACGTAACATACGGAAGTCCCTGCTCCATACGCTTAAAAAAACCTAAATTAAGTGCGCGCGCTTGCTGCTCTAAAAGCCCAAATGCAACCTCAATACCGGCATCGCTAAGTATTTTTAGCCCTTTACCTGCTACTTGTGGGTTGGTGTCGACCATAGCTGCAATAACTTTTACTACACCTGCGGCTTTTAAACCCTCTGCGCACGGGGGAGTGCGTCCGTAATGGCTACACGGTTCAAGCGTAACATACGCAGTCGCGCCTTTTGCGTTTTCACCTGCTACAGCAAGAGCATTAACCTCAGCATGCCCCTGCCCAGCTAATTGATGAAACCCTTCACCAATTATGTGGTTATCTTTAACTAAAACACACCCTACATTAGGATTGGGGGTGGTTGTAAATCGCCCTTTCTTTGCAAGCTCGATGGCACGTGCCATGTACATTTCATCTTGCGCAGTAAAGGTTATTTGGTTTTGCATTATTACTCCCCTAAACGGGCAATTTCTTCACCAAATTCGCGTATATCTTCAAACGAGCGATACACAGAGGCAAACCGCACATAGGCTACTTTATCCAGTTTTTTAAGCGCCTCCATTATGCACTCACCCACAAGGTGACTTGATATTTCTCGCTCGCCGGTAGCACGCAACTGCGATTTAATAATATTAACCACTTCATCCACTTGCTCTGTACTAACAGGGCGTTTTTCTAGGGCGCGATTAAGGCCATTGAGTAGTTTATCTTCATTAAAGGGTTCTCGGCTGCCATCTTGTTTAATTACACGTGGCATAACTAACTCGGCGCCTTCAAAGGTAGTAAATCGCTCGTGACACTCGTTACATTCTCGACGACGGCGAACTTGGTGGCCTCCGCCGACTAGGCGAGAATCAATAACTTTAGTATCTTTTGCGGTACAAAATGGGCAATGCATAACTCGGTACTTCCGTTTTAAAACAAAAAAGGCCGCTATTTAGCGGCCTTTTATCTTAGCAAAAAAATAGGGCCTGTTGGCCTTTCAGGATTAAATTTGTTCTATCTAGGGGTGATTTGATCGCGGCGCGAGGTTTGTAACCTAGTGGGCTAAGTAAAAACCGAGCAACAAAGAGTAAATCGCCCCTAGGACGAACCCGAGGGCAGTGCGTGTTTGGCATTTATGCTGCGTTATCGCCTATTTGTGTGGAGTAACCACACTACATAGACTCTGCCTTGCCTAAAAACCAAACATACTACTGCAAATTAAACCTCGAAAGGTAAACAGGCCCCTTGTTGTGATCTAAATTACTGCTGCTTATGCAATTAAGCGTATACAGGTAGTTTTGCACAAATTGCTTTAACTTTTTCTTTAACTTGCGCTTGTACTGACTCATCATTGATGTTGTCTAATACGTCACAAATCCAGCCAGCAAGTTCTTTCGATTCAGCTTCTTTAAAGCCACGACGTGTAATTGCAGGTGAACCAATACGTAAACCAGAAGTAACAAACGGTGAGCGAGGATCGTTTGGTACAGAGTTTTTGTTCACAGTAATGTTTGCATTGCCAAGCGCTGCGTCTGCATCTTTACCTGTGATATCTTTATCGATTAAATCAAGTAAGAATAAGTGGTTTTCTGTTTTATCAGATACGATTTTGTAACCGCGCTCTTGCATAACAGCAACCATAGCTTGAGCATTTTTAACTACTTGTGCTTGGTATGTTTTAAATTCTGGTTGTAGAGCTTCTTTAAATGCCACTGCTTTTGCAGCAATAATGTGACATAAAGGACCACCTTGGCCACCTGGGAACACAGCGCTGTTAAGCTTTTTGTAAATTGCTTCGTCGCCACAAGCAGAAATAATTAAACCACCACGAGGGCCTGCTAATGTTTTGTGTGTTGTTGTTGTTACAACATGCGCGTGAGGTACTGGGCTTGGGTAAACACCCGCCGCAATTAAACCAGCAACGTGAGCCATATCAACGAATAAGTAAGCACCTACTTTATCAGCAATCTCACGGAATTTAGCCCAATCAACAATACCTGAGTACGCAGAAAAACCACCAATAATCATTTTTGGTTTGTGCTCAAGTGCTAGCGCTTCTACCTGTGCGTAGTCAATTTCGCCAGTTGCTTCGTCTAGCCCGTACTGGATTGCATTGTATAGCTTACCTGAGAAGCTTACGTGTGAACCGTGCGTTAAGTGACCACCATGAGCTAAGCTCATACCAAGTACAGTGTCGCCCGCTTCTAATAATGCTAAGAAAACAGCTGCATTTGCTTGAGAACCCGCATGTGGCTGAACGTTTGCATAGTCAGAACCAAATAGCTCGTTAGCACGATCAATTGCAAGTTGTTCAACAACGTCTACGTGCTCACAACCGCCATAGTAACGTTTGCCCGGGTAACCTTCTGCGTATTTGTTTGTAAGCTGTGAACCCTGTGCTTCTAGTACGCGTGGGCTACAGTAGTTTTCTGATGCGATTAATTCAATGTGCTCTTCTTGGCGAGCAGTTTCTTTGTTTATCGCGTCAAATAACTCTGGATCAAAATCCGAAATATTCATGCTACGTTCTAACATTGGGGTCTCCTAGGGCAACGTGTATGGTGTTTTTTAGAGGCTTTATTGTACGCTTTAAACGACTCTTTGCCTACGCTCTTAAGTTGAGGATATTTAAACAGGGATTGAATCTATTTCACAGCGTTTTTAAGATGATATTTTTTTATAAATGCATTAATAATTTAAATGACTTTTATTTTTTACATTTAATTAGTTAATGATAAATACTTTATTTAGCGCGTTCAAAATACAAAAAAAGCGGCCAAAGCCGCTTTTTTAACGCTAAGTTAGTTAGCCTAACTTAGCGAGTATTTCAGTGCGTAACGCTTCATAATCAGGGTTAATGTCGCTTGCTAAACAAGGTTTAGCAAGTGCGTCGCTAAGTGGTTTTGGCATATCAAGTTCAATATTTAGAATCTCTTCTACGCTTTCTTTAAACTTAGCAGGGTGAGCAGTTGCTAAAAAGATACCTGCTGCGCCGGGTGCTTTATTCTCTACAAGACCTTGGTACGCAATGGCGGTATGCGGCTCTGCAACATAACCAGTTTGTTGAATATTTTTCATCACTGCTTGCGTATTTTCTTCGCTCACGCTGGTTGAGTAAAAATTATCGTAGCTAAACCAGTTATTATCTAACATTGTTTGCACACGTGGCCAGTTATTTGGCTTGCTTACATCCATCGCATTTGAAAGCGACTCAAGTGTGGCATTTGGCGCCCAATTTTTATCAAGCATGTAACGTGGCACGGTGTCGTTTTGATTTGTAGTCGCGCTTAGTTTACCCACCGGCAAACCAATTACAGCACCAATCATGGCGGCACATACATTACCAAAGTTACCACTAGGGACTGAAATATGCGCTGTAGCACGCTTTTCTTTTGGTAGCTGAGCAATGGCTTCAAAGTAATAACATACTTGTGCCACTAGGCGGCTAATGTTGATTGAGTTAGCTGAATTAAGGCCAAGTGTAGATTTAACTTCGTCATCTAAAAACGACTTTTTAACCAGCTCTTGGCAATCATCAAAACTGCCATCAACCGCGTAACAATGAATGTTGTTCCCAAGCGTAGTAAATAGCTTTTGCTGAGCAAGCGAAATTTTGCCTTTAGGGTATAGAATAACCACATCTATGTTTGGCTTGTTGTAAAACGCATGTGCAACAGCAGCGCCAGTATCGCCTGAGGTTGCCGTTAAAATCGTGACTTTTTCGCCTTGATTAAACTGTGCTAAACACTCAGCCATAAAGCGCCCGCCAAAGTCTTTAAACGCAAGCGTAGGGCCATGAAAAAGCTCTAAACAATAGTTATTGTCTTCAACTTCTACCAATTTTACGGGGAAGTTAAACGCATTTTTAACCATTTGAGCAACGGTATCAGCGGGTAATTCATCGCCAATAAGGTGCGATAAAATTTTGCTACTGCGGGTAACAAAGTCCATATCTAATAACGCATCTACATCGGCGAGTGGCGCTAAGCTTTCAGGGAAAAATACCCCCTGATTACGCCCAAGCCCTGTTTTTACCGCTTCAACAAACGACACCTTTTGAGAATCTTCTTTTAAATTATGTAATTGCATAAATGCCTATCCTATAAAACTGTTAATTGACGCGTGCCGTCGTTATCTAATTTACAAATGTGGCAAAAGCCCTGCTCATTTATATAGTTTTGCGCTAACCACCGCGCACATTTTTCAGCAGCTTCTAATGTTTTACACACTGTAAATAACGTAGGGCCTGCACCTGAAATACTGACAATTTCTGCACCAAGCGCTGGCAAATTTGCTTTCGCTTCGCTAAACCCTGTTATTAATGGCGCTCGGTAAGGCTCTGCTATATCGTCTTGCATAATGCTCAGTGCATCATCAAAACGCTGCGTTAATAACAAACTGCTAAATGCCGATAAACGCTGTGCAAACTCAACCCCTGCGTGCATACTTAGCTCTTTAGGTAATACCGAGCGTGCCTTTGCGGTATTAAGCGAAAACCCAGGAAACGCCGCTACGTAGTACCAGTTTTCATCAACTGGTAGCGCAATTGACTTATCAGGAATTAAATCGCCTGTAAGCTGTAAGCCCCCTAAATAACACGGGGTGATATTGTCATAATGACGCCCGCCACTGACTATCGCTTCAAAATCAGCCATTAATTCAATCAGCTCAACTTGGCTTAAATTGGTTTGAGCAAACTTATCAAGCGCAGCAAAGGTTGCTACCACCGAGCACGCACTCGAACCTAGCCCTGAGCCAATTGGTAAATTCTTTTTAAGCTCTAATTTTACACTTGGCATATCTGGCGCAACGTGCGCTCTAAAATGCACTAAACATTGATATGCTAGGTTTTCGCTCGCATCGCTTGGTAACTTATGCGCATATTCGCCAGAGCAAACAAACTCATCACTTGCTGCGGCGCTTACTACGGCTACATCACCTAATAAGCTGCCATCAATAGGCGCAAGCGCTGCACCAAGTGCATCAAAGCCCACTGCAAAATTACCTATAGACGCCGGAGCATATACTTCTATCATAATGCTCTCCTAGCGCGATAATGTTTTTAATACGTCGGCAAATACGCCTGCAGCGGTTACCGCAGAGCCTGCACCGTAGCCACGAATTACAAACGGGCGTGGTTGATAATATTGGCTTAAAATAGCTAATGCGTTTTCACCATCACGAATTACATTTAATGCATGCGATGAATCGACCGCTTCAATACCTACTTTACAGTGACCTTCTTTAATTGTACCTACATAACGCAGTACCTTGCCCTCTGCTGCCGCACTTTGAATACGGTCGTTAAACTCAGCGTCTAAACTTGGCAGTTTAGCCATAAATTCATTTACGCTGTCGCCTTGTGCAAAACCTTGTGGTAATACCGACTCAACTTCAATATCGCTAAGCTCTAATTTCATGCCGGCTTCGCGAGCAATAATAAGTAATTTACGTGCTACATCGGTACCCGATAAATCATCACGTGGGTCTGGCTCTGTAAAACCGCTTTCTTTTGCTTTAATGGTTGCCTCAGAAAGTGATAAACCATCTTCTAGTGCACCAAACATGTACGACAGTGAGCCTGATAAAATACCGCTAAACTCAAGTAACTCATCACCTGCACCAAATAACGACTGTAGGTTATCGATTACCGGTAAGCCTGCACCTACGTTTGTTTCGTATAAAAACTTGCGATTATTTTTTTGTGTTGCTGCAATTAAGTCTTGGTAATAATCATACGAGCTGGTTGTTGCTTTTTTATTAGCGGCAACCACATGGAAGCCCGCATTTAAAAAATCCACATACTGAGCTGCTAGCGCATCAGAAGACGTACAATCTACAAGCACGGGGTTTACTAAGTGATTTTGTTTTACAAACTGCTCAACTAAATTTAAATCAAACGCTTGCTCTGATGCTGTAAGCTTTTGCTGCCAGTCATCAAATGCAATACCTTCGCTGTCTAAATGCAATTGACGAGAATTGGCAACGCCATATAGGTTTAACTTAATATTACGTTTTTCAAGCCACGCTTGCTGGCGCTCTAACTGAGAAATAAGCTCTTGGCCTACTAAGCCACAGCCAAGTAAAAATACGTCAATTGAAGGGACGTGCGTAAAAAAGTTTTCATGGCATATTTTCACTGCATCGTTACACAGCTCGCCATCAATAACCGCCGAAATAGCACTTTCTGTAGAATCCTGTGCAATGGCTACAATGTTTACTTGGGCCTGTGCAAGAGAAGCAAAAAACTGTGCTGCTAAACCTTTGTGTGCGCGCATGTTATCGCCCACTAAAGTGACAATGGCAAGGTTACGTTGTACTTGTACCGGCTCAATTAAGCCTGCTTGTAATTCAAGTTCAAATGCACTTTGCAAGGCTTCTAGCGCGAGCGCTAAATCGCTTTCGTGCACACAAAAGCTAATGCTAAATTCACACGATGATTGAGTAATTAATACTATCGATACGTTATCGTGCGCAAGAGCATTAAACACCTTAGAGGCCATGCCCACTTTACCTTTCATGCCAGGGCCTGACACGGTAAGCATTGCTAAGTCTTGCAAGCTAGAAAGCGCTTTTACTGGCTCATCAGATGAATAGTCGTTACCAATTAATGACCCCTGAGCATCTGGGTTATGGGTATTTTTAATTTCGCACGGTACGCCCGCTTTCGCGCACGGTAGAATGGTTTTAGGATGAAGTACTTTAGCGCCAAAGTAAGAAAGCTCCATCGCTTCTTTATAAGATAAGAAATCAACTTTAGTTGCTTTTTTGATGTAGCGCGGATCAGCACTGTACACACCATCAACATCAGTCCAAATTTGGCAAATTTCAGCATCTAAACACGCCGCTGCAATAGCTGCCGAGTAATCAGAGCCATTACGACCAAGTGTAGTAAGTTCGCCTTGCTCGTTGCTTGCTGTAAAGCCTGGCATAATGTAAATGGTGGCTGGGTTTTCTTTAAGTACTGCTTGAAAGCGTGCTTTACTCGTTACTAAGTCGGCCTCAGCATCAATGTAGCCACCAGTAGAGGCAACACAACGCGTTGCTTCAAGGTATTGTGCATTGTGCGAGCTTAATAAACTTTGCATTAGCGATACGCTAACACGCTCACCAAAACTAATTACAAAAGCACGAATTTGATCTGGGCAACACTTAATAAGCGCCACACCATCTAGCTTATTTTTAAGCTCATTAAAATCTGGCCAGTTTGTTACTTCGCCACTGCTTTTTTCTACTTCTGCTTTTAATGTCTCGCATCGGCTTAGTAAAGATTGCCATTGCTGAGAAAAATCTTGACCTTGCTCAGCGGCACTGGCCAGCGCAACTAATGAATCAGTCATACCTCCGGGTGCAGAAAGTACCAGTAACATTTCATCTTTTAACTGTGCTTTTACCAGCAAAGCTACTTGTTGCAAACAGGCAAAGTCGGCAAGCGAAGAGCCTCCAAATTTTAAAACGCGCATTATTTATGTTCCTCATCCCATAAAACGAAAAAAGGCCTGTGTTCTTAGTGAACACAGGCCTTTAAATTTGTTGCACCGACCTATGCCACTATCCAGTAAGAATGGTGGTTGTAATAATAATGGTCAGTGCGCGATTATTTGTTTTCATAGAGCTAAGACTGCCTTAACAAAGGCTATGCTGTCAACCCCAAATTAAAAGATAAAACAGCCTTTTTGAACATGAAAAAACCTAATGAATGCCAAATTTATGCAAAACTTCACTTAAAGCCGATTTATTAATAGGTTTATTTATAAAGTCGATAGCACCAAGCTGCGCGACTTTTTGCTTCATTTGTTGTTGTATATCAGCGGAGATCACTAGTACAAAACACTCTATTTTTTCTGCCTTAATGCGCTCCAGCACTTGTACGCCGTCAACTTCTGGCATGGTTAAGTCTAAACACAAAAGATCAAATTGCTGCAAGCGTAAAAGCGCCAACGCATCGGCCCCGTTTGCGGCTTGTTGAATGTCGGCACTCACGCACTCATTTAAACAACGCACAACTTGTTTGCGTGCAACAGTGGAGTCATCACACACTAATATAGAAAATTTCATCATGTTAACTACTAAAATAACCTTCTAAAAATTATAAAAACGAGCCGTCCGTTGGTTTTTGCTATTCTAACACGTTCCTAAAACTCTAACACTTTGCTTGTTCGCATAATGTAATACTGTAACCTTACAATAAAACGTCAAACATTATTAATAATTGCCTTAGCTGCCTATTAAAAATCATCGTTTTTGAAATCTCAGTAGCCATTAAAATTAATTTAAATCAGTTTAATGCACTATTATTAAAACAAAACGACTCAATAGCTGGGCTATCTCTTTAAAATATAAATTTTTTATTTATTTTTAAGGTTTTATTGACTAACTTTTAAGTTAGAAATTGCAACTTAGATATAATTACACCGGATGAGTAAATCCCATATGTTACAAAAAAGCCTTTCTAAGAAATTGTTAACTAATGTTTTATCAGTGTATTTTTTGCTTACCTTTGTGGTGACATGTGGACAGGTGCTTGCAGAATTTGTAAATACTAAAGACTACATTCGTGATGAGCTAAGTACGCTACAAAAAACCTTTAGCCGAAGCTTAACACGCGCAATTTGGGAACTAAATACAAAGCAAACAATTACAACCGCAGAAGGCTTACTTGCTATACCTATGGTGGAGGGCATTATAGTGCGCGACGACAGCGGTGAAATTATTTCGCAGCTGGGGCGCTCTTTGGATATACACAAACTTTATAACCAACAACTCGTACAAGAGGAAGTCATTATAGAGGACACCAAATCGGGTCTCTTTGGTTATACCTTTCCCCTAATTTTTGAATTTTCGGGACGCGCTACTCAAGTAGGTGATGTGACCTTGTTCTCTAGCCGCGATGTGGTATTTAGCCGAATAATGGTATCTATTTACTTTTTAATTGGTAACGCCATGATCAAAACCACCTTTTTGATCATTCTGTTTTTAATGGCATTTAGAAAGCTGCTCACCGACCCTTTAAACGAGTTAACCGATCAAATAGAAAACTTAGAGCTTGATGACTTAGAAGGTCAACACATAGACATTGAGACCGAAGAGCATAACGAGCTAAACGTTATGGAGCAGTCTTTTAATAACTTAATAGATAAAGTAGTTCAATACAGAAAAGAGCTTGAGCATACCCAACGTGAGTTGATTGTTAGTAACGAAAAGCTCGACCAGCACAATATACAGCTTGAACAAGATGTTGCCCGTAAAACGTCAAACTTAAGCCAAGCTATGATGGATTTACAACAGCAAAAGTACGAACTAGAAAAACAAAAGCTGGTACTAACCGAAGAAGTTGATTTACGCAGACATACCGAAGAAGAATTATTAACTAAACAAAAAGAGCTTGAACGCTACCTAGACGAGCTAAGCCTTGCTCAAGAGCGCTTAGTAGGCACCGAAAAAATGGCTGCACTAGGCGGATTAGTCGCCGGTATTACACACGACATAAATACACCTATTGGGATTGGTGTAACTGCTATATCTTTTTTACAAGAGCGTTTAAACACGTTAGAAAATGCCTACAAAGAAAAAACCTTATCGCCCAAAGCATTAGAAGAGTTTATAAACGAAGCCAAGCAAAGCACGACCTTGCTTACAACCAACCTTGATAGAGCCTCTGAGCTTATTGCCAGCTTTAAACAAATAGCGGTAGACCAAGCCAGTGAAGCTGTAAGAACAATTAACTTTAAAGATTATTTAAACGAAGTAATTTTATCGCTCCACCCTAAACTTAAAAAAACCAAGCACACCATAAATTTACAGTGTCCGGATGATTTAGTTCTTAATCTGCCTGCAGGGGCAATTAGCCAAATTTTTACCAACTTAATTATGAACTCAATTATTCATGGTTTTGATAATATTGCGCAGGGCAATATTGATATAAATATTAACGCCGATGACACACTCCTTATTATTGACTACACCGATAACGGTAATGGCGTAACGAAAGAGCAATTAGCCAAATTGTTTGACCCATTTTTTACTACAAAACGCGACCAAGGCGGCAGTGGGTTAGGCACACACATAACCTTTAACTTAGTTAAGCAAACACTGAGCGGCTCAATAGAGGCAAGCAGTGAGCCTGGCAAAGGGCTTCATTACCATATTGAGTTTCCTAAAAACATGCCAAAGCCATTATTTAATCAATAACGGCTTTGCTTAAAATCAGCCATTTCGAGAACCCCATTTTATTGCTATGATTGAGCAAATTTAAAAGATGGAAAAGTTACCTTATGTGGTTTAGTAACCTGATTTGTTATCGCTTTAAGCAAGATGTTTCGTACACTCAAGAAGAGTTTGAAAAAGCGTTAGAACAAGATGTATTTCGCCCTTGTGGCTCTCAAGACCTTTCTACATTTGGTTGGACAAAAGCATTTGGTAAGCATGGTGACTCGCTGGCGCATTTTTCACAAAAAAGCATTTTAGTGTGTGCCAAACGTGAAGAAAAAGTGCTGCCTGCATCTGTTGTTAATGAAATGGTTGCCGAAAAAGTAGATCAAATAGAGGCGGAAGAAAACCGTCCTGTTAAAAAGAAAGAAAAAGACGAGTTAAAAGAAAACATTTTAACTACCTTATTACCTCAAGCGTTTAAAAAATCGAGCCTACAGTTTGCTTTTATTGACCAAGAAAACGGCTGGGTTGTAGTAAACAGCGGCAGTTTTAATAAAGCAGAAGAGCTACTTGCATTGCTGCGTAAGTCTCTGGGCACATTACCGGTAGTACCTGCTTTTGCAAACTACGACCTAGATGTATTTTTAACTGATTGGTTAACTAACTTCAGCACCCCAGAAAACTTTGCTATAGGTTTTGATGCTGAGCTAGAAGAAGCCGATGACAGTGGCGCGCAGGTTAAATTAAAAGGTCATGATTTATCGTGTGATGAAGTTAAATCGCACCTAGAAAATGGTAAACGCGTGACCAAACTTGCACTTGATTGGCAAGAACGCCTGAAGTTTATGCTGCAAAACGATGGCTCTATCAAGCGTTTAAGCTACTCAGAAACTTTAAAAGAAGAAAACGCCGATATTCCTAAAGAAGATATGGCAGTTAAATTAGATGCTGACTTTATTTTAGCCTCAGAAGAAATCAAGCTACTGCTTGAAGAGCTGACGGCCGGTTTAGGTGATGCAGAAGATTTATAAAACGCTAAAATTATAAGCGCTATTAAAATCAAAAAAAGCACGACTTAGTCGTGCTTTTTGCTTTTACCTTTATAACTACTAATTAGCTAAATGTGTCTTTTACATTTTCAAGCATGTCGTTGTATTCGTCACTTGAAAATAGCTGCATAGAAGGAATAACGCCTTTATCTATGTAGGTTTGTAAAGCCGCTGATTTATCAGAAACCTGTAAAGTCCCCTCTAAAATAGCGCCAATACGAATAAAATCAACATACCCAATCTCTTCAGGGCGATACGTAGGGTCGGCCCAATGTCTAGCCACATTTACAAATTCAGGTGGAAACTCCCACGCTCCCATAATTGAACCACCAATTTTACCACTGAGCTTTTGAATTGCATGCGCTAAAAAGCTTGGGTTAGCAAACACCTCTGGGTGGCGCTCAGCTTCGGTTAAAATAGGCAGTACACCAATGTTATATACCAACGACGCCAACGTAATAGAGTCACTATTTAACGATGTACGTTTATTATTTTGTAAATAAAACGCCATAAGCGTTATTGAGTGCCCCGCCACATTTAGCGTTTTTTGCCACGCTTTACTCATGTAGCCTTTTATTAGCTCATTATTAGAAACAAACAGCTGCTCCATTGCCATTGCAGTTGCTATATTTTTAATTTGGCGTAAACCAATGCGCGTAACCGCTTGCTGTAAGTTAGACACTTTCACCGCTCGGCCCATAATTGCACTGTTAGCCACTTTAATCATTCGCGCTGAAAGAGCCGGGTCTTGCCCAATCACATCTGACATTTGCATTAGGTTTACATCAGGGTTATCGGCCGCTTGGCGCACTTTAATTGCAACTTCAGGTAACGTAGGTAAAACCAAAGTGTCGTTATTGATTCTATCAACCAAAATCGTTAATAGTGCATTTTCTGTAGACATAGAACTGTCATCCTTTTGTTTCTGGGCCGCAATGCAACTGCTAACCTCGGATAAAATGAGTAATACAATGAGTATTATCTAACTTACCGATAAAGTTAAGAAAATTATATAAATTAATTGTTATTATCGCCTGTAGGCGCGGTACACCGCCAAACACTTGCTATTTACCATTTAGTTTTGCTTTAATGCAGTCACTATAAGGAAACGTTTGTACGCGCTAGCAATTAAATTTAAGCGTACAAATAATTAAACTTACTTTTTTAACAGGCAATCAAATGATCTTAAACAAAATTAGCCAAGCAATTTTACTCTCAGGCGTCGTTTTTCTTAGTGCATGCTCAGAGCAAGCCCCCTCTTCGACCGAAGCCACAGGTGTAGAACTTGCTCAAAAAAGTGCCGCGCAAGCTGGCCCAGATTTAATTAATATTTATAAACAACGTTTAGAAATTTACACCGACTTTAGCCTAGAAGCCGACCTATCTCATTTAAGTGAGAATCAAAAAGCCATGGTTGCTAAGCTTATCGATGCCTCTAAAATTATGGACGAGCTATTTTGGAAGCAGGCTTTTGGCGATAATAAAGACGCTTTTTTAGCAAAGCTAAGTGATGAAAAAGTACGTAAATTTGCTGATATTAACTACGGCCCTTGGGATCGTTTAAATGGTGACGAACCGTTTTTATCAGGCTACAAAGAAAAAGCCCTTGGCGCACAATTCTACCCAGCCGACATAACAAAAGAAGAGCTAAATAACGCCGACGTAGAAGATAAAAAAGGCCTTTACTCATTAATTAAACGTGATGAGCAAGGTAACCTTTACAGCGTGCCTTACTCAAAAGAATACGCTGAGGAGTTAGCTAAAGCAGCAGATTTATTACGTGAAGCCAGTAAGCTTGCCGATGATAAAGAATTTGCCAATTACTTAAACCTACGTGCTGATGCACTACAAAAAGATGATTTTCAGGGTTCTGATTTTGCCTGGATGGACATGAAAAATAACCCCGTTGATGTGGTTATTGGCCCAATTGAAACCTACGAAGATCAACTCTTTGGCTACCGCTCTGCTTATGAGTCGTATGTACTAATTAAAGATTTAAAATGGAGCGAGCGCCTAGCTAAATTTGCAGCCTTTTTACCAGAGCTTCAAAAAGGTCTACCGGTAGATGCTAAATATAAGCAAGAAGTGCCAGGCTCAGACGCCGATTTAAATGCTTACGATGTGGTTTACTATGCAGGTCACTCAAATGCGGGCAGTAAAACGATTGCCATTAACTTACCAAACGATGAGCAAGTACAGCTTGAAAAAGGCACTCGTCGCCTGCAGCTTAAAAACGCAATGCGTGCAAAATTTGATAAAATTTTAGTGCCAATTGCTGAGCAGTTAATTGTACCTGAGCAACGTAAGCATATTACCTTTAACGCCTTTTTTGCCAATACCATGTTTCACGAAGTGGCTCATGGCCTAGGTATTAAAAACACCATTACAAATAAAGGCACTGTGCGCCAATCATTACAAGAGCACGCAAGTGCACTTGAAGAAGGTAAAGCCGATATTTTAGGTTTATACATGGTTGAGCAGTTACTTAAAAAAGGCGAAATTACCGAAGGCACATTAGAAGATTACTACACCACCTTTATGGCGGGTATTTTCCGCTCAGTACGTTTTGGTGCATCAAGCGCACATGGTAAAGCCAACATGATCCGCTTTAACTTTTTTGCACAAGAAGGCGCTTTTTCTAAAAATGAAGAGGGCTTATACCGTGTAAATATGGAAAAAATGGGCGTGGCTATGGCTAAGCTGTCGCGCTTAATTTTAACATTACAAGGTGACGGCGATTACGAAAAAGTAGATCAACTAATTGCCACTCATGGCGATATTAAAGAAGAGCTGGCTAAAGACTTAGAAAAACTAAGCCAAGCAAATATTCCGGTTGATGTAACCTTTAAACAAGGTAAAGACGTGTTAGGCCTTAACTAACCCAACACGTAATACTTTGTAATACTTTAATAAAGCGCTGTAGTTTATAACTGCAGCGCTTTTTTTAGCGCTATTATTTGCTCATCTGTGTATGGTTTTGCAGGAAACTTACCCCACACCGGTGCAGGCCACGCAGCATCAGTTGTAAAACGTGCAATATGATGAATATGTAATTGCGGCACCATATTACCCAAAGCGGCCACGTTTAATTTATCAGGGCTAAACACTTGCATAATAAGCTTGCTGAGTTTGGCCGACTCTTTTAAATATACAATTTGATCGGCATCAGATAAATCGATGATCTCTTTTAAATTAGGTTTTCTGGGCACCAATACAAACCAAGGGTATTGGCTGTCGTTAAGTAATAGCACCTTACATAAAGGCCAATCTGCCAGTTCTATACAATCGCGCTTAAGCTCTGGGGCGAGTTCAAAAGTGTGGTTCGTCATCGTCACATCCTAGTTAGTCTTTAATAATGGCCACTTTATAGCATTTATTTGCAGTTGCACACGCTTAGCTTTACCATTTAATACAATATTTATAATAAGCTAAGGCAACCTTGTGCTAAAAAAAATAAAACACTTAACCCTCGCACTACCGCTAGCTGTTGGCGCACTAAGCGTACAAGCAAAACCATTATCGCTAGAGCGTATTTTTGATGATCCGAGCTTGTCGGGTAAAGCTCCCGTACAACTTAAGTTTTCACCAGACGGTAGCCGCGTAACTTACCTGCAAGGTAAAACCGATGACTACAACCGTTATGATTTATGGGAATACAACTTAAAAGATAACACCAACAGAATACTGGTTGATTCTGCAAAGCTATTTTCAGGCCCAGAAAACCTCTCTGATGAGGAAAAAGCACGCCGCGAACGCCAACGTATTTTTGGTAAAGGTATTTTAGAGTATAAATGGTCTAAAGACGGCAAAGCCCTGTTATTCCCACTCAATGGTGACCTGTATTATTACGAGCTTGCATCTGGTAAAAGTAAAAAACTTACCAATACAGAAGCGTTTGAAACCGATGCCCGTTTTTCTCCTAAAGGTAACTATGTATCGTTTATTCGCGAGCAAAACCTTTACGCTTTAGCACTTGATTCAGGTAAAGAAATACAACTGAGCAAAGATGGCGGTGGCGTTATTAAAAACGGCATGGCCGAATTTGTAGCACAAGAAGAAATGAGCCGGATGACTGGCTACTGGTGGGCTGGCGATGAATCTAAAATTGCATTCACTCGCGTAGATGAAACCCCAGTAAAAGAAGCCATCCGTAACGAAATTTATGCAGACGAAGTAAAGCTATTTAATCAACGTTACCCATTTACAGGCACCGACAACGTTGAAATACAACTGGGCGTTGTGTCTTTAAATAATCAAAACGTTGACTGGGTTGATTTAGGCGACGATAAAGATATTTACATTGCACGTGCTAAGTGGCTAAAAGACAGCACAACCCTTTCGTATCAATGGCAAAATCGCTCACAACATAAGTTAGAACTACGCTTTTACAATAGCGATACTAAAACGCAAAAAGTAGCGTTAACAGAAAACAGCGATACGTGGATCAATTTAAACTTTGATCTGCATTTCTTAAAAGACAAAAAGCATTTTGTATGGGCTTCTGAGCGCGATGGTTTTAAACACCTTTATTTGTACCGCACTAACGGCCAGCTAATTCGACAAATCACCTCAGGAGACTGGGTTGTTGATAGCTTAAAAGGCGTAGATGAGAAAAAAGGCATAGTGTATTTTGCAGGACGTAAAGACACCCCGCTTGAAAGCCATTTATACAGCGCACCACTGTTTAAAAAAGGCAATATTAAGCGCATCACCGAACAAGGCCAATACCACAAAGTGGTAATGGCTAAAGACAGCAAAACGTTTATTGATAATAGCTCATCGGTAAACAAGCCTAACTCGGCGGCACTACGTAAAGTAAATGGCGAATTTATCACATGGCTTGAACAAAATAAGCTTGATGATAGCCACCCATTAACACCTTATTTAAGTGATTTAGCAACTCCAGAGTACGGCACAATTAAAGCTGAAGATGGCCAAGTAATGCATTACCGCTTGTTTAAACCAAGTAATATTGCAGACGGTAAAAAGCACCCAGTAATTGTTAATGTATACGGCGGCCCGCATGCACAACGCGTAACAAATAGCTGGCGCAGCAAAAACTTGTACTTTCAATACATGGCGCAACAAGGCTATGTTATTTTTCAGCTCGATAACCGAGGCTCATACAACCGTGGTAAAAAGTTTGAAGACGCTATTTACAAACACTTAGGTGTTGTAGAAGTAGCTGATCAAATTAAAGGCGTTGAGTTTTTACGCACGCTTGATTACGTAGACCCACAACGCATTGGTATTTATGGCCACAGTTATGGCGGATACATGGCCCTAATGACCATGTTTAAAGCGGGCGATTACTTTCAAGCCGGTGTATCGGGTGCACCAGTTACCGACTGGGCACTTTACGACACCCATTACACTGAGCGCTACCTTGGTCATCCAAAAACCAATGCCAAAGGCTACGAAGACAGCGCCGTATTCCCATACGCTGATGGCTTAAAAGGCCCGTTAATGATTTACCATGGCATGGCCGATGACAACGTGTTATTTACCCACGCCACTAAATTATTTAAACAACTACAAGATAACGAAAAACAGTTTGAAATGATGACCTACCCAGGCTCAAAACACAGCTTACGCGGTAAACAGGTGCAAACACATTTACACCAAACCATTACAAACTTCTTTAATCGACATTTTGATGTTAAATAATCAGATGACGACTAAATAGACTAAAGGCTGATTGAAAAATCAGCCTTTTTTTTGTCTTAATAAGTTAGTGAGCCTAGATTAAACGCTTTTTTTAGCTACGCTTATTCTATGCGCTAAGGCGTACACTAATTGAGGACAAATTAATGCTTAACCTACGTAGTTTCAGTATTTTTCAACGTTTTTTACTGTTAATAGCCATTGTTGTATTTGGCCTAATAGTACTTAGTATATCTAGCCTAACTCATCAATATAGCTCACTCAAAAACGAGCAATATCTAAAAACCCAAAATGTAGTAGAAACGGCATACAGTGTTATTGAGCATTACCACCAGCTTGAACAAAACAATACACTCACACAAGCGCAGGCTCAATCACAAGCACTGGCCGCTATAAAAGCGCTGCGCTATGACAAAACAAATTACTTTTGGGTAAACAACTACCAGCCCAAAATGGTAATGCACCCAATAAAGCCTGCGCTTAACGGTAAAGACTTAAGTAATAATAAAGACCCCGACGGCAAAGCACTTTTTGTAGAAATGGTGAACATTGTAAAACAACAAAAAGAAGGTTTTATACCTTATAAATGGCCAAAACCAGGAAAAGATCAGCCGGTAGATAAAGTAGCATTTGTAAAAGGTTTTAGCCCGTGGCAATGGATTATTGGCTCAGGCGTATACCTAGATTCAATAGATGAAGCATTTAGCGAGCAGCGTAACCTCATCATAATTAGCGCCCTAGTTATGATTATTGCTGTCATTTTATTAAGTTACTTTATTGGTAAAAGTATACTCACGCCTACTCGTCTTGCCGCAGACATGATGAAAAACATATCGCAAGGTGAAGGTGACTTAACACGTACGCTAAGCGAATCGGGCAATGATGAAATATCAGAGCTGTCACGCTCTTTTAATTTATTTGTTTTAAAAATGCGCGAGTCGTTAGTACATGTATCGCACAGTGCTGATGATGTAAGCAGACACGCTCACACGGTGGATGAGTCAAGTAGAACAAGCCACTCCTTCATTGAGCTACAAAACGACAGCTCCACACAAGTAGCCGCCGCCATGGAGCAAATGACGCACCAAATTCATGATGTGAGTCGCAATGCCGACGCCGCAGAACAAGCAGCCAATGATGCAGCGCACAATGCCTCAACCGGTAAAAACGTGGTAGCGAATACCATTACCGCCATAGAAACACTCTCAAGTAATATAGAAACAGTGAGCCAAGTAACTGAAGATTTAGCAACCGAAAGTAACAATATAGGCTCTGTGCTTGATGTGATCAGAAGTATATCGGAGCAAACAAACTTACTTGCACTCAACGCTGCTATAGAGGCGGCTCGTGCAGGCGAGCACGGCAGAGGGTTTGCAGTTGTTGCCGATGAAGTGCGCACATTAGCCAGCAGAACCGGGCAAAGCACAGATGAAATTCAAGCCATGATCACTAAATTACAAGAAGGCGCTAAAGCGGCTGTAGAGGCGGTAAAATCAAGCCAAGCACTGTCGGTGACGACGGTAGAGCAGGTTTCATCTGCCGATACATCGCTCAATGAAATAGAAAGGCTGGTATCTATAATTACCGACATGAACAGCCAAATAGCCCGTGCCACCGAGCAGCAAACACAAGCCGCTGACGAGGTTAATTTACGTATTAACGAGCTATCTCAATCAACAGAGCAATCACTAAATAATACAAAGCAACTTACCGATGCCAGCGATAACCTCAAACAAAGTAGCCAAGGGCTTTCGAGCGTGGTTAATCGCTTTAAATTAAAATAATTAAAAAATAAAAGCCCTGAATTAACAGGGCTTTTTTATTGCATCTACGTTTTTAGCTTACAAACAGTAGCGTGCAAATAAGCTGGTTACTGATGCTGCGGTTGGCTTGCCGTGCTGCCAATCACCGCCTTCAACACCACTACCAGCAATGTCCATATGTACATAAGGAAGCGGCTGCTCAGAGTCGTTACCGTGTTTATCAAGCCCACCAACAACGGCTAAAAACGCCATAGGGAATTGATGCCCACGGGCTGTAACAGCAGAGGCCGCATTATTGCTTGATAAAACATCATCAGCGAGGGTACGCGGTTTGATAAAGTCGTAATCTTCACGGCGAGAGCGAGAAACCTCAGCTGCATCTGCCCATAAATCACCACAATCCGCTATTTGACGAGAGATATTAGCGCTACGTGCAGGTCCGTTTTCAACATATGCTCCGTAAGGGCCCATAGCACGTGCCGCATGGCCTGTAAGGGTTGCCACGGTGAATAATGTTGGGTTAACTTCGCCTTTGGCGACATCTTTCATTTCGCTAAGTAGGTCACCCATAGCTAAACGCCCTTCTGCATCGGTGTTACCAATGCGTACACGTACGCCTTCACGGCTAGTGATAATTTCATCTGGTACAAAACAATCAGAGCCAATTGAATTACGGACCACAGCTAAGTAAGAAATAACTTTAACGCCTCTAGGTTGGTAATCTGCCACGGCTTTCATAAAGCCCGCAACGGATGCAGCCCCGCCTTTATCACGGCTCATACCCGCCATGTAACCGCCTACTTTTAAATCGGCGCCGCCGGTATCGTAAACTAGTCCTTTACCAACAAACATTAGCGTGCGCGTTACTTCACCTTCTGGCACGTATTCTAGCTTAACAACACGTGGGTGGTGGCGCTCAACCGCATAAGATGCGCGAGCAACGGTGCTAAGCATAGGGTAGTTTTTATCTATAGTGTTAATATCGTCAATCACATCAACCGCTACTTTAGAGCCTTTAAAAAGCTCAACACAGTAATCGGCAAAGCGTGGTGGCGCCATACGTTCAGGCTCAGTACCGCATAAATCACGTGCCGCATATTGCCCTGCTGCAATTGCATTTACTGCTTTAACTGTTTGCTCATTTGCATCTATTAAACCTATTTGCGTAATAGGCTCAATGCTTTCGCCGTGGTATTCGCGCGCCTCTAAAGGTTGCCATAAGGCTTGGCATGCGCCTAAATACGCCACTTCTAATGCATGCTGGTAACGCGCATCTGTATGTAATTTTGGTAAGTAAATAGCAGGGTTTACACTACCCGCGGCTTTTGCTTCGTTAATCGCTAGCTTAGCGGCATCAAAGTAGCGTCTTACATCATCGTAATCGCGGTTAAGCGGCCCCGTAGGTGCTAAAACAACGCGTACATTATCAACCACTAAAAACGTAACTTGTTTACCAATACGAGAATCTACTTTAGCGTGTGATTCGATAGCATCACTTAATGAGTTATTGGCTAATTGAGAAAAGTCATCACTAATTATAATAAGTGCATCGTGAGAAAATGAGTCAAAGCTTGCACTAAGTGATTGTGCAGCTATCGCTTGAGGATATGCCATAAGTAAAACTCCTGTTAGAAAACATAAGGGGCTATTATCGTTGATATAAAAACACAAAACCAGCCAACTGCGATCAGCTCATTTTAATCTGGCAACTTGGTTTTACAGCAAACTAAAGTGACTCCATGTTTTAAGAAGAAATTAACAACCACTATATAGTTTTTAGTAAAGGCAGCCCCTGCTTATACCACGTTTAAATTACTTTGCTAAAGCACTCTAAATTGCAAAAAAGCGTGTAGTTAATCAAGAATACTCAGTTGCAAATTTAAATTAGGTTCATTTTTAACACCTACCCCAATACCTAATAAGCGAACCGGTTGCTGCATACCCCGTTGATACGCCTTAGAGAGTAATTCAGTAAAAATAGCAGTATTTAATTGATGATGAGCTTGATCCGCTGAGGTAACAACAAAGTTTGCAAACTTCACTTTTACGCTTAGCTTATTAATACGGTTTTGTAGCTGTTGCTTATTAAGACGCGCTGTTAGCTCTTCCAGTAATTTAGGTAACTGATCTAAACATTCTTGTAAGCTATTTTTATTGTATTCATAGGTGTGTTCAACACTAAGCGATTTACGCACTCGCTCAGTGGTTACTTTACCAATATATTCGCCAGCACATTTTTGATAAAGCGATACACCAAAATTCCCCACATGCTGCTGCATCCAATTAACGCCTTTCTCGCGAACGTCTTTACCTGTGTATAACCCCTTTAAATTAAGCTTTTCGAGGGTTACTTTGCCCACACCAGGGATTTTACCCAGCGGTAAATTATTTAAAAACGCATCAACTTCATCCGGCAAAACCACAAATTGGCCATTGGGTTTATTTTCGTCACTGGCTATTTTGGCAATAAACTTAATGGGGGCAACTCCGGCAGAGGCAGTAAGGCTGGTATCGTTATAAATATCTGCTCTAATTTGCTGAGCAATAAGCGTTGCGCTGCCTTTGCATGCGGTGCTGTTGGTTACATCGAGGTAAGCTTCATCAAGCGACAGCGGCTCTATTTGGTCGGTGTAGCGTTTAAATACAGCGCGTATTTGGTTAGAAATTTCTTTATAAACCGCCATGCGCCCAGGCACAATAACTAAATCGGGGCATAATTGCTTAGCGTGGTAGTTAGACATAGCCGAGCGAACACCATATTCGCGCGCTATATAATTTGCTGTAGAGAGCACACCACGACGGCTATTGCCACCAATCGCTAAAGGCACACTGGCAAGTTTGGGGTTATCGCGCATTTCAACCGCTGCATAAAAGCAGTCCATGTCGATATGAATAAACTTTTTCATTACCACATAACAACTGTTTATTTATACAGCCATTATTAAGGATTCACTTTCATTAAGCAAGTCCATTAAAGCCTGTTTAGCTTGCTAAAGTTAAAGCGCTACTAGGTGTAGCGCGTTAAACCGCGCAAGCTTTAAACCGCTTTTTTAAAACGGCTGCTTAAAGCGCTTTGATTTTTTAAAGCAATGTAGCCAAAAAACAAACTCCAATAAAAACCCCGCAGCTAAAAGCATTATGCCGCCGGAGGCATTACCCATTGCATAGCAAGCAAAAGACGCTATAAAAACTAAACTGGCTAAAGCCCAATTAATTATATTTTGCATGTGTGTTCTCGTGTGTGTGTTGTCTGTGTTATTTAACTGTAGTCCTAAAAATAAATAGGTACAATCATCTTATAAAAAAACATGGCATTTATTGTCTTGAGCTACAAACACCATATTGATAACCTCATTCATTTAAAACTAAGAGTACACATACATGCAAAGGTTCAAAGATCAGCACCCTATTCATACCGATATCACCGTAGCATGGGCCGATATGGACGCCCTACAACATGTTAACAACGTGGTGTACTTGCGTTATTTTGAAATTGCGCGTATCGATTTTCTAAATAAAATAAATCAGTTTGATACGATAAAACCAGGTGGAATAGGCCCAGTCATTAGTGAAAACAATATTCGCTATAAACGTCCAGTGACCTTCCCAGATACCTTAACCGTAGGTATTACTATTTCAGATATAAAAAGCGACCGTTTTATGATGAATTACTCTGTATTTAGCCATGCTCAGCAAGCTATTACTACCACAGGCTATTCTCAAGTTGTTATGTTTGACTTTAAAACAGGACAAAAAGCGGCGATTTCAGAGCCATTACTATCGGCACTACATCAATTCGCTTAAGTAGGTTTATTGCGAATTGGTATTAATTATCCACTCTCAAGATCTTACATAATTTAAGGATTTTAAATGCAATACAGTCCGTTAGGCAGCAGCGGTGTTGATGTTTCTAGAGTATGCTTAGGCAGCATGACTTGGGGTAAACAAAATACCCAGCAAGACGCCGATGAGCAAATAGCTTATGCCTTGGCACAAGGCGTTAATTTTATAGATACTGCCGAAATGTATGCCGTTCCTCCTTCACCAGAGACCTACGGTAAAACAGAGCAAATTATAGGTAACTGGCTAAGTCGTAATGCGCAAAAGCGCAGCGATATTGTATTGGCGAGTAAAATTGCAGGCAATGGCTTGTCGTGGGTACGAGATGGCGGCGATATAACACGCAGCGCTGTCATTGAGGCCGTAGATAACTCACTTAAACGCCTACAAACCGACTACATAGATTTATACCAATTGCATTGGCCTAATCGCTCTACCCCACATTTTGGCAGGCAGTGGCCAGGTAAACTCACTTTTAGTGACGTAGATACTGAGCAACAACAAGCGGGTATGCTTGATATTTTAGAGGGCCTTAATGAGTGTGTTAAAGCCGGAAAAATAAAATATTGTGGCCTTTCAGATGACACCCCATGGGGCATTAGCCAATTTTTAAATTTAGCAAAAGCGCATAACTTACCGCGTATGGTGTCTATTCAGAACGAGTTTAGCCTGGCGCACGCTAAAGATTGGCCCTATTTAATTGAGCAGTGTATCCATGAAGACATTGCTTATTTACCTTGGTCGCCGCTTGCTGCTGGCCTGCTAACGGGTAAATACCTAAACGGCGCACGCCCAGCGGGCTCGCGTTGGACATTTATGCAGCGCAATGGCATTTTTAGAGATACCCCTAACGCGCAAAAAGCCACGCAGCGTTATGTAGAGCTTGCACATGCAAGCGGCATAACCCCAGCCCAATTGGCTCTTGCTTGGTGTAATCAAGTCGATGGCGTTACCTCGTCAATTATTGGTGCGACCAGCATCGCCCAATTAAAAGAAGACATTGACGCTTTTAGCATAACTTTAAGCGACGACACTCTAACTGAAATTGGCACTATTTTTAAAGATTACCCGCAGCCATATTAAACCAAAATAATAGGCAGTTTTTTTACTGCCTTTTTCTCTCTTACATTTGAACATATACAAAGTAAAACTATACTAAAGTTAACTTAAATGGATTATTTTTAGTGAGTTATGCTTAGAAATGTAATTTTATTCTTTGGTGTCCTAGGTGGTTTAATGCGTTACGGGTACGCTGACAATACTCACCCAATTAAAGAAATTGTATGGCTACAAAGTTACACGCCCCCCTTTCATATGGATAAAGATTCGCATGCGCCGCAAGGTGGTATTTGCGACAACCTCACCGAGCAACTAATTAACAGCATTGATGATGTAAAACACACACGACTAATCGTGCCGCAAGAGCGAATTAATAAGCACTTAAATGAAGGCGATAATGTATGCTTTCCGTGTGTTATTCATAAAAAAACGGCCAATGGGGTGTTACAGTTTTCTACCCCCACCACGGTTTACCCGCCTTTTTCGGTTTTAACCACTCAAAAACTTGCTCCAGAAATACACGCTAAGTATGGCAGCCCTATTAAACTTATTCATTTATTGTCAGACGAGCAATATGTGTATGGTCAAGCCGCGGCGCGCAAGTTTACTTCAAAAATTAATAAAATAATCGAAAACACCACGGTGTATCATAAAGCATCGCTAAGCTGGAGCAGCGAAAATGAAAGCCAAGCTGTTATTGCTCGCTTGAGTCGCGGCTTTTTAGATTACACAATAGACTACCCGTTTATGAGGGATTATTTTGTCAACCACAGTAAGTTTAAAAATATAGTCAGTTTACCAATTGAAGAAGACCCTAGAGAGTTTGTTTTAGGGGCTATAGGGTGTGCAGTAAGAGCACCGAATGATTTTGCTACCAAGGCGCTTAATAAAATAAATAAAGCGCTACATAAGCAGGTATTACAATCGCCTGCTTATATAAATAGTCAGCGCTTTTGGTTAGAGCAAAGTTTTCCGCAGTTTACTAAGCATTACCAACAGCAAATACTTAATCCTATTGTGCCTGCCAACTTTGCGATAACAAGCAGGTCGAATTAGCATACAAGCTTACTGTAAATACGCTGTTTGCAGGCACTTCCCCTACGCCTGCAGGCGTTCCTGTCATTATTACATCGCCATTTTCTAAGTGCATAAACTCATTAATTTCACTTAAAATATCTTTAGGCTTGTGTATCATAAATTGCGTATCGCCTTGTTGAATAACGTTATCGTTAATTTTAAGCTCAAACGTAAACGCCTGCTCAGCATCCGCTATAGCGACAAAGGGCGTTAATAATACCGAGCCGTTAAACGCCTTGGCGCGCTCCCACGGTAACCCTTTATTTTTAAGCTTACTTTGCACGGTACGTTTAGTTAAATCCAACCCTAAACCTACGCCTGCCAACTCATTATTTTTAATAACAAAACACAGCTCGGTTTCATAGTGCAGTGTGTCGTTATTGTGCGTAGCAAATAAGGTAGACGAAAGCGCACTGTTCGGTTTATTAAACAATACCATTTGATCTGGTAGCTCATTATTAAGCTCGGCAATATGCGCGGTGTAATTACGCCCAACGCATACTACTTTAGAGGGTGTTAATATCTCACTTTCTAGTTTTATCGACTGCATAAAATAACTTCTAAATTACGAGCTGATCAAGGTTTCTAATAAGCTCAGATTAATCGGTTTCAAAAGTACATGATTAATATTTAAATCTTTGATCTGCTTAGGATCGGGCTCTGCACCACTAACAATCACCAAGCTTAAGTCAGGGTAACGTTCGTTAATTTGCTTACCTAAATCTACACCACGCCCGTCAGGTAAGTGCATATCTAGCAATACCTTATTAAATTGTTGGTCATGATTGAGGGTTTGTAAACACTGTGCACACGTTGAGGTAATAACGGTTTCTACCCCTAAACTTTCTAGCAGCAACTGCGTAATTTGCGCTGCATCTTGGTCGTCCTCAACCAATAAAAAGCGCTGTTTTTTCTCTATTACAGCTTTGTCGCTGTGAATGTTTTTAGCTTGAGGCGCATGCTCTGGCGATACTAAGTAATCTTGTAAGCATTGATACAAAGAAGAGCTATCAACGGGCTTTGGTATTACATCGTTAAAGCCAAGGGCTGCAAGTTCTTCATGTATACCTTTCATAGTGGCGGCAGTAAGCGCAATAATTGGGCCTGTATAGCCCATTTTTCTAAGCTCTATTGTCGCTTCTTTACCACCCATTACAGGCATATGTATATCAATAAAAATAATGTCGTAAGGTGAGCGGTACGCCTCGGCAATTCTTACTTTTTCAAGCGCTTGCTGGCCATGTTCGGCGTAGTCTACACGCGCACCACATGTGCTAATCATATGGCCAACTAACATGCGTAAATCGCGTAAATCATCAACCACTAATACGCGGCCGGTCACTTTGCATGGTGCTGATTTTGTCTGTAATTGCGAGCCACTGCTAAAGTTTAATACTTGGCGTTCTACTTCACTTATATCACCTGGGTACACCGAAATAGTAAAGGTAGAGCCTTCTCCCATTCTAGAGGTTAAATCAATACTGCCGTGCATACGCGTTAATAGCTCGGCACAAATAGCAAGGCCTAAGCCTGCTCCGCCAACAGAGCGCGATTCTACATCGGCTATTTGCTCAAAGGGTTTAAAAATTAATGCTTGTTTTTCAGGGGCAATCCCCATGCCTGAGTCTTTAATACTAAAAAATAGCATTTCTTGGCCTTCAACCCACTCGGTCCAGGCACTAACCACTATTTCGCCCTTTTCAGTAAATTTAACCGCATTATTGATTAAGTTAATGAGTATTTGGCGTACGCGGGTGGCATCTACTCTAACAATAAGAGGTAAAGGCTGTAGAGACTCAAAGCGAAGCTTTAAACCTTTATCAAGCACAGATACACGCATTAAGGTGTAAACATCAGCCAGCATGCTATCTAAGTTTACTTCACTTAAGGTGAGCTCTAATTTGTCGGCAGCAATTTTAGATAAATCGAGCACGTCGTTTAACAAGCTCAGCAAGTGCTTACCGTTTCGGTAAATAACCCCTAATTCGTTTTCGGCCTGTTTGCTAAAGTCGCTTTGTAGCAGTAACTCTGTGTAACCTAATATAGATGAAAGCGGGGTACGTAATTCGTGGCTTAAGTGGGCTAAAAATCTGTCTTTTGAGCGGTTCTCTGCCTCGGCTTTTAAACGCTCTACTCGCTCGCCTTCAACATCTTTACGCGCTAAAGCATAACGTATAGCGCGAGCAAACCGGCTCGAACTCATTTCTGTTTTTATAAGGTAATCTACCGCGCCGGCATCAAGTGCTGCAGAGTCTAATTCATCATTAGATTGCCCCGTAAGCATAATAATTGGCCCGCTAAATCCATTAGCAATGGCCTTTTTTAATACACTTAGCCCATTTGAGGCGCCTAATCGATAATCAAGCAAACAAATATCGTGATCGTTTTTACTTAAAATGCTTATTGCTTGCTCAGGAGAGCTTATCCATTCTATGTCAAATGTATGTGAATCTAACTGATCTAAGTAGTCGCAAGTGAGAATGTAATCATCTTCATCGTCTTCTACTAAAAGTAAGCGAGTCACTTTATCTAACATACTACCTCCTTTTAATTGCATTTAATAAGCCCCTAATTAGGGGCTTAATGTTGCTACTTATCTAGTCGTTAAACGTTGTCGGCAGCTCTACAAATTCTACCCAGTATTTTCCTAGGGTTTTCATTAAATCAACCAAGCCATCAAATGTTACCGGTTTAGTAATATAAGAGGCCGCTCCTAAGTTATAACCTTTAACCATGTCTTCTTCTTGCTTAGAGGTGGTTAAAATAACAACCGGTATGCCTTTAAGGTTTGGGTTTGCCTTAATGGCCTCAAGTGCTTCACGGCCATCCATACGTGGCATATTTAAATCAAGCAAAATCAACCCTGGGCGTGGCGATGAATTTTTATCTTCAAACTTACCTTTGCGCTCTAAGTACTCTAATAATTCAACCCCATCTTCCACAAAATGCAGCTCGTTTAATACACGGCTTTCGGCTAGCGCATCTTGCGTGAGTAGGCGATCATCCTCGTCATCATCTGCCATTAATATTGTAATAGGTTTCACTTTTGAATACGGCATCTAAGCCTCTCCTTGAAGTGTGAAAAGCGTTGTTTCCACAGGTAATTTTATTATGAAGGTTGCCCCTTCACCGTCTTTACTATGAGCGGTAATTATCCCACCATGCCGCTCAACTATACGCCTACAAACTGAAAGCCCAATCCCTGTGCCTTTATATTCCGAACGCCCATGCAGGCGCTGAAATGGTACAAATATTTTATCAGCATACTCTTGTGAGAAACCAATACCATTATCTTTTATGGTAATAATTTGCCAACCCACTTTCTCGTTGTGCTCTTCACTAAACTCGTCTTTGTGTTCGTACATTACGCTTATGTGTGGATCAATACCTGGTTTTCTAAACTTAACAGCATTAGACAGTAAGTTTAAAAACAACTGCTGCATTTGGCTTTTATCGGCTTGTATAACCGGTAGTTCGCCCACCTCTACTTGCGCATTGCTTTCTTTAATGGCAACTTCTAAATCACTTAAAATGTCGTTAACTACGCCTTTTAAGTCAGTGTCATCAAAGTCTTTACCTCGCGTTGTTACCCGCGAAAATTCTAGCAAGTCGTTAATAAGGTTAGACATACGTTGCGCTGCATTTTTCATACGGCCTATATAATCTATGCCTTTTTCGCCCAGTTCATCTTTAAACATGGTTTCTAGGCGGTCACTAAATGCTTGAATTTTTCGAAGTGGTTCTTGTAAATCATGGCTGGCAACAAACGCAAACTCTTCAAGCTCACGGTTTGAGCGGCTAAGCTCATCTGAATATAAGGTCAGCTCTTGGGTACGCTCAGACACTTTAGTTGCAAGTGTTTCGTTTTGTATTTCAAGCTCCTCACGGTATTTAGCCGCGTTTCTTAAGTTTAGCCGGGTTAATAAAAACATACCTATTATTAAAAGCGCACTAGTAACCGCTGTAATAGCAAAGGTGATTTTTGCTTCATTTTTTATTTGTGCCAGCTTAGAAAAATGGCTCACCTTAAACAGTAATTCTCGGTCTTGAATATCATTAACTTTAACGCGAATATCTTTGTATAGCTCTCGCCCTCTGTGCGTATTTAATACATATAACGCACGGCGCTCTTTGTCATTCGTAGCCAGCTTAACCGTTTGTTTAAGCTCTTTAATTTTAGCTTCTGTTAACACTAATAACTCAGCAATTCGCTCAGCTTGGCCCTCAATTTCAGAGTGTAGAGACTTTACATGCTCCATTTGCGATTCTATTTGCCCTATCGCATCGTAATAAGGCATTAAGTAGTCTTCTTCTTCGGTGAGTAAGTAGCCGCGCTGGCCAGACTCTGCCTGCACAATTGATAAGTGAAGACGCTCAATACCATCGGCTAATAAGCTGGTGTTATCCAAGCTTTTTTGGGTTTGCGTTAATCCCTGAATAGTACTTAATGCCAAAACTGCATTGCCAACAACAATACACAGTACTATTGCGATAAAAGCGGCCCACGTTATATTCGTTTTACCCTGCTGCTTTTGCTTACTCATTATGTGTAAATACCTAATTTTAAATGACTACTTATTATTAAAATCAGTAATGTTTTGCAAGCTTTCGCTACATTGCTGACAGTTTGAAATTATTTTATCGAGTGCTGCTAACGCTTTATCTTTTGGCATATCGTTTTCTAATACCAGTTTAATTAGCTCTGCATTCATAGAAATTCTATTCAGTGGAGCTCTCGCATCATGTACCAATTTATTTAGCGTATTAACTTCTTTTTCATCACTCATATTACTTCCTATACTTATTCAACCTGAACTCTGGTTAAGAGACTTACTAAAATATTAAATTATAGTGATAACCAAATTCTTTTCTCTAGCCAGAGATTTTCAATGAAAACAAGGCGAATTTACGCGTCAATAGCTGGCCTATAGCAAGCAAATTAAACGCAGTTAACGTTGAAAATAGCTGCTAGAGATAGGTTTATTATTCAGAGTTCAGGTTATTTATATTCTCCAATTCCGCCGTATGCGTTTAATCGGTTATACAATGTTTTTGTACTGATCCCTAGCATTTGCGCAGCTAGCGTTTTATTACCTTGCACCTTATCTAGCGTGGCGTGGATTAACTCTTTTTCAACTTCTTCAATGGTTTGCCCTGCCGAAACATGGTTGTCGGCCACTAGCGTATTTACACGCGAAAACGGCGACTCTAAGTTATCCGGAAGTGTAATTTCGCTCGATTGTGGGTCGCTCATAATAAAGGCGCGATGGATAGCGTGGCGAAGTTCACGCACATTGCCTGGCCACTCGTATTGCTGTAGTTCTTTTAGCTGCTCGTTGTGCCAATAAAACGAAGTGCCATTTTCATCGTTAAGTTGCTCTAAAAAGGCTTTCGCAAGCAGTGGAATATCTTCTTTTCGCTCTCGCAGCGCAGGTATATCAATGGGGAAAACCGCAAGTCTAAAGTAAATATCTTCACGAATAATATTATTTTGCGCTAAGTCGGTCAGCGAACGGTTAGTCGCAGAAATAACGCGGCAGTTTATAGGCAGTTCACGATTGCCGCCTACACGTGTTACTTTTTTAGTTTCAAGCACACGCAGTAAGTTTGGCTGCATATCTATAGGCATTTCGGTTACTTCATCTAAAAATAACGTACCGCCGTCTGCTTGCTCAAACACACCTTCTTTACGGGCAATTGCACCTGTAAAAGCCCCTTTTTCATGGCCAAATAACTCACTACCTATTAACTCTTTAGACAAAGCACCACAGTTGCTCGCCACTAAAGGGCCTTCGCATTGGCTTGCGTTATGAATTGCTTGGGCGACCACTTCTTTACCTGCACCGCTTTCCCCCATTAGCATCACGTTAGCATTGGTTTTAGCTACGCGCTCTATCATGGTGTAAAGCTTTTGCATTGGCTCTGATTCACCAATTAAACTATTAAAATGGCGAGTAATAGCCGGAACTTTAGCTTTTTTAGCTGTTTTTTTAGGGCCATTTAATACCAGCTCTAGGTCTTCGCGTTGCAGCGGCTTTAATAAATGCCCAACATCTTGCTCACACATGTCTGCCAAAATCCCTTTTACTGAAGGGTGGCCAGAAATAAGCGTCACTTTTGGAGACTGCCCAATCATTTTTAAATGATCGAGTAAATGAAGACCACTGCCATCTGGCAGCATAAAATCGAGCAACACGTGATCAAAGGTATTATTTTCAAACCATTGATGTGCTTCTTTTAAGCTAGTTGCAGTACAAATGTTGTGCCCGAGGAATTCGACAATGTGGCAAACAACGTCACTAAATTCAACGTCATCATCGACTAAAAGTATGTTTAACATGATAAATCCCTATGCTTTTCTTCTTATTCTACGCACCCTATTTTGCAAATAAAAGGGGCTACTAGAATCTCTTAAAAATGATTAAACTATTGAGTCTTTTAACGTTTAATTTTAACAACCGAGTATGTACGTAAACTTAAGCCATACCGATCATAATTTTTAAAAATAATTAGAATTATTTTTACTACTCGCCTAAGTATACCAGCTGATATAATTTTGCTTTTAAAAAGGAGACAAAATGCAATTATTAAAAACAATGGTCCACCCTGGCATAAATTTAAACCAAGGCACTCAATTTACCCGCCGCACAGGCCGCGCCATTGTGATTAAAGATGCACACATTTTATTAATGTATACCAATCGCTACGAAGACTACAGTTTACCCGGCGGCGGTGTGGATGAAGGTGAAACCCTAGAGCAAGGGTTAATAAGAGAGCTTAGCGAGGAAACTGGCGCGCAAAATATACAGGTTATTAAACCCTTTGGGTTATACGAAGAGTACCGCCCTTGGTACAAAGACGACTTTGATATTATACATATACAGTCGTATTGCTATTTATGCGATACAGACAAAGAGCTTGGCAAAGCACAGCTTGAACATTACGAGCAACAAAATGGTATGACGCCTAAATGGGTCAATATATACGACGCCATTGCACACAACGAGCGCACAATGAGCCTTAGTGAAAAACAAGGGTTGTCTATCATTCGTGAAACTTACCTACTAAAACAAATAGCACAGCAACTATTTAACTAAGGCTGTAAAATTTGCATAAAGCAGTATTTTTTACTGCTTGCTCATCACTCGCTTTTTATTTACATCCCACAATTAAATTTAAAGCGACTACTATTCAATAACTTAAACTCTATTTTACTTTATAAAACAAACTGGCTTTGTGTTTGCACCCTTACTGATAACTAATTTGTAAGGAGATAAAAATGAGTAACACAGTTAAAACAATCAACCCCGCAACTGAACAAACCATTGATACCTACACGCTGCTTTCTCAAGAGGAAGCTGAGCAGGTAGTCGAAAAATCTCACGAAACATATTTAAAATGGCGCCAAACCTCATTTACCGAGCGTGCTAAGTATTTAAATAAACTAGCCTCTTTATTTGAAGAGCAAAAAGAAGCCATTGCTAAGCTAATGACCGAAGAAATGGGTAAAGTGTACGAGCAAGGTTTTCAAGAAGTTGAACTGTGCGCCGGTATTTGTCGTTACACAGCCGAAAACGGCCCACAAGTACTTGGCGATGAAGAGCGCGATATGGATGGCGGCCGCGCTATTGTTAGCTACCAACCAACGGGCGTTTTATTAGGTATTCAGCCTTGGAACTTCCCGCTATACCAAGTAATTCGTTACAGTGCAGCTAACATTATGGCCGGTAACACCACCGTACTTAAACATGCCGGTAATGTATTTGGTATGGCAGAGAAAATCGATACCCTGTTTAAACAAGCGGGCTTCCCTGAATATTGCTTTAGCAACTTACTTATTGATGGCAAAACTGCCAGCGCGCTTATTTCACACAAAGCAATCAGCGGCGTAACATTTACAGGCAGTGACGCTACCGGTAAAAAAGTAGCTGAAGAAGCAGGTAAATACGTTAAAAAAACAGTGCTTGAGCTTGGCAGTAACGATGCCTACTTAGTACTTGATGATGCAGATTTAGACCTTGCTGTTGAAACCTGTGTTACAGGGCGCATGATCAACAACGGCGAAACCTGTGTATCGGCAAAACGCTTTGTGGTTGTAGAGTCATTATATGATGACTTTAAAGAAAAAATTAAAGCGCAATTTGAAGCATTAAAAATGGGCGACCCAATGGCCGAAGATACCGATCTAGGCCCAATGGCACGTGAAGATTTACGTGATAAAATTCACGACCAAGTAATGCAATCTGTTGAAGCAGGTGCAAATGTAGTCACAGGCGGTGAAGTTCCATCGCAAACAGGTTACTACTACCCACCGACTATTCTTGATAATTTATCGCCAGGCATGCCAGCATACGATGACGAATTATTTGGCCCTGTAGCCTCGCTCATAAAAGCAAAAGACAACGACGATGCAATGCGCATCGCCAACGACTCTCGCTATGGTTTAGGCGGTGGTATTTTCTCTAAAGATGAGAAAAAAGCCATTGAACTGGCTAAAAAGCACTTTGATACCGGTATGATCAATATTAACGGTTACGGCCTTGCCCAACCAAACCTACCGTTTGGTGGTGTTAAAGAAAGTGGTTACGGCCGAGAGCACGGCGGCTTTGGTATGCGCGAATTTGTGAATATCAAATGTATTATGATCAATAGCTAATTTAGCTACACCTGAGATACACGTATTAAAAAAATATTTATACGTGTTTTAAAAAATATTATTAAGCCTAAAGGTGAGCAATCACTTTTAGGCTTTTTTTATGGACGAATCTGCATGGTTTTATGCACGAATAGATCTATACAACAAGTGTATTTAAAACCGTAAACACTGTGAGAGAAATTAAAAACAAAGCTGTCAATTGACTAATACTGAGCATAGAATTTAGACAACCTGGCTTAGCTAGGCAGGTAAGAGTGGTGAGCAAACGGTCAGTAAACTCGTTTTTGGACAAAAACGAGTTAGAGCCGAAGGTCGGCTCTGTGCCATGAGCGGACTGTCGTAACCTTAGACTCTTGCTAGGCTTAAAGTTTGACACCAAACTGATTTTTAAAACCATCATTTGTTACAAAAGGCTCAAGGCCTAATGATTCTAACTGCTCCCAGAGATTTAAAAAAAGTTTATCTTTAATTGTTTCTCTCACAAACTGACGATATGTCTTGTGCCATTCAGAGTTAAATCCTAATAATGTTGGATCTCCTGAGAGGAGTTCACTTGTATTAAGTGCCGCACCATCAAAATCAACAGAACCTAGAAAGTAAGGTGATTTAACCCATTTGAAATTGTCCAGGATGATATATGAGTGATCATCTCTTTTCGCAGCATTTAAAATACCAGATTTAATTTCGTCGATTCTATTTATGGTTTCAGTAATTATACTATGAAATTCAAGTTGTTCTTCTTGTAACTCTTTTTGTTTATCAACATGCCTTTGTTTTACAGACTCTTTAAAAGTCTCACTTCTTGCTTCGTTGATTTCATTAATAAAACTCATTTTAATTCCTTTTAAATATTAAATTATCACAGGTAATTGATTTTTAAGCCTAGCTTTTCAATAACGGGCGCAGACACGTAGGGCATAATAGCGAAGCCGCCCTGCGTGTATGCGTCCCGGCGAACGAAGTGAGTGCGTTTATTGAGTTGTTATATCGCTACTCACCAATATTTCTTCGTATCAATATAGTGCTTCATGTTAGAAAAGATGTAAGCTAGAAGAAAAAATGCCGGCGTCGCAATTACGTCGGGTTTTATGAACCAAGTTAATAGGCCCATGAGCACCGTTATAATTTCTAACATAACAATTTGCTTTCTTGCTTTTACTCCCCAAAACGAAAACCTGACCCATATTGGCTCTTTGTTCCATTCTTTAGATGTTTTGTCTATCACGATAATTTCCTCTTGAAGTTTAGAAATGTCAATTTCAAACACAGAGGCAAGGGCTTTAAGAGATTCTATGCTGGCCTTGTTTCCACTTTCTATTCGTTGAATAGTTCTAGTACTCAAGCCGCTTAACGTGGCAAGTTGTTCTTGTGACCAGTTTCGTTTTTCTCTAAGACGTTTGACTATCATTTGGGCTCCTTACCAATGTGAGAGGAAACTATCCATGTTTTAATCGATTGTCGGTTACGAAATTCACACGACAGTGGGGCGACAGGCGATGTTTACAGCGATATAACAATTAATAGTGCGCTCATCACACATATTTCTGCCGACTTAACGCTCATTTATCTACTTTATATAGTTTTAACAAATAACCTAAGGTATTACTATAACTATGTTTTCTAAAGTTTTTAGGTAAAGTTAAATAGAACAATATGCGCTCATCGCTCATTTTCATGAATATATGCGCAAAAAGCAGTTTTACCAATCTATTAATGACGATATTTGGCCAGTATCAATGACCGCTTATCGCTCTTTTGAGGCATTCGCCTAAACACGTTTTGGGGCAGAAATGAGTTAAATCTGGAAGGTAGCTTCACGCCATGAGGCACTCGACAACATAAATAATGATTATAACTGGTAAGGTATTTTACTGTGTCGGATGGCGCTTCGCTTATCCGACCTACACAGGCTGATGAAGTACCATGAGTTAAACCTGAGCGTTCAAGTTAAAACATATTCAACTAACAGCTAATAGCTAAAAACTAATAGCTAGCTCTTCTCAAACCTTGGCACTTTTCGCTTATCGGCTTTACTCATAGCAAGCTCTTGAATTTCTTCTTGCTTTAGCTCTTTTGGTTTATCTTCTAATGAATGCTGCTTGGCGTTTTCATACACCAGCTCGGTAAGTAGTGCAAAGTGGTCTGAGCCATATTTAGCAAGGCGCTTAATGCGTTTTACTTTAAAGCCTTGGCTGTGAAATAAATGATCGAGCGGCCAACGCATAAAAAAGTAACTTGCATGAAAGGTGTTATAAAAGCCACGGCCTTTACGTGGGTCTAAAAAACCACTTATTTGCATAAATAAACGGGTGCTGCGCGACCATGCTACGTCGTTTAAATCACCGGCTACAATGGTCGGGCGTGTTGGCTTTTTAAGTGCTTTAGCTACCATTATTAGCTCTGAGTCGCGTGGGCGCGATGAGTCTTCTTCTGTTGGGCTTGGTGGCGCGGGGTGTATAAAGTGCCCTTGCATTTCAAGGCCTTCATTGTTTTCGAACAGGATATGAATTGAAGGAATATCATCTTCAATGAGCTCACATATTTGCGCATCAAGAATTTTAAATTTACTGTATAAATGCATGCCGTAGCGGTTGTCTTTAGGGCATTCAATATAATAGGGGTAGTTTTTTTTAAGAACAGCTAATTTGTTTTCCCACCAGCTGTCGCTTTCAAGGGTAATTAATAAATCGGGCTGGTGTTTATCAACCAGTGAGATTAGTTGCTCACTATTGTGGTTTGACATAAGCACATTAGCCGACATGATTCTAACACTGTGATCTTCGCTCACTGAGGCCGTTTTAACTTCTTTTTTAGCAAGCCAAGTGTAAGGAAATATCCACTTACCTTGTAATGCCATGGTTAGTAATGCGGTTAAAGCAGTATACAAATACCCGCTATTGCTGCTTTGCCACAGTAAATAAAACGATATAATTGCAACAGCGCTGGCTATATAAAATACCTGTAGTCGAACGAAGTCGCAGCTGCGCACTAAGTAGTGCTGACTGTACGACATAGGTAACAAGGTCACTAATAAAAAAAAGCCAATGATTATAGCCAGTGCAATGAGCATTTAAATATCCTTATAAATTGTACTTAACGAGTTAAAATTGAAAGTATTTCTCGGGTATCGTGCACCATGTGTATAACTGTACTGTCTATTTTTATACTTACTGTACCATTATCTCTAGAACGTTCAATAACGCGGCCTTGTTTATAAACGTTGCGGTCTAGGTAATCGCCTCTATGGTAACGCTTACTTAACCCTGGTGGCGTCCACCCAGCACGCACTAACTTTTTTTGCTGCTTTTTAGATAGTTTCTTACTGCTTTTATAGTTGTGCTGCTGATGTTTATGGTGACCATTTTTATGGCCGTGATTGTCTTTGTCGGGCTTTGCCTGTGCATTAACGCTAACCAAGGCACCCGCTAAAAAAACCGTATATAAAAACGCTTTCATAAATAATCTCTAATAATGTTAATAGCTAAAGATTATCAAACACGCCTGAACATCATATGAAACTGCAAGCAGCTATTTATCTCGGCTTGTACTGTGTTTTGCAATGGCTACGCATTATGGCTGGGTCTCGCAGTTTTAAATGCTTGGTTTTACGCCCTGCGTGGCGTTTGCGCCACACTTTAAAACTCCCCTTTGAAATATGCTCTCGCATAAACAATACCAGCTGTGAATAATTAAGCCCGTATAACTGCTCTATTGCCTCAAAGGGAGTTCTGTCTTCCCACGCCATTTCTATAATTCGCGATTGCTGCTCTGCGTTAAACATGGTTATCTCTTAAAATTTAAACTTATACGAGAAGAAAAAATACATAGATCATCACCTCAAAACCGAATATCGCTGTATAATAAACACACTAACATAAGAAAAAATCGGATTTACATTTATGCGCACATTATTGCTGCTTTTAGCTTTTAGTTTTTCTTCGCTATTATTAGCCGCGCCTAATAAAACGCTGCGCTGTGCAACTACCCATTACCCGCCTTTTACAATTTATGACGATAAAACACATACCTTTACGGGCATAGACATAGACTATTTAGCTTTTATAGAGCGTAATTTAAATTTAAACATTGAGGTGGTGCATTTACCGTGGGCACGCATTAAAAAAGAAATGACGTTAGGTTACTACGATTGTTACTTTGCGTTGGCTAATAATACCGAGCGTGCGCAATATTTAGAATTTACCACTGAGCCGCTACACACCACTCAATTTGGTTTATTTAGCACACAAAAAGCGAACCTTAATAATGACTTATCAAATTCACGTATTGCTATGCTAAGAGGCGTTAAATTACCCAGTGTACTGGCAAAAGAATACAATATTAAACAAAGCAACTTTATGCATTCACTCTCCACTAAAGCCACGTTTGATTTGCTTAATAAACAGCGTGTTGACTACGCAATAACTAATTATCAAGCCGGTTTATGGTACTCAAAAGGCTATAAAAACATACATGCTAAGCAGCTTGAAGGCTACGCCCTACCTGTTTATATTGCTTTTAAGCACGGCGTGGTCAACACCGCACTCATTGATGAGCAAATAAAGCGCTATAAAGCACAATTCGGTGTGCATTAATAAGGTAGGCAATGTTAACTAAATTACCAAAATGGGTTGAGTACGGCGCGTTTACACTCGCCTTTATTGCTGGCATTGTTAACGCTATTGGGTTATTAGGGTTTGAGCATCAGGCTATTTCGCACCTTTCGGGCAGTGTAACGCTACTTGGCATTAGCTTAATGAGTAACGTCTCTAGCGCACTATTGCTATTGGCTGTAGTGCTGAGCTTTATGCTTGGCTCTGCCCTTTCTGGTTTTTTACTTACCGGCGGCTCGTTAAAGCTGGGACGCCATTACGACACCCTATTATTTATTGAAGGCCTATTACTGCTTTTAAGCGCCTATTTACTCAGCCACGCCCATGTTTATGGCATAACGCTTGCCTCTGCCGCCTGTGGTTTACAAAACGCCCTTGCCACTAACTACAGCGGCGCAGTAGTGCGCACCACTCATTTAACCGGTATTTTTACCGACCTAGGTTTAATGATAGGCAAAGTGCTAAAAGGTGAACCCTTTGATACCCGCAAAGGCGTAATATTTATACTTATTATTGCCGGCTTTTTATTAGGTGGAGTGTGCGGGTTTATGCTTTATGAGCACTTAGCCCTACTTGCTTTAACCGTGCCCGCTGCGGCTTGCTTTATATTATCGCTAACTTACCGGGTATATAGAATACGCGCACTTTAACGCAAGCGGTTTAAAAACTGTTTAAAACACCTTACCATGGCGTTAATAAAGCGTTACTCACCTTAAAGGAATGTATGAAACCTTATATTTTGCCGCTGTTATTGCCACTCAGCCACGTTGCAATTGCTGATAATAAAAACGATGATGCAATAGAAACCATAACAACCACCGCATCACGTACAGAAGCACTGGCTACCCCCTATCCACTTACTATTAGTACCTTATCTGAAGCGCAGTTAAATAGCATTGCGCCTACTCATGTTGAAGAGTCCTTACAACGTATTGCAGGTGCTAACGTACAGCGCGGAAATGGGCAAGAATACCTACCGGCCCTTCGCTCGCCGGTGCTCTCGGGCGCGGCAGCCTGTGGCGGCATACTAACCCTTGAAGATGGCATTGCACTGCGTGCTGCAGGCTTTTGTAATATTAACGAGCTTTTTGAAGCGCATAGTGAAATGGCGCAGCGCATAGAAGTACTCAAAGGCCCCGGCTCTGCACTTTATGGCTCAAATGCTGTGCATGGTGTTATTAATGTAATAACGCCCGATACCACGCAAGACGGTGGATTAGTCGGGCTTGATTATGGCTCATACGGGTATGCCCGTTATAAGCTTCGCGCTGGGCAAGACTACGGCAACAGTGGTATTGGCATAAACGCCAGTGTTACCGACGATACCGGTTACCGTGATGATGAAAGCGTTAAACAGCAAAAAATAAATATTCGCCACCGCTTTGAGCACTCAAACCTATTGCTTACCTCTGGCCTTACATACACAAATTTAGATCAGCACACTGCGGGCTTTATTACGGGTTTTGAAAGCTATAAAAACGAAGACATAGCACAGCAAAACTTTGACCCCGATGCATTTAGAAAAGCCCGCTCATTTAGAGCGTGGAGCAACGCCCAGTGGCAATTAAAAAACGGCAATGTGCTTTCTATTACGCCTTATGTGCGCGACCAAAGCATGGACTTTTTTAAGCATTTTTTACCTGGCACCCCGCTTGAAACCAACAGTCAAACAGGCATAGGTGTGCAATCGCTTTATCAACATAACTTGCAAAGTAATGTAAAAGTAAACCTAGGGCTTGATGGCGAATACACTCGCAGCGACTTTACTCAAAGCCAAAACCAGCCAACTCAAGGCTCTGCATTTTTAGTAGCCACAGTACCGCAAGGCAAACACTACGATTACGATGTAAACGCAACCCTGTATGCGCCGTTTGCATCAGTTGAGTGGCAATTAAATAAATGGTTTATTAGCGCCGGCCTCAGGTATGAGCATATGCAGTACGATTACACTAATAATATGCTCACAGGGCGCACAACAGAAGACGGCACAGAATGTGGTTTTGGCGGTTGCCGTTATAGTCGCCCAGCCAGTGGTAAAAATAGCTTTAGCAATACCTCACCTAAATTTGGCGTGAGCTACAAGCTCAACAATAACAATACGCTATACGCTAACTTTTCCCGTGGCTACCGAGCGCCGCAAGCGGCAGAGCTTTACCAATTACAACGCGAGCAAACGACCGCCGATTTAAACCCCGAAATAGCCAATAATGCCGAGCTTGGTTTAAAAGGATATTACAGCAATGTAAGTTACGCATTGGCTGTGTATGCTATGAGCAAACACAATACTATTTATCGCGATAGCGACTTCTTTAACGTTAACGATGGCAGTTCACGTCACAGAGGTATTGAGCTTGAAGTAGATTATGCATTAAGCAAAACGCTTAACTTACAATTTGCAGGTACGCATGCAAAGCACACGTATACCAATAATCAGTTAATTAATGGGCTAAATATAAACGGTAACAACGTAGACACCGCGCCTCGCAATGTGGCTAACCTTGATTTAACCTGGCAAGCCTTTAATAACCTAGCGCTTGCACTGCAATGGCATAGCGTAAGTAGTTACTATACCGACCCAGAAAACCTACATAGTTACGAGGGGCATGATATTTTAAGCTTGCGTGCAAAGTGGCAAGTTACCAATAATTTAGAAGTGCTTGCACGTATAATTAACCTTACCGACGAAGCTTATGCAGAGCGTGCTGATTACACCAGCTTTACTGGCGATAGGTACTTCCCTGGCAAGCCACGTAACGCCATGCTTTCGGCTACGTACACGTGGTAAAACCATGTATAAAGGTTAATTTAAATCGCCCATATATTTAGTGGGCGATTTTCCCATTACCTTTTTAAACATAGTTATAAACGCACTCACCGATTCGTACCCCAATAATGCCGACACTTGCTGTACAGTTTGCCCATCTGATAGAGCCTGCAGCGCTGTAATTATATGTAATTGCATTCGCCACTTACCAAAGGTCATACCGGTTTGCTTTTTTATAAGCCGTGCCAACGTCCGCTCGGTTAAAGCAAAATCGTGTGCCCATTGCGCAAGGGTTTTACGATTATTTGGCTGTGCGAGTAACTGCTGCCCCATTGCTTGAATAACCGCATGCTTAGATAACACAAAGTCGAGCGGCTGGGCGGGCATTTCAATTAATAAATCAAACAGTACCTGAGCTAAACGTGCTGTTTTAGTGTCTTCATTATAGGCTTGGTGTTCGCTCGCTAGTTTTAGCATTAAACTTTTTACCAGCCCCGTTATTGCTAATGTACAGGTATGCTGTGGCATGCCGTGCTTATTGGCATCAATAAATACAAAACATAATTTGGCGTTATCAGATGCGCGATTGCTGTGTAAGGTATTTGCAGGTACCCAAATAGCACTGTGCGTTGGCACCATCCACATTTTGTTAGCCGCTTCGCAGGTAACATAACCATCAAGCGCTAAAATTAGCTGCCCCTTAGGGTGAGTATGTAACGGGTATTCTTTGCTGCCTTGTGCGGTATCTACTTTGGCAATTATAGGCTGTGCCATGTGCTCGTAGTTTTGTAGGTATCCCCACCCTTTAGGCTCAAACATATTTTGTCAGTTTTTAGTTATTTAATGTCAGTATAGCTAAATTATAATACTGCTGATTTGTTTATACTAGCGCCAATAATTAGCTAACTTATTTTGTAATAATGACTCACACACCTCACAGTAATGCTGGTATGTCGCGCTTCTCAAGCGTATTGCTTGTAATGGGTATTTTACTTATTGCTGCCAATTTACGTGCGCCTTTTACAGGGGTTGCCCCTGTGCTTGAACAAATAATTGCGCATTTTAATTTAACCGCTTCGCAAGCAGGCTTTATTACCACGTTACCGCTAATTGCCTTTGCCGTTATATCGCCTATGGCTGCAAGCCTCGCTAAACGCCAAGGGCTTGAGCGCACATTGTTTTTTGCTGTATTTTTAATATTACTGGGTATTGCCGCACGGGTGGTTAATTCATCCATTATGCTCTTTGTAGGCACAGCCATAATAGGCGCAGGTATTGCCATAGCTAACGTATTGCTACCAAGTATAATAAAACGCGACTTTGCGGCAAAAGTGGCGGTAATGACCTCTGCTTATGTACTCACTATGGGCATTGCCTCGGGTGGCTTTTCAGCATTAGTTTATCCGCTTAGCCAATATGAAGGGTTAGGCTGGCAGTTTGCATTAGGGGCAAGTGCACTCATTACAATTACCACTTTAATTGTGTGGATGGCGCAATTAAATAAACACACAAAACCGGCACAAACAGCACAGGCTTCAACACTTAATAAAAGCGTATGGCGCTACCTACTTGCTTGGCAACTTACCTTGTTACTGGGGCTAAATTCATTTTTAAATTACATCATTATTACTTGGCTGCCTAGCATACTCACCGAAGCGGGCCAAAGCGCAACGCAAGCAGGCGCGTATCATGGTGCTTTTCAAATTGCGACCGCCATACCTGGGCTTGTGCTTATACCTTTGCTAGGAAAATTAAAAGATCAAAGTGCGCTTAGCTTTATACTCGCATCACTGAGTGCGTGCTGTGCGCTAGGGCTACTTTATATGCCAAGCTTTGCATTAGTGTGGACGCTACTACTTGGCTTTAGCTCGGGGGCGTGCTTTATTTTAGGGCTGTCGTTTATTAGCTTACGTACCGATAATTCCACGCAAGCGGCTTCGCTTTCGGGTATGTCACAAAGTATTGGCTATTTGTTGGCGGCTATTGGCCCTATGGTAGCTGGGGCGCTACATACAAGTACCGGCAGCTGGAGTGCGCCGCTTTGGTTATGTGCAGGTGCAGGTGTGTTATGTGCTACATGTGGATGGTTTAGCGGCAAAAACACCACGCTTAATAATAGTTAACTTACTAGCTGCTGTAACCATGAAAACAAGCCCGTTGCTGGCTTTTTTACGGGGCGATGCTTTTGCTCAAAGCGCTTATTAGCGGCTTGACGTTGCTCGCGGCGCAGCTGTGCTAAATTAGCTTTTGCAGCAAAACGCAAACGCTGCTCTTGGGTTAGTTCGTCATTAAAGTTAATGGCTGACTTTTTAACTGCTCGGCTACTTTTCGGTGAACTACACATATTTTTCTCCAAATGACTGTCTTATAAATAGACAGTCATTTGGTTAAAAAAATTTCAATTAATAATCTTTGCTTATCATTTTATGCTGTTTAGCTTTTAGCATGTAGCGCACCTTATTTAATATGGCGAGGTAGAACGGCATGCTTCTATCTCATCGCGGGTCGGCTTTTTTAAAAATTTAACGCTGTGGTTCTTTTCGTCAATTTTAACTATATCCATAACGGCCATTTTTTTTAGCCAACCAAACATAGGTAAAAACTGCCATTTTTTTGCAAAGGTGTTGGCGTTATTACAAATATCTTCGGCGTAGTTTATAGGTGGCGTAAACTTGTCGTGGTATTGGTGCAGTACCCAATCATCAATGTAATTAAGCTTTATGTTGTTAACTTTACACTGCATAGCAAAGTCGGTGTCTTCAGCGCCGTAACCAATAAATTGCTCATCAAAGCCATTCACTTTATTAAAGTCACGTTTATTAATCGCAAAAATTAAAGACCAAAAAGTTAAAAAATCTACATTTTCGTTTATAGGCAGGTTTTTGCGTTTAGGGTGATCAACAGCCTCCTCTACTAATAGCTCGTAGTTACCATTACAAGGCACATACGGTAAATACTTTGCCTTGGCACTTACCACTAATTTATGGGTTAATTTAGTCAGTAAATTTTCAAAAAGTGTGGGAGAGCAAATACAGTCTACGTCTATAAATATAACGTTATTTTGCTGAGCATTTTCAACCCCAGTATTACGCGCTTTAGCGAGGGGTAAACCTGTGCTTTGCATATATACATTTTTGGTTAAAAAAGACGTGCTTGGGGTAACATTGTGGCTGTTTTTTTTATCCATCCACACCACCACCATATCGGTTGGGCGCAGCGTACTATTTTCTATACTATGAATAAGGTTAGCAAGTTGCTGGTGACGCCCTTTTACAATAGTAACGACTGAAAATTTATGGCTCAATTGCAACCTCCTCAACTAACGTAATAAATTCGCTAATAAACTGTTCTGTATCACTTATTATTTGTGCTTTACTCATTTTGGTTTTTCTTGCATCAATTAATGCGGCCTCTATTAGGGCATTGTTTTGCTGTAAAAACGCTGAAAAAGGTAAATGCACGGCAAGATTATTTTTAGCTAACATACGCGCTTTTTCATCTTGCTCTTGGTAGGGTCGGTTTTCGGGTATAACAATCAGCTTTTTCCCCAGTGCTAACAACTGTGATACTGCATTATTGCCACCACTTGTAACTACAACGCTTGCAGTAATCGCTTGGTTTATATTAGCCACCATCCCTTTATAGGTTACTCCTTTAATAGGCTCGCCGTGGCAGCCAATAACCTCAACGTGATCTGTGTAATTAGTAAGTACACGTGCAATTAATGCCGCTCTTTGGGCATTTGTTATTAGCAAAGTAATATGATTGCCAAAACCTGTTTTTGAGGCGCTTTCACAACCTGTGTATTTTGATATAAACCCCAAATAATGGGTTTTATTAAAATAGCCGTAGTGAGGTGTTTCTAGCTGCTTTGGGTACGGGGCGTATAATTTAGTCGCGCATTCATAGGCAAACACTTGAGTAGGGTCGCCACTAATATCACCCGAATGGCGCTGCATTAAAACAGGTAAACCAATACTTCTGGCCATAATAGTGAGTTCGGCCGATACATCACTTATAAATAATACCGGTTTGTATTGCTGCGCTAATAAGTTAAAAGTTATAGAGCGCTCAAGTGGCGCTTCGCTAAATTCTATTCCTTCAAACGCTGCGTTATAGCTCCTTTGCACTGAGTTTTGCTCTGCCCATTTTGAAGGCAGCTTTTCGAAAACGCTCCGCTTACACACTTTATTTAAAGCCATTTTGACTTTTAAATCGCCATAGAGCACCACTACGTTATAGCTATTTTGAAGCTTATTTATAAGTAATTCAGCGCGTGTAATGTGGCCCGCGCCATGATGATGAACATAAAAAAATACAGTCGGTAAATTTGGCTCATAATTTGGCTCATATAAGTGCTGCATATTCGGCCTCATAATTTGAAACAGTAACGTTAAAGTCGAAGTTTTTAGCGAATGATTGGCACGCTTGCGGCGTTATTTTGCCCAGTTTTTTAATGGCTGATACAGCTTCATCCACATTGTTTAGTGCGGTGCACACATTAGAAAATCGCAATTCTTCGGGTATGGCTGTTTTAAAGCCTACAACCGGTATGCCATGAGCAAGCGCTTCAATGGTTGTTAGGCCAAAAGGTTCGTGCCACTTAGAGGTGGCTAAAAATAAGCGAGATTTAGCAAGTTCTGCAAATAACTCATCATGTTTTAAATGCCCTAAATAACAAACGGAGTCTGTAAGTAAGGGTTCGACTTTAGCTTTAAAATATTCTTCATCTTCAATGGGGCCAGCTATACATAAATTGCGCTGTAACTTTTGCGCTATTTGAATCGCCGATACTAGGTCTTTTTCGGCGTTAATACGCCCCATCCAAAACAAATCATGGGTTTTATTTTCTTCTAGCACACATTCACTTTTGGGCATAGTAACGCCATTTGAAATCACTTTAATTGCGCTACCAAGCTGAGACTCCCACTCTTTACACAACCGGTTAGACACGGCTATATAACGATGATCGCTACGCGCTTTATGCAGCTTATGTATTAAGCCAAGCTTTGGTGATACAGGGGCATGTAAAGTAATCATGCTTTTTATATTGTGCAGTAATGCAACATCATATATCGCATGATAATAACTGTGGTAATGCACCACGTCGTAATACGAATTATCTATTAGCGCAAACTGGGCGGCCTGATACAGTTTTTGGCCTTCTTCTTCTGTGGTTATGTTGTCTTTCATGCGCAGGGGGGATTCATCTAACTGTAAAATGTTAAACTCGTTTTCTTCATCAGCGTCTTTACACAACACATCAACAGTGTGCCCTTTTTTACAAAGTGCGTTAGCTAAATTAGCAACAAAGGCCTCTGTACCCCCCTTAAAAGGTTGTCGCAAAGAAACTATAGGGCTTGCGACCATTAGTATTCTCATGCAATTCTCCCTAATATATTGCTGTATTCGCTGCACATTTTAGCTATAGGGAAATTACGCGCGCTTTTAATTACATCATTTTTATTTAACGAAAAAGAAGCTTCAAGCGCGGCGGCTAAACTGTTTACGTTATTACCTTTAGCCAGTACGCCTGCCCCTTCACTGACTATTTCAGCAAACGCACCGCGATTAAACGACACCACTGGCGTACCTGTTGCCATAGCTTCTAAAGTAGAAAGCCCAAATGGCTCATCCCAGCGGGTGCCAAATACAGCAGCTTTGGCATTTGCCAATTGGAGTTTAATACTGTGGTGATCAAGATGCCCTAAATAGCTATCGCAGGGCCTTAGCAAAGGGCGTACTACATCATCCATATAGTGTTTATCTGCGATGGGGCCGGCAAATTTAATAGCAATCCCCATTTGTTGCGCTGTAGATATTGCTATATCAATGCCCTTACTCGGTAATATTCGGCCATAAGTAAATACATAATCTTGAGGGTTCTTTGTTACCTGCCAACGTTTAAGGTCTATACCATTGTAAGTAACTTCTACTTTATCGTTTATAAAGGGCTTCCACGCCTCAGCTAAAGAATGCGACACTGCGGTGAAGTGTATAAACGGCGAGTAAGAAGCCAGCCCCACAACCGCTTTAAGTTTTGAATAAGGCGGCGTATGCAATGTGGTTAACATGGGAATGTTATGTTTACTGGCCCACAATATGGGGATGGGATTAAGAGAGTTATTATGTACTACGTCAAACTGCTCTTTAGTTATATCGGCCATTACCTTGAGCATAAAATCGTTTTCAACTATATCGGGATATTGTTGATATTGGCTGTTATCTATCTGAAACGATTTTAAATTACAGTTAACCTCGCTGTCTGGGTGAGCATATAAAGTAACCTCATACACTGATTGGTAGTATTCAACCAGTGCACCAGTAAAGGCTTCTAGCCCACCAGCATAGGGCGATTTAATAGGAAATCGAGGGTGAGCTATAATCGCAAGTTTCATACTGCAAGCTCCTCGCGTCCGTGCGGCTTTTTATACAAAAGAACCAATGACGATTCCTTTTTGCTTTTTGCAGTAAACATTTTTTTCATTAACTGCCAATCACTGCTTGGCGCTGTTTCAAAGGGTAAAAACTCTAATAAAGAATCTTTTTTAAATATTATGCTTTCCAGCGGTCTTTGATAGGTGTGCTCTACTTTCTTTGTGTTATCAAAGTAATAAGGAGTAAAAACAAAGTCCTCTTCAAAGCCTTCGTTTATTAGTTTAAAAGTGTGCTTTTCATCAAATACGTCATCATCTGTACGAAAAACCACAAAGTCACTTAACGTAGCTTGCAGCCCCACGTTATAAGCCGCAAACCGACAGTTTAGCTGGTGATCAATATAAATGATGTTTGGGTCAATCGCCTTTAACCTTAGGCGTAAGTTATACCTTTGTTTGTACTTTTGCGTTGAATTATCAACAATGGTTATGATGCAGTTACTGGCGTATTTTTGTATTTCTTTAACCCGATCTATAACACCTTCATTGCAGTGGTAAGTTACTAACACAATGGCAGTTTTACAGTATCTTTTGCTTTTCATTATTCTTCCTTAGCCACATTTTTATTTAAAACCGCTTTAAACAAGGGCATTAATTTCCGTATCTATTACGCTAATAAATTAAGCGCTAACTTTTGTAATCGTTAAAATAAGCACTTAATTGCTTTAAGCGCAGCTCTAAGGCTAATTTTTCAGAGAGTTTCCAGTGTGGTAGTTTTTTTAAACGTGATTTGGCCGCTTCCAATTCAGCCCCCACTTCGCTTGTAGATAAAATTCTCATTTGTTTCACCTCATAATAAATATGCAGTCCATAAGAATTTATCAGCAAATAACAAGCCAAATAGGTACAGCTAAAAATTAAATATATATTTATAAATATCAAAAACTTATATTTTAAAAAAGTGGAAATGTGTTTTTATAAAGGAGGGCATAGGCATATATTTCAATAAAATATGAAAATAATTCACAAGCGCTTTAGCTCATAAATACTTAATCACTCGCGTTAAAAAACGCTCTAAAGCAACAATAAACAGATTTAAATATAAAGAAGAATACAAAAGGAAGGGTAATTAAAATAGCTGCTAGTGGGACTCTCCCACTAGCAAGGCATGGCTAATAAGTTGTTTTATATACTCAGCGCCCATTACGCTTATGATTGAGGCGTAGTTTCAAAAGCCGGCACTTGGTGTAAATCGTTTAGCCATGTAAGCGTTGATTGCGACCAAATTTGCGCAGCTGGGGTAAATTCATCACGCTGATCAACTGCCCCTATGCGCAGGCCATACACTCTATCGGCTTTTGCTTCGTTCGTTGCGTAAAGTGTAGTGCCGCACGTACCACAAAAACCTTGTGCGCGTTTATTACCGCTTTGTGCTGTTTTAACATACTCTTTTGGCTCGCCTTTAGTAAATACCACCGAGTTTGGCTCAGCCATAATTACCGCTCTAAATGGCCCACTCGACATGCGTTGGTAATCGCTACAATGACATACAAGTACGTTATTATTTTGCGACTGAGCTTGGTATTTAATTTCACCACAATAGCAGCTTCCAGTAATTTTCATTTTACTCTCCTTGAGCATGTTTAAAGGTGCTTAACCTAAATAAGCTAAAATAATTTTAGGTAGTTCTTGCGCGTATTGCTGCGCCGATAAATCACAGGCTATCGCAGGGGTTAAATCGTGATACAGCACTTTATCAAGCAATGAACTGACAATTAAAAATACCGCCGTACCTGCCGCTGCTTCGCTCACTTTGGTATCTGTTTGGCTAATTAATTGCGCTAACCGCTGATAAATTACTCGCCTGTTTATGTGTTTATCACTGCCTAATAACTCGCTGTGTAAACGCGAATTTAAATGCAGGGTTCTAAATACCCCCTGCTGTGATGATAAAAACACATAGGTTTTATGGCATAAAGTGTTAACTACATCGTCTAAGTTTTTATAGTGCTGCGCCTCAAGCTCACTTACCCAGTTATCTAATGCAATACCAAAGTCTTGATACAACATGGGCAGCAACGACTCTTTATTTTTAAAGCGACGGTAAAACGTACCTACCGACACCTCGGCGTAATCGGCCAGCTCTTTTATACTTATGTGCTCAAAAAACTTACTTTTTAAACTGTGGTGCAGCGCTTTTACTAGTTTTTCTTGGGTTTGTTGGCTGCGTTGTTGCTTAGGCGCCAAAAAAGGGGGTTCAGACATAAATTCAAACATGTTGAGTTGTAAGCGCACGTACTGTGCAGCTTGTTAATATAAACAACAATACCCAGCCAGCAATTACATTACTCGCTGGGTAGTTATGTCGTTATTTTTGGCTATTTAAATAATCTACCGCTAATTGGCTAAGCGCTTTGGTACCCACTTTAAACGATGACTCATCGGCGTAAAAATAAGGTGAGTGGTTACTTGCTACCGTTTTTAAGTCTTGATCGTCAGGCGTACCACCTAAAAATACAAATACACTCGGTATTTCTAGGGCATAAAACGAAAAGTCTTCTGCGCCGGTTATTTTACCCATTTCTTGCACGTTTTGTTTACCGGCTGCTTTTTCAAGGCTAGGTAACATTTGCGCAGTAAGTTCAGGGTTATTAACCGTTACCGGGTAACCTTCGTGAATATGCACATCGGCCGTTGCCCCCGATGATTTAGCAATATGTGTAGCGGTTGTTTTAATATTTTCAAAGATTTGCGCACGATTATCCATATCAAAATTACGAATAGTGCCAACCATTTCAACTTCTTCAGGAATAATATTATTACGCACACCACCCGCTATTTTACCAAACGACACAATAGCAGGCTCTTTGGTTATATTTACTTGGCGGCTAACAATATGGTTAACGCCCGTTACAATTTGCGCAGCGGCAGCAATAGGGTCAACGCCTGTCCACGGTGCTGAGCCATGGGCTTGGCGACCGTGTACAGTTATTTCAAAGCGATCGGCACTGGCCATAAACGGCCCACTTCGATAGCCAATTTTCCCCGTATGTAGGCTCGATGTAATATGTAGACCAAAGGCTACGTCAGGTTTATATTTTTTAAATATACCTTCTTTAAGCATTAGTTCTGCACCGCCCTCTTCGCCTAAAGGTGCGCCCTCTTCAGCAGGCTGAAACACAAACATGATGTTGCCATGCAATTCATCTTTCATATTTGCTAATACTTCGGCTGCGCCCATTAGCATAGCTACGTGCGTGTCGTGGCCACAAGCATGCATTATGCCTACATCAACGCCACGGAAATTTGTGGTTTTGGTTGATTTAAATGGCACATCTGTTTTTTCTGTTACCGGTAGCGCATCCATATCGGCGCGTAGCATTACTGTAGGGCCAGGCTTTGCGCCTTTTAAAATACCAACAACACCAGTGTAAGCAATATCGGTTTGTACTTGCATACCTAACGACTTTAAATGTTTAGCCACAATGCCTGCGGTACGCGTTTCGCGATTACCAAGTTCTGGGTTTTGGTGAAAGTCGCGTCGCCATTCAATTACCTGTTGCTCTACATTTTTAACGTGTTGATCAAGGTTCGCCTGTGCGTTAAACGCACCAAGTGCAGCAAAACCTAATGCCACTGAAAGTAGTGATTTTTTCATCCTGATTTCCTTTATTATTTTAATGAAGCCCAACAACCGATTTAGTGTTATCGAAAAGTGCTGTTAAGTTATAGCCTACACCATTTTTAAATTTATTTTTTTACTACGAGCGCTAAGGCGTACAAGTTTGAAAGTAATACTAAAACACTGTTTACTGTAATAGCACCATCTAAAAATGTAAATATGGATTCACATTTTAATTCATCATACTTTAATAAATCTTTTTTACTGTACTCTTTTTAAATTACACGGAATGACCATGAAAAATCGAATCGCTAAAAAGCACGTTTTAAAATCAACATTGGCACTGACTATTGCACTCGCATTGAGTGGCTGCGACATTGATGATGACGATAATAACGACCCTGTCGTTGTAGAAACACCAGAGCCTGCACCGGTTACTTTGCGCGTAATGGAAACAACCGACATACACATGTATTTATCTAACTACGATTACTTTGCACAAGCCCCCTCAGAAACCTTAGGGTTTGTTAACACCGCCACCCTTATAAAAGAAGCCCGCAATGAAGTGCAAAACAGTGTACTTGTTGATAATGGTGATTTAATTCAAAACAGCCCGCTTGGCGATTACGAAGCGATTGTACGTAAAGACGATATTTTAAATGGCGCAACCCATGTGGCCTTTAAAGCAATGAACTTGCTTGATTACGATGTTGCTAACTTAGGAAACCATGAATTTAACTTTGGCTTAGAGTTTTTAGATGCCACATTAAGTGGTGCCGACTTCCCGTATATTAATGCCAATGTATACGTTGATGATGGTGATGATGACGACAGCAACGATGAAAACCGTTACACCCCGTACTACCTTCAAGATAAAACCGTATTTGATATAAACGGCAACGAACAAACAATTAAAATTGGTTACTTAGGCCTTACCCCACCGCAAATTATGCAATGGGATAGCGCGCACTTACAAGGTAAGGTCATTGCTAAAGATATTGTTGCTACTGCTGAAAAGTTCATTCCACAAATGAAAGCACAAGGTGCCGATATTATTATTGCCATTCCGCACTCTGGGTTAACAGCCAGCGCCCAAGAAGACCTCGCTGAAAATACGGCCCTTTACCTGTCTAAAGTAGATGACGTAGATGCCATATTGTTTGGTCATAACCACCGTTTGTTTCCGGGTGATTCGTCGTACGATGGCTATGAATCGGCGGGTATTGATAACGTAAACGGTAAACTTAATGGCGTACCGGCTGTTATGCCTGGCTTTTTTGGCAATAACTTAGGGGTTATTGATTTAATTGTTGAGCCAAACGATGAAGGCGGCTGGGAAGTAACCAGCTCAAAAGTAGAAACCCGCGCCATTAGTGGTACAGATGAAAACGGCGACTTTGTTGATTTAGCTGCTGTAGATACCGATGTAGCTGCCGCAATTGAGCTTGAACACCAAGCAACGATTGATTGGGTGAGCGAACCATTTGCTGAAATTTCAAACCCTATTTATAGCTTTTTTGCTTTGGTGCAAGACGATCCGTCAATTCAAATAGTATCAGATGCACAAATAGCGTGGGGTAAAGCATTTATTCAAGGCACTGAGCTTGATGGCTTACCCGTGCTTTCGGCAGCAGCCCCTTTTAGAGCTGGCCGCAATGGTATTGAAGATTATACCAATGTAAAAGCAGGCGATATTACCTTACTAGATACCGTTAGTTTGTATGTGTTTCCAAACACTATTCGTATGGTAAAAGTAACAGGTAGCGATGTTAAAGAGTGGCTTGAACGCTCTGCGGGTCAGTTTAATCAGATTGATGTAAACAGCAGCGCTGAGCAAAACCTACTCGATACCACTTTTCCTACTTTTAACTTTGATATTATTGACGGCGTTACCTTTGAAATTGACGTCACTCAGCCAAAACGATACGACAACGATGGCGTATTAATAAGTGAAAACAATTCGCGCATTACTAACTTGCAATACCAAGGTGAAGCGATAGATTTAGAAGCAGAGTTTTTAATTGTAACTAATAACTATCGTGCATCGGGCGGCGGTAATTTCCCCGCGATTGATGGTACTAGCCGTGAAACATTTGAAGGCCCAGATGAAAACCGCGGTGTGCTGCGTAGCTACATTATTAGCGAAGCCGCTAAAAGTAGCACAGGCAGTATTGACCCTTCGGCCGATAATAACTGGCGCTTTAGCACCGTGACCACCAGCACAGAGCTAAACGTTGTGTTTAGAACATCACCGCTTGATGAAGTAGCTACTATTGCACAAACACTCCCTGCAGTTGCGCCTACCTCACCACTTAAAACAGACGAAAATGGTTTTGCGCTATACACCATAGATTTAAAAAACTAATCGCACATAACCTACAAAAACCAGCTTAATTGCTGGTTTTTGTTTTTTAACTGCGGTGTATTTTGATGTGCTGGCTTATTTTTATTAAAAACACATTTACGCCAAGCTCGGTTTAAGTGCTAGGATAATGGCTTGAAATACTGATAACTTGCAAACCTAACTATGAATTTAAATCAGCTCGATCTAAACCTTCTTATTATTTTAAAGCAGCTTTTAAACGAAAAACATATTAGCAATACCGCCTTAACTTTAGGCATGAGCCAACCTTCTATAAGCCGCTCGTTAAGTAAATTGCGCTCCTTGTTTGACGATCAATTATTAATAAGAATGGCTGGAGGGTATGAGCTAACACCAAAAGCGCAATCAATTCAGCAAGACCTAAATTCTATTTTAAATATGGTAGAAACACTGGTTAACAAGCAAACCTTCGACCCTAAAACCAGCACTGCCACCATAAAACTGTTTGGCCTACCGCCGCAAATGCATTTATTTATAAAAACAATAATTAAAGACGTTCGCGAGCAAGCGCCTAATATCACCCTTGAAATAGACACCCTGCCTAAGCCGCAGTTTTCTGATTTGCTTAAAGGCGATACGCACTTTGTGATTACTGGCCACAAGCCCGCTAATTCAGAGGGTAAATTATATCAACAACCGTTGTTTGAGCGCGAGTTTAAATTAGTAATGGCTCGCTCCCACAGGCTGGCTAAACAAGAATTAAGCGTTGATTTATTGCGTGATTGTAATTTTGGACAAATATCAATTCAGGGCGAAAAAGCATTAACTATTGCACAAAATTTTGCCGCGCTAGGCATTGATAATATAGCGACGCCAATACGCTTAAAAAACTTTTACAGTATTGGCAGCATTGCTGAAAACACTGATTTAATATTTTATGTGCCCAATCATTTTGCTGCAGATGTGTGCCAACAGCATGACGTAGTTGCCAGAACCCCGCCCCCAGAGCTTAGCTCAGAGTATGCACAAGTGGCTTTATACTGGCATCAACGCCACCATAATGACCCTGTATGTCAATGGTTTAGAGAGCTTGTAAAAAATAAAGTATTTGAAGTTTAAATAACTGTTATTCATGTAGGGTATGTATTTTAAATTGCCATTTAAGGCGGTGAACGGTTTAATACGAATCATTCTTAATAATATTAAAATTAGATAAACATACTCACCATGAAAAACACGCTCCCATTTAATAAGCACGCGCTTAACGTTGTTATTGGTACTTTGTGTACTGGTATGTCATTCATAAGCTTAGCGGAACAAGCTCCCGATACCTCAGAAACCATTGAAGTATGGGGCACAACAATTACTAATGACTCGCTATTACAAGACGATATTGAAAGAAAACAAGCCAACCATTTAAGTGATTTACTCCGTGACCAAGCTGGTATTGACGTAGGTGGCTCGCACTCTATTGTACAAGGTATTAATATTCGTGGTGTTGACGATTTAGACCTCAACATTACTGTTGATGGTATTAGCCAAAACAATAATATGTTCCACCACTCAGGAAACTTACTTATTAATGCTGATATTTTAAAAGCAGTAGATATAAAAGTAGGGACTAATTCAGTGCTAACTGGCGGCCTTTCTGGTGGTGTAGCCTTTGAAACCAAAGATGCTAAAGATTTACTAGAGCCAGGTGAAGATTTTGGGGCACGCTTATACACAAACTTAGGTACCAATGATTACGCAGGTGGCTCTGCTGCGGTATATGGTCAGCTAACCGACAACATAGACGCCCTTGCCTACTACACCTACACCGACAGAAATAACTTTGAAAACGGCAATGGTAAAGAAGTTACAGGTAACGAAGGCCGCACGGTAGATGGCATCTTCAAGCTCGGCTGGGATGTAAACGAGAGTAACCGTTTCGTGTTCTCATACGACAGATATAACGATGAAGGCGATTACTACGTAAAAACCAACTTTGGTGCAGGCTTTGCTGAAGATACAGACGCGCAAACAGAAGATATTGACTACACACGTACCAGCACTTCACTTGCCTACGAGCTAGATAAAGGCGATGCCATTACCCTACGCGCTAGCGTTTATCGCAACGAGCTAAGCTATATTGCACTAGGAACTGAGGGCAACTCTGAGCATACGGGCTACACTGCCCTTGCAACATCTAAAATTGCACTTGCTGGTTTTAACCATACATTACGCTACGGCGGCGAAGGGTATGAGCAAGTTTCAAAACGTATCGAAAACCACGTACAAACCAATAAAGACACTGCCGACTCTCACGCTATTTATATTGAAGACGAAATAGCTGTAACCGATCAGTTATTTGTAACCCCTGGCGTGCGTTACAACTACTTTAAAGTAGATATGTACTCAGCCGGTACTAACGATTCGTTAGATAAATCGTGGAACGAGTTAACGTTTGGTTTAGCGGCTAAATACCTAATTAACGATAACTGGAGTGTTAACGCAAGCTCTACAGAGCTGTTTCAAGGTCCTGGCCTGCGCGAAAGCTACGTTGATTACAGTACTAACTTTGATAAAGACCTAAAAGCAGAAACCGGTGTAAATAACGCCATTGGTTTTGCCTTTAAAGATCAAAACATTATGGGCTTAGACTCATTTGGTTTTTCATTAAACCTGTTTAAAACCCGTATAGAAGATTACATAGACAACTGGGCAATTGGTAAAGGTCGCCCAATTGGTACCTATGAAAACTCGGGTGATTACGATATAGATGGTTTTGAATCAACGCTTTCACTACGTAAAGCGCTATTTAGTGCACGTTTAAGTTACTCTAAGTCAGACTCTGAACAACTAGAGACAGGCGAGCAACTGCGTTATGAAGTAGGTGATAGCATTTCACTAAACCTTGGCTACGAAGTACCAAAATACGACTTAAAATTTAACTGGACCAGCCTAGTTAACAGAACTGATGACTCAGTATCAAGCGGTGCTGATATTCATAAAGTGGGTTATCAGGTTCATAACATCAGCATGCAGTGGCTACCAAGCCAGCTTGAAGCACTAAGCATGACCTTAGGTGTTGAGAATATTTTTGATAAAACGTATTACTCTCACGCTTCATACTCAAGCGACACAGTGCAAGATTACGAAGCGGGTCGTAATGTTAAATTAAGCGCGTCTTACGTTTTTTAATTTAATAACTTGCTCATGATTTAAGGCTCAATATTTTATTGAGCCTTTTGCTGTTTAAGGGGGGGTGTACCTTAAATAGCGTCAATCATACCAATCCGCAATAATACTTAATCATTTTTAGGGGCTAAACGTGTCGCTATCTGCGTTAAAAAACTCTCATTTACGACTGCATGGATGCAGAAGATAGAGCAATGCAGAAGCAATTGCCGAGAACAACTAAATAGCGAATTTTTTGCCTTGCTATCAACACGTTTTTCCATCCTCAAAATAGTTCACTTAATTATGCGGATGGGTATTATAAATAAATTATTTCAGGGTCAATAATGTCTGATTGGAAACAAAACTTACAAAAGTTCCGTTATGTAATGGACACCTTACTGCTTATTAGCTTTATGCTAGTAAGTGCACCTCAAGCCACTGGCATCCCTTTACACGAGTGGTTTAGCCTATTTTTTATTATCCCTTTTGTTATACATTTATTGCTACATTGGGATTGGGTAACACGCAGTTTTGGCCGTTTATTTGCCAATATAACAGCACGTGAGCGCTTTAATATAGTGTGGGATTACCTACTTTATTTAATGATGTTATTAGTGTTTGTAAGCGGCTTTTTAGTGTCGGTGGCTCTACTACCCGCACTTAATATTAGTTTAAACATTCAAGACTTTTGGTCGAAAATACATCACGATTCAGCCACCTTTATTATGCCCATGTTGGGTGTGCATTTAGCGCTTAATTTTTCTTGGATAGTAAAACTGACTAAACGCATGTTTGCCAAGGAGGCTAAATAATGAAGCACCTAAAACAACAGTGGAAAACCCGCACCAGTATTGTGTTAGTTGTATCTGTTTTAGTGAGCCTTTTACTGGTTAGTTTAGAGCTCACCGACTGGGCCGCACAAATAAATCAACAGGGATACTCCCACGGTGCAGCTGAGGGTGAAAAGCCGAAAATAGCCCCTATTTTGATGTACATTTTACCCTTTGTAAAAGAGCTTATTTTAATAGGCGTACCTATGCTACTTACTTTAGGGATTGCTAAACTCTTAGGCTTAATAAAAAGGGTGGTTAAAAACAAAGTCTGAATACGAATGCAACACGTATCAAAAACCGGCGTTTATAGATACATTGCTAAGTTAGTATGTCTATAAGCGCAGGTTTTTATGAGTTATAAACCAAGTAATTACACACTCCAACACATCACTTTTCTACTTGGCACATTAATTATAGGTGCTGTATTAATAAGCTTTAAAGCTAATGCCGAAAAGGCAATTCCTTTTCAATCGCAATGGCTAAAAAACCACTATGCTGAGCGTATAGCCCATTTTAAGCTACAACCTTTACGCAAAGGCGATATTGTATTTATTGGCGATAGCATTACAGAGCAAGGGCTAAATTGGAGCATTCGGTTTAACGACCTACGCGTAAGAAACCGCGGTATTAGTGGCGATATGACCTACGGTGTTTTAGCGCGTTTAAACGAATTAAAAGCAGCCCCGCCTAAAGCTATATTTTTAAAAATTGGCGTTAACGATATTTTTAATTACCATTATATAAAGCAAGTTAAAGACTTAGCGTCGGTGAGCAACAATATCGAAAAAATAGTGGCTCAGCTCAATGACTCACTCCCAAATACACAAATTTATGTACAAAGTATTTTGCCCGATCATCGCGATTTTATAACGCAAATGGTGCAAACGGTTAACCAACAAATTAAAGCAATTGAGCACGCAAACTTTACCTATATAGACTTACACACCGCATTCTTGGGCCCTCAAGGCACGCTTAATGAAACGCTCACGACCGATGGCACCCATTTAAACAAGGCAGGCTACGCCTTTTGGGCTGAGCAATTAACTCCCATAATGAAGACTTTATAATGAAGAGTTTATTAATTGCTATATTAATGGCGGCAAGCTTTACGTGTGCAGCCAGTAAAGCGCCTGTAAAAAGCTACCCTAACGGCGCGACTAAAGCTGTTATTTTTAGCTACGACGATGGCGTTATACAAGACAGAAAGCTTGTGGAACTATTTAATAAGTACCAGGTTGTTGGTACGTTTAACTTAAACTCAGGTTTATTTGCTAAAAAGCTACCTTGGATGAAAGCCTTTACCGGTAAAGAAGGCGAATATATAAAGCAAAGTGAAGTAAAAACACTTTATAAAGGCCATGAAATAGCAAGCCACAGTTACTTACATCCGGGCTTTGCGGGCTTAGATACAGCAGAATTAAAATTACAATTAGCCCGCGACAAGCACATTTTATCGCCCATAAAAGGCAGCCCCTTACACTCTTTTGCATACCCTTTAGGCTCTTACGATAAAACCGCTATGAAATTAGTAAAGCAAGCGGGCTTTACTAATGCCCGAACAGTAAACGACACCCTTAATTTTGAGCTCCCTACCAACTACATGGCATGGAACCCAACCGTTCACCACTCAAAAAATGCCATTAATAGAGCACTATATTGCGCTTAAAAGCAATAAGCTCACTGTAATGATGATTTGGGGCCATTCGTGGGAATTTGATAAAAACACTAAAAATAATAACTGGGATTACGCCGAGCAGCTTATTCATACAATCTCAAATAAAGATGATATTTGGTATGTATCGGCTGGAGAGTTCATCGCGTTTTTAGAGAATAAGTAAGGTTTATTAGTCGAAATTTATTGCTCTCTAAATAAAAATGCCATGATAAATTATCATGGCATATAAAATTTATTTAGCTATCAATTAGCCTTTTCTTCTTTTACTTCGTAAATTGGGTTCCCTTCAATCTCGTAATATCTTTGTCCGTAAATAAGTGGTATGTACCAATCAATAATTTTTACTGTTACATTTGAAAGACCAACTGCTGCAGGTGCTTTTTCAATGGCGTTATCCATAGCTTCTTTCATATTGCTTCTGCCTGTAGGGAAAATCAATACTGTATGTTTAACATCCTTTCCTGTTACTCGCTCGTTGTAATCAACTCTATGATTACTATTTGTGTGATTCATATTTTTTGTTGAAGCAACGGTAAAATCTCCAATGCGGTGAGTACAACCAGAGAGCGCCATTGTTGCAACTAATAAACCAACTACCTTTTTCATTACTTTTCCTTTTTTCCATTTAATGCCCATTTCTTGGGCTACAACTAAATGCCGTAACTTACTATCTGATAATTAAGAACAAATACACATAAAACAAAAATAAAAATTAATTTCAGACATAAAAAAACCCTAACCAATTTGGTTAGGGTCATAAAAAGTGGTACCAGCGGCCGGGCTCGAACCGGCACGCCTTTCGGCAGGGGATTTTGAATCCCCCATGTATACCAATTTCATCACGCTGGCGTCATTTTTCTTTAACCTTCTAAACACGAGAAGATAAAGAAAAACCACTTTAGAGCTAAGGATTATTTATGTGCCTTCGTCTCTATGCCAAGCATTATACAAACAATAGGGGTGGCAGCAAGCGTTTTATGACATTGGCCTGATCAACCGCTTAACATTTAGACAGCCTGTGCAAAATGTCGTTTACTGGTTGAAGTATTAAATACAGCTAATAATAACGCCAAGGTATATCACTGAACTATAGCGCTTAGTATTTGTGAGCTTTTTTGCTAAACTAGCGCGCATATTAACAGTGAGAGTGTATTTATGTCGGGTGAGTTTCCACGAGCTGGTTTTTGGCGTCGTTTTGCGTCGTTAGTTTATGATACGTTAGCTATTATTGCGTTTGCTATGTTAACGGTTGTGCTCTATTTGTTTGCCGTACAAGGGCTTATTTCACTTGATGTTATTAGTTTAAATGGTGCTGAAGATGTATCGGCACTTATTCAAGAGTCACTGCTGCTGTCGAGTATTCGAAGCGCCCTACTTGTTATTGTTACCTTAGTATTTTTTGGCTATTTTTGGACTAAAAGCGGGCAAACTATTGGCATGCGCGCATGGCGTTTAAAAGTACAAACTAGTGAAGGAAGCTTAATTAGTTGGCCGCAGTCTATTGTTCGCAGCCTAAGCGCCCTGCTTGGTTTAGGTAATCTTGTGGTATTAATTGACTTTAAAAACAAAAAAGCGCTGCAAGACTATGTCTCAAAAACTGAGGTAATTACTCTTACAAAAGAAGAAAACAAACGTATTTACCGCGAGCTAGATTAATACCCATTTATACCAATGCGCAATAATACTTAATTATTTTGCGGGGCTAACTTGTCGCTACCTGCGTTAAAAAATGCTCATTTACGGCTGCATGGATGCAGAAGGTAGAGCAATGCAGGAGCAACTGCCGAGAGCAACTAAATAGCGATTTTTTTGCCTAGCTATCAACAGGTTTTTCCAGCCTCAAAATTGATCACTTAATTAAGCTGATTGGTATTAGTTTTTGAATAACGCGTTATAAAAACAAAAAAGGTGACCATAGGTCACCTTTTTTAGTATTAAATAAGCGCTTATAACGGCTATACCCGCTTATTCATCATGTACGTAGCAAAGCCTATAAATAATATACTGGGCAGTACCGCGCCTATAATAGCGGGTATTTGATAAACCATTACCACAGGGCCAAATATCTCATTTATTAAGTGAAATACAATTCCCGTTACTACACCCATAATGATACGCGCACCCATAGTAACGGTACGTAACGGGCCAAATATAAACGACAGTGCAACCAGTAGCATTACGGCAACAGACACTGGCTGCATTAGCTTACGCCACAAGGCCAGCTCATAGGTGCTGGTATCTTGCTCATTTTGCTGTAAATACCCTAAGTACGACCAAAGCCCTGTAAAGGAAAGCGACTCAGGCTTTACCGATACAACACCAAGCTTTTCGCCCGTTAATTGCGAAGGGTAAAACTCTTCATCAATGTGTTCACTGCTTATTTGCTCATCACTAATATGAACCTTATTTACATCGCGTAATAGCCAACCTTCATCACGACCAATGGCCACTTTAGCTTTGGTTATTTGAGTTAAATCGAGGGACTTATCAAATTGATACATGTGCACGCCGTTTAAACGTCCGTTTTGATCTACATCTTCAATATTAATAAAATTGTTGCCATCTTTAGCCCATACGCCTTTTTGTGCATTGAATACATCGCCGCCATAAATTGCCTGATTACGCATTTCTTTGGCGTGCTGTTGCGCCTCTGGTGCGCCCCACTCACCAAGAGCCATCATACACACAGCCATAAACACGGCGGTTTTCATTACCGAACCTATAATTTGCAAGCGCGACATACCCGCAGCTTGCATTACCACCAGCTCACTGTTTGAAGCCAATGCACCTAAGCCAGTTAAGCCACCAATAAGCGCGGCCATCGGGAAGAATATAACTAAATCGCCCGGCATACTGTAAAAGGTGTAAAGCGTTGCGGTCATTAAATCGTAACTGCCACGACCAACCGACTTTAGCTGATCAATAAACTTAATTAATGTACTAATTCCTACTAGCACCAACAAAGCAAATCCGGTGGTTTGTAAAATGCTGCGGCCTAAGTACCAATCGAGTGTTTTCATCATGCGCTTAACTCCCGTTTTGTTACAACGGCTTTAAGCCAGGCGCCCAATGGGCGACCTTTTATAATTAATAAACTACCTATAAATAAAGCGCTCAAGTGAATCCACCACAAACCAATTGAAGGCGGTATTTTGCCATCTTCTACGGCAAATTTTGCAGCATTGAGTAAGATAAAATAACCTAAGTACAAGCTAATGGCTGGCACTAATTTAGCAAACTTACCTTGGCGCGGATTAACCACACTTAGCGGTACTGCTATTAACGTTAGTAACGGAATAGAAAGCGGTATTGCAATACGCCACTGCCACTGGGCTATAGATTCAGAGGTATTGAGTGGCAATAATTGATTAGTAGGTATTGCTTCTAATTTACGGCGCTGATGCTCTATTTCTTGCTCGCGTATTTGTACGCTGTAGCCATCAAACTGCGTTAAATTAAGGGCCGGTGTTTTGCCATCGGTTTCGTAGCGTTTGCCATCGGTTAGCACTAATTGTTGCTCGCCATTTATTGCCTCTACCACCACACCTTGTTCGGCATACACTAAACGTGCAAGATCATCTTTTTCGGTATCCGGCAGCTGCGCTACAAATACTTTGTTTAGCTCTTTACCACCGTTTTCAATGTTATGAATAAACACCACGGCTTTTTCATTACCGGTTTGTTGAAACCGCCCAGCCCTTAACGCAGATAAACCCGCATCGGCTTTAGCTTGCTCTTTTAATTGGTACTCTTGCTCACTCGCCCACGGCGCAAGGTACATGGTGAGAGAGGCTGCTAATATAGCCAAACCCACACTCGAAATTAAAGTAACGCGTACCACATACCACTCACTCACCCCGCAGGCTTTAAGAACGGTCATTTCGCTGTCGGCGTAAATGCGGCTGTAGGCTAAAATAATGCCCAAAAATATACTCAATGGCAGGATCAGCGAAGCTAATTGCGGCAGTTTAAGCGCAATCATCGATAATACTAATTTGGCAGGAATGCTTCCTTCAGAGGCATCTCCTAAAATAACCACAAACTTTTGTGACACAAAAATGGTCATTAAAGTTAAAAATACGGCGACCTGCGATTTTAAAACCTCAGCGGTCAAATAACGAAAAATAAGCAATGCTCGCCCCTGTTAAACATAGAATTTCACTACAATAGTGATAATTTGATAATAAAGTAGCTATTTTACCCAGTTTTATCTGGTAAATAAGTCGTTATTATAAGCTAACAAAATTAATTATCCTACCTAAGTGCACGATATATTGTTGCATTAGTAGCCCTTAAACATATAAAGTTCAATTACACAGTAAGAGTCAGAAAAAATCAGCTAAAATTAAGATTATCCCTACATAAGTTACGTAGCGAAGACTAGATTTTATTTTTTTAGCCCCAATTAATAACGTATATGACTCACAACCAGGAGTAACAATGGAATTTAACGTAAAAAGTGGTAGCCCAGAAAAACAACGCAGCGCGTGTATTGTCGTTGGCGTTTACGAACCACGTAGGTTATCCCCCATTGGTGAACAACTCGATAAAATCAGCGATGGTTATATCTCAAATTTACTACGCCGTGGCGACCTAGAAGGTAAGCCGGGGCAAGTGTTATTATTGCATCATGTACCTAACGTTTTAAGCGAGCGCGTATTGCTTGTTGGCTGTGGTAAAGAGCGTGAGCTTGATGATAAGCAATATAAGCAAATAATTTCTAAAACAATTAATACCTTAAACGAAACCGGCTCAATGGAAGCGGTGTGCTTTTTAACAGAGCAACACGTTAAAGGTCGTGATACCTACTGGAAAGTTCGCCAAGCGGTAGAAACAACACAAGATTGCCTATACACATTTAACCAGCTAAAAAGCAAAAAAGTAGACCCTCGTCGTCCACTTCGTAAAATTGTGTTTAACGTACCAACACGTCGCGAGCTGACCATTGGTGAAAGCGCCATTGAGCATGGCTTAGCCATTGCCGCAGGTAGTAAGCTATGTAAAGACGTAGCCAACATGCCACCTAATATTTGTAACCCTGCTTATTTAGGCGAACAAGCGCAAGAGCTGGCTAGCAATTTTGACAACATCACCGTTGATATTATTGGCGAAGAAAAAATGGCCGAACTAGGTATGAACTCGTACTTAGCAGTTGGTCGCGGCAGTGATAACGAATCGGTTATGTCGGTTATTAACTACAAAGGTGCAAGCGATGAGCAAGCGCCTATTGTGCTAGTAGGTAAAGGTTTAACGTTTGACTCAGGCGGTATTTCAATTAAGCCAGGCGAAGCCATGGATGAAATGAAATACGACATGGGCGGCGCAGCCGGTGTAATTGGCGCTATGCGCGCACTGGCACAAATGCAGCTACCTATTAACGTAATTGGTGTTTTAGCCGGCTGTGAAAACATGCCAAGCTCTAACGCGTATCGCCCTGGCGATATTTTAACAACAATGTCGGGGCAAACCGTTGAAGTGCTTAATACTGATGCCGAAGGCCGATTAGTATTATGTGATGCGTTAACTTACGTTGAGCGTTTTGACCCAGATACAGTAATTGACGTAGCAACACTAACAGGCGCATGTATTGTTGCCCTTGGTGCACACGCAACAGGTTTACTGTCAAACCACAACCCACTTGCGCATGATTTATTAAAAGCGTCGGAGCAAAGTGGCGACCGTGCATGGCAGTTACCACTGTGGGATGACTATCAAGATCAACTCGATAGCCCATTTGCCGATTTTACAAACTTAGGTGGGCGCTCTGCTGGTACTATTACCGCAGCGTGTTTCTTATCTAAGTTTACTAAAAAGTATAACTGGGCTCACTTAGACGTAGCCGGTACCGCGTGGCGCAGTGGCGCTAAAAAAGGCGCAACGGGTCGCCCTGTTCCTATGCTTACTCAGTATTTATTAAACCGAGCGGGTGTAAGCGAAGCTACGCACGACTAATAGCCTAATTAACCTGAGCCTTATTTAGAAAAGCCACTCAGCAGGTATTTTTAGCGCTAACAGCATTAAATTTATTTGCCATAAGGCAAAAATATTTTAACCAGAACTTAGGTTATTTAACTTGTATTAAGGCGCCATTTGGCGCCTTTTTTATTGCTGTAATTATCTGTGTATTAATTGAAGCAAACCCCGTTATATGGCAAAATCTGCCTCTTAATTTATGTGTATCAACTATGTGCACATTCAATGTCATGGGAAACCCCGATACAATGAACATGAATGCTCAATTTTTCGTTCTAAAGCAACAAGATGAATCTAAAGCGCAGGCTGATGATCATTTTGCTTTAGCAGCTCAAATTGCCGCAGAGCAGTATCGATTAGGGCATCGTGTATTTATTTTTGTAGATAACGAACACACCGCCTATGCCATTGACGAAACCATTTGGGCATTTGATCCCGACAGTTTTGTGCCGCATAACCTGCAAGGCGAAGGCCCTAAAGCCGGCGCACCAGTAGAAATAGGCACCACGCCTCCTGTTGGCAAACGTAACGTTTTAATTAACTTAGCTACTAACCTGCCTGATTTTATTAGGCGTTTTAGCCAAGTTTTTGATTTTGTACCAGTAGAGTCTGTAGCTAAACAAGCCGCTCGTGAGCGCTTTAAAAAGCTGCGCCAACTTGGTGCCAATATCAGCACGCAAGAGATTAATAGCTAGCCGTTTAGGATAAAGCTAACCAACTAATTTAAGTACTTATTTAAGGTTCTGTGTAATGGATAAAACCTACAATCCGCAAGATATTGAACAGTCGCTATACCAAGACTGGGAACAAAAAGGCTACTTTAAGCCATCTGGCCAAGGCGTACCGTATTCGATCATGATCCCGCCGCCAAATGTCACCGGTAGCTTGCACATGGGCCACGCCTTCCAAGATACAATAATGGATACCCTTACGCGTTTTAAGCGTATGCAAGGTAACAACACATTATGGCAAGTAGGTACTGACCACGCGGGTATTGCAACGCAAATGTTGGTTGAGCGTAAACTACACGCTGAAGAAGGTAAAACACGTCACGATTTAGGCCGCGAAGATTTTATTAATAAAATTTGGGAATGGAAAAACGAATCTGGCGGTACTATCACTAAACAGCTTCGCCGTCTTGGCGCATCGGTTGATTGGGACCGTGAACGCTTTACGATGGACGATGGCTTATCTGAAGCGGTTAAAGAAGTCTTTGTACGTCTTCACAAAGAAAACCTAATTTACCGCGGTAAGCGCCTAGTAAACTGGGATCCAAAATTACACACCGCTATTTCAGACCTTGAAGTTGAAAACAAAGACAAACAAGGCCACATGTGGAATCTGCGCTACCCACTTGCTGATGGCGTTAAAACACAAGACGGCAAAGACTACATTGTCGTAGCAACAACACGCCCAGAAACCATGCTAGGTGACTCAGGTGTTGCGGTTAATCCAGATGACGAGCGCTACACAGATTTAATTGGTAAAGAGATTTTACTGCCAATCGTAAATCGTCGTATCACAATTGTTGCAGATGAACACGCTGATAAAGACAAAGGCACGGGTTGTGTAAAAATCACCCCTGCACACGACTTTAACGATAACGAAGTTGGCAAGCGTCATAAAATGCCAATGATCAATATTTTCGATAAAAACGCAGCTATTCTAAGCCAAGGTGAAACATACACCTTTGACGGTAAAGAACTTGAGTTTGATGCGCCAATTCCTGAGCGCTTACACGGCCTAGACCGTTTTGCTGCGCGTAAAGCGATTATCGCAGAATTTGAAGAACTTGGTTTACTCGAAAAAATCGAAGACCATGCGTTAACTGTACCTTACGGCGACCGCTCTGGTGTGGTCATTGAGCCACTACTTACCGACCAATGGTATGTACGTGTTGCGCCACTTGCAGAACCTGCAAAAGATGCTGTTAAAAATGGCGACATTCAGTTTGTGCCTAAACAGTACGAGAACATGTACTTCTCGTGGATGAACGACGTACAAGATTGGTGTATTTCACGCCAGCTTTGGTGGGGTCACCGTATTCCGGCTTGGTACGACAGCGAAGGCAACGTTTACGTTGGCCGTGATGAAGCTGAAGTACGCCGCGACAACAACATTGCCGATGATGTTACGCTAAGCCAAGACGAAGACGTACTTGATACCTGGTTCTCATCTGCGCTTTGGACGTTCTCAACGCAAGGTTGGCCAGAGAACACGGATGATTTAAAAACCTTCCACCCGTCTGACGTGTTAGTAACGGGCTTTGATATTATTTTCTTCTGGGTTGCGCGTATGATCATGATGACGCTGCACTTTATAAAAGATGAAAATGGTAAGCCACAAGTGCCGTTTAAAACAGTGTATGTTACTGGCCTAATACGTGATGACAACGGCGATAAAATGTCTAAGTCAAAAGGTAACGTACTTGACCCACTAGATATGATTGACGGCATCGAGCTTGAAGATTTAGTACAAAAGCGTACCGGTAACATGATGCAGCCTAAACTTGCTGCAAAAATTGAAAAAGACACGCGCAAAGTATTTGCAAATGGTATTGAGGCACACGGTACCGATGCGCTTCGCTTTACCCTTGCAGCAATGGCATCAACCGGCCGTGATATCAACTGGGATATGAACCGCCTAGAAGGTTACCGTAACTTCTGTAATAAACTATGGAACGCGAGCCGTTACGTATTAATGAACACAGAAGAGCAAGATTGTGGCTTCAACGATGCACAAAAAGAGTTCTCATTAGCCGATCGTTGGATATTAGGTCAGTTTGAAGCAACGGTTAAAACCTACACTGAACATCTTGATAACTACCGCTTTGATTTAGCGGCTAACACGCTTTACGAATTCACTTGGAACCAGTTCTGTGATTGGTACTTAGAGCTGACTAAGCCGGTATTATTTAAAGGCAATGAAGCACAGCAACGTGGTACACGTAATACACTCATTACGGTACTAGAAAGCCTACTGCGCTTAATGCACCCAATGATGCCATACATTACCGAAACTATTTGGCAGCGCGTTGCACCACTTGCAGGGCTTGAAACTAAAGGCACCAGCATCATGGTACAGGGCTTCCCTGTTTATAATGAAGCAAACGTTGATGCCCAAGCTATGGACGACTTAGAGTGGGTTAAACAGTTTATTTTAGCAATTCGTGTTATTCGTGGTGAGATGGACATTAGCCCAAGTAAGCCACTTAACGTGTTACTAGCTAACGCATCAAGCGATGATGTGCGCCGCATTAACGAGAACGAGTCATTTATTGCCTCGCTTGCTAAACTTGAATCGTTCACCCTGCTTGAAAACAAAGACGATGCACCAGCGTGTGCAACATCCTATGTTGGCAACCTTGAAATTATGATCCCCATGGCGGGCTTAATTGATGTTGAAGCAGAGCTTGCACGTATAAACAAGCAACTCGAAAAAGCAGAAAAAGGCCTAGCCCAAGTGCAAAACAAGCTGGCTAACGAAAAGTTTGTAAATAACGCACCAGAAGCCGTACTTGCAAAAGAGAACGCGAAGCTTGCTGAATTCACTGATGCTAAAACCAAGCTACTTGAGCAAAAAACTAAAATAGAAAGCTTATAATTTTAGTTGCCTGCTAAAGCAATTTAGCAGGCATTAAAAAAGCCGCTCACTGTTAAAGTGAGCGGCTTTTTTGTGCCCTGCGATTAACCACAAGGCACAACTACATTAAAATTTGTAGTTGTACTGAGCGCCTATTACAACAGCATGGCCTTTTGACTCAAAGCCCCATTGGCTGCCTGAATCATCAGTTTCAGTAAAGTTCTGTGTTTTACCACGAACAACACTTACACCTAAATCAACATTTGATTGAGTATCGATTGCGTAGTTACCACCAAACGAGAACCAAAAACGGTCAGTATCTGGAATAGAGATAGACAGGTGAGTTTGTGATACTGGCGACTCATCAAACGCTACACCTGCACGAAGAAGTAAGTCTTCGTTGTATTGGTAATCAGCACCGATAGAGTAACGGAATGCATCGTCAAACTGCTCTTGCTTTTCAAAAGCAACAAACTTGTCGCCTGTTGGTGCAGTTACTTGTGCTTCTAGTGACTCAAAGCTACTCCAACCTGTCCATAATACGCTGTAGTGTAAGCCTAGTTTTTCATCTAACTGGTGAGAACCAGAAAACTCAGCAATAGCAGGTAACGTTAGCTCTACAGAACCTGGTAGTTGTGCACCACCGGTGCCGCCTGCTGCTACTGGTAGGTCGTTTGAGAAATCACCTTCAAATGTGATGTCTGTTTCGCTGCGGTAGTTGAAACCAAAACGGCTATTTTCGTCTAGTTGGTACATTAAGCCAACGTTTAAACCTAGGCCTGTGTCGTCACCTTGAAGGTTTACTGCATCAGCACCAAAATCAAAGCCGCTTGTATTAGCGCCTACTTTACGAATTACCGTTGCATCTGCATAAATGTAGTTTAAGCCAATACCAAAACTAAATTGCTCTGTTACTTTGTATGCAACGCTTGCATTAAAGTTAACGGTCAAAATTTCTGTCTCGCCTGCAATTTGGCCCGCTACGTAGTCATCGTTAAATTCTGTAGATAAACCAAAATTAGAAAACGCACCAAAACCTACTGATACTTTATCGTTATACGGCATAGTAAAGTAAGCGGCAGGTACCACTGCGCTTGGCGCAATGCTATCGTCATCTAACGCACTTGGGTCTATACCGTTGTTAGTAGACTCACCTTCAATGCTTACATCTGGTACTACACCGATTGCTGCAACACTTAATTGCTTATCTTTAAATAAAGTCATTAATGCTGGGTTGCGAGCAACAACAGACGCATCATCTGCAATAGATGCTTCACCGGCGTATGCGCGGCCAAGGCCTGATGCGTTTTGCTCAGCTAACTGAAACGCAGCAGCAAATGTATCTGCAGATACTAACGCAAGCGAAGCTGCGATTAGAGTTTTAGAAAATTTCATTGTTGTGTCCTTAACCAAACAAGCGTTTGGGTATCTATGTGTTGTTATTAGGATTTTAAACTTGGCTACACTACCTTAATTTTTTATAAAAAACTGTAACAAAGCGACAAAAAACACCAAAAAACACGTTTTTTAACTACATTTTAACAACTATTTAAAACTCATCGGAGCAGAAATGTGTTATTAGAGCTTATACTCTAACTGTAATTAATTATCATTTAGATTGACTTGTAATTCCCTGCATTTTAAACTCATTACAAAATCACAAAGGAAGCAAATAGGTGATCATTTTACTTATTATTGCAGGGCTCATTTTTTGTGGCGCCAGTGTGTTTTGTTTTTATAAAGCAAACTATTGTGCCTGTACACAAGCCGGCCAATGCGATAACCCCGTAAACCATTACTGGTTAGGGGCCATGCTAAATGCATTAGTGTCGTTAGCTTTTTGCTGTATTGCACTGCATGTACAGCAAGGAACATTATTATGGCTAACGTTAATGGCGAGTTGTTTTTTAGGCGCTTATATTTCTGCTAAACGCGAAAAACTTAAACGCTGTAAAAAAGCTAATTCAACAAGTGCTCTTTTAACAAACGAGCCAAATTAATTTGATAGTCTAGTGGCTTGATACTCGACACTATTTTAATACTTTGATCAGGTTCATTTAAGTCTAAGTCTTTAGGGGTGACGTGGTGCCCATGCTTAGCATTATAAAATAGCTTAACTTTAGGCTTGATGGGATTTGATTTATTGCCCTCGAGCACGAGAGCTAATCGCTCATTAGTTAATTTAACAATAGTGCCTACTGGGTGCACACCTAAACATTTAATAAAGTGCTGTACTAGCTCTGCATCAAATAGCTCTTTGTTAGCCAACAAATAACGCAGCGCATTAATGGGTTCATCCCCTTCTTGATGCGGTCTATCGGCTGTTAGCGCATCGTACACATCAACAATTGCCATAATGCGCGCTGGGCGGCTAAGCTTTTCAGCTGTAATACCACGCGGATAGCCTGAACCATCTAATCGTTCATGGTGGTTAACTATCATGTCGAGTATTAGGGGGGTAATGCCTTTTTCACCTTTAACCAAACCTAAACCTTGAGCCACATGGCGTTTAATAATATCCATTTCGCTGCTAGTGAGTTTACTTGGCCTAGAAATAATCCCCTGCGGGAGTTTAGCTTGGCCTAAATCGTGAAGTAACGCGCCCATAGCAAGCTGCTGCACGGCTTCTTCTTTGTATCCTAAATATTTAGCAAATACGGCGGTGAAAATAGCGCAGTTAATCATGTGGCGCCAATTGTAGCTATGTTTGTCTTTTATGCGGGTTAAAATGGTCATTGCGCTGGTATTTCTAAATACCGAGCTGACTATATCGTTAGCCATTTCATCAATCACCTTTAAATTAACCGACAGCCCTGTGGTTACATCACCATACAAAGCTTGCAGCTTGCGATTATGCTGCTCAAAGTTGATGCTAGCTTTGGCAAATTCTTGCTCAAGGGTAATCGCAGGTTTTACAGCGGGTGGCTTTGTTTTACTGCTTGATGTAGTGCTCTTTTGTGAGGGCGCACTCTTAGGTTTGTACTTATCGGGTATGGCGGCATCGCCTTTGGTAAAGTCGATAAGCAGCTCTAAAACGCCTTCGGTTACTAAGCGTTTTATAATTGCCTGGTTTCGCACTAAGCCACTGGTTTTTATTTTTATACTGTTGAGCCCTTCATGCTGTTTGGTAACACTGTCAACAAACATACCTGGGGTGAGCTCTGAAATGGGTAACGCGATGAGCATGGCAGAAGCGTTTTCTACAATTGAATATGCCTACTAAATAGCATTGTTTAACCCTAAAAGTCTACTTTTTGAGATTTAGCAAATAATAAATAACTAGAACCATACTAAAAAGTACAAACCTAGTTATTTTATATTAAGTATTAAGCATTACATTGTGTTGCCAACATACTATGTATTGAATCGCTCGATATAGGCTTTGACAATAAAAACCCTTGTACTTGGTTGCAGCCATTATCTTGTAAAGTTTTGAGTTCGCTTTCCATTTCAACGCCCTCTGCAATCGCTATTAAATTAAAATTATGAGCAAGCGTTATAATGGCCTCTAAGATAGAAACATCACTTTTACTATCAAGTTTAGAGATAAACGAACGATCAATTTTTAATTTGTCAGCGGCAAATTGCTTTAAGTAAGCCATATTAGAGTAACCGGTACCAAAGTCATCTATCGCAAATTTAACACCAAGCTCTTTTAGAGCAGAAATAATAGTTGTTACTTTTTCTGATGATTCTAATAATGCCGATTCGGTCACTTCAAGCTCGAGTAGTTCAGGGCTTAACCCCGACTCAGACAACGCACTCTTTACATCACTTACAAGGCAGCCCTGTGTAAAGTGATGCGCAGAGCAGTTAATAGCTAATACAATTTTTTGACTATATTGCGCTTCCCACTTTGCGGCTTGCTCGCATGTTTGGTTTAAAATCCACTGCGTAATAGGAATAATCAAGCCACTTCGCTCTGCTGCCGGTATAAATTCAGCAGGTGAAACTTGCCCAAGATCTGCATGCTTCCAGCGTAATAAGGCTTCCACACCAACAACTTTACGACTATTTATATCAAACTGTGGTTGGTAGTCTAAATAAAGATCTTGCTGCTCAAATGCTTGCCTTAATTGTGTTTGCACATAAAGCTTACGAACCCCTTCTTCACCCATATGCGGTGCGTAAAAACTATATGCATTTTTACCACTGTCTTTTGCATCATAAAGCGCAACATCAGCCGCTTTTAGCATTTCTTCAAAGCTTGTTCCATGCTCTGGATAACGCGCAACGCCAATAGAAGGCGTAATAACAACTTGGTAGTCGTCAATTACAAATGCGGTATTAAACAAAAATAGCATTTCTTTTAATAAAATATTTAGCTGAGCAAGCCCTTGAGTATTGGCCAATAGTAAAAATTCATCTCCCCCTAAACGCGATATAAAATGGCTTTCATTATTAAATTGCTGCAAACGTTTTGCCACTTCAACTAACACTAAATCGCCTGCGCCATGCCCTAATGAGTCGTTAATCGCTTTAAAGTTGTCTAAATCAAGTAAAATGAGCACAACTTCCTGGTGCGTGTAACTTGCCTTAGCAACAGCTTTATCAAACTCTTCTGTTAACTTCCAGCGGTTAATTAAACCTGTTAACGGGTCATGCATCGCCATATAAGCTAGTTTTTCGGCTGCGGCTTTCTTTTCAGATATATCATGAACACTAATAAATGCGCCAAGCAGCTTTTGCTCTTGTAAGTTTGGATACGCTCTAATTTCTAACGAAAAGGTATGGCCGTGATCATTCGTGTACTCTAATAGCTCAGCCGAGAACTCTTTTGCACTATTTATGTTATCAAGCAAGCTAGGTATAAATGTCGCGTTATGACCAAACAACTCGTTTAGCGTGTAATTTGCATCAACCACATCTTGAGCTATAGCCGTGAGTTTATAAGCCGCTTTATTTAAATAGCGACATCCCCCGTCTAAATTCACAATAATAATTGGTTGGCCTATGCTATCGAGCAATAATTTGGTTTGTATCTCGTGTAGTTTTAAACTTTCTAGTGCGGTGTATTCTCGCTTTACCGATAACCCTAACTTGTTATTAAACCAATAAACTAAAAACAACATAGCGCCACTTAGGCCAATGGCTATGTATACATAAATAATCCACTCGGCTAAGTAATCTTTTACTGCTAAGCCGGTGACTAGGTAAAGGGCGGTGTCGCCTATGCGCTTATAGTTATATAAACGGTTCTTTTTATCGTAGTAATCAGCACTTTTTAAGGTGCCTGAGTTTGACGTACTCACCATGCTATCTAATAGCTTAGGGTAGTTTTGCTCAGAGCTAGGTAAAAGGCGTGGGTAATGGATTAAATCACTATAAGTATTATCTAAACGTATAGCTAATATGCCATGCTTACCCACATCTATAGAGGCAAAAAGTGCAGTAATTGCATCCAGTGGCATTTGTGTAGAGACCCAGCCCGACAACTCGCCACTTCTTTGTGTAGGAATAATAATATGCAGAGAGTTATTGCCTTGATCTGCGTATAACGTTTCACGCAAAGGCGGTTTTACTTTAATAAAGCTTTCAAGCTCTACGTGCTCTGCCCCAAGGACAATATCGCCTAACGCGTTGTATACATTTATATTTGCCAGAGAGTATTGCAGCGACTGGTTATAAGCGAACACTTCTTGCTTTTGTAAAATCACCTGCTGATTTATAAACTGATCTATTTTTCTTAGCGAGCTTAAACGCGGAAAAATAAGGCCATCATAAATACGTGACTCTAATGCTAAATTAAGATTGTACTGTTGCGCTATGGTGTGCTTTTGAATTTGCGTATAACTCATGTACAAAAAGCAGCAAAGTAACAGTAATGTCCCGCCCCAAAAGCTTGCCCACTTAAAGGTTTTATTAACTAAAAACGACTTTATATTTAGCTTAGGTTTAGTTTTATCTAGCTCAACACCAATAATGCTATTCATGTATTTATAACCTTAACAGTTAAATTTTAAAGCTCATCACAGCATCATTAAGATCTGCCGCTAAATTATTAAGTTCCTGCGTAGCAACAAATGTCTGATTTGCGCCACTGGCCGTAGAGGTAGATAACTCTTTTACATTGTCTATATTTCGGTTGAGCTCTTTCGTTGCCATAGCTTGTTGTTCTGTGGCTGTAGCAATCACAATATTTTTACCGTTTATCTCACTAATTGCCCGCGTTACTTTCTCAAGTGAGGTGCTTACTTGCTCAGATTGAGTGAGGGTATAGCCTGCTTTTTGCGAGCTTTCTTTTAAAGACTCCACGGTGTTTTTGGTATGGTGTTGAATGTTACTAATTAACGACTCAATCTCTTTAGTAGACTCTTGCGTACGATGAGCAAGCGATCTCACTTCTTCTGCAACAACAGAAAAACCGCGGCCATAGTCTCCTGCACGAGCAGCTTCAATTGCGGCATTAAGTGCAAGTAAGTTGGTTTGATCGGCAATACTTTGAATAACGACCAAAACACTGGCTATTTCATCTGTGCTTTTTTCGAGTGAGCTGGTGCTGCTAGATACGGCTAGTACTTCATTTACTAACTCAGAAATTGCACGCATTGACTCATCTAAATTAGCCTTTGCTTGCTGCGCATCTTGATCGGATGATTGCGATAACGCCGAGGTGACACTGGCATTATGCGAAACTTCGTCAATCGCAATATTCATTTGCGAAATTGATTCTGAAGACTGATCAATTTGCTCACTTTGCGAGCGTAAATCATTATTACTTTGCGCCATCACTTCATTAATTTGAAATGCAGCTGAGGACAGGTTTTGTGAGCTTAAAGTAATTTTTTCAACCATGCTTGATAAGTTATGCTGCATAGTGCGCATGCTATGAAAAAGCAAACTGGTTTCGTCATTATGTGCTTCGTTAATTTCAATTTGGTTATTTAAATTGCCCTGTGAAATGCTATTTAACAGTATTACAGCCTGATTTAGTGGAGTAACAATACTGCGAATAAATAACATTCCCATCAATATATTAATTATCACAGCGGCTAAAATAACAGCAACAAGAATTATGATTGCGTTATTAAATGTTTGATCCGCAGAGCGAGTTGCTTTGCTCACGCCCACTTCATTATATTTAATAAGCGCGCCTAAGTGGCGGTATAGCTCACTGCCTTTAACAGCCAGCTCTTTATTGAGCTCTATTGAGCGCTGCTGGCTTAGCGAGTTGTTTTCTATTTTGCCAATAAGCTCATTTAGGCTTTGAAAATAAGTATTAACCGCAGTACTGAGCTGATTAGCTATTGCGGTTTTTTCTGGATCATTATGTGCATTTTTTAAAGTAAATAAGGTGGTTGTAATATTTGCTTCGTTTTGCACAATAATTTGTTTACTCGTGGCAATCACTGAAGAGAGCTCTGTGGCACGAATGCGCTGACCTTCTAAGCGAATACTCGCAATATCATTACTTAGCTCTTGCGCTTGTATAAGGCCTGGCACCCAATACTCATTAATGGTGTTCGTTATAGAGTTAACTTTAGATAAAACAAAAAAAGCACCGCTACCAATTAGGCATGATACTAATGTTAAAAATGCGCAAAATAATACAGCTCGTTTTGCGATGCTTACTTTTCTAATATCCATTATATTTCACAGTAGTTTAAATTGTGCGCAATGCTACGCTGTAAACTTTATAATGAAAATTGTACTCAAATGTTACTGTATCTGTACGTGCGTATGTACTGCCTATACCTTGGTATAGGGTGATTGATCCTAAAGTTAATGAGGTGTTTTATTAGGCATTTATTCATTAACCATTCATCGAAGAAAGTAACATTTCGTTCATTCTTACTAATTCGGCAAATGAACTGGCTTGCATTTTTTTAGACGCATTCGCACGGTGAATTTTTACTGTTATTAGGCTTAAATTAAGCTCAGATGCAATTTGTTTATTAAGTAAACCACTTACAGCCATACTCATTACTTCTCGTTCTCGCATACTTAACTGCTTATATTTTTGTTGTAATTGCAGCAGCTTTAGATGCGATTGGCTTTTTTGTAGGCCTTGCATTATTGCATCAAGTAAATCTTGCTCTCTAAAAGGCTTAGTTAAAAAGTCGATAGCACCGGCTTTCATTGCCTTAACCGACATAGCAATATCGCCATAACCCGTTATAAAAATAATGGGGATTTGTAAGCCTAATTGCTTTAAGTTATTTTGAAAATCTAGCCCATTATCCAAATTAACTCTCACATCTAAAATTAGGCAACTAGGGCGAGTTTGATCTACAGTGGCATTAAAATCGTGAATAGAACCATAGCCGCAAAAGTCCAATCCTACAGAGCGCACAAGGCTGCCTATAGCCTCACGAATTGCTTGCTCATCATCAATCACTATTACTAAAGGCTTATTCATATACTTCTCCCCCATCACATTGAGCCTTTAGGCTTAATATGACACATGCTCCCCCTGTTGGATTGTTACTAATTTTAATGCTCCCGTTATGATCTTTAATAATAGTGCTGCAGATAGTAAGCCCCATTCCCATGCCATTTTTTTTGGTTGTGTAAAACGCATTAAAAAATTTTGACGCACTATCACTTTTAAAACCAGGCCCATTATCTTTCATTGTTATCTCTATATTTGGGCCATTTATTTGTACCGTAATACTAATTTTTTTATCTGCTTGGTCATGTTTAAACGCCTGAATACTATTAAGTAAGAGGTTAATTATCACTTGCTGAAGAGCCACTTTATTAGCAAATAAAGCGCAATCAGCCGAGTTCCCTTGATAATCAATTGCCACATCTGTTTTATTAATTAACCCATCCATAAGGGCAAATGATTCGCTAAATATACTATTAATTGGCACTAAGGTTTTATCGATAGGTGATTTTTTAGCAAGTGCATAAATGCACTGAATAATGTCACTGGCCTTTTGAGCCCCTTTATTAATTCCAAGTAAATTTTGTTTTATTTCGTGCGTGTTTATCGGGCTTTGCGCAAGCCAGCGCCCTGCAGCTTCGCTATTTATAGTAATTGCTGAGAGCGGCTGATTAATATCATGGGCGAGCGTAGTAGTCAGCTCTCCAAGCACACTTACACGGTTTGCATGAGCCAGATCAGACTGGGCTTTGGTTTTAGCAAATTCATTTAACTTAAACTTTGTAATATCTTGAATTGCGCCAATGTATACAGCCCTTGTATCGCCAAGGGGTACCCTTTTTAACAGCATACAAACATATTTAATTTTATGATTTGAAAGCATTAGCCTAAATTGCACAGAAACAAGGGATGATTCATCACTAAATTCAGTTAACGCTTCTTTTAAATTAACTATATCTGCACGATGTACTCGTCGATAAATACATGCCAACGTTGGCTGTTTAGTTAAATCATAATCAAAAATACGGGCCGTTTCATGTGACCAAGTAACTTGTTTTGTTGGGGAATCGAAGCGAATACTGCCTGTTTTGCTCAGCTCTTGAGTTTGCGTTAAAAGCTCTTCGCTGTAGCGTAGCTTTTCACTTTTTAATTTGTTTTTTCTGATCAAAAAGGTGGTGCTAATAATAGCAACTAGGTTAACAAAGCAGTGGGCAAATTCGATAGACCATATGTTGTTATAATGGCCAAGTAAGAAGGCTAAAACGGTTAGCAGCATACAGGCTGCACTTAAGCCATATACTCGCTGTAGCGATTCTTTATTAGAGTAAAAAATTATAACAACAATATAAAAGACAGGAATAGAGATATTAGTTGAGCAAAATGTATCGACAAAAAATATTGCCAAAATAACAGCAATCAATACTGAGGCTGTAATTACAGGTTTTACAGAGTTAATCCAATAAATATTAAAAATTGTATACACGAATAGGCCGCCAAAACATAGGTTAATAAATGAATAAAAAATATCCCTATGATTCAAAAGCTAATGAGCATCACTTTAGAATAAAACACAGCCAAAACGTTATGAGTTTTAGTCTAACATCCAAGAGTAAATTACATTTGTTACAAGTATATGAATAATTATTATATATTAATACAAAAATATGCATTTAAGCGCATATTTCCTCAAGGGGGCTTTTTCGGTGTAAGGTATGGAAGATAAATAATATTGAAGTGATTTGTAAAATGGCCCGCCCGAGAGGATTCGAACCTCTGGCCTCACCCTCCGGAGGGGTGCGCTCTATCCAGCTGAGCTACGGGCGGCCAATAATCATAACTACTAATGAGTTAGAGGATAATTACCTTAAGTTGTAATGTGAACTTACAAAAATGCATTATAAGCTCACTATTACTGCGCTTGTTTTATATAGCTCACCACAAGGTGGACCACGTGATATCCATTTCACCACATAAGCACATTTGTTGCCAAAACACTAACTCGCGATATCAATGCTTTAGCACTGGCAATAATAAAGAGATCTTTAAATAAATACCAGCATCATTGAGTTATATGCCTATAAATCAAACTGTTTTTGATAAAACACTTCACAACTTGCCAAAAACAAGCTATTTATTGGTATTCGATAAAAAAATAGTAACCGTTTGGCAACATGTTCTGAATGCTTACGGATTATATAGAGGATGTAATTATGAGTTTAATGTCGACTGAGCAAGTGGCTGAGTTTTTAGGTGTAAAAGCCGAGCGGGTAAAACGCCTTGCTCGTGAGAGCTTGCTTATTGCCAAGTCTGAAGATGAAAACGGTGAACCCCAATTTGATGCTGACGAAGTAGCAAAGTACAAAGAGCTTGCCGCGCGTTTTGGCGGGCTTTAATCTTTTATCTCGTTTAATAACTTATTTAGCTGCGCGCGTAATGTGCTTGCCTTATTATTTATGTCGCGCTGCTCATACCACCCTATACACAACACCAAAAACACCACTTTAAAGTAGCGTAGCTTGTCATAAGCGCAATAAAACTCACTGGGTATTGCTTGCTGGGCGCTATATTGCTCAAGCAAAGTGTGCTCTGCGTGCGCATTTAGCTCTAAGCTAACCGCAAGTGCCGCTAAATCAAAATACACGTCGTTTGTTTGCGCATATTCAAAGTCAATTAAATACATGCCTCTTGAATTTACTATTAGGTTATCTTTAACTAAATCGTTATGACAAAAGCCACTGTTGTAGGGCATGTCATTAATGGCGCTTAGCGTATCTTCAATTAAGCGGCTGTGCTGTTGATATATGTTGCTATTAGCGTAATACACAAGCTCTTTTGCAATATCCATTGGCTGTGTAGCTAGAGGGTAACTATGAACGCGTGCCAACTTCTCAATTAGGTCAATACTGTAATTATTAGTAGCAATATCACCACAAATATAGCGAAATGCAGCTCGCCTGTTAGCCTTATCGAGCCAAATGGGTTTAGGGCAAACGTTATGTTGGCCAAGTGCAGTTTGGGCTTGTAGCCCTATTTTAGGCCAATGTGATTTGTAGCATTTTAATAAGTAGTTTTGCTGTGCGGTTTTTATTAGGTAATTGTCGTTACTTAAACCATTCACTAATTTAGTGGTTTGTAGCACGTGTTCAGGTGCCACAAACTCACTACATAACGCGGCAATATTTGGATTACGATGCATGCGTTATAATTGCGCTAATGGCTTAGCTTGGCTTTGCTCGTACTCTTCGTACCAGGTTTTAAATCCCCACGCGGCCATAATAGTGTAAAAAATAAATAGCGCGAGCGTTGGGTAATAGCCTTTTTCGTAATACAAATACATTGAGGCCGCATCAATAACAATCCAATACAGCCAATTTTCGAGTACTTTTTTAGCAACTAAATACGTGGTTACCACCGCAAAACAGGTTGTAAAGCTATCTAGGTAGGCAAAATCGGCGTGGGTGTAGTTTTGCATTACATAGCCAATAATAATGGCCGCTAAGCTCGTAGCGCCTATAAGAATGGCGTGGCGTTGTGTAGACCATGAGGTAATACTAATATTATCTGCTTTGCCTTTGCGCCATACCATCCAGCCAAATACAGCCATGTACATGTAATAAAAATTAAGTAGCGACTCCATAAGCAGCGCGCCATTCCAGTACATTATGGTGTAAATAAGCGTGCTAAAAAAAGCGGCAGGCCAGCACCATAGGCTCTCTTTTATTGCCAGTAACAAATAAGCAATAGACAACCCTACCGCAATATATTCCCAATGCGACATTGCTGTAAAACCACTTAAGGTTTGTGTTAAAAAATCCATGTGTGCGGTTACCGTTTTTAATACACGTTAAATAAAGGCGATTACTCTGGAGATAAATCGCCAGATAAAAACTTACAAACAAAAATAGCCTTACCAAACTCTTCGTACGAGCGTTTAATTTCGGTGTTTAGCACTTGCATTACTAAATCGTAATCGCCAAAAATTTGTGTAGAAAGCGTATTGGTGATCACTTTTAAGTTGTCGTATTCATTTAAACGGTCAATAAAGCCCTTAATAAACGGGATGTAATCTTGATGAAGTGGGTATTTACTGATCTCTACTGATAATTTCATTTTAAACTCTACTTTTAATTATTTGATTTCAACAAATCGTTCAATGCCAGTTCAATACAGTGTAAAATTACACTCACACTCAATTAGCTGAGCTTATTATGGCACGCAGAATAACCTATACATTTAAAAACCAACCGCGCGAAATTAACTTCGCAAAAGACAAATACCACGACATGTATCAAGCTATTGCCGCTGCCGAAGGTATTGATTTAACCAACTACTTAAACATGGTACGCCAAATAGAAATGACCTCAAAAGGCTCTTCGGCTGTACGTAACTTTCGTGACCAAGAATTTGCCCGTATGGGCTTTAGTGATATTTACTTTATTAAAGAATAAATATCACTTATTAACTATCGCTGGTACTCGTAACTTACGCGCGGTGTAATATTACACAGTAATTCGTAAGGGATAGTATCGGCGCAGTGGGCTATTTCTTCAACCGGAAGCTCCGGCCCCCACATTGTAACGCTGTCGCCTACTTTAACATTGTGCTCGTTTGCGCCTATATCAATGCTTATCATATCCATAGACACACTGCCTACAATACCGTAACGCTGCCCTGCGATCATAACCGGTGTGCCTTCTTTGGCATGACGCGGATAGCCATCGCCATAACCCATAGCCACTACCGCTAATTGGGTCGGTTTATCACTTTGCCAACGGCCTCCATACCCTACTCGCTCATGTGCGGCAACATCACGCACTGCAATCACCTTTGTGGTTAAACGCATGACCGGCTTTAAATTGTGTTCTTGCCCTGTGCAGTTTGTCATTGGCGACACCCCATAAAGCATAAGTCCTGGGCGTATCCAATCACCGTGTCCTGCAGGCCAAGCTATAATACCGGCCGAGTTTGATAAACAATGCGCTTGGTCTATGCCCTTTACAAGCGTATCAAATAAACTAATTTGCTGCGCCGTTTTAGTATTGTGCGTATCATCGGCACACGAAAAATGGGTCATCAAATTAATGGTGCTTTTAGCATTGGGTGTGCTCTGCAAGCGACTATAAAATGCGTCAAACTGCTCCGGTGCTATGCCTAAACGGTGCATGCCGGTGTTTATTTTTAGCCAGCAAGTAATTGGCGCATCTAAGGTGGCATTTTCTATTGCTGCAAGCTGGTTTTCGTCGTGCACAATAGTTTGAAAATTATTAGCCAATAAAATAGGTAAGTCGGCTTTATTAAAAAAACCCTCAAGCAGTACTATTGGCTTTGTTAAACCACCGGCGCGCAGTGCGAGGGCTTCATCAATTCGGGCAACAGCAAATGCATCAGCACTATTTAAGTGCTGGGCAATTTTTACTAAACCATGCCCATACGCATTGGCTTTTAATACCGCCATTATTTTGCTATTTGGCGCAAAACGTTTTACCTGCGATAAGTTATGCGCAAGGGCGGTTAGGTTAATTTCGGCAGTGGCTAGGCGCATTAGTATTCATCATCAACTGCTGGCCCCGCGTAATTATCAAAGCGAGAAAATTGCCCTTGGAAGGTTAAGCGCACTTTACCAATTGGGCCGTTACGCTGTTTACCTATGATAATTTCGGCGATGCCTTTTTCAGTGCTGTCTTCGTTGTATACCTCATCACGGTATATAAACATGATTAAATCGGCATCTTGCTCTATCGAACCCGACTCACGTAAATCTGAGTTAATTGGGCGTTTATCGGCACGTTGCTCTAGCGTACGGTTTAGCTGCGAAAGCGCAATAACCGGGCACTGTAACTCTTTAGCGAGCGCTTTTAATGAACGCGATATTTCGGCAATCTCTAAAGTACGATTATCTGATAAACTAGGTACGCGCATTAACTGAAGGTAATCGACCATGATCATACTAATACCACCGTGGTCGCGCGCTATACGTCTTGCACGTGAACGCACATCGGTAGGTGTAAGCCCCGATGCATCATCAACATACATTTTGCCTTTTTCCATCAACAGCCCCATAGTTGATGAAAGGCGTGCCCAATCGTCATCATCTAGCTGGCCAGTACGTACCTTAGTTTGGTTAATACGACCAAGTGATGCCAACATCCTCATCATAATTTGTTCAGAGGGCATCTCTAATGAGTAAATAAGCACAGGCTTGTCTTGCGTCATTGCGGCGTGCTCAGCAAGGTTCATCGCAAAGGTGGTTTTACCCATCGACGGACGTGCTGCAACAATAATTAAATCAGAAGGCTGCATACCTGCTGTCATTTTATCTAAATCAGCATACCCAGTGCTTACACCGGTTACACCGTCTTGCGGCGACTGGTATAGCTCTTCTATTTTATCAACGGTTTTTTCAAGAATGTTATGAATGCTTTGCGGGCCTTCGGTACTTTTTGTACGTTGCTCAGCAATTTTAAATACCTTACTCTCGGCAAAGTCTAATAAGTCGTGGCTGGTGCGCCCTTCTGGGTTAAAACCAGCTTCGGCTATTTCATTAGCTACGCCAATCATTTCGCGTACTACCGCGCGCTCACGCACAATATTGGCGTATGCATCGATATTGGCAGCACTTGGGGTGTTTTTAGCTATTTCAGCTAAGTAAGCAAAACCACCAATACCAGCAAGTTGATTATTTTTTTCAAGGCTTTCTGAAATTGTAATTAAATCTATCGGATCGCCAATTTCGGCAAGCGCGGTCATGGCTTCAAAAATAAGCTTATGGGTGCGGGTATAAAAGTCCTGCGCAACAACCAGCTCTGCTACGCGGTCAAAAGCTTGGTTATCAAGCATTAAGCCACCTAAAACAGATTGTTCAGCTTCTATTGAATGGGGAGGAACTTTAAGGGTATCGACTTGCTTATCTGGTTTGGCCATAACTTCACAGTACTAAAATTGAATGGCTCTATTCTATCGACTTGGCGGGGCTGTGCAAATAGCAAAGCAGGAAATCTTTTCCTGCTTTTTGTAATCATCAACGCTAATTAGCGTTATTTAGTTCGCAGCTCAATGCGCCCGCTTATAGTATCCATTTCAACACTTGCGCTGCCACCATTTGCGCTAAACTCTAAATCACTAGAAGGGCCGTATTTAGCTTTAGTCACTTTATCGCGGGTTACTTTATTAATAATTTTACCATTGGCATGAGCTTTAATCTCAAACTGAGCCGACACGCTTTGCGGGAAGTAAAAATCAGCATCACCACTTACCGACTCATAGCGAACATCAGCCCCTTTTAGCAGCTCGCTGATGTGTATTTCAGCTTCGCCGTTTACAGTATTAATACGTAAGCTTTTTATGCTCGATAATGTAAAATCGATATCGCCATTTACGTTTTCTAATCGTACGTCGTTTGCGGTTGTGCTTGATTTAATATCGCCATTTACGGCACTAAAACGCAGCTCTCCGCTTGATTGCTTATCGTTTATTTCACCGTTTACGGTTTCAAATTGAATATTGCCGCTTAAGTTCTGTGCGTTTACATCGCCATTTACGGTGCTTAATTTAACAGTGCCGCTAATGTCATTTACCGTAATTTCACCATTAACAACATCAACCTCAGCGCCTTTTTTAAGTGTTTTTGCAGTCACTGACACATTTACGCCAGCAAATTCTAAGCGACTACTTTTTGGCATAAATACCGTTAAGTTAGAGCCATCTCCATTGTTACCCCATCCCAAATTGCGTGGCATTTTTACTATAAATTCGGTTTTATCGCCTGTCGTTTTAAGCTCAAACCCTTCGGCCTTGTCATCCAGCTCGCCGGAGACTTTAAATTCGTTTTTATCCCAGCCGGTTATGTTTACATCGCCACGTTGGTTTTCAATAAAAATAGTGCCGCCGCTTGGTACCTCTATTTGCTTATCTATTTTTTCGCCCGCTAAAACGCTCAGTGGTAATAGGCTTAGCCCAAGTAAAATTGCTTTCATGTTATTCCCCTATATTTGCTGCCAACGCGGTGCATGCACCTTGTTAATTAAGTCGAGTTGTTGCTGGTAAACTTGCGCCAACATGGTCAGTAATGCCTGATTTTGTGGCTCGTTTTCAAGTGCCTGTTTAATTGCTTGCTCTGCTTCTTCAAGCTCTTGTAACTGTGCTTGCCAGTTATTGGTAAGTGCATCTTGGTTTTTGTACTGCACTAATAAACTTTGCTTTTGCGCTTTAAAATAATCGCTCATAGCAGCCACTTGGCTTGGCTCGTTATTGCTCATAAATATATTTATTGCTAATAACGCCGCTGCACTGCACGCAGCAATAGCGCTCAATTTAGGCCATAATGGCGCTTTAACAGCAGGTGGCTTAGCTGTCACTATGGCGTGCTCAATGCCCTGCCAAAGTGCTTTATTGGGCGCTATGTCTTTATTTAAATTGTTTAAAGACTCGTTTAAGTAGTCATCAAAATTTTGTTTACTCATACTCGTACCACTCTTGTAATAACTGCCTTGCACGATGATATTGCGACTTACTCGACCCCACTGCCATTCCCAATTGCTGGGCTATTTCTTCGTGGCGGTAGCCTTCAATAGCATATAAAACAAACACCATGCGGGCGCGCTCTGGTAGGCGAACAATTAATTTATCTAACCCGTTTAATCCCTTACAACTTTGCGCGCTTTGCTCATCCATACCGCTTTGTTCTATGCTCACAACTTTGTTTAACCAGCTTTTGTGCTTGCGTACATAACTAATCGCAATGTTGCTTGCTACGCTATATAGCCAAGTAGAAAATTGTGAGCGCCCGTCAAACTGCGCTATTTTATGCCACACCTGCACAAACACCTCTTGGGCGGCATCTTCAGCGTGCGCTTCATCGGCCAATAAGCGCAAACATAAACCGTAAACACGCTTTATATGCAGCTCATATAATGCCTTATAGGCATTTTGATCCCCCGCTTTAACACGCTCAATGAGTGCAAGGTCGCATAGGGGCGTGTGCTCGGGTTTTGTGTGTAACATCCGTGATGTCGCCTTTTAATTATTTTTATTTAAAAACGTGTATTAATGAGTGTATTGATTACTAAGACGCAAAGACAGACAAGAAAGGTTTAAACTAATAATAAAAATAGTTAAATAATTTTATATAGAGCGATTAGATGGGTATTAAAGAGGAATTTTAGATACAAAAAAGCCGCGCTAAAAGCACGGCTTTTTGGGCTTAATTAAAAATTAAGCTTCAGCAATAACGATTACTTTAATAGTAGCTGTTACGTCTGAGTGTACTGCGATTGCAACGTCGAATTCGCCAGTTTCACGGATAGTACCGTGAGGTAAACGAACTTCTGATTTAGCAACTTCAACACCAACAGCTGAGATAGCGTCAGCGATGTCACGAGTACCGATTGAACCGAATAGCTTACCTTCGTCACCAGCTTTAGATACTAAAGTAACTTCTGCTAATGCTTCTAGTTTGTCAGCGCGTGCTTGTGCTGCAGTTAACTGTTCAGCGATTTTCGCTTCTAAGTCTGCGCGACGAGCATCAAACGTTTCAATGTTTGCTTTAGTTGCAGGAACTGCCTTACCTTGCGGGAAAAGGAAGTTACGTGCGAAGCCAGATTTAACAACAACCTGGTCACCTAGGCCACCTAGGTTAGCGATCTTATCTAGTAGAATAACTTGCATGTTTCTACACCTTTTAAAAACTGTTAATCCGCTGCTTACTTATGTAAGTCAGTGTATGGAAGAAGGGCTAAGTAGCGAGCACGCTTAATAGCAGTTGCTAGCTGGCGCTGGTATTTAGCGCTAGTACCTGTAATACGGCTAGGTACGATTTTGCCACTTTCTGTAACATAGTTTCTAAGAGTAGCTAGATCTTTGTAATCGATTTGTTGTACGCCTTCCGCTTTAAAGCGGCAGAACTTACGACGTCTGAAATAACGTGCCATGAGATTAATTCCTCAAATAATTCTTTCTATATGCTGAGCATGCAAAACCAATTGGCTAAGGCCGTTACGACCTTCGTGGCGATTTAAAAAACCACTCACTTGCAATGCCTGCCCAACGTGCAAATGTTGAGTCTGTTGTTGCATTTGCTTACCACTGGCAACAACCTGAAGCCTAACGTAACTATTACGGTTAAGATCTGCTTCGGTTTGCATCGATTTATGTTCTACAACAAAAATACAATGCGGTATGCCTGCAGGGCTTTGGCTAAACTTGGGTGTTTTACAAACAACCCCCGATATAACCAGCTGATTCATATATGGGCTAACCATTACACTAACTGCTGACTACGTGCCATGCTAGGACTCAAAACAATTAAGCAGCTGGTGCTTCTTTCTTCTCTTCTCTTGCAAGAGGAGACGCTTCAGTTACTGCATTTTTAGTACGCATAACTAAGTTACGAAGCACTGCATCGTTGTAGCGGAAAGTAGTTTCTAGCTCGCTGATTACTTCAGTAGGTGCTTCAACGTTCATAAGAACATAATGAGCTTTGTGAAGCTTGTTGATTGGGTAAGCCAGTTGACGACGGCCCCAGTCTTCAAGACGGTGGATAGTACCACCAGCTTCAGTGATAGAACCAGTATAACGTTCGATCATACCAGATACTTGCTCACTCTGATCAGGGTGAACCATGAATACGATTTCGTAATGACGCATGGATATTCCTTACGGTTAATAGAGCCTTCTACCGTTTCGGCCGGTCGGTTTAAGGCAAGGAATTAATAGTGTAAAAGCCGAAATGAGCGCGCATTTTACGCTTAGATGGATAATTAAGCAAGCAGGTTTTTTAAGCTTTGATAGATAAGTGTTAAAGCTATCAGGGGGATATTAATATGCGTTCACTTTATATCAACAAGCCGAATTACGATAAGTGCGTTGGGTTTGTGTGTAGACGTAAAGCTTGCTTGCGTAAAAAGCGCAGCTTTTAATTACTTACCCCCTCCATTTGCGCCTAAAATATAAACATTTACTCAAACCTAAAGCCGTGCAATTATTAAGCAACACATTATTTAATAAGGATATTTATGAAGCTCTTACTATCACTTGTATTTACACTTGCTTTTAGTACCTCTTTTTTAAGCCACGCAGACACTGCTACAACCGACATAACCGTTGGTAAAAAAATCATTTTACAATCAAAAATACTTAACGAAGACAGGCCTATCAGAATTTTCATACCTGACACTGTAAAAGAAGATCAGCCGCTTTATGTTATTTATTTACTAGATGGTGTTGAGCACTTTCATACGGCGTCAGGTGTTATAAAATCCTTAGTTGATTACGAACAAATACCTAATGCCATGCTTGTTGGTATTGATACAACTAACCGCGTGCGTGATTACTTACCTAAAGTAGAAGGTGAGCCGAAAACTGAGTTTCAAACCTTTGTAAAAAATAAATGGCCTGATGCTGGGCAAACCGACAACTTTTTAAAATTTGTGTCTGACGAGCTCATGCCCTATATAAACAGCAGTTACTCAACTAACGGCTACAACACCTTAATTGGTCACTCTAACGCTGGTACATTAGCGCTTTATACTTTAGTTAATCAGCCTGAATTGTTTAACAACTACATAGCTATTAGCCCAAATAGTTGGTGGAGTGACGAAGAGTTAAAAAATAATATTATTAAATACACTAAAAACCCTAAAGGCACTCAAGAGTTATTTATTAGTGTAGCAAGTGAAGGCGCACGTTTTTATACAGGCGCATTAAATACGTTAGTAAATTTAGAACAACAAATGCCCACACAGCTAAAATGGGAATATAAGCATTACCCTACTTTTACTCATATGGGCACTATACTGCCAGCCCTTAGCGATAGCCTAATTCACTTATTTAGTGACCTAATTTTTAACGTGACTGACGAGCACGGAAAATTTGCCGATGTATCGCTTATTTCAGGTTACTACCAAGCACTGAGCGATAAGTACGGATTTGATCTTAAAATTCCACAAGATGTGTACGTAGAGTTTGCCCACAGCCAGCAAAAGTTTGATAACACTAAAAAAGCGATAACTACACTTAAACACTTTACTCGTGATTACCCTAATGCTGCTTACTCCCATATGCGGTTATCGCAAGGGTACACGACTGATAAACAGTTTAAAGAAGCTGTTACTAGCATGAAGCATGCACTAAAACTTGCTAAACAAAACTCGCGCGACCCACTGTTAATTGATGCACTACAAGATATGGTGAATGAAGCCCAAGCCAATTTGTAACTGATTTAACGCAAAGCGCTTTTTAACTAACGATAGTAATTACGAGCTATGCTCGTCGCGTCAGCAAGCTAAACGCCTACAGGTAAAATTAAGCTCAGTGTTAAACTTTGCATGTAGACGCAAAGCTTGCTCGCGTGAAAAGCGCAGCTTTTAATCTGTTTAAAGCCACTTAAAAACAAAAAACCGATGTTTAAACTAAACATCGGTTTTTCTTTGCTGGAAGTTAACAGCTGAAAGCTGATAGCTAAAAACTAACTACTTTACTTTATACGTTGGGTTTCGCTTCGCTCTTCCCAACCTACGTTATTTGCCTATCGCTTCTTTGGCGAATAGGTGTTTTATTGGGCCTAGGTTATCAACGAGTGATAGCCCGACTCCACGTATCAGCTTTTTAACCGGGTTGGCCCCTTCAAATAATTCTTTAAGCCCCTGCATCATGGCTATGTGCTTTTGCGCGTCGAGCTTACGGGTGCGCTCATAATCGCGAAGCGTGCGGGTACTCGCAAACTCTTTACTATCACTGGTCAGTAGCTCAATTAAATACGCGGCGTCTTTTAGGCCTAGGTTCATACCAAGCCCTGCAAGTGGGTGAATGGTGTGAGCTGCATCGCCCATTAATACCACTTTGCCGCTCACCCATTGCTGGGCGTAGCGCATTTTAAGTGGAAATGCTGCGCGTTTACTTTGCACTTCACACAGCCCACATTGGCCATCTATGGCTGCCATTACAGCTTTATTAAAAGTAGCGTCGTCCATTGCTAGCAATTCATCGCAATGATTAGGGCTGGTAGACCACACAATAGAATGGGTGTTGTCATCGCTAAGGGGTAAAAAAGCCAGTGGCCCAGTTGGTAAAAACACTTGGCGTGCGGTGTTTGCGTGTGGCTCTTTGGTTTTAACCGTAGCAACCAATGCATGATGGTCGTAATCTTTAAAGCTTAGCGCCATATTAAATTGTTTACGAATAGCCGAATTTGCGCCATCGGCCGCCACCAGCAGCTTAGCAATAATAGGCTCACCGCTTTTAAGGGTTATAAATACATCAGACTCACTTTGGTGTATTTGTTGATACTCAGTATCAAACATCAACGTGGCACTTGGTTGTTGCTCTAGCTCTTTTATAAGTGCAAAACGAATAATATCGTTTTCAACTATATGGCCTAAGTGATCAAGCTCAAGTTGCTCATTATTAAAGGTTATTTTACCAAAGCTGTCGGCATCGCGTACGTCCATATGCGTATATGCGCACGCTCGCTCTGCCATTATGTGTGGCCACACGTTTAATTGCTCAAACAGGTTTTGGCTTGCAATACTCAGCGCACTTACGCGCAAGGCGTATTCATCACTTGGCGGTAATTGCTTTGGCGCGGCGTCTAACACCACAACACTTACATTGGCTTTAGCGAGTCCTAACGCGAGGGTTAAGCCTACGCAGCCACCACCCACTATACAAACCTGTGCTTGCTTCATAAACGTGTACCTTGTTTAACTTGCCCCATTAGCTGCTTGGCCAACGGTGCTTTTAATACGGGAAATAAATCCATTGAGAAAAGCCCAATGCTGCGCCCAAGCGCTAATACCCGTGACGAGTTTGAAAAAAGCCTAACCAGTGCATCGGTTAAACTCATTACGGTATTTATATCGCTGCTACGCTTTAGTGAATACTCACGGGTAAACGCATAACAGCCTAACTCGTTTTTACTTGTTGCAATTAAATTACTAAGTACTTGTACATCACGCAGGCCTAAATTAAAGCCCTGCCCTGCAATAGGGTGAATAGCATGCGCAGCGTTACCAATGACTACTGTACGATGCGCCGTTAATGATTCAGCTTGGCCATAAACCAGCGGGTAGCTTGTGCGTGTGCCCACTTTTGTAAATTGCCCTGCTCGGTAACCAAATGCACTTTGTAGCGCATTTAAAAAGTCGCTTTCACTTAAAACGGTATGCTGCTCAACGTGCTGTTGTTTCATGCACCACACTAATGAGTAACGGTTATTGCTCATTGGTAAAAGTGCCATCGGGCCGTGCTCGGTAAAGCGCTCATACGCATGGTTGTTATGCCCGCCTGCTACTTCAACATTGGCTATAATAGCGCCTTGCTCATAGGGCTGAGTATTAAAGCCTAAACCAAGTAAGTTACGGGTTGGAGATTGCGCACCATCAGCAATAACCAGTAGTTTAGTATTGAGTTGCTCGCCGCTTTGTAAAGTAACCTCATTACTGTTTAGGCTTTGCTTAATAGCGCTTACGCTATCGGGGCAATAAAGTGCAATACTCGCTTGCGTTAAACGCTGATAAAGTGCGCGGCCAAACGGGTTTACCTCAACCACGTAACCTAATGACGGTTTAGCAAACTCGTCGCAACTAATATGTGCTTTACCAAAGTGACCACGATCCGACACGCTTACTTTTTTTATTGCTGCTGTGTATGGCGCACTTGGCTCAAATAAATTTAACTGCTGTAAATACTCAACCGATTGCTGTGCAAGAGCAATACTTCTGTCGTCAAAACTTGGGTGGTAATCGCCCGTTACTTGGTTTGCTTCTACTACAGCAATAGTGAGTGAAGGGTTTGTTTTAGCAATGCTTAGCGCACAACTTGCCCCTGCAAGCCCGCCCCCAATAACAACGACATCAAACTGCTTAGCCACTTTATTTCTCCAAGCTTATGCGCTTTTTGCACTTTGCATAAGTGCTTCTATATCGTTTATGGTTTTAGGCACACTCAGGGTGAGGTTTTCATGCCCTGACTCAGTAATAAGTAAATTATCTTCGATACGAATACCAATGCCTTTATATTGCTGCGGTGCGTTTGAATCTTCACTAATGTAAAGCCCAGGCTCTATGGTTAAAACCATGCCTGGCTCAAATGCGCGCTCAACATTGTTTTGTTTGTAATCGCCTACATCGTGAACATCAAGGCCTAACCAGTGGCCAAGGCCGTGCATGAAATATTCTTTACAGGCACCTTTTGCCATTAACTCATCAAAGTCGCCGGTTAAAATACCTAAATCAAGTAAACCTTGAGTCATTACTTCCATTGCACGTTTATTGGCATGCGACATAAACCCGCCGGGTTTAACTTCTTCAAAAGCCACTTCTTGGGCTTTAAGTACAATGTTATAAAGCGCGGCTTGAGGTTCGCTAAACTTGCCATTAACCGGAAAAGTACGCGTAATATCGGCAGCGTAACCTTGTAACTCACACCCTGAGTCAATTAATACTAGGTCGCCATCTTTTAGCACATCGCTATTTTGCGTGTAGTGCAAAATATTAGCGTTATCGCCACTGCCAACAATGGTGCCGTACGCTGGGTGCGGGGCTCCGTTCATTGCATAATGATGATGCAGCTCTGCCTCTAGCTGAAACTCAGTAGCACCAGGGTGCGAATAACGCATTGCGCGCATATGCCCACGGGCACTTATTTCGCAGCCTTCACGCATAATGTTTACTTCGCTTGGCGATTTAAACAAGCGCATTTCGTGAATAAGACCACGCACATCTTTTATCGTACTCGGTGCCTGATAGCCTTTTTTAGGCGCGCTGCGAAGTGTGTTTAACAAGGTAAATACTTTGGTATCAAAACTTGGGTAAGCGCCTTGTGCATAAAATAAAATCTGCTGACCGTTAACCAAATCTAATAATTGTTCAGTTAGCTCACTTAATGCGTAAGTTTCGTCGAATAAGTACTCATTTTTAGCTTTTTCGAAGCCAATTCTGCGGCCGTGCCAAATTTCGGCCAGTTTATCTTTATCAAGACAAAATAACGTACTTGGCGTATCGCTGTTATTACACAGCACTAAAACGGCATCGGGTTCGTTAAAGCCGGTTAAGTAAAAAAAGTCGCTGTCTTGTCTAAATGCATATTCCGTATCGCGGCTACGAGTTACTTCACTGGCCGCAGGAATAATGGCCACACTATTTGCATCCATTTTCGCAAGTAAACGCTCACGGCGTGCTTTAAATTCTGACTTTTGTATTTCAACCATGCTTTAACAACCCGTTTTATTTAGATTAATGTAGTGTTTTTTTAGGTGCTTTTTCTTTGCCAAGCTCGGCAAAACAAAGCAATGCCGATACACGTACATATTCAATCACTTCATGCAGGGCTTGGCTGTCTTCTTCGGTTTCGTCAAACATGGTATCTAGGCGTGTAATTTCGCTAAAATCGCTAATAACTTCTTTTACATCTGCCGATAACTTACCGTAATCTTTTTGCTTTAAACCAAATCCAAGCATAAACCCTGCAACCCATGATACGAGGCCATTGGCTTGATCGATGAGTGTTTCATCATCGCTTGGTAAAAATAAATCGAACGCAAAAGCTTCATCGTTAAAACTTGCTACCACTTGCTTATAAATGGTGCCAAAAAACTGCTTTAGGTCGTTGCTAAACGCTTGGCCATCATTAAATACATCGCTTAATAGGCCTAAGTATTCTTTGTCATCAATACTTAAACCACACGCTAGTAATCCACTAATTACGCCGTGCGCTTCTGCCGGTGAGACAAAAATTTCGTTTTTTTCTAAAAGCAGCTGGGCTTTTTGGTAATCTGGTAAGTCGCTCATGTTTATATCTTCGCTTTGCTAGTTAAGGCAATGCTACCACTCGATAAAAAGCAACTCCAATTAATTGTATGATCCTGCTCAAAAAGTAGCATGATAAGTAAATAGCGAGTTACCAGCGGGCAAAAACTGCTCGAACGGTTCAATTTTTTACGTTTGGGGTTTAAGGAATGGATTATGTCTTATATACTGAACTTGTTCCCTGGGGTGCCGGAGTTTGGTTAAGTCCCTGAGCCGATAAATTTTATACCAGGATTTCTGTTCGTCTACTATTGTGCAAGCTCGGCATGTACCGAGAAGCCTACGGTAGACCGCAGCTTTCCGCCCTGAAACCTTCTGGTTTCAGGACTGACGCCGGACACCGCACGCTTGGGGAACACTTTTCTTATTTTTCTTTTTTTGCATTTTTTGCTACTCCCCTGTTTTTAAATACCCTTTATTACCTTTATAAATTTTTAGCAAAAAAAAGCTGCAATTGATATTAATCAACCACAGCTTAGTCCTAGAACACATTTCGTTATTTATCTAAACCAGCTTTGAAAACGCTCCATCAGCATATAGTTTACTGGCACTAATATAAGCGTAATAAACGTAGCAAACACAATACCAAAGCCAAGGCTTACTGCCATTGGAATTAAAAACTGTGCTTGTGTCGCCTTTTCAAATAGTAGCGGCATTAAACCAATAAAGGTGGTTAAACTAGTGAGCATTACTGGGCGAAAACGTGCAGCCCCTGCAAGTTTAACCGCATCAATAATTTTGCCGCCTTCACTGCGTTTTTTATTAATAAAGTCGACCAACACAAGTGAGTCGTTAACCACCACACCAATAAGTGCCAACATTCCAAGTAAGCTCATAATGGTTAACTCCATTCCCATAACCCAGTGCCCTATTACAGCGCCTATCATGCCAAACGGTATTACGCTCATTACAATAATTGGCTGCATGTACGATTTAAGCGGTATCGCTAATAGTGAGTAAATAATAAAAAATACAAATAACAATGCCCAAGCAAGCGAGCCAAACGACTCTCTTTGCTCTTTAGCTTCACCTTCTAGCTTGTAATCAACACCTGGGTATTGCTGCATTAATTCATCTAAATACTCAGTTAGGTCGGCTTGCAGCGCGGTCATGTTGGTATTGCTTTTTTCTATGTCGGCAGTCACGTTAAGTGTGCGGTAGCGGTCTATTCGGTTAATAGTAGATGGGCTTTGCCCTGCAATTAATGTGGCTACATGCGAAAGTGGCACCGAGCCGCCCGTAGGCGTAGTAATAAGTATATTTTGTAAGTCGGCTACAGAGCGGCGCTCTTCAATAGGTAGGCGTACCATAACACGTACATCGTCACGCCCGCGTTGAATACGCTGCACCTGCGAGCCAAAAAACGAGTTACGTACTTGGTTTGCTACATCAACTCGGTTTAAGCCTAAAGCAAAGCCTTGCTCGGTAAGCTCTATTTGCAACTCTTCTTTACCATCAGACATGCTATCGGCAATATCAAATACGGTTGGGTAAGTACTTAAGCGCGCTTTAACGCTTTCGGCAATTTTTTGTAACGTATCGAGCGATGTACCACTTAGCTGCACATCTATAGGGTCTGAGCTGCGTCCTATTTCAGCCCTAAAGGTTACACTTTCGGCGCCAGGAATAATCCCTATTAAATCGCGCCACTCACTTACCAGCTCACGCGAGCCAATGTCTGAGTCGCGGCTCTCTGCAGGGGTTATTTCAAAGCGCACACTGCCTGAGTTAGACACGCCACCACGACCACCGGTTGAGGCTAAAATATTTAATATAACGCTTTCGCCGGTATCTTCATCGCGGTATTTGTCTTGCAATAACTGCGCTTTTTGCGACATATCCATTACATACTTATTGGTAACTTCAAACGGCGTGCCTGTTGGCAAGGTTAATGTTACTCGTACGGTTTCGCTTGGGATACGCGGAAAAAATACAAACTTAGTCCAACCGCTGGTTATTAAAGTTAAAATTATAAAAAACACACCAACAAACAAACTCACCGTCGCTAATTTATAGCGCAATGCTTTAGCTAAAATAGGCTGATAGTATTTTAAAATAGCGCTTTCAAATCCGTCTGCAAAACGCTGCTGAAGTACTTCAAGCTTTGATGATTTTGTTTTTTGATTACGTAGTTTTATGTACTTTAAATGAGCTGGCAGCACAAACTTAGACTCAATTAATGAGAACAGTAATACAGGAATAACCACCACCGGAATTTGTGCAAACAAGGCACCCCGCGCGCCTTCAATAAATGCTAAAGGTAAAAAAGCTGCTACGGTTGTTAGTACCCCAAAGGTAACTGGTGTTGCTACTTCTTGCGTGCCTAAAATGGCAGCTTGTTCGCCCGACTCTGCGGTTTTTAAATGAGTATAAACGTTCTCCCCCGTTACTATGGCGTCATCCACCACAATACCCAGTACTAAAATAAAGCCAAATAAGCTCATTATATTAAGGGTTACACCAAAAATAGGCATCGCAATAAATGCGCCCATAAACGAAACAGGAATACCAATAAACACCCAAAATGCGATGGCTGGGCGTAAAAATAGAGTTAGCAAAGCCAGTACTAAAATGCCCCCTTGAAGGGCGCTGCTGGTTAGCGTAGCAATACGGCTTTTTACAACTTGAGAGTCGTCATCCCAGTAACTTAATTCAAAACCTTGTGGTAAGGAGCTTTGCTTAGACTCTATGTAGTTTTTTACATCATCTGCGACATCTATCGCACTTTGCGGCCCTATGCGGTATACATCTATAAAGGCGGCTTGTTTACCATTAAAGCGTGTACGTACTGGGGTCTCTTCAAAGTCATCATTAATGTTTGCTATATCACCTAAGCGTATTACTGTACCGTCGCTCTGATTTTTAACTACAATGTTTGCAAATTCATCTTTTCGGTAAGCTTGCCCTTTTGAGCTTATAAGTACATCGCCCCCTTCTGTTTTTAAATTACCAGCCGAAATATCAGAGCTCGACTTAGCCACAGCGGTAGATATTTGCGCAAGGGTTAAGTTGTATTGGCGAAGTGTATCTTGGCTTACTTCTATGGCGAGCTCGTAATCGCGTACACCACTTAGCTCAACCTGCGTTACATTCGGAAGGCGTAAAATATCGTCGCGTACTTGCTCGGCGTATTCTAAGGTTTCTTTTTCACCGTAATCGCTCGCTACGGTAACAGCTATTACTTCGCGTTTTCGTTCGGCAAGCGCCACAATAGGCTTTTCAGCATCGGCCGGAAAAGTGTTTATAGCATCTACACGGCTTTTTATATCGGCTAATAACTCGCGCGGGTCGTAGCCACTTTCTACTTCTATGGTTACCGACGCAGAGCCCTCTGATGAGCGGCTAGAAATTTGCTCTATACCTTCTAAATCTTGAACGGCTTCTTCTATTCGAATGGTAACCCCTTGCTCTACATCCTCTGGGGTTGAGCCGCGCAAAGTAACGCTTACACTTATGCGATCTGTTTCAAACGATGGAAACACCTCAAGCGGTATTTGACTCGATAAACTAAATAAACCCGATAGCAGTAACGTAATAAGCAATAAATTGGCTGCTACATGGTTTTTTGTAAACCAAGCGATCATGGCTTATCTCCTTGTGCAGCGCGGCGTTTTTGTATTAGCTCTTCAACACTAATTCCCATTTCTTGCGCTTTTTTTTCTAGCTGCTCACGCGATGGACGCTTACCTTTACCTGCGCCATTTGGGCCTTTTGCTCGCATATTTTGCGTATCGGTTTCGCCTAAAATGCTTACTGCTGTGCCTGAACTTACTTGCCCAAGCGGTGTAATTACTAACTTATCGCCTGCATTAAGGCCTGTTTTTACCATAGCTTGTGTAGCATTTTGCCATGCAAGCGTAATGTTTTTACGCTTTAACATCCCCTCTTCAACCACATACACGTAGCTGCCTTGGTAAATAGTACTATTAGGGATTATTAACGCATCAGGCACTGTTTTACCGCTAATTTGCGCAGTAATGTATTGCCCAATTTTAATTGGGTATTGGTTATTAGCCGTGGCTTTGTAAGGGTCATTTATTTGCGCAACAATATACAATTGCTGCGCACCTTCATCGATAGCGCCTTCAGTGCGTATTATTTGCCCTTGCCATGTTTGCTCGCCCACTAAGTCAGATTTAAACTTAACGAGTGAGCCGGCTTGGTTTTTACTGCCATCTCTGTATTGCTCTGGCAAACTAATATACGAGAGGTCTTTATTTTTAATTGGTAAGCGCACTTCAACGCTGTCTATGGCATAAATAGTTGCAAGTTCTGTGTTTTCGCTTACCACTTGGCCAAGGTCTACATTACGACTAAGCACACGCCCAGCGTAAGGCGCAGTAATTTGGGTGCGCTCTAAATCAAGCTGTGCTTTTTCAAGTGCGGCTTGTGCTGAAAGTACTTGTGCTTGTGCAGCCGCTAGTTGGGGCTCGCGTAGTACTAAGCTGCTCGCTTGCGATGAGCCACCTAAACGCTTCCAATCAGTAATTGCTTGTTGGCCGCGGGCTTTTTCTTCTAACAAACTTTGCTCTGCAGTAAGTAATGCTGCCTGCGCCGATTTGACCTCAGCCTGATGATCTCTATCATCTAGCTGTAGCAGTACATCGCCTTTTTCAAAAAAACCACCCTCTCTAAAATCATCACTTACTTTATTAATTTGCCCAGATGCTTGAGCAACTAACAAACTTTGAGTACGCGGCTTTACCGTGCCATAGCTATCAATAAAAATTAAGTAATCTTGTGGCTCAATCTTTTTTACCGATACGCTCACCGTGGCTTTAGGAGGTGAGCCAAAACGTTTTGCTTCAGGTGGATTACCCTTAATAAACATAACAATTAAAATGGTGGCCACCACCACTACGGCTGGGATTAAAAGTTTTGCTGATTTAGTTTTCATCGTTATTGCTCTTAGGTTCGCTTGTTGGGGCGTTAAAATCGCCGCCAAGGGCAACGTATAGGTTTATTCGGTTAGCAATTAGCTGGTTTTTTGTTTCAATGAGTGAGCTTTGCGCATCAAAAGAGCGCGACTGGGCATCAAGCACAGTTGTGTAAGTTACTAAGCCGCTTTGGTACTGCTCAAACGACAGTTGCTCTGCTGCAAGGGCGTTTTCTTGTGCCTCTAACGTGCTTTTATAACTGGCTTGCAAGGATTGCTGCTGAGTAATTGCGTTTTCAACATCGCTGAATGCATCGTACAAGGTATCTAAATATACTTGCTCTTGTTTTTGTGCATTTAAGCGTGCTATTTCTTCATTTGCTTTTAGCTGGCCACCATTGAATATTGGCGCAGAAATACTGCCTAATAAAGACCACGCTAAGCTTGATGGCGAGAATAAATCGCTCACTCTATCGGTGCTATCACTCACGCTTGCTGATAAGTTTAAACTAGGGAAACGCTGTTTATGTGCATAGGCTAGGCCTGCATCGCTTGCTAATAACTGGTACCAGCTTGCGCGCAATTGAGGCTTGCGTGTAATTAGCTCAGAGGGAATACCGGTATTAATCGGCGAAAGAAAAACAGGCAGTTCAACCTCTGCTGATATATCGCCTTTGGGGTAGCCGCCTAATAAGCGCTCTAGAGAACGCGACGCGCTTACAAGCGTGGCTTGTTGATTAGCAATACGCGTACGCTCGTTATTAAGCTCATTACGGGCTAAATATACATCGAGTGCTTCATTAATACCTTGGCGGTAGCCCGATTCAATAATATCTAAGTTTTGCTGTGCGTTTTCTTCTCGGCGTTTATATAAATCGAGTAACTGCTGGGCGGTTACTAAATCAAACCAGCCGGTGACAACATCGGCCACCAATTGCTGCTTAGCTTGCTCAAAACTAGCTTGTTGCGCTAAGTAGTTTAGGTTGGCTTGGCGTTTAGCATCAGATAACTTTCCCCACACATCTACTTCATAGCTTAGCTCTAGCGTGACAGAGCTGGCATTATCATAACTTACAGGTCTATTGTCTTTACTGCGCCTAGTTTGCGCAGATAAATCAAGATCGGGCCAAAGCGCAGAGCCTGAAATTATTAATTGCTGCTTTTGTATTTGTACATCGTAGGCACTTTGCAGCAAAGCCTGATTATTATTTAGTGCTTTATTAACAAGGTTTTCAATATAAGGGTTTTCTAACGTTTGCAGCCATTGCTGATCTACTGCAAGTGCATTTTGTGCTAAACCATGTTGCCATGTCGCTGCAATGTCGCTGGGTGCTTGCTCGCGCTGCTGAGGGTTTAGCGTACCCGCACAGCCGCTCAACAATACCAAGCTAAGAGCCAATAAAGTTGGCTTAGTTTGCCAAATCATAGTTAACCTAAATTACTGCCATTTATGAATGTAATTCAAGCACTTTGGCAAATTTTGCTCAACTTACTTTACATAACATTACATACGTTGCGATGAATTAACATAATAGTCAGTTATTATAAAAACCGGCAGGGAATTTGGAGGGTATTTATACAAAAAAGCAAATAGCGTGTAATACACTATTTGCTAAACGGGATAAGTAATATTGTTAAACACAAGCCTTTAAATTTCTTTAACGAAGCTCATATATTGCTGCATATCGCCAACAACTGCTTGCGCTAATAATTCGCTTGTTTTTACTGCGTACGGCTGCTTAAAGTGAATATCCCACAACGCAGATTCACTGCGCCAATGTTCATAAACAACTAATGTATCGTCGTTATTTTCAATACTATACAAATCAAACACTAAGTTACCAGGCTCTTGGCTGCGCGTTTGCGTTACATGAGTTGCGAAACGCTCAATGACTTTATTTTTAAAACTTGGCTTAATCTTAAAAATAAAAAACACAATACATATATCATCTTCAGGGTTAACAACTTTTGTATTACGCTCATGCAGCGGAGCTGGCACTGTATTTTCTAATAACATGACCTGTGGCGCCGATTGGCTGATTTCAGGCAACGCATTTAATAACGTTTGTGTGTAATCTTGTGCGCCATGGTAATCAACTGCATTTTGATCTTCAAAACGCTCATAAGCAAAAAAGACGCCTGGCTCGTTTTTATCCTGATATAAACGCATCTCTATAAGACCTGTTTCGGCTTTAGCGCCTTGCTTGTCTTCTTCTAGTAGCGCTTTAAATTGTGCGATGTGCTCGTCTTTAATTTCAAACTTAACAATTTGCGTGATCATAATTAGCTCCAGCTTTAAATTACTTATACCAATACGCTTAATTAAGTGATCTATTTTGAGGCTTGAAAATCATGTTGATAGCTAGGCAAAAAACTCGCTATTTAGTTGTTCTAAGTAGGAATTTTTAACGCCGGTAGCGACACGTTTAGCCCCGCTAAATGATTAAATATTATTACGGATTGGCATTATTAGGGCTAAAGGTACACTGCACTTTATTACTTAAATCAATCATATTGAGTGAGTAAATGGAGTGAGTAATAACAGCACCTAACCTTTTGATGAGGTAATTATGCGCATGCAAACAAGGGAGAAAAAGAGAGGATATACCCAATTAATATGGACTGTTTTGTCCATAATAAATTTAAAGCAAAAAAAAAGCCCTGCATGTGTATGCAGGGCTTTAATATAAATGGTGCCTCGACCCGGAATCGAACCAGGGACACGAGGATTTTCAATCCTCTGCTCTACCAACTGAGCTATCGAGGCACTTAAACAGTGCAATTAAATGTTTAAAACATTTAATTTAAATAAATGGTGCCGACTAACCGAGTCGAACGGTTGACCTACTGATTACAAGTCAGTTGCTCTACCAGCTGAGCTAAGTCGGCACACTAAACTGTGTGCTAAGGCACGTTCAATTTTAAAGATTGAGAACTTAAAGTAAATGGTGCCTCGACCCGGAATCGAACCAGGGACACGAGGATTTTCAATCCTCTGCTCTACCAACTGAGCTATCGAGGCACAAAAACTGTGCAATTAAATGGTGCCGACTAACCGAGTCGACGGGTAACTTGAACAGACTACTGATTACAATGTACTTTTCAAATTACTAAAATAAATGGTGCCGACTAACCGAGTCGAACGGTTGACCTACTGATTACAAGTCAGTTGCTCTACCAGCTGAGCTAAGTCGGCACACTAAACTGTGTGCTAAGGCACGCGTAATAACGTTTAAACTATTGATTAAACACCACTACTTTAATAAATGGTGCCTCGACCCGGAATCGAACCAGGGACACGAGGATTTTCAATCCTCTGCTCTACCAACTGAGCTATCGAGGCACTTTAACAGTGCTAATTAAAAATCATAAATGATTTTTAATGCAATTCCCACTCAGCGCTATCGACTGAGCCATCTGGGCGTGCGGCGTATTAAACGAGTTTTGCCCTTACAAGTCAACTTTTTTTTTACTCTTTATAACTGTTTGAACGGTTTTCACACAACAAAGCGAGTTTTTATAGACTAATGTTTATTTATCCAACAAAAACTCACAAAAAACCTTAATTTAATCAATTAAACCAGACTAAAAACGTAGTGAATTATTTTACGTAAATGATACGATTACTGTGAAAATACGATAAGGGCTTATCGTACAAACAAATACCAATGGGAACAATCAATGCAGAGTAAATTCTCTTCGCCGGTGAAAGGCTTACTGCCGCTTTTTTTAATAATTAATATTGCAGTAACAGCGCTTGCTATTGTTGCCTTTGCGTTTTATTCGCAAAACACACAACCTGCACCAGCAGCCAAACAAAAAGTAAGTATTACGCAGCTAGCACAACAACTTGATTTACCAATGGTAGATGCACTTACTATGTATGGGCAAGGCAAGGTTCGCCAGCTACTTGAGCTTACTTCAGTATTAGATGATGAGTTTGAATATACGCTCTATCGCTTTAATGCCACCTCAGAAACCCAACTTGTATATAGCAGCACTAAACCCGCTATCGAGTCTAAAAAAGTAAATGAGCATTTAACTGAGCAAGGTGTATTGCACCATATATTGCTTTTGAACGACCAGCCTATTGGTGAGCTAATAATAAAACAGCAGTTACCAGCACCGCCTTTAACGCAGCAAGACTCGCAAGTAATAGCCTATATTATTGCAATTGTAAGCGTGTTTGCCTTATTTGCATTAGCTCTACTATTTAATACCTATATAAATACTCGCTTACGTAAAAGTAGCCATTTGTTAAATGAAGAACTTCAAGCGATTACCGAAAATGGCAATTACGACAGTAAAGTAAGTGAAAAACTAGACTTAGGCTTATCTGGCGTGGCTAAAAACATAAACTTGCTACTAGATAAAGTTAACTCGGTAATGTCTGAAAAAGAGGCTGCGCAAAAAGAGCTTCAAAAATTACAAACTGGCCTTGAGAGCGAAGTACAACAAAGAACAATTGCATTAGAGCAAGCGACATTAAAAGCACAACGTGCTAGCGAAACTAAAACGACCTTTTTAGCCACTATGAGCCATGAAATTCGCACGCCTATGAACGGCGTTATTGGCACTATAGATTTATTAAGACAAACAGAGCTTGATGGCGCGCAGCATCGTTTAAGTACTATTATCCGTGAGTCAGCGTTTTCACTATTAAGTATTTTGGATGATATTTTAGACTTCTCTAAAATTGAAGCGGGTAAGCTAAATATTGACCCTACGCCTTTTTCAGTTACTGATACGATTGAAGAAGTGGCTCGCGTGCTTTCATCTGTTGCTAAAAAGCGCAAATTAGATTTAGAGCTTTCTATTGCGCCAGATATTCCAACTAATTTAACGGGCGATACAATACGGGTTCGCCAAGTACTGTATAACCTTTGTAGTAATGCAATTAAGTTCACCAGTACTGATGACAAACGCCAAGGGCACGTAAAAATATCGGTAGAAGTGGCCCATAATACGGCAGATCATTTTACGCTGCGTTTTTGCGTAACCGATAATGGCAAGGGCATGACCCAAGCGCAACTGCGAGAAATATTTAACCCGTTTGTTCAAGCCGAAAACTCAATTACCCGTGAATACGGCGGCACTGGTTTAGGGCTTTCTATTTGTAAAAGTTTAACCGAGCTTATGCTCGGTACTATTAATGTAACTAGCCATGCAGGCATTGGTAGCGAATTTACCGTTGAGCTTCCATTTGGTACCTCAGGAAAAATTAAGTACGCACATAAAAATGCGCTCAATGGCAAACATGTAGTGGTAGTGAGCAATCATTTAGAGCGCGAAAAAGCAATGTACCGCTATTTGTCATTTATGGGCGCTAAAATTACCTACGTGCACAACCAGCAAGAAATAGAAGCTCAACAAGAGCAGCACGATATTATCTGGGTTGTCGATGGCATAGATGATATGGAAAAAGTTAACTCTTTACTGCGTCGTCTTATTTACTCACTTGAAGATAATAATCAACAAGTAGTGGTATTAAGTAAGCTTGATGAAGCCGCTATAAACCATAAAAATGTATTTTATATTAATGCCTCACCGCTGTGTAAATCTAACTTTATGATGTCGATATTGGTAGCAGCAGGCTTGCATCAACCTAAACAAATTAAAAAAACAAAAACACTCAACAATTATTTAAATGTTGAACAAGCACGCGATGCCAATAAACTCATTTTATTAGTAGAAGATAACCTACTAAACCAGCAAGTTTTAACCGACCAACTGCATATACTAGGCTATGGCGTTGAAGTGGCAAATAACGGTGAAGAAGGTTTAGATATGTGGCGTCAAAACAATTACTCGCTCATATTAACCGACTTACATATGCCAAAAATGTCAGGTTACGATATGGTTGAAAAAATTCGTGATGAAGCCGAGTTGTTAGATTCTATAGACGCTCAGCCCTATATTATTGCGGTTACTGCCAATGCGCTCAAAGGTGAAAAGGAGCGTTGTCTGGCGGTAGGTATTAATGACTTTATTACTAAGCCTATAGAGCTTAATGCCTTAGAAGATACCTTAAAGCGTTGGTATGATAAGCATAATAAAGACCAAACTGTTGTTATTCATCAAAAGCCTGCCATGCCTATTAATATGGACGCGGTATCGACTTATGTAAACGGCGACGAAGCCAAACAATTACGCTTTTTCAAAATGTTTTTAGAGCAAAGCCAAAGCCTAATTAAAAGTATTAATTCCGGCGTTATGGTTAATGACAGAGACGAGATCAGCAGTGCTTGTCATCAGCTCAAGGCTATCTCTAAAACTATTGGTGCTGAGGCCGTTGCGCAATGTGCAGAAGAGTTTGAAGAGAAGTGTCGAAATGCAGAGCTTGATACTGATGAGCTAATAGCGCAAAGAGATACCCTTGAAATTGAATACTCTAAAGCCGCACAGTTTTTAAAAGAGCAAGTGCGCTCAGCGAATACTGATGAAGAAACGCTATAAAATATAGCTATAAAAAAAGGGCTATACAGCCCTTTTTTTATGCCTAAAAATTACTTTTCAGGAGGTCGATAACCTTCAATTTCTACGTCTTTGTCTTCAAACAAAAAGCCAACCATTTGCTCTTCTAAAAACGTACGGTGCTCTGGGTCCATCATATTTAAATGCTTTTCGTTAATTAGCATAGTTTGCTTATGCTGCCACTGGCCCCATGCTTCTTTAGAAATATTATTAAAAATTTTCTCGCCTAGTTCACCAGGGTATAACTGAAATCCAAGCCCTTCGGCTTCTTTTTGTAACTTTTGACAAAATACTGTACGTGCCATAATTGACTCTCTTAAGCGCTAAATGCTAATAGTTTAACCTATTGGGCTCATTTGTTTAACCAACTTTTTAGTCGGTGCAGCTAAACCCACCTCTATAGATTGATCGAGTGGGTACCACACAAGTTGTTTATCGTTTACTACATCCGGTACGTTATTAATATTAAGCACATGTGGATTTATCGTCAGCTCAAAATGCGAAAACACATGAGTAAAAGGCGTTAACTCTTCCAGCTCGGTTTTTAAGCCTTGCTGATTTAAAAATAACACCATTTCGCTGTATTCGTTAAACTCAAAAAAGCCAAACAGACCGCCCCAAATACCGCTACTTGGGCGCTTTTCCATTAAAACTTTCTCGTCATGCTGAATAATTAATTGATGACAACTCTTTTTAGGAACCACTTTTTTAGGTTTAGAATAAGGAAACTCTTTTACTTTACCGGCATTAAATGCACCGCAATCGCTATTAAGTGGGCACGCTTGGCAGTCAAAGCGACTGCGAGAGCAAAGGCTGGCGCCCAAGTCCATCATGGCTTGGTTAAACTCAGTCACATTGTTTTTAGGGGTTAACTGGGTAGACAAATGCCAAAGTTGGTTTTCTACTTTTTTTACCCCATACCATCCTTCAACCATAAAATAACGGGCAAGCACTCGCTTAACATTACCATCTAAAATAGGGTGGTGCTGGCCAAGCGACAGCGATAATACCGCACCTGCCGTAGAGCGCCCTATTCCGGGTAAATCCATGACCTCTTCAAGTGTAGTTGGAAATTTACCTTGGTATTTATCTCGCACTATTTTGGCCGTTTTATGTAAGTTACGTGCCCGTGCATAGTAACCTAAGCCAGTCCAATGATGCAGCACTAAATCTTCATCTGCATTTGCTAAAGCAATGATATCTGGGAAGCTTGCCATAAACTTTTCAAAGTATGGAATAACCGTAACAACTTGCGTTTGCTGTAACATTACTTCTGACACCCACACTTTATACGGTGTTTTACCTAGTTGCCAAGGCAGTGTTTTACGCCCATGAAGGTGATACCACTGAACCACTTGGTTAGCAAATTTGTCTGACTGCTGTTTATTTAAATCCAACATATACTACTTTTACTCATGCTCAATAGCGGCTCAGTCTATTGCAGTTAATAAAAAGATCAAGGTATGAAGGGGCTATAACACGCTAATACTTGTGATTAGCTGCGTGGTCAGGGATAATACGCAACCATTTTTAAACACATTGTTTTTGTCAGGCCAATAATATGAGTGAATCAAGTAACAACAACCTTGAGCAAGCTAAGCAAGAAGGTAAGTATATCCGCACAATTCGCAGTTTTGTAAAACGCGAAGGCCGCTTAACTAAAGGCCAAGCTGCCGCAATTGAAAAATGCTGGTCAACTATGGGGCTTGAGCACAAAAACGGCCTACTCGACTTAGCCCAAGTATTTGGCAATAACAATGATGTAGTATTAGAAATTGGTTTTGGTATGGGCAAGTCATTAGTTGAAATGGCAAAAAATGCACCGCACCTAAACTTTATTGGTATTGAAGTACATCGCCCAGGCGTTGGTGCATGTTTAATGGATGCAGATGAAGCCGGTGTTACTAATTTACGTGTATTTGAACACGATGCGGTAGAAGTACTCGCTGACTGCCTTGCAGATGAAAGCTTAACAACGCTGCAGTTATTCTTCCCTGATCCATGGCATAAAAAGCGTCATCATAAACGCCGTATAGTGCAAACAGAATTTGCTGAAAAACTGCGTAGCAAATTAAAAATTGGCGGTGTTTTTCATATGGCTACTGACTGGGAAAACTACGCCGAGCACATGCTAGAAGTTATGCAAGCAGCGCCAGGCTATAAAAATCAGTCATCTACCAACGACTACGTACCTCGCCCTGATTCGCGCCCACTAACTAAGTTTGAACAGCGCGGCCACCGTTTAGGTCACGGCGTATGGGACTTAATGTTTGAGCGCACAAAATAATTACACTAATTTACTAATCAATAATTTGTAAGGCAAAGCCATTTATGAGCGTATTAACCAACCCAAGTTTACTGTTACTTCGTAATAGCGAAGAACTAGTGGGAAAATCTATCTTGGTGGTCAACTTTGTTCAAGATGGCTTTTTAGCAGAGCTAAAGCAGCTAAATCCTCAAAGTGCCATCACCGCATTTAGTTATAACCATGCTAATGGGGAATTTGCTAAAAAAATAAATGGCATAAACGTGTGTGTTAACCATGAAATGGCCGCCAACGATTACGATTTAGTCATTCTTTACTACCCAAAATCAAAGCCTGAAGTATTAATGGCACTTGATAATATTCGCGCCGTGATTAACGAAAAAGCACAGCTCCTTGTGGTAGGCGAAAATAAAAGTGGCGTTAAGTCGATAGAAAAACAGCTCGCGGGCAAAGCGCAGTACAGTAATAAAATTGACTCAGCTAAGCATTGTATTTTGTTCTCATTTGAGCAACTAGAGAACAACCCAACCTTTGAGATTAGCCGCTACCATAAAACGTTTAGAGTAAATGTAGCAGGATTAGAGTTTGATGCTATCAGTGTTCCGGGAGTATTTAACCACGGCGCTTTAGATGCTGGCACAAAAATGCTACTAGAAAATGCCCCGACCACTAAACAAGGTAATGTACTAGATTTTGGCTGTGGCGCAGGCTTAATAGCCACTTTTTTAGGTATTAAAAACCCAGCACTGACTTTTACTTGCAGCGATGTGAGCGCACTTGCAACTTATGCTACTGAGCAAACATTAAAGCTTAATAATATTAAAGGCGGCACTATTTTAAGTGATGGCTTAAAAAATATTAGCGGCAAGTTTGATTTAATAGTTAGTAACCCGCCTTTTCATACTGGCATAGCGACCGACTACACAATTGCAGAAGCATTTTTATCAAATGCTAAGCAGCACTTAACCAAGGTAGGAAAGCTAAGCATAGTGGCTAATAGCTTTTTAAAATACCCGCCAATTTTAGAGGCGCAATTTGGTAGCTTCCACACTGTGTACAAAAATAACAAATTTGCCGTTTACAGTAGCTAACTAATTATACTTAGTTAGGCTAAGTGTAATTAATACTTAGCCTAACTTTCGAATAAATATCAGAATTAATTTCACTATTTCCCTTCACTTTCTATGGTTTTTGCTAAACTAAAGTTCTAAATATAAATATTCATGCTTAGGCGATGCAGCAATAATGCCAAAAAAAGTACATCAAAAAAGTATTCGAAAAACGCTGATCAACACCATCATGCTTATCACTGCTATTTGTTTAACTTTATCGGTTTCAATTTCCACTTATATGAGTGTAAAAGAACAAAAGGAACTGATCATAAACAAGCTCGTGATCCTTTCCGATATTGTTGCTTTCGACGCCGCTGATTCATTGGTAAAAGACGACAGAAAAACAGAAGAAAAACGCCTAAAGTCGTTTGAAAAAATCCCCCTTGTTAAAAACATTCATATTTACGCAATAGAAAAAACATCGAGTAAACCTGTATTTTTTATTAGCTTTAATGCTAAAAAAACCCCACCTGTTCCGCTGCGCGTAGACAGCATTAAAGAGCTTAACGAGCCAAGAGTGACCAACAACTACATTGAGCTAATAACACCTGTGCTTAATAACGAGCAGGTGGTGGGTTACGTTTATATGCGTGGCAGCTTAGAAAGCCTAGATGAATTTATAAAACAAAAAATTATTATAGATATTTTCCTTACCCTGTTTATTTTGTTTTTTGTGTACTTTATAGCGATAAAAACACAAAAAAGTATCGCTAACCCTATTGAACACTTAAGTGTATTGCTACAAGACGTATCAAAAAATCATAATTATGACGTACGCGCACCAAGCACCAGCGTAAAAGAGGTTACAGCCTTATCAAACAGCTTAAATATCATGCTTACTCGCACCCGTAAGCAAATAGAACGTCATGAAAAAGACAAACTAGAGATCAAACAGCTCAACCAGAGCTTAGAAGAAAAGGTAAGCCAAAGAACAATAGCCCTGCGCGAAGCAAACCAAGAACTGCTTTCTACCCTTGAGCGAATGCATCAATACCAAGAACAAATAGTAGAAAACGAAAAAATGGCATCTTTAGGGCAAATGGTAGCCGGCGTAGCCCATGAGGTTAACACCCCAATTGGCCTAGGTATTACTGGCTCAACCTTGCTGCGCGATAAACTTGCCGATATTCAGCTTAGTTTTGATAATAAGTCTCTTACTTCTAACCAATTAAAACGCTTTATTGACGAAGGTATCGAAAACCTTGATTTAATTTATAGAAACCTAAACCGTGCGGCCGACCTTATCTCTAACTTTAAAAAGGTAGCTGTAATTCAAGATGATGGGATTAAAACCCATGTAAACATCCATAGGTTAATATCTGATGTGTTAATGTCGATTCAATCAGAGTTAATAAAGTCAAAGCCTAACGTTGTGATCAATTGTCCGAGTGATTTAACCATTGAAAGTAAATCTGAGCCACTACAACAAATTTTCCAACAGCTTATTTTAAACTCTGCCATTCATGGTTTTAGCAATAGCAAAAATAACGAAATTAAGTTTGATATAGAAATAACAGGCCCACAAATAAAAATAATCTACACAGATAACGGCCAAGGCGTTGATAAAAATGTCAAAAACAGGATATTTGACCCATTTGTAACCTCTAAGCGGGGCCAAGGGGCTAGTGGTTTAGGCATGCACTTAGTGTACAACTTGGTAACCCAAGCGCTGGGTGGGCATATACTGTATGACCTAGATGCAAAACCCGGCGTACGCTTTGTTATTACAATTCCATAAAAAGTGTTTAAAAAAAGAGTATTTATTTACGCTTTTTACTTGAATTACCATTTAATGACCTTATAGAGAGAGCATGTGATATTTCATGTTTAATTATTTAACTTGATCTAATAATTAAGCGATACAATTTCTGAACTTTATTGCTTTTGCAGTATCACATACATTGATGAAAGGTTATAAAATGATATAATTCCGTTTTGAATTTGCGCGATTATTTTTAGTACCTTTAAGCGATTGGTGGATGTATCAATTGTTAAAGGAAATGGCTTCGTTTTCATAATTCAAAAAGCTGCATCCGTTATATATCATTAAACAGTAGTTTTTGCACAATGCCTTTTGGTTAGTTTGGAACACCCCTACTGTTTTATTTTTATCCAACTTGTTTTTTCTTGTTAACATTTGGGTATAATCCTATAATCTCTAGTAATCGAATTATTTAGTTAAGATTCGATTTTTTGTAAATAAAATATTCCAAAAAGGTTAATTAATAATGCAAACGCCAGTCATTCTAATCGTAGAGGATGAAGACGTAACTCGACTAAACCTCGTGAGTTTATTTGAAGCTGAAGGTTACAAAGTTATTGAAGCCATTGATGGCGATGATATGCATGACAAGCTTACAAATAATGATGACGTCAATCTTGTAGTTATGGACATCAACCTACCGGGTAAAAACGGGCTGATTTTAGCACGTGAATTACGCCAAAAACGTAAAGTCGGTTTAATCTTTTTAACCGGCCGTGATAACGATGTAGACCGTATTTTAGGTTTAGAAATTGGTGCTGATGATTACATCACTAAACCTTTTAACCCTCGTGAATTGACTATACGCGCTCGCAACTTAATTACCCGTACAGCGCTAGGCGGCGAAGAGTCAGTGCTAGAAACCAACGGTGTAATTACGTTTAACGGTTGGGAACTTGACGAAAACAGCCGTTGTTTAACGTCACCAAATGGTGATGCTAAGCGTTTACCAAAAGGTGAATACAGAGCGCTACGTTTAATGCTTGATTCTCCAGGGCGTATTTTTAGCCGTGAGCAACTTATTAAGCATATGACTGGCCGTGAGCTTCGCGCTAATGACCGTACAGTAGATGTAACGATTCGTCGTATTCGTAAGCACTTCGAAAGTGATAATTCTACTTCTGAGCTAATCAGCACCATCCATGGTGAAGGTTACCGCTTTATTGGTAAAATCGACGCTTAATTAGAGTAAACCGCTTACTCTAATAATTGTAAAAACGAATGAAGGGCAATTTGTCCTTCATTTATTTTATCTGCCAATGTATCTAACCATTCTTTTAGTACTTCATCTGATTCATCAAGCGCACCGTGTTCCATCTTTTTAGCATGTAACTGTACGTCGTTTAATCCTACAGAGCCCGCAGCGCCTTTAAGCTTATGCGCCACCGATTTGTACTCTTCCCTGTCGTTTTCATTTAACGCGCTTTGCAGCTCTTGCTGATATTGCGGGTTTAGTTTTTCAAACAAACCACTGCTGCGCTTAAATACTTCAAGCCCCATAGAGTTTACAAAGTCTTCAATGGTTTCAACATCAAGCACACCTGCATTAATGCCCTCAAGCGCTTCTTTACTTACCGTTAGCAGCGGTTTGTCTGATTCACTTTGTTGAATATCAAACAAATCAGCCAGCATTTTATCAAGCTTTATTGTATTAATCGGTTTAGCAAGCGCCCCTTGCACCGAAATACCTTCTAAGTCTTCTTCGGCGCTACGTACATTCGCTGTAAGCGCAACGATAGGTAATTTATCAAAATGGCTATCGGCACGTATTTGTCTTGCCACCTCATCACCATTTATATCGGGCAGTTGCATATCAAGTAGTACTAAATCTAGCTCGTCTTCGGTTTCTACAAACGAAAGTGCATCTTCACCCGTTTCGGCCCAAATCACTTCATGGCCTCGCTGCTCTAACAGGTTAGTCGCAATTTCAGCATTTAATGGCACATCCTCTACAAGTAAAATATATAAACCTCTACCTGCATAGCTTTGTTCGGTAGGCGCTACACATAAGCTAAGCGGTATGTGCACTGTAAAGCAGCTGCCTTCACCTTCTGTACTGGTTACCGAAATAGTGCCTTTCATTGCACTGACTAACGCTTTGGTTACGGCTAAACCAATGCCTGAGCCAATCGCGTTTTTACCGCTTAAATCTGGGGCTTTGTAGTACATATCAAATATGCGCGAGAGTTGATCCTCTGGGATCCCCTGCCCTGTGTCTGATATTTGAAGTTCAAGCCACGGCCCGTCGTTACGCTCTTCTCGGCTACATGTGAGTTTTACCTCGCCATGCTGGGTAAACTTAACGGCATTATTAATTAAGTTCCATACCACTTGGCGTAAACGCGTTGGGTCTAGGAGTGCATAAACATCTAATGTGCCATTTCGCTCAATTGAAAATTCAAGCTCTTTTTGTTCAGCAATTAAACCTGCAAAGTTCACTACATCGTTAATAAAGTCTGAAACGTTAATAGAGTCGGTTGCTATATCTAACTGCTCTCGGTCTATTTTATCTAAATCTATAATATCGTTAAAAATATTACCTAAGGTTTCAGCGCTCGAAAACACCGTATTACACCAACTGCGTTGCTGCTTATTAAGCTCTGTATCAAGCAGCATGCGGGTTAAACCTACAATGCCATTTAATGGCGTGCGCAGCTCATGACTAAGCGTTGCTATAAACTTACCTTTATCCTTATAGGCTGTTTCAAGCGCTTGTGCTGCTTCTTTACGGCTGGTTATATCACGGCCAAATGCAAGCAAACCTATGTAGTCACCTTGATCGTTTATAAACGGTAATTTACGCAGCTCAAACCAACGGTTTTCGCCATTAACCATATATTCAACATCAATTGTCAGCGCTTGATGCGTTTGCTCTACTTGTTTATCGGTTCTGAGTACTTCTGCTAAAAAGTAGCTAGGGAAAATCTGTTCCACTGTTTTACCAATTAGTTCAGCACTGGTTTTGCCCATAACCTCTTCAAACATTTTATTACAGCCGGCAAACACGCCGTTGTTATCTCGGTAATAAAATAAATCGGGGGAAGAGTCGACAATAGAGCGAAGGAGCATGCCTTGCTGAGCAAGTTCTTGTTGTGTTTTTTTACGCTCTGCTATTTCGCGGCGAAGCTCTTCAATGGCGCGATGCTTGGCATGAAAAGCCATTTTTCGCTCATCTATTTCAATGTTGAGGCGGTTGATATTATCTTTTAACGTTTGATTTAACAGCTTTTCTTGTTTTGTGGCGCTGTCTAAATAAGCGTATGAGGCATCTAATTGTCTAATCGAGTTGAGTAAAATACTGATCATAAAAGGAGATACAACCGCGGTAAAAAATACCACTGCTAAAATATCAACTAAATTAACCTCACCCAGTGCCACATAATAAAACATACTCGACAATATAAGCGACACGCCTAATAAAAGCGCGTAGCACATTGCCGCGGTTTTTAACTCGCCAAAGCGAGTTATTAAACTAGAAAGTACTCGAGCCCAAGGGCTCAAAGAAGAATCGGTCATAGGTCAGTGTATCTCGTTACTAGGCATAAATAAAAAGTGCCTATTAATAGTCAAACGCATTTTGCAGCAGATTTTAGCATTTTTCTATTAGCTATATTCATGTTGTGCGACAAAAACAGAAAATTTTCATGTTTACTTTTGCCTACTTGTTAAACTCATCATTTCAGCAATAAATTATTTAGTGTAAAATGCTGCGCTTTATTATGACCAATAACGAGTAGCGCACATGCAAACCAACATGCCCGATATAGCTGATACGGCTCCCGCCTTACAAACAGGTAAGTTAGACTGGGTTGGTATGGGCGAAATAGAACTGCCATTTATTTTTGAATCGAAAGATTTAGCACCCGTTACCGTTAACGCAAAAGCGCGTGCCTTTGTTAATTTGCATAAAGAAGACGCTAAAGGCATTCATATGTCGCGTTTATTTTTAGCGCTTGATTTACTCTCAACAGAGCAACAAGTTAACCCACAAACTTTAGCTCAAGCACTCGATACCTTTATCACCAGCCACGAAGGATTAAGTGACAAAGCCCAAATAGAGTTTAAATTTGAGTTACCACTGCGTCGTAAATCGTTGTTAAGCGGTAAAGCAGGTTGGAAAAGCTACCCAATTACCCTAACCAGCACTATTGAAAATAGCGTAATTAGCTACGAGCTAAGCGTTGATGTTACTTATTCATCAACCTGTCCATGCTCTGCAGCACTTGCTCGCCAGCTTATTCAAAATGCTTTTAGCGAAAAGTTTAATCAAGAAACACTTAATCAAAAAGATGTTTTAGCATGGCTAGGTACAACACAGGGTATTGTGGCAACGCCTCACTCACAGCGTTCAATTGCAAACGTTAAAGTAAAGCTAGACAACACGATTAGTGAATTTGACGTAGTAAATTTAATTGATACATTAGAAGCTGAGCTAAAAACCCCGGTACAAGCGGCAGTAAAACGTGAAGATGAGCAAGAATTTGCCCGCCTTAACGGTCAAAATTTAATGTTTTGTGAAGACGCTGCACGTAAAATTAAAGCGGTTCTTGAAAACGATAACTTTAGTGATTACTGGCTACAAATTAATCATTACGAATCACTCCATGCGCATGATGCAGTCGCTATTGCCGTTAAAGGAATTGAGGGCGGTTACAAAGCCTAGCAGCCCTGCTGCATTAATAATAAATACATACGGTAATTAGCCATAACAACCAATTTTTAGGCACGTAAATTGCTTTACTTGAGCAGTGTCAATTTGTTGTTATGGAGTTACCGTATGGAATTCGCTTTATTATCAATTTTAGTATTAGTGGTTGGGGCCTCTGTGGTTGCGTCAAAATTTAGTGATGATGGCGGCAATCCCTATCCTTTTACCCGCAAACAAACCGTGTTTACACAGGTTGAGGGTGCATTTTTAAATCTTTTAGAGCGTGCGGTAGGCGATCAATATAAAATTGTGAGCCGCGTCAAACTCATCGATGTAATCGACTGCAAGCAAGGCCTCTCAGCTAAATCAAAACGTGCAGCTTTAGCTAAAGCTAAAAATAAGCAACTCGATTTTGTGCTGGTAGATAAAGAAAAAATGACGATAGTGGCAGCGGTCGATTTAGTTAACAACGCCAATAAAGATGGCCACAAAGCGCAGCGCGACTGGTTTGTAAACGGCGCTTTAGAATCTGCTGGCATTCCACATATTCGTATGAAAGTAAAATCAGGCTACCGCCCTTCTGAGGTGCGCGATGCAATTATGTTTAAATTAGGCAAACCTGCAGCGGTGCAATCGGCTCGTCCAATACGTAATCGTGTAAGTAAACCTGCGGTATTGTCACCTTCTCAGGCTAAAGCGCAAACCACTGCGTTAGCCGAAATTTAAAATAGAATTAAATACTCTCCTAAAAGTATTTAAAGCGAGCCGTAAAACAGCTCGCTTTTTTGTTTTTTATTGCTAACTTCACGTATAATCTACGTATTCAAACTCAGGAATCAAACACTATGAATGTTGGTATTATTGGCGCAATGGAGCCAGAAGTTAAAATTTTACGTGAAGCAATGCAAAACCCACAAGTGCTAACTAAAGCAGGGTTTACCTTTTACACAGGCGAATTAGCAGGTAATACAGTAACACTTGTGCAATCGGGTATTGGTAAAGTGGCATCAACGATTGCAACCACGTTATTAATTGATAACTTTAATCCTGACTGTGTTATCAACACAGGTTCTGCCGGTGGCTTTGATCCCTCTCTAAGTGTTGGCGATGTTGTTATCTCTTCAGAAGTACGCCATCACGATGTAGATGTAACCGCTTTTGGCTACGAAATTGGCCAAGTTCCACAAATGCCAGCAGGCTTTGCCGCACACCCAAAACTAGTTGAAGCTGCCGAGCAAACCATTGCGCAAATTAGCGAAGTAAAAACCTTAGTAGGCTTAATTTGTACGGGTGATTCATTTATGTGTGATCCAGTGCGAATTGATAAAGCACGCAGCGACTTTCCTACAATGCTTGCAGTAGAAATGGAAGGCGCATCTATTGCACAAACGTGTTTTGCGCTTAATACGCCATTTGTGGTTATTCGCTCTATGTCTGACATTGCCGGTAAAGAGTCGCCGCAATCGTTTGAAGAATACCTAGAGACTGCATCAATCAATTCATCAAAAATGGTTGTTGCACTATTGGAAAAACTAACAAAAGTTACGCTGTAAATGCTAAGCAATATTGTTCAAAACCATTTGGACTTTATTGCCTTTTTTGTGGCGCTCATTGCTGAGCGCTTTTTCCCGTTAAAAAGCTGGTATCACCCTAATACAGTATTAACCGCTGTATTTAGTGCTATAGAAAAACGGATTTATAAACCAAGTGAGCCTAAAAGTTACCTTTATTTAGCCTCCACTCTTGCCTGTACGCTAGTTTTAAGCGTTATTCTTATTATTATTGTGTTACTGCTTGAATTTGCCTTTTATCCTGAGCTGCTCGCGGGCCTCATTTTATATTTGTGCCTAGAAAGCAAAGCGATTGAAAAAAAAGCCTTGCGTGTTGCAAAGTTAGTAAAACAAAACCAAAAATCTACCGCGCGTGAACTCGTAAAGCCACTGCTAGCCCGAGAGGTTAATAAGCTCTCAGCGCCAGGTATTATTAAAGCTTTAATTGAAAGCTTAATTTTACGAGCTGCCCGTAATTACTTTACCGTTATATTTATATTTTTATTACTTGGGCCAATTGCCGCTTTAGCGTATCGGCTACTGACTTTAATGCAGCATGCTTGGCGCACCGATATTTCACCTAATAGCCACTTTTTAAAACCGCTTAAACTACTTTTGTTTATAATCGAATTTATCCCCGTACGCTTACTTGCATTAACCATTGCCGCAAGCAAAGCCAGTAAACAAAGTATGCATTACATAAAGCACTATGGCAGACACTTTTATCAAACAAATACGGGGTGGATTTTAAGTGTGTGCTCCGCCTCTATTGGCGTACAGCTAGGCGGCCCTGCGGTTTATTTTGGTAAGCGTTTTAATAAAATGCGAATTGGTACCGAGCGACTCCCAAAAGCCGAAGACGTGCCTGTGATCATAAATAGATTAAATCAAGCGCGTGCATTTTGGCTGTTAGTCATTATCAGTATTGAGATATTAAAGCTGATTTAATGGTTTTTTAGCAGCCAAAATACGCGCACAAAAAAACCAGCCTAAGCTGGTTTTTTAGTTTTAACTGCGCTTACGCTACAGTAATGTTGGCAAACTTACGCTTACCTACTTGGTAAATAGCGGTCGTGCCTTTTGCTACTTCAAGTTTTGTATCAGTGATTTTATCTTCACCGTTAAGTTTTACTGCACCTTGCTTAATCATGCGCATTGCTTCAGAAGTACTGGCTACTAAATTAGCTTCTTTAAGTAAGTTAGCAATTAAAATACCTTCTTCTGCAATCGTAATTGTCAGCTCAGGGATTTCATCAGGTAGCGCTTTTTTCTGAAAACGTTTGATAAAATCATCGTGTGCGGCTTGCGCAGCTTCTTCACTGTGAAAACGTGCAATTAACTCTTTCGCCAGCTCAATCTTAATATCACGCGGGTTAGCGCCCTGCTCTACGCGTTGTTTTTGCGCTGCAATTTCTTCGATTGATAAGCTGCTTAGTAAGTCGTAGTAGCGCCACATAAGTACGTCGCTAATCGACATTACTTTACCAAACATATCGTTTGGCGCATCAGTAATACCAATGTAATTACCAAGCGACTTAGACATTTTTTGAACGCCGTCAGTACCTTCAAGTAATGGCATCATTAATACTGTTTGAGGCTTTTGGCCTTCTACTTTTTGAAGCTCGCGGCCCATTAAAAGGTTAAAGCGCTGATCAGTACCACCAAGCTCTACGTCTGACTCAAGTGCAACCGAATCCCAACCTTGTACGAGTGGGTATAAAAATTCGTGAATTGCAATGGGTTGGCCGTTGCCGTAACGCTTTTTAAAGTCGTCACGCTCTAGCATACGCGCTACAGTTTGATTAGCTGCAAGTTTGATCATACCTGCGGCACCCAGGTTTTCCATCCATGAAGAGTTAAAGGCTACGGTGGTTTTAGCTGGGTCTAAAATCTTAAAAACTTGCTCTTTATAAGTCTCAGCATTGGCAAGTACATCTTCACGGGTCAGTGGTTTACGTGTTACATTTTTGCCTGTTGGATCGCCAATCATGCCGGTAAAGTCACCAATTAAGAAAATAACCTCATGACCTAAATCTTGAAAGGTTTTCATTTTATTAATTAGTACAGTGTGACCTAAATGTAAGTCTGGCGCGGTAGGATCGAAACCGGCTTTAATTTTTAACTTTTTGCCCGACTTTAGTTTTTCAACTAATTCGTCTTCAATTAATATCTCTTCTGCACCGCGTTTTATCTCTGCTAGAGCGGTTTGTAAATCCACTGTGTATTACTCCAAAATTCTGCCAACGAAGGGGCAACTAGATGACTTGCTACATAAGGGTTTAAAACAGATTTAAACCAAAAGCACTTATGTTGCTAACATAACAAATTTCTACCTAATTAAAACAATTTTTTATGCGAATAATGCAACTAAACTCAATAAGCTTAGTCTCACTGTGTTAGGCAATTAGAAATGGTGTTTAAACGCCGATTTTAGCGCACTTTAGAAACAGTTTAAATCGATAAACTTAAACAACTATAAATTGTCATTTTACTAACATTTGCGGGGCTTTTAGCTTTATTTACTAGTATTCGTACCTTATTACGTATATCCTGCATTAATATATATTTTATTTTCACGACAGCAGAAAAGGCACGTTATGGTTCACGTGGTTAACACGCTTCCCAAAAAACACAAATTGCTTATTCTAGGTTTGGTTTCTGCTATTGTTGGCTTAGCCTTTCTTCCTTCAGAAAAAGCGACTGCATCCAAAGACAATAGTGCAAATGCACTAGAAATTGGTAAGCGTTACGAGTTACAAGTTAAAGTTGAAGACAACGAAAAATTAACTGAATTAAATTCGCCAGAAGCAGCAGAAAAGCTGCCAGAATACGACTTAGTCGATCATCAAGTTAAAAACGGCGATAATTTAGCAATTATCTTCAAGCGTGCTGGCTTTTCAGCGCAAACGCTTCACAAGCTAATTAACACCAATGCTGAAACACGCAAACTAACTAAAATTCACCCAGGTGAAATACTTAGTTTTGCAACAGCAGAAAACGGTGATTTAGCTCAGCTTCGTTATGTTATTTCAAAAACAGATACTTTGTTTGTTACCTTAAATGACGAAGGTAATTACGACACATCAATAGATAGCAAAGAAATAGAAACACTGAGCAAAACAGCCGGTGGTGAAATTTCTAGCAGCTTTTGGACCTCAGCAATTGCTGCAGGCTTAAGCGAGCGCCAAATAATGAACTTTGCTGATATATTTGGTTGGGATGTGGATTTTGCCAACGATATTCGTAAGGGCGATCAGTTTGGGCTAATTTACGAGTCGCATTATGTTGATGGCGAGTTTATTGGCACTGGTAAAATTATTGCGGCAGAATTTATAAACCAAGGTCAGCGTTATGCGGCTATTCGCCATACCGACGGCAGCTTTTATACGCCTGAAGGGCGCAGCATGAAAAAAGCATTTTTACGTGCGCCGGTAAACTTTAAGTATATTAGCTCGAGCTTTAACCCACGTCGCTTACACCCAGTAACAGGGCAAGTAAGAGCGCACCGTGGTATTGATTACGCTGCACGTACAGGCACTCCGGTTGTAGCCTCGGGTAACGGTAAAGTAATTAAAGCAGGTTACAGTAAGTACAATGGTAACTACGTATTTATAAGCCATGGCACACAGTACGTAACTAAGTACTTACACCTTAACAAAAAGCTTGTTAAAACAGGCCAAAAGGTTAAACAAGGTGACAAAATTGGTACGGTGGGTTCTACCGGCCGTGTAACAGGCGCGCACCTACACTACGAATTTTTAGTAAATGGTGTACACCGTAATCCTAAAACCGTTAAGTTACCTAAGTCTGAGCCATTACCACGCTCTGAACTTGCTAAGTTTAAACCTATTGCCGAAAACTTTATTGCACAGCTTGAACGCAATCGCGAACTACAGCTAGCACTTAAGTAACGTATAAGTTATAGATACTAAAAAAGCCTTTGCAGGGTTAACCTGCAAAGGCTTTTTTGTGTTTTTTATTAATTTATTAGTTTATTAGTTTATTAATTTATTAATACATAAATAAGCTGTACGACTAAAGAAACCATAACCAGCGGCCAAATATATTTGCTGTATTTGGTTGCGCCATCCAACCCCATTTTACCTTGGTACTTTTCAAGCAAAGGTATCAGCACCGCTAGAGCGACAAACAAGCAAATTAAAATAACAAATATATTCATTCCTAAACCTTAATTATGGTAATTCATGGCCTTTGGCGCTTACATACAATGCATACCAATGTTCGCGACTTAACGTAACATTTAGTGCACCGCATGACGCTGCAATACGCTCAACGTTCGTTGTGCCAATAATTGGCTGTATTAATGCAGGGTGGCGTAATAACCAAGCTAAAACAATTGCCTCAGGTGTTGTATCGTAAAGTGCAGCAAGCTTATTTACGAGTATGCTGGTATTTATATCGGCTTGCGATGCATTTGTTAAATCGCCACCTGTGTATAGCCCTTGGCATAAACTTCCCCAGCTTTGTATTTGAATATCAAAGTGGCGGCAATACTCTACACTGCCCGGTGTAAAGTTAAGATCTTTTCCATCTGCATTACCTGCATAAACACCTTCATCAACAAATTGGTGTTTTTGTAAACTTGCTTCAATTTGATTAGCAACAATAGGCATATCTAGGGCATGTTGTAAAAAGTTCATTTGGTGCTGCTGCATGTTTGATACGGCAAAATTACGTACTTTGCCGCTTTCTTGAAGACAGCTAAATACTTGTGCAATTTCTTCTACTTCCATTAGCGGATCAGGGCGATGAAGCATAAGCACATCAAGATAATCGGTGTTTAAACGTTTAAGTGAACCTTCAACTGACTCTTCAATCCACTTGGCCGAAAAGTCGTAACGCTTAGGGCCTTTATCATCTTCAAAGCGTATACCGCATTTAGATTGAATATACATGTGCTCGCGCAGCTCTGGTCGCTCAGCTAGTGCTTGGCCAAATACCTGCTCGGCTTTGCCAAAGGTATAAATATCGGCGTGATCAAAAAAGTTAATGCCGCCAACTATGGCTGCATCAATACACTCGTGAGTTTGCTTTAAGTGAGCCTTAGTAATGGCGTCTTTATTCCAACCGCCGCCTAGGCCCATACAGCCAAAAACGAGTCTACTAACATGAGGTAAATATTTTGCCAAAGGGGTGTGAAGCATGATGACTATCCTTATTAGAGTGCATAGCCCTCACTGTAAACAAAAACACGTCTGCAAACAAACTTTAATACGTACAGTTTTATAGGCATAAAAAAAGCGCAGTAAACTGCGCTAATCGGTTGGATTAAATCCTAAATACTAGCCAACAAGCGCTAGTAATATACCTGCGGCTACGGCACTTCCTAGCACCCCAGCTACGTTTGGCCCCATAGCATGCATAAGTAAAAAGTTATGTGGATTATTCTCAAGCCCAACTTTATTAACTACACGCGCCGCCATCGGTACTGCCGATACACCCGCAGCACCAATTAAAGGGTTAATAGGTGTTTTAGAAAGCTTGTTAAGGCCTTTTGCCATAAACACACCCGACGCTGTACCAATAGCAAATGCCAGCGCACCGAGCACCAAAATACCAATGGTTTCTACAGTTAAAAACTGATCAGCCGCTAGTTTAGAGCCCACTGCCAAACCTAAAAATATCGTGGTTATATTAATAATTTCGTTTTGGGCACTGTTACTAAGCCTATCCACAACACCAGACTCACGCATTAAATTACCTAAACAGAACATACCTACTAAGGGAATAGCCGCTGGTAAAAACATAGCGGTTAAGCTCAGTACCATTAAAGGAAATACTATTTTCTCTTTTTTAGATACTTTGCGCAGCTCTGGCATTTTAATAGCACGCTCATCAGGTGTAGTTAATGCGCGCATAATAGGCGGCTGAATAATTGGCACTAACGCCATGTAAGAATAAGCAGCAACCGCAATGGCACCTAGTAAATCAGGGGCAAGCTTAGATGCTAAAAATATGGCTGTAGGGCCATCGGCACCACCAATAATGGCAATGGCTGAGGCATCTTGTAAGCTAAATTCAAAGCCAGGTACATAGTTTAATAAAATTGCCCCAAACAAGGTGGCAAAAATACCAAACTGCGCGGCTGCACCCAGTAATAACATACGCGGGTTGGCAATAAGCGCACTAAAATCAGTCAGCGCCCCTACTCCCATAAAAATTAATAAAGGGAAGATCCCCGTATCAATACCTACGTAATACACGTAATAAAGCAAACCACCTGGGTCAGAAAGCCCAGCAACCGGAATATTAGTCAGTATTGCGCCAAAGCCAATCGGCAGCAGTAATAGGGGTTCAAAGTTTTTAGCAATGGCTAAAAACAACAACAAACACCCTACCGCAATCATTATTAAGCTAGGAAACGTAAAGTTAGCAATGCCGGTAGCATGCCAAAGGTTTAAAAGACCTTCCATTAAAGCTACTCCTACGCCATCGCTATAATTGCATCGCCCGTTGTCACAGCATCACCTTCAGACACTAAGACCTCAGCCACAGTACCTGAGTGCATTGCACGAACCTCGGTTTCCATTTTCATTGCTTCCATAATAACAACCACATCGCCTTCGTTTACGGCTTGGCCTGCTTTTACTTTTACTTTAAAAATATTACCTGCCAGTGGCGCATTCAGTGTTTCACCTGATGCAACCGATGCTGATTGTGGTAAGTGCTCTGAATCTTTTAGCGTTACCTCTTTAAGCTCGCCACCTTTCGCAACCACTACATCGTAAACTTTACCGTCAACTTTAACGCTGTATTGCTCAGCGCTAACACCTTTGTTACTTGCAGGTTTTGCTGCAGGCTTAGCGTTTGCATCATCAGCACTTGGCACTGCTTCAAAGGCATCTGGGTTGTTGCGATTTTTAATAAATTTAAGGCCAACCTGTGGGAATAATGCATAGGTAAGCACGTCATCTATTTGCTCATCAGCAAGTGTTAAACCTTGCTCTTGCGCTTCTTTTTGCAGCTCAGCTTCAAGCGATGCAAGCTCTGGGGCTATATTATCTGCAGGGCGACACGTAATAACCTCACAGCCATCAAGCACTCGCTCTTGCAGCTCTTTATTCATAGGTGCTGGTGTTAAACCATACTCGCCTTTTAAAACACCGGCGGTTTCTTTGGTAATTGTTTTATAACGCTCACCCGTAAGCACATTTAGTACTGCTTGTGTGCCTACAATTTGCGATGTTGGAGTAACTAGTGGGATAAAACCTAAATCTTCACGCACGCGTGGGATCTCAAGTAATACTTCATTTAGCTTATCTGCTGCGCCTTGCTCTTTAAGTTGGTTTTCCATGTTGGTTAACATGCCACCAGGTACTTGCGCGAGTAAAATACGGCCATCAACACCTTTAAGGCTCCCCTCAAAGGCAGCGTACTTTTTACGTACATCTCTAAAGTAAGCCGCTATTTCTTCTAGCTGGTTTAAATCTAATTCGGTATCGCGGGGCGTTCCTTCAACAATTGCTACAATGGTTTCTGTAGCTGAATGACCGTAAGTCATACTCATTGAAGAAATTGCGGTATCAAGCATATCAATGCCTGCATCAATGGCTTTTTGATATGTAGCTGTACTTAAACCTGTGGTTGCATGGCACTGCATAGCAATAGGGATAGAAACGGTTTCTTTTAGCCCTTTAATAAGTTGCTCTGCATCGTATGGTTTTAATAAGCCTGCCATATCTTTAATACAAATAGAGTGACAACCTAAATCCTCTAGCTGTTTTGCAAGGGTTAACCACATATCTAGGGTATGCACTGGGCTTACAGTATAAGAAATAGTACCTTGCGCGTGTGCTCCTACTTTTACAGCCGCTTTAATTGCCGTTTCTAAGTTACGTACATCGTTCATGGCGTCAAAAATACGAAATACATCTACACCATTTTTGTGGGCACGCTCTACAAACTTTTCTACCACGTCATCGGCATAGTGGCGGTAACCCAATAAATTTTGCCCGCGCAATAGCATTTGCTGTTTAGTATTCGGCATTGCTTTTTTAAGGGCACGAATACGCTCCCACGGATCTTCACCTAAATAACGAATACACGAGTCAAACGTAGCGCCGCCCCACGACTCAATAGACCAATAACCGGCATCATCAAGTTTGTTAGCAATAGGGAGCATGTCATCTAAGCGCATACGGGTTGCAAGTAAAGACTGATGAGCATCGCGTAAAACAAGTTCTGTTAATTTTAATTTAGCCATGTGTGCCTCTTATTTATTATTTGATTTGTACTGAGCAATGGCAGCACTAATAGCAGCGATGTGCTCGTTTGGCACACCTTGAGATTTTAAAGATGGTGATTTAACCGGTATTGCAACTTCAGCCTCGTCAAAACGAGCAACCAAGTTAGACATGAGTGACACAGCACCAATCAATATTGAAAGAAATACAAACACGCCCACCATGCCCGTAAGCATCAAGCTACCTGCGGTTGTGAGTACAGCTCCTATATCCATTTTCTCCCCCTGCACTATATAGCGATATAAAAAACCGCTTTATTTAAATAATTATTCACCGAATGATAACAAAACTTTTAACTTTGTCTACCACCTGTCAATTGGTAAAACCAATTAAAATTAAACTAACATACAGCCACAATAGTTAACATAGCTAATACTGGGTTAAATTAGCTTAGATATAGATGATAAAAATAACCGTTATAGGCAAAGGTTATATGGTTAAACCCAAAAAAACTTAAAAACCATAAAAAATAGTAAGTTAAACGGCAGGTAAAAAATCATTTTGCGCTAAAATGTAAATTGGTCTTACCAAGACTAGTAAAGAAGCGCACAAAAAATATTTATTTTTTTACTCTCTTTACAATAGTGTGAATAAGTTACATCGTTAAACGTAAAACTTACCAATCCTAAATTTATAACCCTCGCTCAAAAAACCATAACATATTGAAAATTAATAAAATTAAACTCTGGCACGCAACTAGCATTATTACTTTCGAACGAATTTGATAACCAAGGAGAAAACAATGTTACGCTGGACAATTACATTTTTAGTTATTGCTTTAATCGCTGCAGTGTTAGGTTTTGGTGGTATCGCAGGTGCCGCAGCTGGTATAGCAAAAATTATATTCTTTATCTTTTTAGTACTTTTAGTGATTTCTTTAGTTTCAGGTGCGCTGCGCGGTAAATCGCCTAGGTAGCTACTAACATACTTAAAACACTAAACAATCAACATATACAAGGAATTACATTATGAACTCAACAACTTTAAAAGCAGCACTAATCGCCGTATTTGCAGGTTTCTTTATGATGGGTTGTGAAGACAACCACGCAGAAGAAGCAGGTGAGCGTATTGATGAAGCAGTAACTGACGTGCAAAACTCTGTTGAAGATGCATGTGAAAATGTAAAAGAAGGCGTTAACGCAGAAGAAACTAACTGTTAATCTGTTTGGTAACGTAAAAAACGGCTTTTAATAAGCCGTTTTTTTGTGCGCGAATAAAAAGCGGATTCTAACTCTTAAAATGCATAGTCTACATTAACGGGTGTGATTTTTACGCTAGCTTGTTAAAATAGCGAAAACTATTACTTATTAGCAATTATGGCACTGACCACCACTTACACACTCGATAAACCCTACTACTACGAATGCTTTGACGAGTCCCACTCTTATAGTAAAGCAGCCAAACCAAAGTATTTTTTGCTGGCATTACTGGTGTGCTTAGGTTTAATTAGTATTTACGCTATGGACGATCACTACCTAGGTACATTTTTAATAATGCTGGGTGTATTAGAATGCGTTGCCTTTTATTACCGCAGGCCTTGGTGGGTTACGCGCCAAATGTTTAGTCGTGCTTCGGGCTCAACGGTTACTCTTTCGTTTACCGATGACGCTATTAGCACCGAAAACCACTATAAAAGCCATACATTTAAGTGGGCAGAAATAACCCATATTATTAAAACTAACCACGGCTACTTAGTGCACCATAATAAAGGTATGCAATATATTTCTAGCAGTGTATTAACCGATGAAATGCGCTATTTTATAAACAAAAAAGCCACTCAGTGAGTGGCTTTTGGTATAGCTAAGTGCATTACTCAGCTAAGTATACGTGTTGATTAAGCATTGCCCGGATTAGGGTTAGACTTTTCAGCTTGTATACGCATGTAAATCTCTTCACGATGCACTGAAACGTCTTTAGGTGCGTTAACACCAATTCGAACTTGATTTCCTTTAACACCTAATACAGTAACAGTTACTTCGTCACCAATCATTAGGGTTTCACCTACTCTACGAGTTAGTATTAGCATTCTCTTGCTCCCATGTTCCAATAAATTATAAGATTCCGCTTGACCATTTTAATGAAAAATTGATTGAAAAGTAAGTAAAAACTCCCAAACTATCCATTTTCTGTTAAAAATTCTGAGTGTAACGCTCTTACTGCTAGTTCTAAATACTTCTCGTCAATTAAAACCGATACCTTGATTTCAGACGTCGATACTAAAACTATGTGTATGCCTTCTTGCGCCAATGCATCAAAAAATTGATGCGCTACACCACTGTGAGACTTCATTCCTATGCCAACAGCCGACACTTTTGCAACTGTTGTATCACTAGAAATGCTATCAGCCTGCAGATTTACCTGTTGTTGAGTTAGTAAATCGTGTGCTTGCAAATAGTCATTTGAATGCACAGTAAAAGCATAGTCTATTTTTTCAAAGTTATGATTAACTTGACTAATCATATCTATTTCGATGCCATTTTCTGCAAAAAGTTTCAAAATTTTTGTAAGAGAATGAACACAGTATGGTACGCCATGTACCTTTATCAAGCATTCGTCACGATTAAACGCAATCCCCGACACAACCTTAGTTGGCATATCGCTCTCCTCAAAACTTATTAGCGTTCCTTCATCGGGCTCAAAACTCGAAAGCACCCTTAGCGGCATTTTATGATTACCAGCCGACTCAACAGCACGAATATGCAATACTTTTGCGCCTAAGCTTGCCAGCTCTAGCATTTCGGCAAACGTTACATGGCGCATTCGCTGTGCGTTTGGTTCTACACGAGGATCAGTAGTGTATACGCCATCAACGTCGGTATAGATCTGACATTCATCGGCTTTTATTGCCGCGGCTATTTCTACCGCAGAGGTATCGGTGCCACCGCGTCCAAGGGTTGTAATATTGCCCTCTACATCGCGCCCCTGAAAACCGGCAATAATCGCAATCCGATTATGCTCAAGCTCATGCTTTAAACGCGTCGCAGCAACCTCTTCAATACGGGCTTTACCAAACATGTTATCGGTTTGAATATTAACCTGATCGGCTAGTAGGCTTACAGCCGAATGGCCACGTTTTATAATAGCCATAGCAAGGAGCGAAACAGAAACCTGTTCTCCAGTGCTAATAAGTACGTCTAATTCTCGGCTACTCGGGCGAGTATCTATTTGCTTGGCGAGGTTAATTAAGCGGTTGGTTTCTCCCGACATAGCCGAAAGAACCACAACCACTTGATGACCTTGCTGCTTAGTTTTAACAACAAGGTCGGCGACCGCTTCTATTCGCTCAATAGAGCCAACCGAAGTGCCGCCAAACTTTTGGACAATAAGTGCCACGTAAGCTTAAACTTTCTCACTTACCCAGGCTGTCACGCTTTCAAGCGCGGCGTTTAGGTTTTCAGGCTGTGAACCACCCGCTTGTGCCATATCAGGACGACCGCCCCCTTTACCGCCTACTTGGCCTGCCATGTGGTTTACAAGCTCACCGGCTTTAACTTTACCGGTTAAATCTTTCGTTACACCGGCAATTAGGCTTACTTTTTCGTCGCTGGCAACACCCAGTGCAATAACACCTGAGCCAATCTTGTTTTTAAGGTCGTCAACCATACCACGAAGCGCTTTAGATTCAGTTCCTTCAACGTTTGCCACTAGTAGCTTAACGCCATTAATTTCAACAATCGAATCAAGTAAAGACGCGCCCGCTGCACTGGCTAGCTTATCGTTAAGCTGTGCAATTTGCTTTTCAAGGCCTTTAGACTTTTCAAGAAGCGCAGTTACTTTTTCAAGTACCGATGCGCTATCACCTTTTACCAGCGCTGCTACATCGTTTAGCTGTTTTTCTTGCTCGCTTACATACGCCACTGCATCTGCGCCTGTTACTGCTTCAATACGGCGTACGCCTGCAGCAATACCGCTTTCAGATACAATTTTAAATAAGCCAATATCACCCGCGCGCTCTACGTGCGTACCGCCACACAGTTCAATTGAGTAATCGCCAATGGTTACTACGCGTACTTCATCGTCGTACTTTTCGCCAAACAGCGCCATTGCACCTTTTGCTTTAGCGTCATCAATCGCCATAAGCTCAGTGTTAAGGGCAAAGTTACGACGAATTTCATCGTTAACTACACGCTCGATTTCACGTAGTTCGTCTTTAGTAACCGCTTCAAAGTGCGAGAAGTCAAAACGTAAACGTTCAGGCTCAACCAGTGAGCCTTTTTGGCTTACGTGTTCACCTAATAATTGGCGCAGAGCTTCGTGTAAAATATGCGTAGCTGTGTGATTTTTCTTAATGCGTTCACGGCGTGCATCATCAATAGTGGCATCTACTTTATCGTTAACCGCAATGCGCCCTTGTACGCTACCATGGTGCGCAAACGCATTACCCAGCTTAGTAGTGTTAGTTACTGTAAACTCGCCACCTGCAACAGTAATGGTACCGGTATCGCCTGTTTGACCACCAGATTCTGCATAAAATGGCGTATGGTTAAGTACAACAATGCCTTGTTGGCCGTCTTCTAAAATAGAAACCGACTCACCATTTGCAAACACTTCTACTACTGTAGCGCTGTGATGTGTGCTGTCGTAGCCTTTAAACTCAGTGTGTTTTTCTGACTTTAATTGCTCGTTGTAATCAGCACCAAATTTACCAGCTTGCTGCGCTGTTTTACGCTGTACAGCCATGCACTCTTCAAAGCCTGCATGGTCTATTGTCATTTGGCGTTCACGGGCTACATCGGCCGTTAAATCAGCGGGGAAACCATAGGTGTCGTATAATTTAAATACTAAATCACCAGGAATAACATCGCCTTTAAGCTCGCTTAGGCTTTCTTCTAAAATAGCTAAGCCACGCTCAAGGGTTTTACCAAATTGTTCTTCTTCAATGCGCAGTACTTTTTCGATAATTTCTTGCTGCTTTGCAAGCTCTGGGTAAGCTTGGCCCATTTGTTCAATAAGCGCTGCAACCAGTTTATAGAAAAACGCACCTTGTGCACCAAGCTTGTTACCATGGCGTACTGCACGACGAATAATACGACGCAATACATAACCACGGCCTTCGTTTGACGGCATAACACCATCAGAAATTAAAAACGCACACGAACGAATATGATCCGCCACAACGCGTAGCGACTTATCGTTTAAATCTTGTGCGTTAGTTACACTTGCCGCAGCTGCAATTAAGCCTTGGAACAAGTCGATTTCGTAGTTTGAATGCACGCCTTGTAAAATAGCAGCAATACGCTCAAGGCCCATACCTGTATCAACAGATTGTTTAGGCAGCGGCTCCATAGTACCGTCGCTTTGACGGTTGTACTGCATAAATACAAGGTTCCAAATTTCTATAAAGCGGTCGCCATCTTCTTCAGGCGAGCCCGGAGGGCCACCCCAAATGTGCTCACCGTGATCGTAAAATATTTCAGAACACGGACCACATGGGCCAGTATCGCCCATTGACCAGAAGTTATCTGAGGTAGCAATACGAATAATACGATCTTCGCTTAGGCCAATATCATTGTGCCAAAAGCCAAATGCATCTTCATCGTCGTGATAAATAGTAACAAGTAGTTTTTCTTGTGGTAATTTAACAACCTCAGTTAAAAACTCCCACGCAAACTTAATAGCGTCTTGTTTAAAGTAATCGCCAAAACTAAAGTTACCTAGCATTTCAAAAAATGTATGATGACGCGCTGTGTAACCTACGTTTTCTAAATCGTTATGTTTACCACCAGCACGCACACAACGCTGTGCACTTGTAGCACGCGTGTAAGGGCGAGTTTCGGCGCCTAAAAACACATCCTTAAAAGGAACCATGCCGGCATTGTTAAATAACAACGTGGCATCGTTACCCGGAATAAGTGAAGCCGATTGGACAATTTGGTGCTGTTTGCTGGCAAAAAAGTCTAAAAACTGTTGCCTAAGTTGTGCCGTAGTCATGTGCTGCATGTGAAAATCTCACCTGTATTTACTGTGCTTGCATTGCAAAATCAATTTGTTCGTAGCTAAATCCTCGGTACATTAAGTAGCGCACGCGCTTAGCTTTATCTTTGTACTCGAGGATGGCCGGTGTAGTTGAATACTTTTTGTTGTACGCTTCCTGCGCAAGCTCAAACCAGTCTATTTCAAGCTCTTCAACCACTCTTTCAAGTAGTGAACGGTCAATCCCTTTGCCTATGGCTTCGCTTTGAATGCGCTTTAAGCCATGGCCTTTAAAAATGTGTTTTCTGACAAACCCTTCGCAATAGCGTTGCTCGTTAATAAAATTGTGCTCTTCGCACCAATTAAGCAGGGTTTCTATAAACTCGTCGCTGGCTTCTTTTTGCTGAAGCTTAAAGGTTAACTCGCGGCGCGAATACTCTTGGCGCCCAAGTAACCACAGTACATAGTTTTTAAGCTTTTGTTTTAACTTATCATCCATTAAGCGTCAAAGCGCCCGCTTTGTTCACTGCTAAGTGGTTTAACATTACTATCGTCACTTGGCGGTACAACTGGCATAAAAATAGCCTGATAAGATACAAAGAAACTAATGTAGCAAATTGGCATTAAAATCAACAGCGGTAAGAACGATAAGAACATAGAAAGCGCCATAAATAACACACAAATAATGCCAAAAACACTCAATGCAAACAGGTTATGATAAAAAACCAATAGCGAATTTTTAAGCGCCGTTAAAATGCGTTTTTCTTTACTAAAATAAATAAGCGGTACCGCGTAAGCAAACGCCATTAAATACACCGCCATTGCCACTAAAAATAGCACCACACTGGCGCCCGAAATACTATTTAAGGTTTGCTCAAGCGCAATGTTAGGATCAAGCCCCTCTTGGCTCATAATAGCCACCGCATCGGCAAATAGGCCATTAGCTAACAAGGCCATTAAAATACCCGCCCCCATTTGGTAAAGCGCTAAACGTAGTAGCCCTAAACGATTACCTTTTGCGCTAAAGGGTTTGAGTATGTCGGCAAGCATAATTTTACCGCCCTGCTGCTTGCTAAGTACCGCTTGGTAAAAACCGGCGGTTAAAAAAGGCGTGGCAAGTGCCGCAACAACTTGCAGCAAAGGTAAAAATAACGACAGTATGCCCACTATGCCTATTAATAAGTGCATAACTACAAAGGTAAATGGCTGGGTTTTAAAAATATGCCAACCGGCTTTAAACCACTTTAGCCCGGCATCGGCTTTAAAAATTCGTAATTCGTTAGACATACTGGCTCTTAAATTAAACAAAACACGCCAAGTATAACTTGGCGTGAGGGGGGATTAACAGACACTACATGATTAAATAGTTAAGGTTTTTTAATTTTTTTAATATCTAACATATGTGCGCCGTGTTTTATTTTGGTTTCTAGGTAAGCTTTGTTACCTGTAAGGCCTGCTTTAATGTGCGCGTGGGTACCAATAACGGTGTCTACTTCAATGCCGGCATCTTTTAATGCATTAAGCTTTTTAGGGTTATTGGTCATTAATTTAACGTGGCTTAAATTAAGTGCGTTGAGCATTAATACCGCGTCCGAAAAATCACGTAAGTCATCGGCAAAACCTAAGTGATTATTAGCCTCGTAAGTGTTCATACCTTGCGATTGAAGTACATAGGCATCAATTTTATTGTACAAACCAATACCTCGGCCCTCTTGGCGTAAATACAATAACACCCCGCCTTGCTCGTGCATCATTTCAATACACTCATTTAACTGCTCGCCACAATCGCAGCGCGATGAATGAAACACATCACCGGTTAAACACTCAGAGTGCATGCGAATAAGCGGCACATTTTGGTTTACATCAGCATTGTTAAATACAAACGCAACGTGTTCTTGGCCGTCTTTTAAGCCACTAAAAGACACTATTTCTGCGGGAATATCACTATTTTTGCCAACATTAAGCTGGGCTCTTGCTCTTACTTGCGCCACGACAAATCCAAATAATTAAATAACTACGACACCATAAGGTGATAATATCACAAATGTTTAAAGTTAGATCGTAGTACACTAGGTTTATGGCAAATATATGGCGATTACACAGCCTATTTTCAATCTTAATATGCAATAAACTCCCACTACCTAGAGCTATTTCCCCAAAACAATGACAAACTTGTACGCATTTGCTATTTTAATTTTATTACTTTTACCACGCTGCTTATACATTAAGTTAATACACCGCACCTATAAAAAGCTAAAACGGTGTTACCTAGTTATCTCAGCAGGCACTATTAGTACAGTTTAATGACGAAAGTTAGTTACAGCTTAGTGCACATGGGTATTAGGTAATTAGTTAGTTTTATAAGCAAGCGCCCACACAAAGAGTAATGAAAACCATTATCACTTGTGGTATTTTGTTTCTAGATTGAACACTAATAGGGATTATTATGAAAGCACAACACCTCGCCTTAGTTATCGGATTAACCTTTACGCCTTTTGCAAGCCAGGCCAATGCAAGCCAAGTAAGCGATGATAAAGCCGCCTTTTCTGATGCATACCAAAGTTATTTAACGGCTGTTAAAAAAGACGAAAACATAGAGCAAGCAGCTAAACATGCCTATATTACAGGCCTTGCGCTTTATGGTGATAAAAGTGATAACACCGCAAGCCTTGCTATTAATTACGCCAAAGCAATTACAGCGCCGCGCTCTATCAACGACAAAAAAAATGTATCTGAGCAACGCTTCGAACTTTACTCGCAAGCCTATACAATACTGGCAAATAACCACGGTAAAAATGCAATAGAAACAATCGATGCCCTAATAGGCAAGGCTGAAAACACCAGCTCGGCCTATCAAGCCGATAACGATTACGACCGTATAATTGAAATAGCTAAAACACAAAACAACCCTAAATTTGTTGCCGACATGCAGTTTGAAGCAGCCTCGCTGTTAGCCAAAAAATTTGCTCATAAAAAATACCATAAAGCTAAAACGCTGCTTAACCAAGCCGATGACTACTACCGTAATAACCTAGACGACAATACCGTAGAGCGCATTAAAGCCGACTTTTTAATGGCGTCGTTTGCTCAAGGTAAGAAAAAATACAATGAAGCCATTGAACGACTAAACCATGTTGTATCGGTATTTGATAACAACTTAAGCTTTGATCATAGCGCTGAGCTTACTGCGCACTCAAAGCTTGTTAACCTTTACGAAAAAACAGGCCAAAGCGAGCAAGCCACTAAGCATTGTTTAGCAATTGCTAAAATGGTGCCGTGGAAAAAAACACAAGAGCAAACACCTATATACCGCAAAAACCCTGAGTACCCACAAAACAAAGCGCGCCAAATGCGAGACGGTATTGTCGTTGTTGAATTTGACGTAGATACCGCAGGCTTTGTTAAAAACCCAGAGGTAGTTAGCTCACAAGGGGGGAAAGAGTTTGAAAGGTCGGCACTTACAGCACTTAAAAAGTGGCGTTATGCACCAAAATTTGAAGACGGCCAACCCGTTGTTGCAAGTACGCAAGTACAGCTCGACTTTAAAATAGCCAGATAACACGCAAGGTATTATAGCGTCTTTTTTGTTCAGGTAGTTTTATTCAAAGCTTTGCGAGTATTTTATCGCTAGCGGCTTCAATTAAATCGAGCACATTTTCAAAGCCATCATCGCCGCCGTAGTATGGGTCGGGTATGGCGCTTTGGCTTTGCTCGCCGTATTCTAAAAACAATGCCAGCTTGTAATGTAAATGGGTGGGGCATTGCGCTTTTAAGTCAGCTAAGTTTTGTGTGTCTGCCGCTAAAATTAAATCAAACTCAGTAAAATCGCTGCTGCGAACTGGGCGCGAAAATATACCTTTAAAGCTATAACCGCGTTTTTCGCCTGCAGCCATTGAGCGGCTATCTGGCGTTTTACCTTCGTGGTAGCCAATAGTCCCTGCCGAGTCGACTTTTACCTCAACACCTAATTTTTTAGCACGCGCTTTTAACACCGCCTCTGCTGTGGGCGAGCGGCAAATATTACCTAAACACACTATCAGTACTTTTTTCATTAAGGTTCCTTTAGCTAATTTAACCACCTAGGCTTTAAAACTGTTTTAATATAGCCTCGTTATAGTCATCGGCATTTAAAGTCAGGTTATACTTGGCGGCCACACTATCAAGCTCGGCTTGTTTTATAGCTAACTCGTCCATAGTAATGGTGTTATCGTCAAGCTGCCATAAAAGCCGTGAGCCCGCATAACTATAATGAATCGCTAATAATGCATCGGCATTACCCTCACGCCCTGCCGCTTTTAGCTTTGGCATTTTGCGGGTTATTTTATTAAGCGCTTGTTTAAGCTCCCACACATATACCACTTCGGTCATAAAACTATGGGTACGGTATTTATTTAACAGCCAGCCAATGGCCAAACTTGTTATAACAACACCGGTTAAATTCCAATGAAAGTGACTCCCGCTTTCATCAGGAAACAACGCAATTAACGTTTGCGATATAGCCAAGCTGCCAACAGCTAAACCCGCCGCACACCCTACAATTACCCTATTTAAATGTTTGCGGTAACGTGCTTTATCTATTTGTATGAGTTGCATAACAGCCTAAAAAATTAATAAGTAAAAATATAGCGAACGCTATTGTAACTAAACCCCGCAATTTTTATAAAATTATTTAACCCCTTTTTGATTTGCCCCCCGTTATAGCTTTTAAACAACCCAATAAGTTTACTCGGAGCAGCTTATGCACACACTTGAAGTACCCAATAATTCAGCATTTATTAAAACATCAACCGCCGTTATTGGCGGCGCAGTAATGACCTTTGCCGCCTTTGCATTTATGCAATACTTAATTAGTGGCGAGCAGCGCGCACCTATAAAACTCGGCGACGATATTATTGTAGAGATTTTTCAGGCACCAGAGGATTCACAAGTAAGGCATATACAAAAAATACAGCCACCACCGCCTGTACCAAAAACGCCGCCTAAAGCACCACCAATAGATACCTCAAACGACCCTGTAATAGCGATTAACGAATTAACACCGGTCACTATTGATGATTTTGGAGATGATATAAATAGCACGATTAACCGCCCAACAGGCGATGCAACCCCCATAGTGCGCATAAATCCAAAATACCCAACATCTGCTGCGCGCAATGGCATAGAAGGCTGGGTACAACTGAGCTTTAGTATTTCGCCCACCGGCGAAGTAATAAACCCAGTGGTAATAAACGCCGAGCCCAAACGCACCTTTGACCGCGAAGCAATAAGAGCCATAAAGCGCTGGAAATATCGCCCCAAAGTAATAGAAGGTGTGGCACAATTACAAACAGATCAAACCGTACAGCTCGATTTTAAATTAGATAACTCTATTTAACGGACTAAACGCCTATGCTACTCAGTATTAAGTCATGGTTATTTGAAACGCCAAGCAAGGATTGCATGGCAAGTTACGCAAAAAGTGGCGACAACCGCTACTTAGAGCAGCTTATTTCCCTATACAGTAACGATTTATATCACTACCTAGTGACGCAATCTAATACGCATTTAGCATACGACGTAAGCCAACAAACCTGGCTAAAAGTAATCGAAAAACGCCACCTTTACCAAGCGCAAACCACGCCAAAAGCGTGGTTATTTAAACTCGCGCGCAACACATTAGTAGACGAATACCGCAAACAGCAGCGCTTTGTAGAGCTTGACGAAAGCACCCCCCTACCCGCGCAGCAAAATGAGCAAGGTAATAACAACAGTATTAGCAATATAAATTACCAAGCGTTCGATAGCGCACTCAAGCAACTGAGCTTTGTACAGCGCGAAGCCATTACCTTACAACAAGAAGGCTTTAGCCTTGCCGACATAGAGCTTATAACGCAAAGCAACCATGAGAGCGTAAAAACAAGGCTGCGCTATGCCAAGCAAAACCTTAAACGTTTATTAGGAGCAAACAATGAACAAGCCTGATGAGCAGTTTGATCAAAAGCTCACTCAACACTACAAAGAGCGAAAAGCACGCACTACACTCAGCGCTTCCCAACAAAAAGCGTTACTTAATAATGCCAGCCATAAAAAGCCCTCAAGGCTTAGTTTTACGCTACAGTTAACCAGCCTTGCCTGCGCACTGGGCGTATTCGCATTTATTGTGTTTGATAGTAACGAGGGCATTAACCACGCACCTAAAACGGTGCTTAACAGCTCATTTAAAACTATAGACATTCACGACTACTCAATTATTAAAACCCACGAAATAACCCCATCGGGCAGTTACACAAGCGCCATTACCGAGCAAAAACACGCACTCGATACACAACACGCTAATAGCTTGCGCTTACACCAACAACGCCACATAGAATACGGCACGCTCGTAAAGGTTGATAACGACTGGTACATAGCCAGCTGTAATGACGAGGTACTGGTGCAAATTAAGCAGTCACTGCTCAGTGATTTAAAGGGAAGGCACGCAGTAGAAAGTGGTCTAAATACGGGTGATATGTTGGCTATGGCGCATAACAGTAAAGGGCAGATTATTGCACTTAAACATGCGGGTGCTGGAGTTAGGCAGTGTGGGGCTTAGGTGGTTTAGCTCAGTTAAGGTTGGTGGTAGTGGTAATTTAGATATATATTACCACCGAGAACACAGAGGCGCTTCGCGCTGCACAGAGGAAAAATTACTACATAGCTAACTTTATTCCTCATCATTATTTCAAGCCTCGAGTAGCGCCCTATAAAAGTTAGAAAGCAGTCAGTCTCATTTTGGTTTTTATTGACAGCAAATATATTCACTCCTGAAAATACATTATTTTAGCTCTTTGGATTTATGAGTTGTACGAATATAATTTTATTTAACTTTTAGTTTAAATTTAAGAAAAAAATATGAAAAAGCTACTTTTATTCGTTTTTACTATTTATACATTTTGCTGCTCGTTTGTGCAGGCTGAGGCTTTAGTGAATAACGTATTTGTAGTACCGGTTGAAAAGCGCTTTGAAAACTTTACCTTAGTTAAGGTAAACCCTAAATACACAGTTCTTGATTACAAAGCGCTTATGTCTGCTCGCGAGTTTATTCAAAATAGCTTAGGCACAACATGGCCTGCTGATGACTTTACTTTGGATGAAAACACACAAACATTAGAAAATGATTTAATCGCATTTGATAATAAAGAATCTTTTACCTTCCATGTAATGAATAACAATAAAACGAAAGTAATTGGCTGCATTTACATTTCAGGTGCCGCTAGTGATAAGTTTGACGCCACCGTGTTTAGTTGGGTCGCTAAAGAGCATATTGCTACACCACTTTTTACCGAATTAAAAACGAGCGTTAAAGCATGGATTAAAAACGAATGGCCTTTTGCACGCGTTGATTACTCATTTAATAAGTAAAATCCACATTCAATTGCTTTATAAAACCTGCTATTAAGCAGGCTTTTATGTATTTTGTAATTAAACTCAGGCTAACACCCGGTGTATCAGCAAGCTATGCGCCTACAATAAACACTACATATAATTAGCTTGGGTTTGCTCATTGCATTGGTGATACGTTGGGTTTCGTGTCACTCAACCCAACCTACGTCGCTAATATCTTGTAAATCATCGGTAATGGTTACTGCTTTAAAAGCCGTTGTTCTGGATTGTGTAAGTATTTTAAGCCGATGGTCACTATACGTGTATGTACCATTGTTATAACGCGTAGTTGAACATTACCAATAACCACAATTGAGCCTTTACTGATTTCTCCTGAGAGCTTTTGGTTGATCACCTCTTCCAAGCTTATGTCCTCTGGGGCGTCTATTTTCATGTGGTATGAGTAAAATATATCGCCTACTAGCGTAACCCCTTTCACTTTAAGTTCGTTGCGCGCTAAGTGACTGTCTTGGTGGTTTGTTTTATCGGTTGCTGTAAAAACTAAATCAACAAAAGGTCTGTTAGCGGGTTTTAAAACAACAAATAAATGATCGTTTGGTTTTAATTTAGTTGAGCCGCGTGGCGGTATGATTGATGGCCCTCGTGTGATCATGGCTACAACTACACTTTCTGGCAGTGCAGCATGAGACAAACTGCGCCCAGAAACGCGAGAAACATCACTTAACGTGTACTCAACAATTTCTATATCAATATCGTTTAGGGCGGTAATTTCGAGCGTTGCAGCTGCTAAATCGGGTGGCGGTTCTATTAAACTTAACTTTTTAGCCATCCAAGGCATAGTTGAGCCTTGCAACGTGGCCGAGATTAACACCACGAAAAAAACCACATTAAAAATAAGCTCCGCCCCTGAAAGGCCAAACAACAGTGGGAATATAGCTAAAATAATCGGCACTGAGCCTCTTAGCCCCACCCAAGATACAAATAAAGTTTCGCGATTATTAAAGCCAAATAATTTCAAAATTGGCGCTACCGCTAGTGGGCGAGCAACAAAAATAAGTGCCAGTGCAATTAACAACCCTTCTAACCATACATCAACCAACGACGAGGGATTAATTAAAAGCCCTAACACAACAAACATGGTTATTTGCCCAAGCCACGCTAAACCATCGTGAAACAGAAAAATACCGCGTTTATATACAAATTTACTGTTACCTAAAATAACGCCGGTTATAAATACAGCTAAAAAGCCACTGCCGCCAAGCGTTGCAGAAAGGCCAAAAGAAAGCAGCCCAAATGCGGTTACCATTACTAAATACAAACCTGATGCATTTAATTTTATTCGATTAATAAACCACACCGACACCTTACCAATTAAAAACCCACAAACGGCGCCTACACCCATTTGCTGGGCAAATAACTGCAGTAAACCCAGCCCTATTGGCATGTCGTTCACTAGCATTTCGAGCAAACCAACCGTTAAAAAAATAGCCATTGGGTCGTTCGAGGCACTTTCTATTTCAAGGGTTGATTTAAGTTTTTTATTTAAGTGAATACCGGCGCTTCGTAAAAGTGCAAATACGGCAGCGGCATCTGTAGAGCCCACAATAGCGCCCAGTAAAACGCCTTGTAATACAGGTAAGTCTAAAATATAAGTGGCGACAAGGCCGGTAATTACCGCCGTTAAAAGCACCCCAACCGTTGCTAAAGCCGAAGCAGGTTTCCACACTTGTTTAATAGAGCTGGTTGGCGTTTGTAGCCCACCATCAAATAGAATAATAGCCAGTGCTAACGTGCCCAGAGCATGCGCCGCCTCTGCGTTATCGAATGATATACCTGCAATACCATCTTCACCTGCAAGCATGCCCACCAGTAAAAATAGCACCAGCACGGGTAAGCCAACGCGCGCAGATAGCTTGCTCGAGATAACCCCTAGTAAAATTAAAATGGCACTAACAAGAATGATATTATCTATTACAAACATAGTGTGGGTTTACAGCCTTGTATAAGTTAAAAAGTAAGAATTTATAGCTATTAAAAAGCTTAAAGCTCATGCCATACAATAACCTAAAAAATATAAATACGGGTACTTAACTGCATATTTAAAACAAAAAAGCCTGCGATTAAGCAGGCCTTTGAGTATTTAAACGAGCAAATTTTATAACACTATTATGCTTGTTACTAAGTACGCTATAAACGTCAGTGCGCCGCCAAATAACGCATACGGTAGCTGCGTTTTAACGTGGGTGAGTAAGTCACACCCTGAGGCGAGTGCCGATACAGCGCTGGTGTCGGATATAGGGGAGCAGTGATCGCCAAATATACCGCCGCCTAAAATAGCGCCTACCACCAGTGAAGGTGGCAAACCGAGCGCTTGAATAAGCGGTACGCCAATAGGAATTAGTATGGCAAATGTGCCCCACGAAGTACCTGTAGTAAACGACATAACCGCGCCGGTTAAAAACAGCACTGGTACAATTAAGTAAATAGGTAGGTAATCGCCCACTAGCGATGCAACAAATACGCCCGTGCCTAGCTCTTTTAAGCTTGCGCCCAGTGTAAGTGAAAGCAATACAATGCTCACCAGCGGTAATAACTCGCCCATGCCTTTAAAGCCGGTATCGACTAATTGATGGTGAGTAAATTGGCGCGAGCTAATCATTAAAACATATGCAACTACAATGGCTAATACCGTTGCGTATAAAACCGATTTAGAGCCGCTGCCTTCTGCAAGTACGCCGTTGCCGGTGTAAAACATAAAGCCTACCATGCTCACAATTAGGGTAAGTAATGGCACGAGCATGTAACGCGCTTTAGAGCCTTTTACTTCTTCTTTTAGGTCGGTTTTTTGCAGCTCTAGCTTTTGCTCGGCTTCTTTCATTGGGCCATGTACTTTATCAAACGCGATAGTGTAAAACACAATGACTAGCGTGATAATGGCGTAAAAGTTGTACCCTACGCTGCCCCATAAAATAGAAACTGCCGATTCGCTTAGCTCGTAATTGCCAAGTAAACCCAGTACAAATGCGCCCCAACCGTTAAGTAATATTAAAATACACACCGGTGCACTGGTACTATCAATAATATAAGCAAGGCGCGCTCGGCTCATTTTAAACTTGTCGAACAAGCCGCGCGATACAATACCTGAGGTTAATACGCTGAGGTTTGACTCTATAAATACCGCGATGCCGGTAAACATGGTTAAAAAGCCAACTTGGCGCTTACTTTTTGCAATGCCTTTATTCATAAGCATATTAACGGTGGCTGCTACGCCGCCTGATTCGCGTATGTAGGCAAGCAAGGCACCAATCATAATACTGAATATTAAAATGCGAGTGTTACCCGGCGAGCTGGCTACCGATATTATGCGCTCAATGGTATTTAAAAATGTAGCAAATAAGGTATTACCCTCGCCTTGTATAGCGAGTAAAAATTCTGATGAAGCCACGGCCACCAAAAGTGCCATTATTACTTCTTTTCGCCAAAATACGATAGCGATAGCAATGAGCGGCGGTAATATAGAATACCAAGACATAAATTAACCTTTATTAATAGCGAAGTGCGTTCGCTTTATTCACGTTGAAACGCTTATTTTACAGGCCGTTTTAAAAATGTGGCCTGAATTTGTAAACCGCTTAGCTTAATGGATTGGCTTAGTTAAGTCACCTGCAAATAAATCACTTAAGGCACTGCACTTAGGCCGTTTTAGCCTAAACGATAATTTATTGATTTAGTAGTGCTTCGTAAATAAGCGATACCACCGAGCCATATTGCGCGGTCTCGTATTGTTTGCCCAAAAACTGGTAATGTTTTTGGCTTCCTTTTATTTTTGTGTGCCGCGCATTGGTCAATAAAATAATGGCTAAGTCGTAGGTTGGATCAATAACCGTTACTGTGCCCGTCCAGCCAGTGTGCCCATACGCTTGTGCGCTTGCGTAAGGGCCAAAATGCCAACGCCTGGCTTGGTTGTTACCTGCAAGTCTAAAGCCTAGGCCATAGGTTTCGTTGTTTAATTGTGGCGTTACAAACTGCGCTAAGGTTGATGCGCTAAATAATTGGGTATTGCCAAAGCCACCTTGGTTTAATAGTACTTGGCAAAGCACAGCTAAATCGGGTGCATTACTAAATAAACCGGCATGCCCTGCTACGCCATTAAACGAATAAAATGCTCGCTCGTCGTGCACTTCGCCTTGCAAAACATTGGTACGAATATTATCAAAGGTAATACGGCCATCACGAGTGTTGCCGCTAAGCTCGGTTGCTGCAAATTCAGCGCGTTTAAAGCCCTTTTTAAGTGGGTTAAATACCGTATTGGTCAGTTTAAGTGGGGCGTAAATGTGTTGCTCTAGGTAGTCATCAAGTGGTTGCCCGGTTATACGCTCAACTAGTACGCCTAAAATCATGTAATCAATATCGGAGTAAACAGCTTGTGCGGGGTATTTATTGCTCAGCGGTACTTGCGTAAGTAACAGCTGCTTTGTGGTTTGGCTATTTTGCGAAAAATACGCATCGCCATTTTTAGTTTCTTTACGATGAAAATCAAACACAGGCGGGTAACCCGCTGTATGCGTGAGTAAATCTTTAACTGTGCGCAGCTCGCGGCCATCACCTTTGTATTCGGGTAAGTAACTTTGTACGGAGTTATTTATATTTAAAAGCCCTTCACTTACAAGTTTCATAAGGGCAAAATTAGTGGCAAATATTTTGGTGTTAGAGGCTAAATCAAACAGAGTATGTGTTTGCATTGGCTCTGGGCGTAGTAGCATTAAATCACTTTGTTGGTACTGTTTGGCATCGCCATAGGCGCTAAGCTTTATGAGTTCGCCACTTTTAATAACGGCTAATACTGCCCCAGGAAAACCAGCTTGTATGTCTTTTTCAATAAGGGCATCGACCTGGCTAAAGTCTATATTACTTTGCGCAGCGGTATTTAAGGTCGGAAACTCAAAGCGCAAGGTAAGGCTTGCGCCTTTAGGTTTAATATTTTCAACCTTAAACGTATTTACCCCATTGTGGGTGCGCCTTGCTAGCGAATACTCATATAAAGTATTGGCGGCTAATTGGTTGGTAATATTAAGCTTTTGGTTATTTATAAAAATATCGGCGCTTATCGCGTTATTATTTTGAATTAATAACTGCCCTCGCCCTTTATACGCTTTGAATGTGCCACGGTTATTTACGTACTCACGGCTACTAGGGTTAGCCTCAGGAAAAGTGACAATAACTTGGGCGTTTGGAAGCGTTACTAATTTGCTTTGCTTAAGCTCACTTGCTGTAAACTCATTTGGCTTATTTGCCGTACTACACGCTACAAGATTAACACTAACAAGCGCCAGTAAAGCCGTTTTAAAACAGCTGCTTAATTTTTTGTTTATTACTAAAGCCATTTGCACCCCTTACTTGTACAGCAAATACGGCGCTCGTTGCTTTTTAAATGCTGCAAGCCCTTGCTGCCAACTTTGTTTTATTTGCCGCTCTGATTGCCCTGCTTCAATAGCTAACCGTAGTTTGTTGGTACCAGCCAATTTATCCATAAAATCAGCGCGTTCAAAAAAGGTAATATTGTTTTTAGATAATTTATTATAAGCCGTAATTAAATAACTTAAATCAAGCCCGCGCGTGTTTGTTGTGCGTAAATCGAGCCCTTTTACAGGAGTATTTTTAAATTTAGGGTTTGCTGCCGCCCCTTTAATAGAGCGCGGTGTAAAACTAAAATCCCCAAGCGCAACGGGCGAGTAGCCAATTACTTGAAACGCAAAGTCGGTGCCTCTGCCAATACTTACAGGGGTTGACTCAAAAAAGCAAAGCGACGGATAAAGCGCGATTGATTGATCGTTCGGTAAATTAGGGCTGGGTTTTACAGGTAAACTGTAGGATGTTGAGCGCGTATAATGATCAACTGGGATCACCGTAAGCTTTAAATCACCCGCTTTATTGATCCAGCTTTCGCCTTTGATCATTTTAGCAAGCTCGCCTACTGTCATGCCGTGCAGCACGGGTATTGGGTGCATGCCTACAAACGATTTAAATTGGCGCTCAAGTATTGGCCCATCAACGTAGGCAATATTGGGGTTTGGCCTATCAAGCACAATAAACTCAATACCTTGCTCGGCTGCGGCTTCCATCATGTAATGCATAGAGCTTATGTAGGTATAAAAGCGCACGCCCACATCTTGTATATCAAAAATAATAACATCTACATTGCTCAGAGCTTCGGCGCTTGGTTTTTTGTTTTTGCCATAAATAGAAATAAGCGGGATACCGGTTTTACTATCAACCGCATTTTTAACATGGGCTCCAGCGTCGTGATCGCCTCTAAAGCCATGCTCAGGTGCAAAAATTTTGGTTATGGTTATATTTTTAGTGAGTAAGGCATCTACTAAATGAGTATTTTCAACAAGCGATGTTTGATTTACCACAAGCCCAACACGCTTATTTTGTAGCTGCGGCAAATAATGTTTGTATTGAGCAGCGCCAACAATTGGCGTTATTTGAGCTGTGTGAGCGTGCGCGCCCACATTAAAAATAGTGATAATAAATAGTAAAACAAAGGTGATGAATACAGCTTTAAACATACAGCAAGTTCCTTTTAAACAAGGTGTTTAAAATACCACAGCTTAAGTTAAAGAGCAGTGAATGGTTTTGAGCTGTACATAAGTAACTAGAAGCTGCGCTTCTAACGTGATCACGCTCTACGTCCACGACAATTAAACTCAGGGTTTAAAGTTTTCCCGTAGGCGCTAAGCTTGCTAGCGCGACGAGCATAGCTCGTAAATGGGTTAAATACTAATGTTGGTTTTGAGCTTCTCATTTATTCCTCTTTCACTTCTCTTTGTAATGTTTCTTAAAACAAATTATTCACAAAGAGGTTAAGAGGCGCTGCGCTTTTAGAGAAGTGACTGAATAGAAGATTTGGCACTATGTAAAATTGGATTTTACTAATACCTGATAGCTGAAAGCTTTCTCAAAATTCAGACACAAAAAAACCGACTTAATGTCGGCATATGTATGAAAGTGGTGGGCGCAGGACGTATCTTCTAAGAGTGAACCTCCGACCGCTTGGCTTTTTAAGCCAACACTTTACTTATTTATACTCTAAGCAGAGTCTATGAAAGTGGTGGGCGCAGGAGGATTCGAACCTCCGACCGCCTGGTTCGTAGCCAGGTACTCTATCCAGCTGAGCTATGCGCCCACTTTCATTTTTTCTTATTTATACTCTAAGTGGAGTTTCTGAAACAATAAATATAAGTACACATCGTAAAATATGCGCTTAACTTATATGTTATTTCAGACACAAAAAAACCGACTTTTGTCGGCTTATTTATGAAAGTGGTGGGCGCAGGAGGATTCGAACCTCCGACCGCCTGGTTCGTAGCCAGGTACTCTATCCAGCTGAGCTATGCGCCCACTTTCATTAGTTACTTGTTTATACTCTAAGCAGAGTGTGTAAAAGTGATGAGCGTAGGACGTAACTTCTAAGAGTGAACCTCCGACCGCTTGGCTTTAGCCAACACTTTCTACTTGTTTATACTCTAAGCAGAGTGTTGTAAAAGTGGTGGGCGCAGGAGGATTCGAACCTCCGACCGCCTGGTTCGTAGCCAGGTACTCTATCCAGCTGAGCTATGCGCCCACTTTTACTGTTTGCTTATTTATACTCTAAGCAGAGTGTGTAAAAAGTGCTGGAAGCAGGACGTATCTTGTAAGAATGAACCTCCGACCGATTTGGTTTTAAACCAAACACTTTAACTTATTTATACTCTAAGCAGAGTGTGTAAAGAGTGGTGGGCGCAGGAGGATTCGAACCTCCGACCGCCTGGTTCGTAGCCAGGTACTCTATCCAGCTGAGCTATGCGCCCAATCTTTACTTTACAAGACTGCCATTAAAAGAAATGGTGGAGAAGGAGGGATTCGAACCCTCGATAGAGCTACAAACTCTATACTCCCTTAGCAGGGGAGCTCCTTCGGCCACTCGGACACCTCTCCGTCTTGTGGGGCGTATAATAAAGATTTCAGAAAATATGTCAAACACTTTTATGCCAAAAATGACTATCTGGTTACAGAACGCACATAAGTCAGCTTTAATTGTATAATTGGTTTGAAAAGTAAACGATTTAAATATTTTTGTCTTGTGGATTAACGCCCATTAAAGGCACTAAATCATCTTTGAGCTGCGCTAAATATTGCTCTTGGTAACCTAATTGCTGAAATTCAGCAATACAGGCTCGGTAATAAGCTTGTCGCTTTTGCTCTGTGGTGTCAGTTTCTGGCGATTCTTCAACTCGGTTGTCTTTCATATTATATTCTAAGTCCATTTGAGAATTCATATTTAGAGTGCTATTTTAACCCAGCTCAAAATTTTGGCGTATTTTAGCTAAGTTTTTTACATAAATACAACATAATGTTTAAAAAACAGTCATAAAATTACGTTATAGCACTGTTATTAAGGTTATTTAAAACAAGGCTACATTAAATAACCCAATCTGAATTAACTATTAATAAGTACTAATAACTAGCTTTAAAATTTAGTTTAGTACTAATTAATTAAAAAGCGAACAATCTTATCCTCTCTTTCGTCTGTTTTTATAAAGCAATTTACTCTCCAACTTTTTCTGCATTGGCGCTTATTTTTATACTCACACAAAAACGCCGCTAAAATTTAGCGGCGTTTATCGCATTTATTTTGTTAAAGCTTAGTCAGCTTGTGGGCGCATATGCGGGAACAAAATAACATCTTTAATGGTTGGTGAATCAGTAAATAACATTACTAAGCGGTCAATACCAATACCTTCACCGGCAGTAGGCGGTAAGCCGTACTCTAGTGCGCGTATGTAGTCTTCATCGTAATGCATTGCTTCATCATCACCGGCGTCTTTTTCTTCAACTTGGCGAGTAAAGCGCTCTGCTTGATCTTGTGCATCGTTAAGCTCCGAGAAGCCATTTGCAAGCTCACGTCCGCCAACAAAAAACTCAAAGCGGTCGGTAACAAATGGGTTTTCGTCGTTACGGCGCGCAAGTGGCGATACTTCCCACGGGTAGCCTGTAATAAATGTAGGTTGGATAAGCATGTGCTCAGCCGTCTCTTCAAATATTTCACATAAAAACTTACCAGGGCCCCATACACAATTTTCAGGAATTTTAACGTGCACTTGTTTAGCGTACGCTTTTAGTTCTTCAAAGTGGTTTTCTGGGTCATTAAATACCGCAGCATCAAACTCAGGGTTATATTTTAAGATAGCATCAGCCATGCTTAGGCGCTCAAACGGTTGGCCAAAGTCGTACTCTACTGAGTCGATAACTTCGCCGTTTTCATCTTTAGTGGTATTAACAACAATTGGGCTACCTAAAACGTTTATTGCAACTGTACGTAGCATGTCTTCGGTAGTGTTCATCAGGTCGATGTAATCAGCGTATGCTTGGTAAAATTCAATCATAGTGAATTCTGGGTTGTGACGCGTTGATAACCCTTCGTTACGGAAGTTACGGTTAATTTCAAATACGCGGTCAAAACCACCTACTACTAAACGCTTAAGGTAAAGCTCAGGCGCTATACGTAAGTACATGTCTATATCAAGTGCGTTATGGTGAGTCACAAATGGACGCGCAGACGCACCGCCAGGAATAACCTGTAGCATTGGTGTTTCTACTTCCATAAAGTCGCGCTCTGCTAAAAAGCGACGAATACCTTCAACTACTTGTGAGCGAATGCGGAATGTTTCGCGCGTTGCTTCGTTAGTAATTAAATCAACATAACGTTGGCGGTACTTGGTTTCTTGATCTGATAAACCATGAAACTTCTCTGGTAATGGGCGTAGTGACTTAGTAAGTAGTTCGTACTCGGTCATTTCTACGTATAAATCGCCTTTACCTGATTTATTAAGCGCACCTTTAACACCAATAATATCGCCAATATCTAGTTGACCATATTTTGCTTTTAAGTCTTTTTGTACATCTTTAGATGCGTAAGCTTGTACACGGCCTTTCATGTCTTGAATGGCCATAAAAGGACCACGCTTAGCTAAAATACGGCCAGCAATTGATACAACGTGCTTAAGCTCTACTAATTCTTCTTTACTTTTATCACCAAACTCAGCCTGTAAATCAGCCGTGTAATGTTCACGACGGAACTGATTAGGATGACCGTTGGCTGGGCAATTTTCGCGAATAGCGTCTAATTTGCCGCGACGCTCAGCGATTAACTTATTTTCGTCTTGGATTTGATCAGTCATTTTTTAGCTCTTTTTTAGCTTGGTGGTTATAGGCCAGATTTTAGGCTGGCTTCAATAAATTTGTCTAGGTTGCCGTCAAGTACCGATTGCGTATTACGGTTTTCAACGCCAGTTCGTAAATCTTTAATACGTGCATCGTCAAGTACGTAAGAACGAATTTGGCTTCCCCAGCCAATATCCGACTTTGCGTCTTCTTGCGATTGCTTTTCAGCATTTTGCTGCTGAAGTTCAAGCTCAAATAATTTTGCTTTTAACTGCTTCATTGCTTGGGCTTTATTTTTGTGTTGTGAGCGCTCGTTTTGACACTGAACAACCGTGTTAGTAGGTACGTGAGTAATACGTACTGCCGATTCGGTGGTATTAACGTGCTGACCACCCGCGCCCGATGCACGGTAAACGTCTATACGTAAGTCAGCCGGATTAATATCAATTTCAATATTGTCATCTACTTCTGGGTAAACAAACGCAGAGGCAAACGAGGTATGACGACGACCACTTGAATCAAATGGGCTTTTACGTACTAAGCGGTGTACACCTGTTTCTGTGCGCAGCCAACCATATGCGTATTCGCCTACAAAGCGCACTGTTGCACCTTTAATACCGGCTACATCGCCATCGGTTGCTTCTACTAGCTCAACTTTAAAGCCTTTCGCTTCGCCCCAGCGTAAATACATGCGTAATAACATGTTACACCAGTCTTGTGCTTCAGTACCGCCAGACCCAGACTGTAAATCAAGGTAAGCATCGTTTGCATCGTGAGAGCCCGAAAACATACGGCGAAACTCTAAACCCTCAAGCTGTTTATTTAAGCCTTCAAGTTCAGTTTGCGCTTCAACAAACGTGTCTTCGTCTTCTGCTTCTACTGCAAGCTCTAATAAACCTTCTACGTCGTCAGCACCTGCTACTAAGTTGTCGATTGTTTCAACAACCGCTTCTAAGGCTGATTTTTCACGGCCAAGTGCTTGTGCGCGCTCAGGTTCATTCCATACGGCTGAATCTTCAAGTTCGGCGTTTACTTCTTCTAGGCGCTCTTGTTTATGAGCGTAGTCAAAGGTACCCCCGAAGCAGTTCAGTACGTTCGCGAATTTCCTTGATTTGATTAATCACAGGATTCACTTCAAACATGTACATTACTCCAAAATGGCTAGATTATTGCGCGCTAAAATTAGCACTAAACGCAATAAATTATCGTCAAATGATAAAAACGCCCGATTTTAACAAAAAACCGCGCGCTTTATTAGCCTTTTATGCATGCATTGTGCATATTTTTTAATGCACTTTTTCAAGCTCGCGAACAATTAATTGCAGGCTAAACTTGCCTCTAAATTCGTTTATGTCGAGCTGATAAGCCACTTTGACATAACGGGCCTCGGTGTCGGGCCATGCTTTTACATCTATTCCAAATGCAATGGCGTCAACTAAGCGCCCAGATTGATGTTTAAGCACCAGTTTTAAGTGTTTTTCGCCCACTATACGCTGCTGAATAACCTCAAAGGTGTGCTCAAATACCGGCTCAGGAAATTGCTGCCCCCATGGGCCTGATTGCTTCAATAGCTGAGCAAAGTCCATTGTAAAGCACTCGTTTGGCAGCTCGCCATCGGTAAATACAATGCAGCGTTTACTTTCTTCGCTTAACTGCGCGCTTACAGCTGCATCAAACGCGTTTTTAAAGTCATTAAAGTTTTGCTCATCAATACTTAGCCCTGCCGCCATGGCATGGCCGCCAAATTTATTAATTAAGTGCGGGTCGGCGGTATTTAGCCCTTCGAGTAAATCGCGCATGTGTAGCCCTTCGATAGAGCGGCACGAGCCTTTTATTTCACCGTTTTCGCCGCCGGCAAAAATAACGGTTGGGCGGTGGTATTTTTCTTTTAAGCGACCCGCCAAAATACCAATAACACCTTGGTGCCAATCTTCTTGGTATAAACAAATGGCATCGGGAATGTTGTCGTCACTAAACGCGAGCCTATCAAGCACTGCTTGAGCCTCGGCTTGCATGCCCTGCTCTATTTCGCGCCGTGCATGGTTTAAGCTATCTAACTCGCTGGCAATGCGCCTTGCTTGGTTTATATCGGTACTTAATAAGCACGCTATGCCCAAACTCATGTCATCTAGTCGCCCTGCTGCGTTTAAACGCGGGGCCAACGAAAAACCAAAGTCACTGGCGCTTAAACGCGCTGCATTACGATTAGCCACTTCAATAAGCGCAGTAATACCTGGGCGTGTTTTACCGCTGCGAATACGCGCCAGCCCTTGGTGTACTAAAGTGCGGTTATTTGCATCAAGCGCAACTACATCGGCCACGGTGCCTAGGGCAACTATATCAAGCAAGTCGGCTAAATTTGGCATAGCATGGCGTTCAAAATAACCTTGCTCTCGTAACGTGCTTCTAAGGGCTATAAGCAAGTAAAAGGCTACGCCGACACCCGCAATTGATTTTGAAGGAAAACGGCAATCATGGCGGTTTGGGTTAACAATTGCATCGGCATTAGGGAGCTGCTCCCCTTGCAAGTGGTGATCAGTAACCAGTACTTTAATGCCCACTTTTTTCAGTATGTCTATGCCTGCAATACACGAAATACCGTTATCTACCGTAATGACCAGCTCTGGTTTTATATCAACAATTTGCTCCGCAAGCGCTGGGCTTAAACCATAGCCTAAGCTAAACCTGTCCGGTACAAGGTAGTCTAAGTTATTAAAACCAAACATTGCCAAGCCTTGCATTAAGGTGGCTGTACTGGTTGCGCCATCGGCATCGAAGTCACCAACAATTAAAATGCGGCTTTGCGCATTCAGCGCATCAATTAATAGCTCGGTGGCTTTGTCGATGTCTTTAAACAGTTTAAAGTCGATTAGCGTGGCTGCGCTATTATTTAGCTCGTGTGCATTTTGCACGTTACGCGTGGCATAAATTTGCTTAATAACAGGGTGCAGATCGCTTGGCAGGTAAGAATCGTCTACATTTTCGCGCGCAATGATCAGTTTTTTCATGCTGTTTTTAACTTATGGTGTTCATAATAAAAAGACAAAAAAAGGCCATAAAGGCCTTTTTAAACCAATTCACTTAATTAAGTGATCTATTTTGAGGCTGAAAAAACGTGTTGATAGCTAGGCAATAAATTCGCTATTTAGTTGTTCTCGGCTATTGCTCCTGCATTGCTCTACCTTCTGCATCTATGCAGCCGTAAATAAGCATTTTTTAACGCCTCTAGCAACATGTTTAGCCCCGCAAAATGATTAAGTATTATCGCGGATTGGTATTAAACAGGTACTCAGATTTTTAATTAACCTGCTTTGTTCGCCTCAAGCGCTGCACTTAATGCCGCGGCTGGCTGGTAGCCAGGGATCATTGTACCGTCTTCTAAAATAATGGCTGGCGTGCCGCTAATACCAAAGCTTTGGCCTAACTGGTAATGCTCAGCTACTGGTGCGCTACAACCGGCAACTACTTTAGTGTCTTCGCCTGATTTAGCTTCTGTTAGTGCTTCTTGTTGGTCGCGTGCACACCATACGTTCATTAAATCGGCGTAGCCCGAACCTTGCAGTCCACCACGCGGAAATGCTAAATAACGAACGGTAATGCCTGCATCAAGCAAGTCGTCTAGTTCGCGGTGTAATTTACGACAATAGCCACAGCTAATATCGGTAAATACCGTAATTTGGTGTTTTTCGTTAGGCGCTTTATAAACAATCATTGAATCTTGGTATTCTTTAATACCTTCAACACGGACACCATTTAACGCTTGCTCGGTTAAGTTGCTGCGGTTGTTTAAATCAATGAGCGTGCCTTGCATTAAAAACTGGCCGTCTGGGCTGGCGTAAAGTACACCTTTATTTGTAATAAGCTCTTTTAAACCGGCAACAGGGCTTGGGTTTATTTGCTTAACTGTTACACCTAACGTGGCAAATTTAGTAACAATAGGATCATTAGCATCTGGCGTTGTGGCTACGCCATTTGCAAATGCACTAATACTTGTGCACAACATTGCACCTGCTAACATTAATTTTTTCATAATTTTCTCTATCTAATAATACGTACTAAATTGACCGCTAAGATGATATTAAATTTCATATTACGCGCGCGGATGATGCTCTGAGTGTACCGATTTTAATCGCTCATTGGCAACATGGGTATAAATTTGTGTAGTCGATAAGTCGCTGTGCCCTAACATCATCTGCACCACTCTTAAGTCGGCACCATGATTAAGTAAATGTGTTGCAAAGGCATGACGCAATGTATGCGGCGATAAATCTGACTCAATAGACGCCAAAATAGCATAGTGTTTAATACGATGCCAAAAGGTTTGTCGGGTCATACCTACACCGCGTTTAGAAGGAAACACAAAATCGGTGGCGTGTTTTATCATTTGCGCACGCCCCCCTTTTAAAAACTGCTCAAGCCAGTACATGGCTTCTTCGCCTAAGGGTACTAAGCGCTCTTTGTTGCCTTTACCTTTTACAAACACAACCGACTGGCGCAAGTTAATTTGCTCCATACGCAGCCCTACAAGCTCGGTTACACGCAAGCCCGTAGCATAAAGTAGCTCTAGCATGGCTTTATCGCGCAGCCCCATTGGCTCTTCAATATTGGGCGCACTTAATAAGGCCTCTACTTCGGCTTCTGAGAGCGTTTTAGGTAACGATTGACCCGCTTTTGGTTGCGCAATGTTTTCAAGCGGTGAGCTTGTGATACGTTTTTCACGTACAAAATACTGATAAAACCGCTTTAACGCACTTATGCTGCGTGCCGTGCTACGTGGTTTTAACCCTAAATCTACGCGATACGCTAAGTAGCTTTCTATATCTAAGCTGGTTACCGTCATTAAGCTTTCGCCTTTTAAAAACTGACAAAACTTATCTAGGTCACTGCGATACGCGCTAAGGGTGTTTTCGCTTACACCTTGCTCTAAGTACAAGCTATCTAAAAAGGTTTCTAAAAAGTCGCTGTTGCTGTTTAGCTCGGTATTTGGTTCAGGTAAATCGTCAGGTAGCGTTGTCACGTTGTGATCTCATGTTGGTAATACCCACGGTAGAAGGTATCAATTAAAAATACCTTACGGTAAACTGCGCCCTATCATAACAGGCAATTACACAGTGATAAATACGATGCAGATTGGTTTATTTTTTGGCTCTACTACATGCTACACAGAGATGGCAGCAGAAAAAATTCGCGACCTTATTGGCGCCGATGTAGTGACCTTACACAATATTAAAGACGAACCACTTAAAAATGCAGAGCAGTACGACTTTATCATCTTTGGTATTTCAACATGGGATTTTGGAGAAATACAAGAAGACTGGGAGTCTAAGTGGGACGACATTAAAGATGTAAACCTAAATGGTAAAACCATTGCTTTATTTGGCATGGGCGACCAACAAGGTTACGGACAATGGTTTCAAGACGCCCTTGGTATGCTTCACGATGAAATAAATACCCAGTCGTTTACGCAACTTGGTTTTTGGCCAAACGATGAAAACTACGAGTTTGAAGCGTCAAAAGCACTTACCCCCGATGGCAAACACTTTGTGGGCCTAGCGCTTGATGAAGACAGCCAATACGAGCTAAGCGATAAGCGCATAGCCAGCTGGGTTGAACAAATAATGACAGAGTATAGCGAAACGCTATAACGAGTTTGGCCTAAACCATGTTTAGGCCAATACATTACAAATAACTAAGTTTTTTAGCGCACTTTTTTTCACGTATTTTTGCTTGCCTTTGCAATAGCCAATTAGGCGCAAAGGTATTAATAATACATGCCAGTACAATAAGCGCAGAGCCTATTACTTGCGATAAACTTAATGTTGTATCGTAAAAAATTAGCTGAAATAACAACGCAAATAATAAGTTAGAATAAATAAGCGGCGCTAGCTGCGAGTTAGAACTGGCTAATCGGTACGCCTTTCCTCTAAAAAATTGCGTTGCAGCAGTCGAAAAACCAATTAATGCCACCATCAGTAATAAACTGTAATTGCTTATATCGATTGCAAAACCTTGGTAAAAGCGCTCACCTTCGCTGGTAAACATTAATACTGGCACCATAAAAATGGCGGCCAGCGTAAAACTCCAACCGTTAATAACCATCATCGGAAGGTTAATTTTACTGGCTCGAAACAAGGTGATTTGCGAGCAGGCATTAAAAATACCAGCCCCTAAACCAATTAATAAGCTCCAGCGCCATTGTATGCCATCGCTATGAATATTTTGAATAATCACACCCGCAAACATCAGCGCCATTGTAGGTAGCAATAACCAATTTAATTTAGTTTTAAAAAGCACCCGTTCTATTAGCGGTATAAATAATGGCCCAGTGCTAAATAAAATAACCGCCTCCACCAGCGTTAAAGTATTTAGCGCCACTAAAAAGCAGTTTTGGCACATCACTATAAAAATTGCGCGAATAGCAAAGGTTCGCCATGCTGATTTATTAGGTAGCTGCCATTTAATACCTGCCGCCAATGCCAGCATAATAATCGCGGGTAAAAACACCCGTAAAAAAACCACTTCGCTGGTGCTAAAGTAATCGGTAAGCAACTTGGCTATAAAGCTATTTAACGCCAAGGTAAATGTAGAGAGCAGCATAAACACACTAGCACGAGAATTTAACGTCACCGCAGTTATCCTTTGAATAAAAAATGAATGTAAAAAGCAAAATTAAAGGCTTAATTTTTTTAATCTATTTATTATTTTTCAAAAAATTGGCATTGGCTTTTATGGCGCTAATTTTACGTGTACTTTATAAATTTAAAAGCGAATAATATTAAACTAACCTGTAAGTAAAACTTAACTGTTAATAAATAACCTATGATCAAATCTGCGCCGTTAAAATCTCTCTATACGTTTATAGCTGTTGCCGAAACTGGCAGCATGGTGCTCGCGGCTGAGCAGCTAAGTATTAGTCACTCGGCGGTAAGTCAGTCTATTAAAGCGTTAGAGTTACAACTTAATACACCGCTTTTTAATCGCATTGGTCGCCGCGTTGAGCTCAACCCTGTGGGTGAGCGCTATTACAAACGCATAGCCCCGGCCATGGCTGAAATTTTAGCAGCCAGCCAAGAGGCAAGTAACACAGCGAATGAGCCAACTTATTTAACACTCAATATGGTTAACTCACTAGCACTGCACTGGTGGATCCCTAGGGTGGCTGATTTTCAGCGCATTTCGCCAAACAGCGACATTCGTATTTCTAACTTGGTGGGAGAATTTGATTTAGAGCGCGAAGGGATTGATGCAGCGATTATTCATGGCCAGCCCGATAAGTGGCAAAAATATCACTGTGAAAAACTAGCCGACGATCAGTTAATTTTAGTCTGTAACCCACAGCTTTTAGTTGGCTTAAATAAAGATGAGTTAACCGCGCAAAATTTGCTGCAGCGTTTTAAAGCAATCTACGTTACCAACCCACGTAGGCAAAACGATTGGCAAACGTGGTGCGAGGCTAATAATTTAGCACAGCCTAAGCAGCATAATAACTTAACCTTTAATATTTCAGTGCAAGCAACGCAAGCCGCGATGCGCCAGCTTGGCGTTTTGGTCACCCACAAACAGTTTGTACGCGACGATATAAAGCACGGCATGCTCACGCAAATTGGCCAAAGCATTGTAAATCCGCATCAGCAGTTTTATTTTGCAACGAGCCACGCCATGCTTAATCACCCACAGGTAAGCGCATTACGAGCGTGGCTTAAACGCGAGTTTTTAAAAACAGCAAACGAGTAGTGCTACTCCACACGTTGCCAATATTGGTTACGGTAAAAAAAGCCTATATAGCCACGTACTTCCAATGTTTTACCGTCGTTTTGTGGCGTTAGTTGCACGGTATAGGTTTTACCATTTGTAGGGTCAAGTATTTCACCATCGCCCCACACGCCATCATCTTCTGGTTTTACATCAGTGATTATAGTCATTCCTAAAATAGGCTGATTTTTTAATGCCCCATCACACTCTTTACAAATACCGGTTTGTTTAGCTGGGTCTAAAATAGTCTCAACTTTACCACTGAGCACCTTATCATTTTGAGTAATGCGTACATACGATTTAGCCTCGTTGGTGTCTTCATCTATGGTTTTCCAAAGCCCAACAGGAGTCATGTTTGCAAGCGCACCTTGGCTTATAAATAAAGCCGCAGCGAGTGTAGTTAGTAACGGTAATTTGTTTAACTTTTTCATTGTGTTGCCTAAATTAAAAAATGGCGAATAAAACAATAATACCAGCTGATTTATAAACGCACTATTAAATTAAACTGCTATTTAGGTACATATAAAAGTAAAAAACCAAGTGCGTGTTAACCCACTTGGTTTTTAAATTGGCTGATAGTTTTTTAACGTACGCGTTTTAAAGTACGTATTTAAAAGTCACGTACCTCTACACTTGAGCTGTTAAATTCAAACATATTAATTTTGCCACACTGTGCCATATGGTTAGTACTTGTATAGGGGGTATTTGCTTGGCTTATATCGCCTTCCCACTCTTGGCCATTTTTTATAAATGCTTTTAATTCAAACCATCCGTTAACAGCTTTACTGCAATCCATATTAACATCAAGCATCCAATAGTGTTCGCCCCATATATTAAGGGGTGTAACACCAAAGCCATCTACTGTTACCGATTTTTGGGCGCCATATTCACTTGGCCAAACATTTGTAGTCCAATCCATGGCAGTACCTTGCGCTTCACTGCTTTGGCCTTGTTCAATTCCATACCAATCTAGGTAGTTATCGTTTGCTTTCCAAGGCGTTGTGGTATTGTTTTTTAGATTGTTATGGCGAATTGGCATAGCACATTCAACATTTGTTGTTTGGCAGTTTCTAGCAAGGTTTGTATTTGCATAGGTGTGATCTATACCACCGCGTACAAACATGTCTTGTCCGCTTTGTGTTTGAGCATTAATAAAAATAACGGTTCTTTGCCAGTCGCTATTATTAGGCACTGCCTCTTGGGTTAATTTAGCATTTTTATGAATTGCTATTGCATCCCATGGCGCTACATTTAAATTGATGGTGCCGTTGCTATTAACTGTTATTACTTCACCGCTACAGCTAGTAGCATTACCCAAAAGCTCGCCTTTTAACACATTGCAGTACTGTCCAGGCGCCATATCTGTTTGAATTGTTGCATTAAGCGTTGAGTCTTCTTTATTAATTGCCATATGACCTGAGCTACCACGTCCAAATGCAATCTGGTTATGGGTGTTATCCCACCAATTTGTTACTACCCAATTGTCGGCTGTGTTATTTCTAAAATCGACACCACCCGCAATATAAGACCAACGATGCTCACACTTCCAGTTACTTGCAAAACATTCTAAATTACCATTATTGTGCACCGGTACACTTGGCCCACCCGCATCTGTATCGCCGTGAAAATCATAACTCGACATTACTTTTGGATACCCATACGGATACGCCAACATAAATACGTTGGCTAGGTCGTATAAACGGCCATCTTCAAAGGTAATTACATTACCTGCACCACCATGGCCGCGCTGATTGTCGTGGTTATCTACAAATACCACAGCTGATGAACTTGGCATAAAGCCCCAGCCTTCACCAAAATTACTTAACCATGCAAGCGAGCCATTTCTAAAGGTATTACCAAGCTGCGTACTGTATTTAAACTCGGTAACTAGCCCTGTACTTAAATACTCTGAGGCTGCAACCGCTTCAGTACCTTGATCTATCACCTCATGAAACACCACTGGCGAGCCATTTATTTTTGCCATTAAACTTTGAATATCACTTGCAGCAACATGCTTAGCAGCATCAAACCTAAAACCTTTAACACCCATAGCTTGAAGATCATTAATATATGCCGCTAATGTATTTTGCACATAATTTGAAGAAGTGTTTAAATCGGCCAGCCCTACTAGCTCACAATTTTGCACGCGATAACGGTTATTACCGTAATCTTCTGGGTTAATAGAGCAACTTTCGTGAAAATCTTGTGGGCTATAAATAGGGTATTGTTTATTACCAAAAGTGTTACCAGCAGTGCCCGTACCACTGCCGGCTGCCATATGGTTTATTAATGTATCAACATATATATCGACGCCTGCGGCGTTACAGCGATTAACCATATCTATAAATTGCGAACGGTTACCGCCGCGGCTTTGTAGTTGGTAGCTCACAGGTTGATAGCGAGTCCACCATTGGCTACCTGTAATATGCTCGTTAGGCGGAGACACCTGTACAGCAGCGTACCCTTTTGGTCCTAAAAACTGCTCACATTCTTGGGCTACATCTTGCCAATTCCATTCAAATAAATGCACAAATGTTGTAGGCGCAGCCGATACTAAACTTGGTAAGGTTAAACCTAAGCTAAGACCTGCAGTGGTGATCATTTTATTCAGTTTCATAGTGTGTGTTTCCAGTGTTGGGCGAGTTAAACAACATACTCGACGTTATTTACAAGTGGTTAACACTAGTCTGAGAGTTGCTCAAATAAAAACTGAATACGTATGCATAATGGGTAAACTATCCTTTATTACTAGATAATTACCAGCCTTAAAAATTACATCTTCAAGTAAAACGCTTTACATAACGCAATATAATCATCGCTGTAGCGGTTGTTGTCATCTTTTATGCATAGGGAAGTAAGCTCAGGTAAAGTGTTTACTAAGCTAAAACGCATCAAACTGCGGCTAAATGCTTTACTTGGTGTGGTTTTTACTTGGCAATGCGCGTTTAAATAAAGCCCGTTTTGTGTTGCCAGTTCAATGAATAAGCCCGCCTCTGTGGTGGGTAAAATTACGTTAAAGCACGAATGCTCATGACTTAAACGCATATAGGCATGTATTAGTTCGTCAAAACTTAAACCATCGGTATGGCGTGCGGTGTTACGGGCATCGCTTAGCCCTTTTAAACTGCGGTTAAAATAAGGGGGGTTAGATATCACGACATCAAATGGCGCCGCCTGTTCAAACGCTTGTATAGTGGTGTGCTTTACTGTGATATTTGGCCACGGGCTAGAGGCTATATTTTGCTGCGCTTGCTTGTAAGCAGCTTCATCAATTTCAACAGCGGTTATGCTAAGTGCTGGTTGGCGCTGTTTACACATAAGCGCAAGTAAACCGGTGCCTGTGCCTATATCGAGTAATGTGTTGGCGCCTTTTAAATACGCCCATGCGCCAAGTAAAATGCCGTCGGTTGAGACCTTCATAGCACAGCTATCGTGCTCAACCTTAAATTGTTTAAACGTAAACCCTGACATTTTTTCACCTTTTCATTCACCAACTGGCGTATAGCGCGTATAATTGCAGGTAATTGTCCCTTATTTTAGACACTCTATGCAATTTTCTGAATTTGATCTTGATACTAAACTACTCAACGCCATTGATAAAATGGGCTACGAGACTCCAACCAGCATTCAACAACAAGCTATTCCTGAAGCGCTGCAAGGTCGCGATATTTTAGCATCAGCACCTACTGGCACAGGTAAAACGGCGGCATTTTTAATTCCGGCTATTCAATACTTAATGGATTTTCCGCGTCGCGACCCAGGTTTTGCACGTGTGTTAATAATGACCCCAACCCGTGAACTGGCTTATCAAATTCATGAGCAATGTGAACTGCTTGCTAAAGGCACTCACCTTAAAATTGGTGTAGTAACAGGTGGTATAAACTACGGCACCCATAAAGAAATTTTTGAAAACAATAACGATATTTTAATCGCCACACCAGGGCGTTTAATGGAATACCTTGAAACCGAAAATTTCCATGCTGAAAACGTAGAAATGCTTATTCTTGATGAAGCCGACCGCATGTTAGACATGGGCTTTAGAAAAGAAATGCTGCGCATATGTGACGAAGCTAAAAACCGTCGTCAGTGCTTTTTATTCTCTGCGACGTTAGAAGGCGATAGCGTTGAGTTATTTGCAGAGCGTATTTTAAACGACCCAGCTTTACTTGAAGCCGAATCGTCACGCAAAGAAAAAGCAAAAATTCATCAATGGGTTCACCTTGCTGATGACTACCACCACAAGCTTGAGCTGTTGGTTAATACCTTAAATGGCCCAGATGTAAGTAAAGCCATTGTGTTTGTAAAAACCCGTGAGCGCCTAGAAACGCTAATTGGTGAGCTAACTAACAATGGCGTAAAAGCCGCGTGGCTGCGTGGCGAAATGCCGCAAGATAAGCGCATGAAAGCGATGGAAAATTTCCACAGTGGCAAAACGCGCATATTAATAGCAACCGATGTTGCGGCCCGCGGTATTGATGTTTCTGACATTAGCCACGTAATTAACTTTGATATGCCGCGCACTGCCGATGTCTATGTACACCGTATTGGCCGTACTGGCCGTGCAGGTAAAAAAGGGATTGCTATATCATTAGTTGAAGCGCACGACATTGGCATTTTATACAAGGTTGAGCGATACACAGAGCAAAAACTTAAGCGCCGCATAATTAAAGGGCTTGAGCCACAGCATAAAGAAGCTAAGCCACCCGCTAAAAAGCGTAAAGATCCGGTAAAAATGAAAGCTAAGAAAAAAGCCAAAGCTAAAATTAAAAAGAAATAGCACACCATAAATAAACAAGCCGGCAGTTGCCGGCTTTTTTGTACCCGTTACAAATGTAACCCAAGCATGTAACTCATTCCCATTAAAATGTAATTATTGCCCACCTGAATTCCCACTTAATAAAATAACCCTATATTTCAACAAATTAAAATTGGCATCGAAATTGTAACTGAGAAAGTAACTCAGCTAAGAATAGCTGCACGATTAACCGTAATGTAAGGATGAAGTTATGAACCGCTTTAAGTTAACTATCGCTTTAGTATCATTTTGTTGTTTATTTTTATTAGCTTGCGCTACAAAAGTAAGTGCAGCAACTAACTTAGCCGTAGTAAGCAGTGTGGCTACTCAACCTAACTTACAACAAACAATCACCAATACGTTACGCACTAACCCAAACTTAGCATTAAGCGATATTCGCGTGCAGGTTGAAGACGGCGAAGTTGACCTATACGGTGAAGCGCAAACAGGTTTTCAGCGTGCACTTGCGCAAAAGTTTTTAGAAAATATGGATGGCGTTAAAATTATCCGTAATAAAATTAGTGTTATCTGATACCGCATTACAATATTTGTTTATATAACTTATTCCTCTGCGTGGCTTGTTTCTCCAACACAAGCCGCGCTTTTTTATGCTTAACAGCACACTTTAGTATCTAAACTTCTAGCTTTAGCTCCCCTATTAAAAATAGAGCAAACACTTAGCCCCCCTTTCCCACTCTTTTAAATTAGTGACTTACTACAGCTTTGATAAAAGAATGCTATAACAAGGCTGTAAAGTTCATATAATCAGCGCATTTTTAATACCGTTGGCAACCTACAAGTGTTTGCTAATCAACCTCACCATGAATAGCAGTTAATAATATATGGCTTAACGCATGCAAATGCCGCATCACTTACACAAGGAAGCTAATACATGAAACGATTTATTCACTACTGCTAATCCCTCTTATTAGCCATGCAGAAGAAGGTATTTTTGGGTTTGTTGCAAATGTGTCTGTATCCGGCTTTTTTAGCCCAGAAATTAGTGAAATAAATATTATAAAAGTTTATGCAGATTCTGTTGCTGATCTGGCAGGATTAAAAGTAGGTGACAAGGTAATAGAGTTAGATGGCTGCGCTATTCCAGCCTGCTCTGCTGAGGTTACAAAAAAAATCGATGACAAAAAGCAGTGGTGAAACGCTTTTACTACTAATCAAAAATTCGATGGCAGCGAAAAGCAAATAAGTATTAACTTAAAATAAATTTATTAAAAGTATAGTTAAATTTAACCCGACTTAGCGCTTTGAAATTACTAGCAGCGCACTTTTTATGTAAAAATGCGCTGCTAGTGGGTAACTATTACTGGGCTAGTTTAAACCAGTATTAGTCGCTCATTCGCTTTGATTTGAACCCGTATTACTATCACCTTGTTGTTTGGGTGACTGTTGGTTTATTTTATCGCTTATCATGGCATCGAGCTTTTCACCGCCTTTAATGCCAAAATCTAACGTACGTATTGGGAATGGAATACTTATATCTGCAGCATCAAGCGCTTGTTTAACAGCGACTACGCCTTTATGGCGTACTGTCATAAAGTCTGGCTCGCCTGGGTATTTTATCCAAAACCACACCAGTAAATTAATACTACTGTCGCCAAAACCTTCTGCGTACACAGCGGTTTCTTCTTTACGTATTACAAAGTCAAACTCGTTAATTTTATCAACGATAACTTCTTTGGCTTTTTCAATGTCGTCGCCGTATGAAATACCCACCGGTACTTCTATTCGTCTAACGCCTAACGTGGTGTAATTTTTTAACACATTTCTAAATAATACCTTGTTAGGTACCAGTATTAACTGCCCGTAAAAGCTCTCTATTAGCGTGTTACGCAGGTTTATAGAATGTACAGAGCCAAATACGTCGTCGGTTTCAATTACATCACCCGCTTTAAATGGCTTGCGTATTCCCATAGCAATACCGGCAATTAAGTTCTCGGTCATGTCTTGAAAAGCAAAGCCAATGGCTAAACCCACAATACCCGCACCCGCTAGTAACGATGTGACTGTGCCTTTTAACCCCATAAAATCTAAAGCGATAAATAGGCCCACACATAACACAATAACCTTAAAAATAGACGCCATTAAATCAGCAATTTGCTTAGAGTCGAGTGAGCGCCTTAATAGGTTTTTCATTAGCTGGCCGGCAAAGCGCGCTATTATTGAAAATACAATGGCTATTACCACTGCCACAATAAAGTTTGGGATGTGGCTTATTACTACATCAAACCACCCTCCGAGTTTTTCTTCGATGAGTTTTTCGGCTTCGGCTACTGAAGGTATGCTGATCATATTTTTACACCTATCTATTTTTTATCTCATTAATAGTAGGTGAAGTTAGCAAGTTTAGCGCCAGCATAAAAAAAGCCATGCAATGCATGGCTTTTTAACTCATTGTTTGCTGAGTACAAACGCTTAGTTTTGCTCGTCGCGCATAAATACAGGCTCAAGATCTTTAGTGGTTGCTTCAGGGCTAAAGTAATAACCCGCCACAGTAAACTCTTTTAATTGGCTCAGCTGTGTTACCTGGTTTTCTATAATGTAACGGGCCATCATGCCGCGCGCTTTTTTAGCGTAAAAGCTAATTACCTTATATTGACCATTTTTGCAGTCTTTAAAATGCGGGGTAATAATTTGCGCATTGAGTGCTTTTTTATCTACTGCTTTAAAGTACTCGTTTGAAGCAAGATTAACGAGGTATTGTGCGTCTTGCGCTTTTAATTCCTCATTTAATTTATTAGCAATAATGCTGCCCCAAAATTCATACAAATTTTTCCCGCGAGGGTTATCAAGCTTAGTACCCATTTCTAGGCGGTAGGCTTGCATTAAATCAAGCGGTTTTAGCAAGCCGTATAAACCCGAAAGTATACGTAAATGGCTTTGTGCATAATCGAGGTTAGCTGCAGTGAGTGTTGCGGCATCTAAGCCACCGTACACATCGCCGTTAAAGGCTAGTACCGCTTGTTTAGCATTACTTTGCGTAAATGGTTGCGACCATTCGCTAAAGCGCGCAGCGTTAAGCCCTGCAAGCTTATCGCTAATTTTCATTAGGCTGCCAATTTGCGCTGGAGTTAGTTCACGGCATACTTTCATGAGCTCTTCGCTGTGCTCTAGTAATTCAGGTTGAGTGAACTTATCTGTTGCGGGTGGCGTTTCGTAATCAAGATTTTTTGCTGGTGAAATAACAGTGATCATAGTTAGCTATTGACTTGTAATTTATTTAATGTCAATTTCAACATTAAATGAGACGAAAAGCACGTTTTGTTTATAAAATACCATTGAAAATTAATCGCAATGGCCTAAATCCTACCTTAATAAATCATGCATCGTCGTTTTTCTATTGATAAGGACATAAGACCTATCAAGCATTGTCACACTGTTGCAGTATTGAATACTTATATTAAGGTAGTTTAGATTTTCTTTTAACTTGCTTGGAATGAGGAAGGCAAATGACTAGCGCTCTACAAAGGCTAAAACAACATTCATCTATCGTAGCCGACACTGGCGATATTGAAGCGATCAAAAAGCATCAACCAGAAGATGCAACCACAAACCCGTCGCTTTTATTAAAAGCGAGCGAGATTGAAGCTTACAAGCCTTATTTAGATAAAGCTTGGAGCTATGCAAAAGAAACAGAGCAAGATGCAGCTAAACAGCTTGAACTTGCATGTGACTACTTTGCCGTATTACTTGGTAAAGAAATTAGCGAAATTGTACCTGGTTATATTTCTACTGAAGTAGATGCTCGTTTATCATTCGACACCCAAGCAACTATTGATAAAGCACATACCCTGCTTAGCCTTTATGAAAAAGAAGGTGTAAGCAAAGACAAAATTTTAATCAAAGTTGCGTCTACATGGGAAGGCATTAAAGCGGCCGAACAGCTAGAAAAAGAAGGGACTAAATGTAACCTAACTTTATTATTTAGCGATGCTCAAGCGCGTGCATGTGCTGATGCAAACGTATTTTTAATCTCGCCATTTGTTGGCCGTATTTTAGATTGGCACGTAGCAAATGGTATGGAAAAACCAACCGATCCGCTACAAGATCCAGGTGTTCAATCTGTACGTAGCATTTTTGAGTTTTATAAACGCCATGATTACAAAACCGTTGTTATGGGCGCAAGCTTCCGTAACACCGGCGAAATTATTGCCCTTACAGGTTGTGACAAGCTAACAATTAGCCCTAACCTACTAGAAGACTTAGGCAATTTAGAAGGCGCTGAAGAATACTTACTACAAAGTGATATTCCTAAAGAGCCAAAGCCTGCTCCACTTACTGAGTCGCAGTTCCGTTGGTTACATAACCAAGATGCAATGGCAACTGAAAAACTAGCTGAAGGTATCCGCTCATTCGCAGATGCACAAGAGCAGCTAGAAGCACGTTTTAAAGCAATGTAATACGCGCTAATTATGTATTAAACGCCGCACCTGCGGCGTTTTTTATGCCCTTAATATAATCCGCACTGCTTTATACTAACCTGCCACAGCATGTACCATTGCCTACACAGATAAATAACTAACTTTTAATATTTTTTATTTATTTTTTCTATCTAAAAATAACGCGCTCAATAAAGCTAGTTAGTATTAAACTTCATCAACGCATCACATACTTGTAACAAATTCGTCACTTTTTTATTCTATTTTAGCTAGGCCTGTGGTATAGGTATTCTCGAGGTTCACTAAAATCAATAGGAGATAGTCATGGATAGCCTAAACGATATATTAGAGATATTAGAAGGTCCTGATACAACAAGAAAAACCTCTCAAAAGAATAAAAAAAGAAAGTGGCGCGAGATTGAGGCCATAAAAGACAAACAACGGTTACGTAAAGAACTACAGGAGTTAGACTTTTTTACAGACAGCATTGAAATTGATGAGCTAGATTTTTAATTTCAAACTCATTGCGCTCAATTAGGCAATTTATTTTGCGGCAGGAAAACCGTATCGATAGTAAAGCTAACGCCAGGTTTTACCCCTTCAAAATAATTGATAATTATTGCGCATGGGCATTAATACTCAATAACTAAGCAAAAGGCTTTCATAATACGAAAGCCTTTTTTAATATATCAATTAAACCTGCCAGTTAATGGGGATATCGCCTTGGGCTTGTAACAATTCATTTGTTTGTGAAAAGTGCTTACAGCCGAAAAAACCACGATGCGCAGAAAGCGGCGATGGGTGCGGCCCTTTTAAAATATGATGGCGAGCGCTGTTAATATTTTTACCTTTTTTTTGCGCATGAGCGCCCCATAAAATAAACACCACCCCTTTGCAGTGTGCATTTATATGGGCTATCACGTTATCGGTAAATTGCTCCCACCCTAAATGCTTATGCGAATGCGCTTGGCCTTGCTCAACCGTGAGTACCGTATTGAGTAAAAACACGCCCTGCTCTGCCCAGCTTTGTAAGTAGCCATGTTGTGGTATTTCAAAACCGGGAATATCCGTTGCCAATTCGTTGTACATATTTTTTAGCGACGGCGGTAACTTTTTAACCTCTGGCAACACAGAAAAACATAAGCCATGGGCTTGGCCTTCTCCGTGATATGGGTCTTGACCTAAAATAACCACGCGAATATTGTTAAGGGCTGTCGCTTCAAAGGCGCTAAATACTTGCTCTTTGGGTGGGTACACAGCAACACCTTCGACACGGCGTTTTGCTACATAATCTAATGTTTGCTGCATATAAGGTTGCTGTAATTCATATTCTAAAAAGGCTGGCCAATCGCTCATTGTATACTCTTAATTTGTTTGCGTGATGCATCTATTTTATCACACATATTTGCCAGTCCATCTAGCATGCGCGGTGTAAAACGATGTAATAAATCGGCATTTACACGTATAAATTGGTTATGTTTTACAGCGGGGACTTCTGGCCATTTTTGCCAATTAATTTTAGGTTGTGGCTTATCGGCTTGTTCATCAGGAATAATAATAATCTGTGGTTTTTTAATCACCACGTTTTCAATACTTATTTGTGGGTAGTCGGTTGGGCTGTGTGCAAATACATTGCTTACATGACATGTTTCTATAAGCTGGTTTATCCATGTATTTTCACTTACCGTCATCATTGGCTCTGGCCATAATTGATAAAAACCAGTTAATATTTTTTTGCTTTGTTGCTGCTTTTTAATTTTTTTGAGCTTAGTAATAAATGCGTTTGCTACTTGCTTGCTTTGCTCAATACGCCCTGTAAATTTTCCAAAAGCAATCAGCTCGTTTGCAACTTCTTCTATTTTTTTGGGATCACTTAAATGTACTTTTATACCAAGGCGTTTAATTTGTTCTAAATCTTCACTTTGGTTACCGCTTTTCCAACCAATCACTAAATCGGGTTTTAGCGCTAATAATTTTTCAAGAGAAATACCATAGTAACCACCAATGCGCTCAATATTTTTAGCTTCACTTGGGTAATCGGCGTAATCAACAGTGCCAACAATATTGCTCCCCGCACCTATAGCAAATAGGTTTTCTACTATATGCGGTGCAAGTGCTACAACGCGCAGTTTATCTGGCGCAGCTGTATCACGGGCCACGGCACTGCCCCCTGAACTCAATAACAGCAGTGCAGTAAAAAACGCTTTATACATTAGTAATCAAACCCTTCTAGTGCTTTTATACCCGAGTCGAAGGCGTGTTTAACATTGCGCACTTCGCTCACTGTATCGGCAAGGTCTGTTAACGTGCGGTGCGCTGCGCGACCTGTAATAATAACCGATTGCATGGGAGGGCGATTATTTAGCGCGTTTACTACCTCATCTAAATCAATATAACCGTAAGTCACCATGTAGGTAAGCTCATCTAGTAATACTAAATCAATACTGCTATCTGCAAGCATACGCTTTGACTCCTGCCACGTTGCTTGCGCGGCTGCGGTGTCGGCTTCTTTGTTTTGCGTATCCCATGTAAAACCGGTATTCATAACGGCAAATTCAACCCCTGCGCCTTGTAATAAGTTACGCTCTCCACACTCCCATGTGCCTTTAATGAACTGACAAACAGCGGCTTTTTTACCATGCCCTACGCAGCGAGCAACCACACCAAAGCCTGAGGTAGATTTACCTTTACCATTACCCGTAATTACCTGAAATATCCCTTTAACATCTTGCGCAGCAGCCACGCGTGCATCTACCTGCTCTTTTACTTTTTGTTGGCGCTGCTGGTGCTTATCGTTATTTGTATCCGTCATTATTATCTCCTTCATAAATCGATATAATGTGTTGTATGTTCAAATGCGCCTCGCACATAGTGGCCAAGCGCTCTAGTTGTTGCTCGCGATGCGCTACAATACTCACAGGTTGTATGGCTGCATCGCTTTTTACCCACTTTAAAATTTGCAGTGTGGTAGCGGGTTCATCAAACAAGCCGTGTAAATAAGTACCAGCAATGGCATTGTCGTCACTAATAAAGCCATCGTTTTCAAACCCATGAGGGTGCGCGTTAAACGTTAAAAATGGCTTATTAAGTGCTGCGCCTTCACTAATGCCGGCATGAATTTCGTAGCCGCTACACGGTGTTTGCAAATCATTTAACTGCATAGCCGCCGTTACTTTAGTGAGTACTTTTTGGGTGCTTAGAGTGGTTTCAAAATCGCATAGGGCAAGCCCCGTTACTTGCTTTAAGGACGACTCGACTCCGTTGGGATCATTTATGGTATACCCCAACATTTGCATACCACCGCAGATACCAAGTACTTTGCCACCATAACGTATGTGGCGCTTTATTTGCGTATCCCAGCCTTCATTTTTTACAAAACTTAAATCACCCAGCACGTTTTTACTGCCAGGAATAATAATCAGATCAACCGGTGGGATCGCGTGTGTGTGGCGTACATAATTTATATTAATATTTGGGTGCAGTCGCAATGCATCAAAATCGGTATGGTTACTAATATGCGGCAATAAAAGCACGGCTATATTAATGGTGGCAGTCGTCACCGTGTTATCTATTGCTACAGCATCTTCGGCATCAAGTGCTAAATCATGCAAATAAGGCAGCACTCCAAGCACTGGTTTTTTTGTGTAGCGCTCAAGCCAATCTAGCCCACTTTGTAGCAAGCTTATATCGCCTCTAAAGCGGTTTATAACAAAGCCTTTTACGCGCGCTTGCTCGGATTCGCTTAATAACGCAAGTGTGCCCACTAAATGCGCAAACACACCGCCTTTGTCTATATCGGCAATAATAATGACAGGGCAATCTACCGCTTCTGCGTAACCCATATTGGCAATGTCGTTCTCGCGTAGGTTTATTTCTGCGGGGCTGCCTGCTCCCTCAACCAATAATAAATCAAACTGCTTTGCTAGGCGTTTATGCGAGGCAAGCACTGCATCCATCGCAACCTGTTTATAGTTATGATACGCCCCTGCCTCCATATTACTAATGGCTTTTCCATGTACAATGACTTGCGCCCCCGTATCACTATTTGGTTTGAGCAATATGGGGTTAAAGTCGTTTTGAGGCTCTACTTTAGCGGCTATGGCTTGCAAAGCTTGCGCACGGCCTATTTCGCCCCCCTCTTTTGTAACCGCGCTATTAAGCGCCATATTTTGCGGTTTAAAAGGCGCGACCTTTACACCTCGCTTTGCAAACACTCTACAAAGCGCAGCGACTAAGGTGCTTTTTCCGGCATCTGACGTAGTGCCTTGAATCATTAAGGTTTTCATCAGCACTATGCCTTTGTTTTTCTAAAAAAGAGTAAGCTTAAGAAAAATACGCTACCCATGGCTGCTGTAATTACCCCTACAGGGAGCTCTTGGTTTTTAAGTAATGAGCGCGAAAGCACGTCAACCCACACCATAAACGTGCCGCCCACTAAGCTGGTAATTAGTAAGCCAGCAGTACTGCCCTGAGATATAAAAAAGCGCACTATGTGCGGCACCATTAAACCTACAAAACCAATACCGCCACATAGGGCCACCAGCACGGCCGTTATTAACGAGCTCAATACCAGCATTAAAATTCTAAAACGGTGCACACGGACCCCAAGCGTTATCGCGCTTTCATCGCCAAGAAGCAGCGCATTTAACTGCCTTTTAAAGCTCAGCATAAAGCTAATACACACCACTATAACCACGCATGGCAACCATAACGTGGCCCATTGTGCGCGGGCAAAGCTGCCTAACGTCCAAAATAAAATACCAGCCACTGCTTGCGGGTCACTCCAATACAGCAATAAACTTGTAAATGCGCTAAATAAAAACGACAGTGCCACTCCCGCTAGTAACATAGACTCTACTTGCGACCTTTTTTGCCGCCCAGCAATAAGTATCAATAAGCCCATTGCTAAAAAGCTCCCTAATAAGGCAGCAGCCGATAGCATAAACCCTGCACTAATACCCGCAACAGCCATAAGCAGTACTACCCCAAACGATGCGCCTGACGATATGCCAAATAAATACGGATCAGCGAGCGGGTTACGGGTAACCGTTTGTAAAATAAGCCCTGCAATAGCCAAACCTGCCCCCGCCATAAAGGCAAGTAAGGTACGAGGTAACCTAAGCTCATAAATAATACGCGCGTTAAACGAGCCCTCCCCTGCTGATAAAATCCCTGTGAGCACATCACTTAACGGCGTATCTGCGGCGCCAAAACTCAGTGCGCTAAAAAGGCTACCCAGTGCAATTAACACGGCTGCTATAAATATTGTCCACTGGTTTATTTTTGTTATATCCATTTAATTAATAGCCATAAAAGTAAGTAATATGAGGAATAGTTTGGCCATTTTCTGTGCGCTGAGGGTGGCTAGTTACGCGCGCACATACCCCAAAAACATCCGCTAGCATGTCCTCACTAAGTACCTGCGCAGGCGAGCCTGCATGTGTTATTTTACCTTTATTAATAACCACCAGCTCATCGCACATAGCGGCTGCTAAATTTAAATCATGAAATGAGGCAAACACAGTAACCCCTAGCGATTTTGCTAGTTCCATCACTTGTATTTGGTATTTAACATCTAAATGGCTAGTTGGCTCATCCATGATGAGTAATTGCGGTTGCTGCACTATAGCGCGGGCAATCAATGCACGTTGCTTTTCGCCCCCCGAAAGCGATTCAAAATTTTGCTTACACTGTTGATCAAGCCCTACGGTTTTTATTGCCTGTGTAATTTTTTGTTTGTCGCTGTGGGTGGTGGCGCTAAATAATGATTTATGAGGTGTAAGCCCAAGGGCAACCACATCAAATAATGTTAGGTTAAATTGCGCAGGCGTTTCTTGTAGAACTACAGCAACATATTTTGCGTAGTCTTCACTTTTAAGCTGCCAAATATCCTGCTGATTAAAGGTAACGTTACCAGCGGTCGGTTTATTAAAGCGATACAAACAGCGCAGTAAGCTCGACTTACCCGCCCCATTTGGGCCAATTAACCCAATAAACTTACCCTTAGCTATGTGTAAATTAATATTGTTTAAAATGGCGTGATCATCGACTTCCCACGACACATTTTGAACGTTTAATAAGGGTGTATTTGGCGCTAATGTAGTTTGCAAAAGTGAGTCCTTGGAAAGCGTGCACTCACTAACACACAGCTAAAAGACTAGTGCATCAATAAAAATGAGTTTACCCGCTCGTTAAAAAAGTATACCAATCTAGAACTTCTCATGCTGATTGATATGTCTCATTTGTATCTGACTTAAAGCGTGGTGCTAATTACAGTTACGGGAATAGTTGAGGAATTTCACCTCATTCCAAATGAGGGTCTATTATGGGCGGGTAAGTAAATAATTTAAAGCAAAAAAAACCGCGCTCATTAGAGCGCGGCCAATAAAGGGAGTGTTTAAGCAACGCTTAAAACTTGTATTCCATACCTAGACCAACGTAGTCTTGGTCAACATTGTTGTCCATATCAAAGCTTGAGTAAAAACCAAATACTTTAATGTTTTTATTAAACTTATGATCAACACCTACAGAAACTGCCGTTTTGTCGTCGCTGTCATCAAAGTCCATTGCTTGGTATTGCACTTTGAACGTGTTTTTACCCATGCTGTAGGCTGCGTTTAATAAATAGCCGTCAGCTTCTGCGCTACCGTCTACTTTTTCTTGAGTTTGGTACATAGCGCCTAATTTAAAGCTCTCTACTTTACCTTGAATTGATGCACGCACTACATCGTAGCCATTTACTTCACTATCGGCTGCAACCGAGGCGTATACCGCACTCTTTTTAAGTGCAGAGTCACCGTAGGTAACCGCCATTGAATAACCGTTATCTGCATCTACGTCATCTTCGGCAATAAATGTAGCAAGTACTTTAAAGCCTTCGTAGCTTTTAGATGTATAAGTGATTGAATCACCTAAGCGGTTTTCACCTTTAAAGACATTTTTAATATCGCCTTCAAGGTCATTAAATAAATCTAATTTACCTTGCGATTGTTTAAGCGCTGTATCGTTACGACCCACAACAACTTGACCATATGCACCTTTTAAACCTACGTACTGGTTACGTGCAGAAATATTGTCGTCGTTATCACCTTTAGAGTCAGCATCAGATACATCAACTTGAAACTCAAACTTATAAACCGCTTCTAATCCATCAGTAATCTTTTCAGACCCTTTTAGTCCAAAGCGAGATGCATTACTTTTAATTTCAGTGAAAGACCCTTCGCCATCATCAGACGATTGCACAGTAACATTCGCTTTACCGTATACATCAACGTCTGCAAACGCGCTAAAAGATAAACCACTTACTAGAGCAACACATAAGCTCGATTTTACAAAATTCATGTTATTTCCTCGATAATCACAAGACTAATTTTTAAAACAGCTGCAGTTTGTCACCGTTAAATGACAGATATATTACAAAGGAAACATTTTTGTCTTTTTATTTTAATAAAAGTGTCTAAATTCTGAAAACAAAACGACATGAATATTTAATAAACAAAATTGTACCTATTCAACCTCATTAAAAATCATAGTCGGTATTTAGTGTTCATCAACAGGCTGATAAGCATTTATTTTAGGTAATAAGTTAATCAGGGTTTCTATTAACTCTTTTTGTTCGTTGTCTCTGTGGTAGGCCACAAAAATATCACGCGAAGTATGTTCTACATCTTTTACATGAAACAGCTCACCCTTTTCTAGGTGAGACTCAACAAGTACCTCGGGGATAAACGCACTGCCGCCACACTGAAGAATTAAATCAAGGGCAATACGCCCCGTACTGGTTCTAAAATAAGGCGGCGTTTTACCGGTAAATTGGCGCGCATGCCATAGCGAAAACGTAGTACCCCAATCAACATATACATATTGGTTATCAAAAAAGTTCTCGTTAGTGGCCGTGTCATAGCCACTAACCGGAATAATTGGCAGCTCGCAAATTCGCTCTACCACAAGCTCGTCTACTTTAGGAGGGTCAAATAAAATGGCTAAATCAAGCGTACGCTCTAATAATAACCGCGTGCTTTCTTGTTGGGCTTTAACCTCTGCGACCAACGATACCCCTGGCATAGCCGACACAATATTAGTAATGCCAAATTGTAAAAACGCATCCCATATATTAGGCGTACCCGCTAAACTTATTTGCTTGTGCATGTTATCGGCAAGTGCCACATCCACTTTGGCACGCTGCATGCCAGTGATGATCATTTTAGCGTGCGGAAGCAATCGCTCTCCTGGCGCCGTTAATTGAATATTGTTACGCTGGCGAATAAACAAGTTTACACCCAACCCCTGCTCTAACTGGCGAATTCGAAAGCTTACTGCCGATTGAGTGATATACAGGTTTTCAGCCGCTTTACCAAAGTGACGCGTGCGCACAACCTCTACAAATGTTTTTAATAAATCTATATCCAATTTTTTATCCTCACGATAAAAATAACTTGTTTAATAAATTGTCAAACTTGCATCATACTCCAGCAATAAACAGGGTATGAGGATACAGTTATGAGCAACGATATTTCACTACTTCGCCAAGCGTTTGTTAGCCAACGTCAATTTTATGATGATCAAAACTTTCCTCGCGGGTTTAGCCGCAGCGGAAACTTCACCTTATTAGAAGCCAGCATATTAGAGCAACACGGCGTTGTACTAAAAGGGCTTTATAATAAAACTTTAGCACCCCAAAATACGCTACAAGAGCAATTTGTTGACGTAGTTTGTGGCAGTAAAGAACCTACAAACCCAATCGAAAAAGCCTGGGTTAAATATTTAAAACTAACAACCTGTAAAACCAAGTTTCATACACTTTTTGGCCGTTCAAAAATGTCAGGGCCGGTACCAATAAGCCAAGACGATTATAGCGAATCAGATAGCGTATAAGCCCCTAAGATATTTGCTTTTTTGCGTTTTAACAGTTACAACTTGTATAAGCAAATACTTTTGCAAAATATCAAACAAGGTTGTTACGTGACGCGAAAAATACTCATAGTTGAAGATACGCCTACTATAGCGCGTGTGCAAAAGCATATCGCGCTTAAAGCAGGTTACGAAGTAGATATAGCCGAGTCTTTAGCGGCAACAAAAGAGCTAATAAAACACAATAGCTACTTTTGCGCTGTTGTTGATTTTATTCTTCCCGATGCTCCTGCGGGTGAGGCGGTTCCGTATACTATTAATGCCGACATTCCCACCATAGTAATGACAGGCAATATAGATAAACAAACTCGCGACACGGTAGAAAAATACCCAATAATTGATTACATAATCAAAGAAAACAAACAAGCTTACCAATACCTAGAAAAACAACTAAGCCGTTTACCACGTAACGAGAACGTAAAAGTACTGATCGTCGACGACTCAACCTCTACCCGTAGATACATTTGCAGTTTACTAAAGCGCCATAAGTATCAAATACTCGAAGCAAAGGACGGCAAAGACGCGCTAGAAGTACTTGAAAGCCAAAAAGATGTGTCTGTTATTATTACCGATAACGAAATGCCAAACATGAATGGTGATGAGCTATGCGCCGAAATTCGCCGGCTTTACAGTAATGATGAAAAAGCCATTATCGGTATTTCGGGTGCTGACTCGTCAGCATTATCGAGCCTATTTTTAAAAAATGGTGCCAACGACTACCTCCATAAACCCTTTAACAGCGAAGAGTTTTACTGCCGACTAAGTCAAAACGTCGACATGCTTGAGCAAATAGCAACAATTAAACGCCAAGCAAATACTGACTACTTAACTAACCTGCCTAATCGTCGCTACTTTTTTGAAGAGTCGAGCAAATCACTCAAGTATTTAAAAAAATCGAATCAAGATGGCGCACTCGCCATGCTTGATATAGACCATTTTAAATCGATTAACGATACATACGGTCACGATTTAGGCGATGAGGTTCTTAAAGGGTTGGCGGTGTGTTTTAAAAAGTACTTCGAAAAGCAGCTAGTCGCTCGCTTAGGCGGTGAAGAATTTGCCGTTTACTTTACTGATGCAACCACAGCGCAAGCGCTAAAACGCCTTGAAGGGTTTAGGCAATTTATAGAGCTTAATAGCCAAGAGTTTAGCCAAGAAAAAATTAAATTTACAATTTCTATTGGTTTTGCAAGCGGCCCTATTTACCAAATAGATGAATTACTTAAACAGGCCGATTTAAAGCTGTATGATGCAAAAGAAACCGGCCGTAATAAAGTAATAAGCTAAACCTTAACGCTGCTTTATAGCAACTTGCTTAAACTATTATTGCGCATAGGTATTAAACTTCGGCGGCGGTAACAGCCGCTTTTTTACGCTTACGCGATTGATGATAAGAGTCCCAGGTAAATATAGCCAGCGCACTCCAAATACAGGCAAACGTAATCACCCGCTCTGCATCAAATACTTCATCGTAAAACACCACAGCAAGCATAAACATTAAACTTGGCCCTATGTACTGAAAAAAGCCCAATGTTGTGTACTGCAAACGCTTGGCCGCTCCGGTAAAGCAAAGCAGCGGCAACGTAGTAATAATACCGGCACTAATTAACAGCGCATTGGTATGCCAATCGTTTAGGGCTAAGTCGGAAGTAGGTGTTGGTGCCATTACCCACCAGTAAATTAATGCAACCGGAAGTAAAATTAGGGCTTCGAGTAAAATGCCTGGCAGCGCTTCAACTGGTAACTTTTTACGCAGTAAGCCATAAATAGCAAAAGACGTGGCAAGCGAAAACGCCACCACCGGAAACGAGCCAAAACTTACCAATTGCAATACTACGCCCGCAAAGGCTAAAAACACTGCAAACCCTTGTAACTTTCGCAGCCGCTCGCCTAAAAATAGCATGCCCAACAGCACATTAAGTAATGGGTTTATGTAATACCCTAAACTGGCATCGAGCATTTGGTTATTATTAACCGCCCAAATAAACAACCCCCAATTAAAGACCAATATAGAAGAAGTAAGTACTAACATTAAAATAATTTTTGGCTGGGCAACTATGCGCTTAACCTTATCCCAGTATTTAAGCACACTGACCACAAGCACTAAAAAAACCACAGACCAGACAACACGGTGAGTTAAAATTTCAAAAGCAGAAACATGCTGTATTTGTTTGAAATAAATAGGCGCTAAGCCCCACATTAAAAAAGCTAAACAGGCAAAAATACCGCCTTTACGCTGCTCGTTTGCAATCGACATACATACTACTTATTCATACTAAAAGGCCGACAGTTTATACCAATTTGTGCTATTAAGTGATTTATTTTGCGGTAACTAAAGCTCAGCGAAAGGCTAAGATTTTTATTTTAGCCGTACGTAATTAGCAGCTTTAACCTACTAAATACGTACCTGTACCAAAGGCGATTTGGATTGCCTTTTCATTGTGTAGCTCCATTCTACATACACACACTTTATTACCAGAGCGGATCAAAGTAGCACTGGCTGTAAATGTCTCCCCTTTGCCAGGGCGCAAATAATCTGTGCGCAAGTCAATGGTGCCTAAGGTAGCCAGCTTTTGCTGTACGCTAGGGATATCGAGCTCGGTTAATTTATCAATAACACTGGCTGCTGCAAGCATGCCGCCCACATTATCGAGCACCGCCGATATAATACCGCCGTGAAGAATTTTTTGCGCAGGATTGCCTATAAATACATCCTGCCAGGGAAAGGTAATTTTAGCTTGCTCAGGGCTGAGCGACTCTACCGAGATATTTAAAAACTGATTAAATGGCATGCCATTTACAAACAGTGCGCCAACTTGTTCAATTAACATTTCTTTATTCATTATTATTCTCTATGTTTAAATTAACGCTGGTACGATGAGTTAAGCATACCTGAAGCAAAACCACGAGGCACTAATTAAATCATTTACCTCTAAGCTAAAGACATCCTATAAAAAAACCACTAAAATAGCCGCCGATGAATACTCTAACCCCTACACCTAGCACATTGGTCCGCAAGCCCGACACGGTTCTTAAACAAGTGTTTGGCTACAGCGAGTTTCGTGATGGCCAAAAAGCGGTGATCGACGCGGCCATTAATGGCCAAGACTCTTTGGTACTACTGCCTACAGGCGGCGGTAAATCAGTGTGTTACCAAGTACCAGCGTTAGTGCTCGAAGGGGTTACTGTGGTAATTTCACCGCTTATCTCGCTCATGCAAGACCAAGTAACGCAACTGCAAGCATTAGGTGTTAAAGCCGCTTACATTAATAATAGCCTGGCTCGCGAAGAGCAACAATTAGTGTACCAACAATTGCACCAAGGGCTAATAAAATTACTGTATGTTGCCCCTGAAAAAGTGCTTCAGCATGAATTTACTGAGCGACTCAGCCATTTAAATATCAGCTTATTTGCAATTGACGAAGCACATTGTGTATCACATTGGGGGCATGACTTTAGACCTCATTACTTTAGATTAAATGAGCTTAAGCAGCGCTTTTCCCATGTACCTATGATGGCACTGACCGCCACGGCCGATAAAGCGACCCGCTTTGATATAGTTGAGCAGTTAAAATTACAACACCCCTATATACATACCGGCAGCTTCGACAGACCGAATATTCGTTACACCATCGAAGAAAAGTTCAAGCCAATGGCGCAACTACTGCGCTATTTAAAAGAGCAAAAAAATCAAAGTGGCATTATTTACTGCACTAGCCGTAAGCGCGTTGATGACATTGCCGAAAAACTCGCTGATGCAGGTTTAAATGCCGCCGCGTACCATGCAGGCATGAGCAACGAGCAACGCCAATTTGTGCAAACCGGATTTGCCCGCGACGACATTCAAATAGTCGTTGCGACCGTTGCCTTTGGTATGGGCATAAATAAACCAAATATGCGTTTTGTTCTGCATTACGATATTCCAAAAAGTATTGAAGCCTACTATCAAGAGACTGGCCGCGCTGGGCGTGATGGTTTAGCCGCAGAAGCCATTATGTATTTTGATCCCGCCGATATAGGCCGCGTTAGGCGCTTTTTTGAAGACATAGACGATGAACAACGCCGCCGTGTAGAAGAACAACGCTTTAATGCCATGGCCAGTTTTGCCGAGGCGCAAACATGCCGCCGGCAAATACTATTAAACTACTTTAGCGAGTATAAACGCGAGCAATGTGGCAACTGCGATATTTGCATTAACCCGCCAAAAAGCTTTGATGGCACATTAGTAGCGCAACAAGCACTTTCGTGTGTGTACCGAGCTGGGCAGCGTTTTGGCTTAGGCTATATTGTAGAATTATTACGCGGGGCTAATACCAGCCGCATACGCGACAACAACCACCACGAACTCAGCACCTATGGCATAGGCAAAGACAAAAGCAGTGAATTTTGGCTCAGTATATTACGCCAACTTATACACCAAGGCTTGTTAAGCCAAGATATTACCCAAGGTGCCTCACTGCGCTTAACCGAAGCAGCACGCGCTGTACTTAAAAGTGAATACGCTCTACAGCTTGCCGAGCCGCGCTTACAAGCTAAGCACGTATACCAAGATAAACTGGCGCAGTTTAACTACGACAAAAAACTATTTGCCCGCTTACGGGCTCTGCGTAAAGAACTCGCTGATGCCGACGATGTACCGCCGTACGTTGTATTTAACGATAAAACCTTAGCCGAAATGGCGCAATTAATGCCCACCAACGACAGCGAATTTTTAAAGGTGTCGGGCGTTGGCTTTACCAAACTCAATAAATATGGCGGCGAATTTTTAACGGCCATTCGTAATTACCTTGCTAGCAATTAAGTAAACTATGACCCAAATTGAATACAATCACGCCCATAAATGCATTGTTATAAACCCGGTAGAAGCCCCACACGATGAGGACTTTGAGCTGTGGAGCACGCTGTTTTTACACGCCGATGAAATAACAATTATTGACTATGCTGGGGGTGCTGACCGTCATCAATTGCGCTTTAGCTATCAACAGCAAACCTTTAATTTAAATTTTGAACACTACAGCGAAAGTATTTGGATTAATGGCGAAGGCCAAGAAGCCGAGCATTTATTAGCAGCCCTTGCTTTTTACTTAAGCTAAAACACTTCGCATATGCACTAATTAACAAAGGTGCGTAACGGTAACAATTAATTAGTTTCAAAATCCATACCTTTTACTTACATTGTAATAACAATGATGTAAGCTGATATTACGACTCATATTTGCAGTAGTATTGAAGAGGTTGAATGGTGAATAGAAAATGGATTGCACACTGTTGTATAAGCTTAGCCCTTGTAAGCTTTAGTGCGCCTAAGGCCTTTGCACAACAACCGCCCAATAAAACTAACGCCTGCTCCGCTGTGCAAACTCACTCAGACAAAAGCAATAATTTACGCCGTGAGGTTGAAGATAAAACCACACTGATTAATAGTCGCCGCGACGCCCAAATAACCTCAATTACCCTTAAACAACTTAACGTTTTTAATACCGAGTTGGAGGAGGAAAATAACGCGCTTTTTCGTTTTGCCAACCGCGCGCATATTCAAACCGAGCCAGACGTTATTAGTAATATTCTGTTATTTAAACAAGGCGATAATTACAATGCCAGAAAACTCGCTGAGTCAGAGCGTTTATTACGCCAACAAAACTATTTATATGATGCGCAAATAAGCGCGGTTGAAAACTGCGACGGCAACGTAGATGTAGCGGTGGTAACTCGCGATTTATGGACCTTACTACCTGAAATAAGCTTTAGCCGCAGCGGTGGCGAAAATAAATCGAGCATTGGCTTTCGCGAATCAAATTTACTGGGTTGGGGCAAGCGTTTGTCGTTTTCACGCACCACCGACAGCGATCGTAATGGTTATTTATTTGTTTATGACGATCCTAATATATTATCTAGCCGGTATCGCGGGCGCTTAGAGTATGCCGACAACAGCGACGGTAAGCGCCACTTATTAGAGCTAACCTATCCGTTTTACGCCATAGATACACCTTATAGCTATGGTATTAAAAGCTTTTCTGAACAGCGAGAAGAGTCGTTGTATCGCCGTGGTGATGAATACAGTGAGTTTGATCAAACAACCGATTTTTTTAGCGCTTTTTTAGGCCACTCTAAAGCATTATCTGATAGCTGGACACAGCGCTTAACGCTTGGCTATGTAAAGCAAGAAGACAGCTTTGCAGAAATAGAAACAACCTTTGCTCCCTTGGCCAAAAACAGACAACTAAGTTACCCCTATGTGAGTGGTCATTGGTTTGAAGACAGTTATATAAAAGTGCGTAATTTTGACAGTATTTCGCGCACCGAAGATTTAAATTTAGGGTGGAATATTAAAGCCCTATTAGGCTACTCAGATGAATCACTAAGTAATGATGACAGCAGAGCCGTGTATTCGTTAAAAACTAAAAAAGCGCACTTTACTACCGACAGAACGCTGTGGCGTTTTAGTGCTCAAGTGGATGGTTATTGGAATAAAGAGCAAAAACAACTAGAAAACTTTTTAGCCACCAGCGAAGTGCAGTACTACTTAAATACCAGCGAAAACCAATCTTGGTTTGTTAAAGCCCGTGCCCAGTATGCTAAAAACCTAACCGCCGATAAGCAGCTAACACTTGGCGGCGAAACGGGCCTTCGTGGCTATCCTATGGATTACCAGCATGGCGACCGAAGCTTTTTAGTCAGCCTAGAAAAACGCTATTACTGGGAGTACGATTTACTGCAGCTATTTAAAGTCGGTGCAGCGGGCTTTGTTGATGTTGGCCGCGCTTGGTTTAACGATGAAGACAACGGCGAGAACGACCATGTTTTAAAAAATGTTGGGGTGGGTTTGCGTTTAGCACCTAGCAGAGCAAACTCTGGCACCATGATCCACCTTGATATTGCCGCCCCGCTTGATAGCTACGACGATGTTGATTCGGTGCAGTGGCTCGTGAGTGTTAAAAACACCTTTTAAATAGCGAGCAATAAACGAAAGCGTTACACTAGCGCTTTAAATTTTCCTAAAAACAGTACGGGATCACACTTTGGAATTGTTTGCGCTTTTAGAGCTAATGGGTACGCAATATAAATTGATTGTTACCCTTATGGCCATTTTACTTTTTCCTCTCTTATTAAAAGTCACTAAAAAGTTGCTCGAAAAAGCCATAAAAGGAAAAGTAGATGTTCATCGTAAATTTAGAGCTGAGCTGTTATTAAAAATAATACTCGCGTTTGTCATGCTGTGCTTAGTGCTTATATTTTGGGGTATAGAGCTGCGCGGGCTATTAGTTTTGGGCTCATCATTATTTGCTATGCTCGGGGTCGCTTTATTTGCCGCTTGGTCGCTGCTTAGTAACCTTACCGCTTTTTTACTCATGTTTATTCAAAATGGTTTTCATGTGGGAAATTGGGTGCGTATTGTTGATGGCGCAAACCATATAGAAGGGCGCATTGTCGAATTAGGTTTAATGAACGTGCTACTTGAGCATGTGGATGGGCACCGAGTTGTTTACCCTAATAACCTGTTTGTGACACGCCCGGTTATGGTATTAAATAAAGAACCTAAGCCTACAAAGGCACCGGTAATAAAACGGATTATTGGCCCTAAAAAGACATAGTTTTAAAAGTCATATCCGTAAAAAAGCCGCAGTAAGGCAAACCTCACTGCGGCTTTTTACTAGCTAACATAGTGCTAATTATTTAGCTCAGCTGTTTTAAGCTCTTCATCTAAATCATTTATTTCGTCAATAAAATGCTCTAATTGCTGCTCTACTAAGCTGTTATCATTTGCAAAGTAAGCAAGGTGGAATACCGCATCCCCTTCGTTTACTAGTGGCATAGTTTGCTGGCCTATCACAATACCGCCCTTAGGCGCTAAAAGCTCAAGTTCGGTATCACCTAATGGGCTACTTATGTACGCCAGCACTTGGCCTTTTTCTACGTGTTCACCTAGCGATACTTGCGCACGTACAATGCCATCTACCTCAGCGCGTATCCAACTTGTTGACCCTGCAATAATAGGATCGGGCAGTTTTTTAGGACGCTTGCCGCGGATCATTTTTAAATGCCGCATCACATAATCCACACCCTGCACACCTGCTGCAATGGCAATAGGGTCAAAGCGTAGGGCTTCACCGGCTTCGTAAGTAATAACCGGTATACCTAAATTAGCGGCTTCACTACGTAATGAGCCATTACGAAGGGATGCATTTATAACCGCTGGTGTGCCGAATGCTTTGGCCATATCAGCGGTTGCTTCATCATCTAAGTTAGCGCGTATTTGCGGTAAGTTAGTACGGTGAATCGCCCCCGTATGTAAATCAATAATGTGGGTACAATGTACCGCCACCTGATTAAAAAACATATGTGCCATACGCCCCGCAAGCGATCCACGCTCAGAGCCCGGAAAGCTGCGGTTCATATCACGTCTATCGGGTAAATAACGTGATTTATGAATAAAGCCAAACACATTAACAATTGGCACAGCAATTATGGTTCCGCGCAGTTGGCTTGCATCTATTTTAGAGAGCAGCTGGCGTACAACTTCTACACCATTTAGCTCATCCCCATGAATAGCTGCACACACCATCAGCACTGGGCCTTCCATTACACCATTAACCACTTCAATAGGAATATTGAGCGGTGAATGGGTGTAAAGTTTAGCAGCCTCTAAGGCAAGGGTTTTACGCTCGCCCACGCCAACACTTTCACCTAGTAAGGTAAAAGGACGATTAATTTTAACCTTTGCCACGGGTTGCGGTTCCTTTAATAGCAGCATTTTTTTCGATGAAATCAATCACCATACCGGCAATATCTTTACCTGTTGCCACTTCAATACCCTCAAGGCCTGGAGAAGAGTTTACTTCCATTACCAACGGCCCACGAGATGAGCGAAGTAAATCAACGCCCGCTACATTTAAGCCCATTGCTTTTGCTGCAGCAACGGCTGTTTTACGCTCTTCTGGGGTAATGCGTACTAATGTAGCGCTACCACCACGGTGAAGGTTTGAGCGAAACTCGCCTTCTTGCGCTTGGCGCTTCATGGCCGCTATTACTTTATCGCCAAGTACAAAACAACGAATATCGGCTCCGCCGGCTTCTTTAATGTATTCTTGAACCATAATATTGGCTTTTAAACCCATAAACGCTTCAATAACACTTTCAGCCGCTTTGCGTGTTTCAGCAAGTACAACACCGATGCCTTGTGTGCCTTCAAGTAATTTAATAACAACCGGAGCACCGCCTACCATTTCTAGTAAGTCTTTAACGTCATCTGGCTTGCTGGCAAAACCGGTTACCGGCATGCCTACCCCTTTACGTGATAACAGCTGAAGTGAGCGTAATTTATCGCGCGAACGAGAAATAGCCACCGATTCGTTAACAGGATAAACCCCCATCATTTCGAACTGACGTAAAACAGAGCAACCATAAAACGTCACCGATGCACCAATACGTGGAACAATGGCGTCAAAATCTTTTAAATTTTCACCACGGTAGTGAATTTCTGGCTGTTCTGAGTTTATATTCATATAGCAACGAAGCGCATCAATCACCTTTACCTCGTGACCGCGTGCCTCTGCCGCTTCAATTAAGCGACGCGTTGAATACAAATTTCTGTTGCGAGATAAAATACCAATTTTCATAGTTAAAACCTTAACTATCTAATAAATGAGATAAAGCCGGATCAACGACTATACGATTTTCCATGGCTGTACGCCCTAATAACATTCTAAACTTCATGGTTGCCCGACTCGTTAAAGTAACTTCTATTGGCCAGCTGTGCTGCCCTGCATGCAATGTTGTTTCTATAAAGTAGCGTAACTCTTTTTGCCCACTTGAGCTGGTTACCGCCTTAATTTTTTTAACCTTTGCAGTGCAAGCAACCTGAGTGTGTTCGTCATCTTGCAATGGTTGGACTATAAATTTTACCCACTTTTCTTCGCCTTCTTTGTACTCTTCAATGTTAATTGCATGAATACATGAAGTGCGGGCGCCAGTATCAACTTTTGCTTTTATCTTTTCGATGCCAAGCTCGGGTAAACTTAACCACTCACGCCAACCAACAGTTAACTTTGCTGTCATAAATGTGCCCTTAATAAAAAAGTGACTTATACGCTACGGCGCAAAAAACACCAGCGAAATAAATTTATCTAGTCGATGAGTAAATTAAATTGATCTTTTATAGGAACTAATCACACAATGCGCGCCTTGCTGTTTAGTGCCTTATTTAGCAATTAAAGCCTGCATATAGGTTTTACCTTAACGCTAACTTATTAAAAGTTAAAGTAAGTTTGTAAAGCACTATGCAGATACACTATAGTTAACTGTATTAAAAATACACTATTATATGAGTTTAAAATATGATTAATGGTTTACTGCATGCACTGGTGCTTGATGAAAAAGGCGGCGCGCACGCCATAGAAAACACCCGCGATTTAAATAACTGGCACCCTAGCCAAGGTAAACTGTGGATACATATGGACTACAGCCAAAGCGAGGCAGTAACGTGGCTTAAAAGCCAGGCTCACCTTACCGACTTTGAGCTTGATTCGCTTATTGCTGATGAAACTCGCCCTCGCTTAACACCTAGTACCAATGGCCATATGCTGTTTTTACGTGGTGTAAATTTAAACCCAGCGCAAAGCCCTGAGGACATGGTGTCAATTCGTTTATTTATTAGCGAATCTGTGGTTATCACAACGCGCAAACGTCGCTTACTTTCGATTCAAGATATATTAGCAGAGCTTAATGCTGGCCACGGCCCATGCTCAATATCAGAGTTGGTCGGCTCTATTACGCAAAAACTGACATCACGCATGCAAAGTGTCATTGATACGCTTGATGAAACCCTGGATGAATTTGAAGAAGAAATAGACGAGCCAAGTAAAAAGTTTGATAACCAAGGTTTATCTCAACTGCGCCGTCAAACTATTGCCTTAAAGCGTTACTTAAAACCGCAAAAGGAAGCATTAAGTTTAATGGTAAATAACCATTACCCCTGGCTTTTAGATGAAGATAAAGCAAAGCTAAACGAAACCACTAACTTACTTATTCGTTATTTAGAAGAGCTAGATAGCGCCATAGAGCGTGCGCAAATTATTCAACAAACCATTACTAACCAAGTGTCTGAGCAATTAAATCAACGCATGTATGTAATGTCGGTTGTGGCTGCGCTTTTTTTACCACTGGGCTTTTTAACGGGCCTTTTAGGGGTAAATGTAGGTGGCATACCTGGCACCGAAAACCCTTATGCATTTAGTGCATTTGTGATTTTTTTAATTGTGCTTACTGGCGGTATTGGCGTGTACTTTAAAAATAAAAAATGGTTATAAAATAAAGTTTTTTTATTATGGCCACTCAATTGAGTGGCCATAATAAGTCACTAATTAATTAGTTTCGCGCGTATAACTCACATTGGTCATCGTCACTTTTGACTCTGTAATGCCTAAATCCTCAAAACAGTTTTTAAACGAGTTAGAGTTTCCGGCCTCACCACATTTATCTAATGTGTATGGGTCTTGCGATTGCAGGTAGTTACCAAACTTAAAGTATGACTGCGAATCATCCTCTACTGGTATACCGAACGAGTTACCGAATGCCGTAACCTCTACATCGCCGTAGTTATTAACTACCCGCAAGTTAAATGTCTCACCGCTGGTCATTGTACCCAGAGCAAATTTTTCTTCATTACCGCTGGTATTACGTAAACGTACGTACACATCAAAAATTCCGTTGTTCGCTACGCTATCATTAAAGCCCGATTCATCAGTATCCGACACATACACTTTAGATATAGTTCCGGTATCACTAGCATGGTGCTGCGATATAATTGTTTTTCCGCCATCAGACATCTCAACTTTAACCGTAGCTTCGAACACTTCATAGGTTTGAGTCATAGCAACGCGTAAACTTTCTTTAACCTTATACTCATGACGCCAGCCATTACCATTAGGCGTAATATGTTGTGCCTCTAACGGCACAAACACTAAGGTGCTATCGTCAACGAGAGGATTTGGGTTATCACCTTCTAAATCAAAAATGCTACCACTGGTTATGCTGCTAGGTATTGTTGAACCATTTGAGTTATCGCTGCCGCCATCTGAGCCACCATCATTACTGCCGCTGCCCTCAACCAAGGCAAAATTATCAAACCTTACATCGCTGGTGTTGTTGTAATGTTTAGCAAAAACCTGAAGTGAATTGGTGTTTGCTGAGGTAAATGTTTTTGTTACTTTAGTCCACGAAGAAACATTAAAGGTTTGGTTTTTAAATAAACCATTTAAATCGTTTACACCAATTTGCCCTTTACCCAGCACATAAGCACTTAGGGTGTATTCAGTGTTAGGCTGTATATCTACCACTTGATAAACCCGTGCTGGACTGCCCTGAATTTTTAACGATTTTGAGCCACTGTAAGCATCTGAAGAAATAGCGGCTGGGTCGGTTTCGTTCCAGTTACTAAAGCCACTTTCAAAGCCTGCATTATTGATTGTTGCAGCATGAGATAGCGCTGAACTTGTCGCAATTGCGCTGTAAAAAAACAGTTTTTTATGGTTAATCATTATCTTTATTCCTTTAAACCTGAATATAAAAATAACCTAACTACCTAGTTTTGTGTCAGTCACTAAAACTTAGATCACCCTGTGTAAACAGGTTTCTATTTTTGTGTATGAATAGATTTGGCAAGAACACTCGGGTTACAAAAATCAATCTAAAACCCTTAAATTGGCCTTACCAATATTAATGCCATATGGCGAGCTAAAGGCTATATTTTTTGTTACCAATATGTCAACAGAGGATGTAATAGCAAATAAGTATTAGTTTTATTAAATATTGCATTTACAACTTGTAAATAGTTATAACTATTCAACAGGTTATATATTAGGGACAGGTTAGCAATAAATAAAAATATTTTTTCAATTTAATGAATAAGTAGTACGTCGAAATAAGCCCTATTACCAATAGGAATATGAACAAGCTTAACTTTTAATGAATAAATTAAGGAGAATTAAGTTTTTTATATGAAAGATAATAATTGGTTATAGCAAAAATAAAATTGGTAACACGAAAAGTATTAAATTTTTGCCGTTAAATAAGGCAAAATAAAGGGGGTATTAATGCGCCATTACACTAAAAATGAATTAATATCTGAAAATAGGCTGCGGTTTAAAGAGTCATGTTTACTCTGTGCACAAAAAAAGCGAGCATATATAAATGCTCGCCTTTATCAACTAGCTAACGCCTTACTCTTGAAAGTAAGTGCCCCAACCGTCGTATTCAACGTCACACTCAACAGCTAGCGCTGCAAGTTTATCAACGTCTTCCATTATAACTTCAACGTCTAGCTCAGCTTCGACTACAATATCAAAGCTCCAAATTTTGCTGCCATCTTCTAGCTCAAGCTCTGCCGGTTCTTCAACATCGTAGCCTAATTTAAAGGCAGCCAGTGCCGCTTGCTCTAATTTGCTAAAATCTTCGCATACAAAATGATGCTCAACTTCATAAAGTATTTCAGGATCAGAGCCATCTTCAAGTAGTGAACTTACGATGTCTTCACTTATTTCACGCCAGTTTTCCATTATTTATCTCTCGCTTGAGCATCTAATTCAGTTATTTTAGCAGCCATAATACTATGCACTTGGGTGGCCTGTTCACGGGCACTCACTTTTTTATCAAGTGATATAGGCGCTAACATTTCAATGTAAATTGTACCATTATCCCAGCGGTTTAGCTTAATAGTTTTATCAGTTGTGCTCATACATACCGGTACTATGGGTACATCTGCGCTTAAAGCGGTGTGAAATGCGCCGGTTTTAAATGGCAGTAAACCGCGGCCATAGCTTCTTGTGCCTTCGGGAAATACCCAAATAGATAGGCCTTTTTGTTTAATTTTTTCAGCGGCTTTTGAAATTGTACCTGCCGCTTTTGAGCGATTAGCTCTATCAATCAATATGTTGCCCGACAACCAGTAAAGTTGTCCAAAAAATGGGATCCACTTTAAGCTTTTTTTGCCTAAGCTAACGCAATTTTCAGGCACCATAGCCGATACAGTAAATAAATCGTAATTGTTTTGATGGTTTGATAGGTAAACCGCAGGGCCAGTATTGAGCGCATCAGGGTGGCGTTTAAGGACAAGTTTAACCCCTAACATTTTAGCCATTGAGCCAAACCAGCCGGCTATCACATGCACATTATTAGGGTGAAACGGTCTCACAATCGACAATAACAACCCAAACACGCAGCTGAAAAATATAAACAGCACCATAATTAAAATACGTATAACAGCTAACAAACTTCTCTCCAAAATGTGTGTGCAATGCGCTATAAGCCGCGCATATTTCACTATTATAACGTGATTTTATGACGATCACGAGACAATAGCGAACAGCTGTAAGCTGAAAAATACAGGATAAACAAAAACGGCCTGCAAAAGCAGGCCGTTAGAGGTTTATATTTCGGGTTTATTCTTCGACTAATGTGTCATCATTTTGCTCATCTGCCGGCGTAAACTCCACCACAGCTTCATCAACACGCTGTAAGCCTCGCGGTAACTTATTACCTCTACGCCCGCGCTCACCATGATAATGCTCCAAATCGCTCGGTTTAAGCGTTAGCTTTCGTTTACCAGCATGAAGGGTAACGCTACTGCATTGTGGTACCACCGCCAGCACTTTGACAAACTCTTCACGTGCTTGCACTTTAGCCCCTGGTATAGAGATAATTTTATTGCCTTTACCTTTACCCAGTTTTGGTAAGTCGCGCAGTGGGAACAACAGCATGCGTCCTTCGTTCGAAATGGCCATGCAGTAATCGGTTGCTACATCGTTTACTCTGATTGGTGAGAGTAAAATTCCGCCCTTAGGCACGCTCACCAAGGCTTTACCGTTTTTATTTTTACTTACTAGGTCTTTAAAGTCAGTAATAAAACCATAACCCGCGTCAGAGGCCATAAGTAGCACTTGATTATCTTCACCCATTACCACGTGCTCAAAATTAGCTCCAGTGGTGAGGTTAAAGCGCCCTGTCATTGGCTCGCCTTGGCTACGTGCTGATGGCAAGCTGTGTGCATCGGTTGCAAATGCACGCCCTGCTGAGTCTAAAAATACCGCAGGCTGATTACTCTTACCCTTAGCGGAGGCTTTGTATTCATCGCCAGCACGGTAATTAAGCCCTTCTACGTCAATGTCATGGCCTTTACCAACACGTGCCCAGCCTTTATCAGAAAGCACGACTGTTACCGACTCTGAAGGAATTAAATCTTTTTCACTCAGTGCTTTAGCTTCTACGCGCTCAATAACAGGTGAGCGGCGATCGTCGCCATACATGTCGGCCGCTTCTTGAATTTCTTTTTTAAGAAGCGTTGACATACGACGGTCTGAGCCAAGCGTTAGCTCTAACTTGTCACGTTCTTTGGCCAGCTCATCTTGCTCGCCACGTATTTTAAATTCTTCTAGTTTTGCTAAATGACGAAGTTTTAACTCTAAAATGGCTTCGGCTTGAGTATCGGTTAAATCAAAGCGCTCCATCAACACAGGTTTTGGTTTATCTTCTGTGCGAATAATTTCAATTACTTCATCAATATTTAAAAAGGCAGCAAGTAAACCTTCTAAAATATGCAATCGTGCCAGTACTTTATCTAAACGGTGCTGTAAGCGCCTGCGTACTGTTTCGCGTCTAAACGTTAGCCACTCAGATAAAATACTGCGTAGGTCTTTTACTTGCGGGCGGCCATCAAGGCCTAGCATGTTTAAGTTTACACGGTAGTTTTTTTCAAGGTCGGTGGTGGCAAATAAGTGCGCCATTAGCGGCTCAGCTTTAATGCGGTTTGAACGCGGTACAATCACAATACGGGTTGGATTTTCGTGATCAGACTCATCTCGTAAATCAGCGACCATTGGCAGCTTTTTAGCATTCATTTGCGCTGCGATTTGCTCAAGCACCTTAGCCCCTGAACACTGATGCGGTAGCGCCGTAATAACAATATCGCCATGCTCTTCAGTATACACCGCGCGCATTTTAATTGATCCTCGGCCGGTTTTGTATATTTTATGAATGTCGGCTTTTGGGGTAATTATTTCAGCGTCGGTTGGATAATCAGGTGCGTGTACAAGCTCAAGTAACTCATCAAGCTCGGTTTTAGGCTTATCAAGTAATAAACAACAGGCACTGGCTACTTCACGCACATTATGTGGTGGAATATCGGTTGCCATACCTACTGCAATACCCGTTACGCCATTTAACAAAATATGCGGTAAGCGCGCCGGTAACACTAATGGCTCATCCATGGTGCCGTCAAAGTTTGGCGTCCAATCAACGGTGCCTTGGCCTAGCTCTTTAAGTAATACCTCAGAGAACTTTGATAAGCGTGCTTCGGTATAACGCATTGCCGCAAACGATTTAGGGTCATCTGCTGCCCCCCAGTTACCTTGCCCATCGACTAATGGGTAACGGTAAGAAAACGGCTGCGCCATTAATACCATAGCCTCGTAACAGGCACTGTCGCCATGCGGGTGGTATTTACCTAATACATCACCTACCGTACGAGCCGATTTTTTATATTTAGCAGCGGCCGATAAACCCAGCTCGCTCATAGCATAAATAATACGACGTTGAACCGGTTTTAAACCATCACCAACATGCGGTAATGCACGGTCCATAATTACGTACATAGAGTAATTTAAGTAGGCGTCTTCGGTAAAACGCCCCATTGTTTGTTGTTCAATTCCTTGCATTAGCAAGGTATCTGTATCACTCATTAAAGCTTACCTAGTTTTTCTTATAGCTTACGCGGTAGATCACGTTTGCGTAATCGTCGCTTATTAGCAGACTGCCGTCATTTAATTGTGCAAATGCAACTGGGCGTCCAAAGGTTGTTTCGTTATGCATAAAGCCGGTAATAAATGGCGTGTATTTAGTAATACGCCCTTGCTCTACATTGGCTACAGCCACTTTATAACCTGACTTTTTAGTACGATTCCACGAGCCATGTTCAGCAACAAATAGCTGCTCTTTGTAAGAACCCGGGAACTGTTTACCGGTATAAAAATGAATACCAAGGGGCGCAACGTGAGCACCTAGCGCAAGCGCTGGCGGGCTGTAGTCGCTAATGTTTTTACCTTTACCAAACTCAGGATCTACAATGGCACCGGCGTGAACATAAGGAAAACCAAAATGCTCGTTTTCTTTACTTACGCGATTAATTTCATCAGGTGGAATATCATCACCCATCATGTCGCGGCCGTTATCGCTAAACCATAATGCTTGCGTGCTTGGATGAAAGTCAAACCCCACTGAGTTGCGTACCCCTTGGGCTATTGTTTTAATTTGTTTGGTTTCTACATCAAGTGCAAAAATACGCCCGTAACGCTCATCTTCGGCGCATATATTACACGGAACACCAACCGGAATAATAAGCTCGCCAGTGGGTGCAAAGCGTAAAAACTTCCACCCGTGGTGACGATCCGATGGCAACGCGTTGTAAACCACGTCAAATTTAGGGTCTTTTAACTGCGTGTCTACGTTTTTAAAGCGAATAATACGGTGTACTTCACCTACGTATAAATCGCCATCTTTAATTGCTAATCCCGAGGGCATATTTAACCCCTCAGCAATCACCATTTTTTTATCTGCTACGCCATCACTGTTATGATCGATTAACGCATACACATTTCCTGCTTTGCGCGAACCTGCGTAAACAATGCCTTTTTTTGATACTGCTATTTGGCGTGCATTTTCAACATCATCAGCAAATAAGCTTACCTCAAACCCAGGTGCTACGGTGAGTTTGTCTAGTATGTCTTTTGCCATTGCTGGGGCTGTTGTTAAGCCAAGCAATAATAAACTTCCTAGTATTTTATTCATTTGCCTCTCCAAGTGTTAAACACAAGCCTATTATACCTGTGCTTTATTACCGTGATCTTCTAGCCACTGGCGTCTGTCTGACGAGCGTTTTTTAGCAAGTAGCATATCCATCATTTCTAATGTTTGCTCTTCTTCATCTAGCGTAAGTTGCACTAAGCGGCGAGTATTTGGGTCCATTGTCGTTTCGCGCAGCTGCAGCGGGTTCATTTCGCCCAGCCCTTTAAATCGTTGCACGTTTACTTTACCGCGTTTTTTCTCTGCTTCTATGCGGGCCAAAATACCTGTTTTTTCATCTTCATCGAGGGCGTAATACACCTCTTTACCAATGTCGATTCTAAACAGCGGTGGCATAGCTACGTATACATGTCCTGTTTTAACCAGTTGCGGAAAATGACGCACAAACAAAGCACACAATAAGGTGGCAATGTGTAGTCCATCCGAGTCAGCATCGGCCAATATACAAATTTTATTATAACGCAGGCCGGTTAAATCAGTTGAGTCTGGGTCAATACCCAGCGCCACCGAAATATCATGCACCTCTTGCGAGGCTAATATTTGCCCTGATTCAACTTCCCACGTATTCAAAATTTTACCGCGCAGTGGCATTATTGCCTGAAACTCACGATCGCGTGCCTGCTTAGCCGAGCCACCTGCTGAGTCACCCTCTACCAAAAATAGTTCTGTACGGTCGTTATCGGCGGCACTACAGTCGGTTAGTTTACCGGGTAACGCAGGGCCGGAGGTTACGCGTTTACGCACTACTTTTTTAGCCGCTCGCAATCGGCGCTGTGCATTTGAAATACACAGTTCTGCAAGCAATTCTGCAGTGTCTGTGTGCTCGTTTAACCATAAGCTAAATGAGTCTTTAACCACACCCGATACAAACGCTGCACATGAGCGAGAAGAAAGCTTTTCTTTAGTTTGACCAGCAAATTGTGGGTCTTGCATTTTTACCGATAACACATAGCTACAGCGCTCCCAAATATCATCTGGGGTAAGCTTTACGCCACGCGGTAATAAGTTTCTAAATTCACAAAATTCGCGCATTGCTTCAAGTAAGCCTTGGCGCAAACCATTTACGTGTGTACCACCTTGTGCGGTAGGAATAAGGTTTACATAGCTCTCCGCAATCGACTCGCCGCCTTCAGGTTGCCATACAACAGCCCAATCAGCCCCTTCAATCGAGCTTGAAAACTCGCCTACAAATGGGTCTTTTGGCAGTACTTCAAAGCCTTTAACAGCTTCAATTAAGTAATCCTTTAAGCCTGTTTCGTAAAACCATTCTTGAGTTTCTTTAGTTTGCTTATTAACAAACTTAATGCGCAAGCCTGGGCATAAAACCGCTTTTGCTTTTAATAGGTGGTTTAATTTTGTAATTGAAAAGTTAGCTGAGTCAAAGTAACTCGCATCGGGCCAAAATCGAACGGTTGTACCGGTGTTGCGCTTACCAACAGTGCCGATGACATTTAAGTCTTCAACTTTATCACCGTTTTCAAAGGCCATTCTAAATTGTTGAGCGTCGCGCCTTACCGTTACTTCAACACGGTGCGATAACGCATTTACAACCGAAATACCTACCCCGTGTAAACCGCCCGAAAACTGATAGTTTTTGTTAGAGAATTTACCACCTGCATGCAGCTTGGTAAAAATCAGCTCCACCCCAGGAATACCTTCCTCAGGGTGAATATCTATAGGCATACCACGGCCATCGTCTATAACTTCAAGAGAGTTATCTTCGTGTAAGATCACATCAATTTTAGTGGCATGGCCCGCCATGGCTTCATCGACACTGTTATCGATAACCTCTTGGCCTAAATGATTTGGACGTACCGTGTCGGTATACATACCAGGGCGGCGTTTTACCGGCTCTAATCCATTGAGAACCTCAATGGCTTCGGCGTTATAATTTTGCTGACTCATAATTTTTATCTTTATATGCGCTTAGGCTAATTTGTTTTAGGTAATTTAAGAAACTCTACAATACTATCTAAGGTGCGTTCAAAACCAACAAAGCTGTGATCGCCACCAAACTCAACTAACTGTTTGCATTGTGAAAAATAATTTACTGCGTGTTGATAATTTAACACTTCATCTCCCGTTTGCTGCAACAAATAGAGCAGTTCGGGGGATGTTAATTTAGGCACATACAATGCTTTTAAAGCATCCATGTGGCTGGTATTTAACTCATAATGATAATCTTGATACGGATTATAATTGTGGCCAATAAGCGGCGCTAATAAGTTAAACGGTGCTACTGCTGGGTTTATTAATGCTGCTCGCAGGTTATAACGCTGCGACAAGTAGGTGGCATAAAACCCACCTAGTGAGCTCCCAAGTAACGCGGTATCTGGCGTTAATAAATGCTCAAGCTGTAAAATAGCTTGTAAGGGCTCGTGATTTAAACGCGGTACGCAATAGTCAACGTCATAGTTTGCCATAAGCTCGCCAAAGCGCACAGCTTTATATGATTTTTCAGAACTATTAAAGCCATGAATATAAATTACGCGTTTAACCATACAACATCCGTTTTAACTGTTAAAGCATTGTCCTGTGTCGTTAAATGCAACATTCGATAAGCGGGGCCGTGGTTTTCTTGCTGCCATTGCGGGCAATTTTTTGTAAATTGCACCGAACTGGCGGGCGTTGCATAAATACTCAGCTCTCTAAAAGTTTGCGTATAGTGATTATGCACATGACCGTGCAGCAACGCCGCTACATTAGCGCTATTAACTAACACGTTTAATAATTGCGGGCCGTTTTCAAGCATGTGTTTATCAAGATAGCCATTAATAGCAAGCGGGTTGTGATGACAAAACACCACATGCTGTGATTGCGAACTTGCTAAACAATCCGCGATTTCATTTAAGTGCTCACTAGACACCCACCCTGCAGGTGTAGGGCCTTTTGAGTTTATAAGTAGCAGCTCAAATCCTTGTGCGATAATGCGTTTAGCTGACACTATTTGCCCACCACTGATACGATTAAGCATGGCAATTTCATCATGATTGCCTGGTACCCAAAATACTGGGCAGGTCAAATCAGCGTTATTAATAAGCTCAGCAAATAATAAATAAGAGTCAAAACTATGATCTTGTGTTAAATCACCACCAAATATAACCGCATCTAATGACTGCGTGGCCATGTGCGCTAATGCTTGTGCAAAATGCGCGGCGGTGTTTACGTTAAAGTACTCTGCGTTAGGGTCGGCAAATAAATGGCTATCGGTTATATGCGCAACACGCAGCGATGAACGGTTAAAGTGATAATGCTCATCAAACCAAGCCATTGTTTATATCCCAGTTTAGTACTGCTCGGCCATGCTCTACACAGGCTACTAACCAGTCATATAAAAATGCATTAAGTTGATACTTTTCATCTTTTTGGTGCATTTTAGGATTTGGATAACCATAAGATGGCTTTATCCGTTGATGGTAATCGTGATGAATAATTTCAGCCACTTTTGCATCTTGATAAAGCCTGACTGTTAAATACAAAGGAGAAACGCCTTTAACCATCCCTGTTAGCTGTTTGATAGAAATATCCAGTGTGTACTTAGCACTATCGTCAATGATAATGGCAAATTCACTATGACCTAATTTAACTTTACGCACACTATTAGCGCTGCGCTCTTTAGGTAATAGCTTTGAAAGACGTACGTAATTATGCTCGCAAAGCGTCATGTACTTTGGGAGGCTCTGAATATATCGTTGGGTTGCTAAAAGTGCTGTCAAAGTACCGCCGTATTAAAAAGTTAAAATTATGTCCACTTACTGCTTATTTTTTCACGATTTAACGCCAACCACTGTAAACAGATTACCGTTGCCGCGTTATCTATTTCACCGTTATTGAGGCGCGAAAGCGCATCATCAAGGCTTAAAATATGAGTTTTAATGTCTTCACCTTCGCTTTCAAGGCCATATACACCACTTTGTACTTGGCTTAAATCTGCCCGCGCTAGGTATAAATGTAAGCGCTCAGTGGTACCGCCCGGACTTGAAAGGTAAGAGAGCATAAATTCAAGGTCAGTAAGCTCAAGCCCAGCCTCTTCATAGGCTTCTTTTTTTACCACCCCTTCGTAGTCGGTACTGCCATCGGTCATACCGGCAATACATTCTAGCAGCCAGGGCGAGTGTTTGCTGTTAATAGCGCCAATACGTATTTGCTCTATTAAAAGTACACTTTGCGTAGTTACATCATAAGGTAGAACAGCAATGGCATCGCCCCGCTCTAGTATTTCGCGCTTTATAAGTTGCGATGTACCACCATTAAACAGGCTATGCTCAAACTCATACATATCCACCTTAAAAAAGCCATTATACAGACTTTTAACTGCTTTTAAGCTCACATCTTTATGTGTAAATTGAACCAAGCTTTTATCTGCCATATTATACATCCCGCTTATTTAAACGATTAAAGTTTGTTAATATATTCTGTTACATTTGAACATACAGTTTTACTAATTTCTTTTTTAGTTATTTAGCAAAACACGTTACCATGCTTTTAGTACAAAATTTGTCTAAGGACTGAACCTAACATGAAAAAGAACATCCTTGCAGCGCTCGTTAGTTTGTCGTGCGCATTAGGCACAACCACAGCAAGTGCTGAAGATTTAATGCAAGTTTTTGAAATTGCTACTGCTAACGATCCCACTGTTTTAAAAGCAAAAGCCCAAGCAGATGCGCAATCTTACGAGAGCGATTTAGCAATGAGCGCATTACTGCCGCAAATTGGCGTAAGCATGGGCTATGAAAAAAGCGATTCTACCTCTTTTCAAAGCGTCGGTGATTTAGCTGACCAAGTTAAAATAAACAGCGATACCGACCAATTCACGCGTGGTGTTAGTTTAAGCCAAACCTTATTCGACTTAGGCGCATGGAATACACTCGATATTGCCGAAAAACAAGCGCTGCAAGCCAATGCGCAATACGATAACGCAAAACAAAACTTAATTGTGCGCGTTGCTGAAGGCTATTTTAACGTATTAAGCGCCATTGATAACCTTGAATTTGTGCAAGCCGAAAAGCGCGCCATTGAACGCCAGTTAGAGCAAACAAAACAGCGCTACGCAGTTGGCCTTACAGCAATTACAGATGTTCACGAAGCGCAAGCACAATACGATAACTCAGTAGCACAAGAAATTATTGCCAGTAATGCCGTTGAAACCGCACGCGAGCAACTGCGTGAAATAACCGGTAAGTACCACGCAAAACTTGATTTTTTAAACACCGAAACATTTTCAACAGTAAAACCGGTTAAAAAATCGACTGACTTTGTAAAAGTAGCTGAGAACAATAATATCAGCTTACAAGTGGCTAAAGTCACGGTTGATATTGCTAAAGATCAGATCACGCTTGCTAAAGCTGGCCACTACCCAAAGCTAACACTTGATGCCAGCTACGGTGATTCTTTAACTGACCAAAATATAAATGGTTTAAGCTTTAACGACCAACCACGCGCCGACTCAACATCGGTTGCCGTTAATTTAAGTGTTCCTCTGTACACAGGCGGCGCAACCGTAGCTGCAACTAAACAAGCCCGTGCGTTTTATGTTTCAGCCAGCCAAGATTACGAAACAAATTACCGCGCCGTAACGCGTACCGTTATTACCTCATACAACCAAGTTGTATCAGACATCGCGACTTACAAAGCTCTAGAGCAAGCTGTGGTATCAGCGCAAAGTGCGCTTAAAGCAACAGAAGCTGGTTTTGAAGTAGGCACGCGTACTATTGTTGATGTGCTTGTAAGCACGCAAAACCTGTATGATGCAAAACGTAACCTAGCTGATGTACGCTATCGTTACGTGTTATCTACGCTTCGCTTAAAGCAAGCTGCAGGTACACTAACAAGTGCCGATTTACTGGGTATTAACCAAGGCTTAAAAAAAGCCTAATAAGTTAAAAAGTAACGTTTAAAGCCAGCCATTGCTGGCTTTTTGTATTTTATAACACTAAGCGTTAAACTAGCGTTTTTATTTTAGAGAGTATTTTGTGGTCACCTCATCTCCTTTTAAAGCCTCGTTTTTAGGCCCTCGTTATTGGCTAACGTGGATTGGCGTTTTCTTTTTATATTTGATTTCGTGGTTGCCACAAAAAATTCAGCTTAGCTTAGGTAAGTTATTGGGGCGCTTAGTACATAAATTTATGAAACGTCGTCGCCATATTGCCGAGGTTAATATAAAGCTGTGTTTTCCTGATATGAGCGAAGCCGAGCAACAACAGCTTGTGCTAAAAAACATGGAAAACACCGGTATTGCCATGGTTGAAACTGGCATGGCTTGGTGGTGGCCGCAGTGGCGCGTTAAAAAAGCGTATGGCTCTATTAAAGGATTAGAGCACTTTGAGCGCGTGCAGGCTCAAGGTAAAGGCGTATTGCTATTGGTGCCGCATATTTTGCATTTAGAAATGGCGAGTCGTGTTATGGGCACCAAATGCCAAGGGCTGGGGTTTTACCGCCCACATAACAATGCACTCATGGAATACTTTACAACCAATGGCCGCCTTCGTTCTAACGAGTATTTAATTGGACGAAAAGACGTAAAAGGCTTGTTAAAGTCACTAAAAAATAAAAAGGTGTGTTATTACCTACCCGACCAAGACTACGGCCGTAACCGCTGTGAATTTGTGCCTTTTTACGCAGTGCCAGATACAGCCACCACCACAGGTACATTACTGTTTGCAGCAAGTAAACACTGCGAAACCATGAGCCTAATTAGTCGTCGTGATGAGCACGGTAAGTACCATTTAGAAATAGTACCTGAGCTTGAAAATTTCCCAAGCGGCGATGATAAAGCAGATGTAACACGTGTAAATCAGCGCGTTGAGCAATCAATTAACGCTGCGCCTGAGCAATACATGTGGCTGCACCGCCGTTTTAAAACACGCCCTGATAAAAATACCCCTTCTTTTTATAAAAAGTAGTGGTATAAATAAATAATGATAATAAATGAGCATGAGTTATGTGGTTTTGGGTTAAGCATTTAATACTAGCAGTTGCATTAATCTTACTAGCTACCTATGTGTTAGTTGGTACGGGTCCATTGTTTGACATAAAAGAGAGTAAAAACGCAGCTGCCGAGGGGCTTTCTCGCTTTTATTCGTCTATCCGTAACCAAGTTAAATCCGATAGGGAGCGCGATAAGTTTGTATTACAACTTAAAAAGCCCGAGCAAACACTTGATCGTGTTTTAGCAGAGCGCGGCAGAGCCGTTGACCCTATGCCTGCCAGCTGGACAGGAACAAGTGCACCAAGACGCTTTGAAAACGGCTCAACGTTAAAAGACGTACTTAACCAATACGCTAAAAGCGAAGGTATTCAATTATATTGGTATTTGAGTAAAGACTACGTTGTAAAAGATCATTTTAGGGTTGATAGCAGTTTTACCTCAGCGCTTTATCAAGTTGGCCGCGCAATTAATGATGACTTTGAATACGAAGTGTATACCTACCTTTGCCACAAACAGCGCGCAGCGGTGATCACTGAGCTGCCCTCTGAATTTGTGCGCAGCAATTGTTTAAAGCTTAATACTTAGCAGCGTAAATAAACCAAACCCATACATAATAAAAACCCAAGCCTGTGCTTGGGTTTTTAGTGTTTATGTTTCTAGTTCAAATATTGCATTCCAGCATGCCGTTACACTTTCTATATCGGTTTGATACTCCTTACGCGACACCAAGCGACCTTGCTGATTTAGGCTTAATACGTGATAACGTGAGCGATAATCAATATACGCCTGGATTAACTGCTGCTTTTGGGTTTTAGTGATACAACCAATCGCAGCAGCGTCTGTAAGTATTCTTACATTATCGGAAAACACCGTTAGCTGGCTAAACTGATTCGCGTTTTTGAGCACTAGGTATTGAGTTATAAATTCAATGTCGGTCATGGCGCCTACATCTTGTTTTAAATCAAATTGCTCAGAGTTTCCCTTAGCTAAGTGCGTGCGCATTTTTTCGCGCATTTTAAGCACATCCTGCTTAAGTGTATCTACATCGCGTGGGGCACATAATATCTCTTTACGAATTTGTGCAAAGCGCGCTCTTAGCTCATCTTGACCTAATATAACGCGGGCGCGCACAAGCGCTTGGTGCTCCCAAGTCCATGCTTGGGTTTGCTGATAATGATTAAAGCTCTCTAAGTTAATAGCCAATAAACCAGAGGCGCCTTCAGGGCGCAGGCGTGTATCAAGCTCATACAATATGCCCGAGGCGGTACGGGTATTAAATAAATGCATTAAGCGCTGTGCAAGTTTTAAATAAAACTGTCGTGAGGTAATCGATTTATCGCCATTGGTGCTGCTATTACCGTCGTGATTATGCACAAACACAAGGTCTAAGTCGGAGTCGTAGCCTACTTCAAAGCCGCCCGTTTTACCGTACGCAATAACGGCAAAGCCTTTGTGTTCATCATCTGTATTTGGTGGCATGCCAAAGCGCTTAACCGTGTTATACCACGCTATATTAACGGCTTGGTCTACCACAGCCTCGGCAAGAGCCGTTAAGTGATCGCTTACTTTCATAACATCAATCACACCGGTTGCATCGGCAGCCGCAATACGTAATTGATGTGTTTGCTTAAACTGCCTAAGCGCTTCCATTTGTAGCTCTAGGTCGTCGTGTTCTATACGCAAAAAATATTGCCGTATTTCATCTTTATAGGCGCTCAACGGCGTAGGTTTGTAAAGCGCAGCAGGGTCTATTAGCTCATCAAGCAAAATAGGATAACGGGAAATATGCTCCCCTATCCATTTACTATGGCAACATAATAAAACAAGCTGCTTTAGCGCACCTTGGTTTTCGTAAAGCAATTCAAGGTAAGCAGTACGCGATACAATTTTATTTAAAATTTGGCATACCAAGGTAAATGTTTCACCGCTGGCATTAAAGTCACTAAGCTGTTTGAGCAATAAAGGCATTAGTTTGTCGAGAATATCTCGCCCACGATTCCCTATATTTACCTTACTCAAACGTTGTTTAAAATCATGAAGTGGCACTTGCCATTGCTCTTTTATATCGTTTAAAAAGCTAACATCACCATGATCCCAAGCACTTATAAACGCACCTTCGCAGGTATCAAGGGGAACAGTTTCCTCCCCTATCACCAATAAAAATTCATCGTGAATTTTGGCCATGACCTGCTCAATCTCGCTCATGGTATGGTTAAAGCTGTCAGACTCGAGTAAGTAATTTAAGCGCTCTTGATTGAGGTCATCATCGGGCAGGGTTTGTGTTTGTTGATCGTCAAACATTTGCAAGTATTGCTCTACTTTACGTAAGTGTAAGTAGTTGCGCTTTAGCTCATTCGCTTCTTGCTCATCCATCGCTTGGTTTAACGTTAACTGCTCTAAGGCGTACAGTAACGATTGGGTTTGTAAGTTAGCTTCTCGCCCACCACGCACCATTTGCAAAGCTTGTACAATAAATTCAACCTCGCGAATGCCACCAGCACCTAGTTTTATATTGTTGGTCAGGCGTTTTCGGCGAACCTCTTGGGCTATCATAAGCTTCATTTTTCTCAGCGATTCAATCACCGAAAAATCAATATAACGACGATAAACAAAGGGCTTTAAAAGCTGTATAAACTCATCCCAATATTGATTGGGTGTGCCAATTAGCCGCCCTTTTAACATGGCGTAACGCTCCCAATCGCGCCCTTGCTCCTGGTAGTAATCTTCTATGGCGTGAAAGCTCATCACTAAAGGCCCACTTTCACCAAATGGGCGCAAGCGCATATCAACCCTAAATACTTGCCCATCACCGGTTACTTGATTAAGTGCATTAATCAGTTTTTGCGCTACTTTGGTGTAAAACACTTGGGCTTCAATACGTTTACGCCCACCTTGGGTCGGTACATTGCGCGGGTAGGCAAAAATCAAATCTATATCTGATGAATAATTAAGCTCGTGGCCGCCCAATTTACCCATGCCTAAAACCATTAAAGGCAAAGAGTTACCTTGCTCATCTAATGGCTCCCCTGCTGTTTTTGCCGTTTGCGCATGGGCCCATCTATTTGCGCTATTAATAAGCATATCAGCTAATAGGCTTATGTATTTTATGCTGTCACTGATTGGGTTATCGCAACACAAATCGAGGTACGCTACTTTTAACCAGTATTTTTCTCGGTACTGTCTTAAAATCCTATTGCACTGGTTTTCATCTACCTGCTGTAAGTCAAGGCCGTCGAATGGCGCGGGAACATCTCGGCTAAATTGCTCATCGGGGTTTATTAACCAGTCTTTTAGTTGAGGTTGCGACTCTAAACTGCGAAAAGCAAAGTCGCTCAAAGCACATAATTTTACAACTTCTTCTTGTATAGGTTGCTGCGGATACAGCTGTGCAAAGCGTGTTGAGCCAAGTTTTTGTAATTGAATAGGAAGTTGCATTTTGTTACTCATCAATCCTCTCTTTTATATATGCGCTAACCATACTAGAATAACTAAAACCAAGAAAGGTTATCTCTACTTAGGATCAGCATGTCATATTTATCATTATCTAACACTAGTTTAGTTGCGATTGCCATTAGTTTTGCGGTTATATGCATTACTATTTTTAGTCTTAGAATTGTCGCTCAAATAAAAGCAAAACAGGCACTTAAAGATGAACTAGCGCAGCATGATAATTTTGCAATGGGGATTAGTTTCGCCTCAGAAATTACCGTGGTTATTGCCACTATGGCGTTTTTATTTGATGAAATAAGTATGAGTACGGCACAACATAATCCATTAAAAGTGGTTATTTTAATTGTTCTATTATTTACATTTATTAAAGCCGGGCATTTAATTCATAGAAAATGGATATTACATAGATTTAATGAAGAAGCTGCTATATTAAAGCAAAATGTATGCGCTGCATTGGTCGATTCTGGTATGTTATTAGCCAACTGCATTATTGCACTTGGCTTGTATACCTGGACTCATGCACAAGGGTTTAGTAACTTACTTATTGCTTTTGTTAGCTTTTTTACACTACAAGGGATGTTTGCACTAGATAGTAAAATCCGTGAATACCGCTTCGCTAAAGCAAACCAAGGTGCCTCACTGCAAAGTAACTTTAACCTTGAAAACACCTCTATTGGCATTAGATACGCAGGAAAATCAATAGGTTTAGCCCTAGCCGTGTATGCAGGATTATCTAGTGCGGCCTTTCAAAATGGAAAAATGGTCGAAAATATATTTACACTGGTAATGCATTGCGGTGTAATGTGGGTGTTACTATATTGTTTAAGTTTTGTAATAAAAGCAATTTCATTACCCAATATTGATGCCGCTTTAGAGGTCGACCATCAGGACAATATAGGCATAGCATGCATTGAGTTTGCTGTTTTTTGTGCTATAGGCTATTTACTTATTAGCATGTTTTCACTTTAACGCCACGCTATTAAATAAGTCGCCAAGCGCCCCGTATTTAGTTAACTGGCATAACACATTTGCATAAAGCAACGGGGCCCTATGTCATTTGAAGTAACTAACTATTTGTTAATTGATATAGATAACGAATTTAGTCGTACATTTGCCGAGTATTATTTTAAGCACGCGGCACCCGATACACCCAGCACCTTAATAGTTGCAGGCAGTAACACCCGTAAGCTGGTAAAAATGATGTTTGACGAACTCATTAAAGACTATTGCTATTGCGACCTAGAAAACGAAATTAGCGTATCTGAACTGGCCACTTACCTACACGAGCACCACGATATTCAGGGCGTGTTATTTAATAACACCGACTATCTACTTGCCGACGACAAACAACGTTTTATATATAACTCCCTGCATGAAAAACGCTACGTAGTTAGCTTTGACGACAACGGCTATACATTTAATCGTATTACTGACGAAGGCTTTAAAAATCACTTATCGTGCGATACCGATATTGCCGAAACACCTAAAGATTTAATCGCACTTGCCAAGGCACTTAAACAAAAATAAATAATTGCGTACAACGCCCTGCTTACTTACCATAGCGCTATACACCTTTACGCTATAAAATAAGTGACCCCCATGCGAGTACCTCATATTTATCAGGCATCGAGTATTGCCTTAAACACCCCGGTTTCTTTAAACGACGATGCAGCGGGCCATATTGGCCGCGTATTGCGCATGAAAGTAGGCGAACATGTGTCTATTTTTAATGGCGAAGGCGGTGAATACTTCAGTGAAATTATTGAGGTAACTAAAAAATCAGTTGTTGTTATGCCACAACGTTTTGATGAGCATGATGTCGAATCGCCGCTTAAAATTCATTTAGGGCAATGCGTATCACGTGGCGACAAAATGGACTTTACCATCCAAAAATCTGTTGAGCTTGGTATTAGCGAAATCACCCCTATTTTTAGTCAGCGCTGTGGCGTTAAACTCAGTGGCGACCGGTTAGAAAAAAAACACCAACAATGGCAAAAAATTGCAATTTCAGCCGCCGAACAATCGGGGCGTAACTTTGTGCCAGTTGTTCACACACCGGTTGATTTAAAGCAATGGCTTGAACAACAAACAGACGCCATTAAGCTCACTTTGCACCCTCGTGCCGAGCACAGCATTAAAACAATAACCGTTCCAAGCGCCGGTGTACGCTTTTTAGTAGGCCCTGAAGGCGGCTTTACCGATGAAGAAATGCTGCAAACTAAAGATCAGTACTTTGTTGATATTCGCTTAGGGCCGCGCGTTTTACGAACAGAAACGGCCGCTTTAACGGTCTTAAGTGCATTACAATTACAATTTGGCGATTTAGCTAATTGAAATAGCTCAATGGCACCCTCATATTAAAACTATTAGCACTCTAGTAGTCATTATAATTAGATTAAGGCACAGCGCATGGCGATAAAGTTAGGTATTATTTCTGATCCTATTAGTGGATTTAACATCAAAAAAGACACCGGTTTTGCAATGATGATGCAAGCGCAAAAACGTGGCTACGAAATTTACTACATGGAGATGGATGACTTATCGCTTCGCCAAGGTAAATCGTATGCAACCGCAGCAAAAGCGCAGGTATTTAACAACACCGAAAAGTGGTACGAACTTGAAGAAAAAGCCACAATCGCGCTTGCCGACCTAGACGTTATTTTAATGCGAAAAGATCCGCCGTTTGATACGGAGTACATCTACGCAACTTATATCTTAGAGCGTGCAGAGCAAGAAGGTACATTAATTATTAATAAACCACAAAGCCTGCGCGATGCTAACGAAAAGCTATTTACAGCGTGGTTTAGCGAGCATACACCAGATACGCTAGTAACACGCAGCCAAGCTCAAATACGCGCGTTTTTAGCTGAGCATAAAGACATTATTTTAAAACCACTTGATGGCATGGGCGGCGCATCTATTTTTCGTATTAAAGAAGATGATGCAAACATTGGCGTTATTTGCGAAACCTTAACTGAGCATGGTAGTCGCTTTGCCATGGTGCAAAATTACATTCCAGAGATCAAACAAGGTGATAAACGCGTATTGGTTGTTGATGGTGAAGTTATTCCGTATTGTTTAGCGCGTATTCCACAAAATGGTGAAACCCGCGGTAACTTAGCTGCGGGCGGCCGTGGTGAAGCCCGCCCCCTTAGCGAGTCAGACCTTAAAATAGCTCAAGCAGTTGCCCCTACGCTTAAAGAAAAAGGGTTAGTGTTTGTAGGGTTAGATATTATTGGCGACAAGCTCACCGAAATTAACGTAACAGCACCAACCTGCGTACGTGAAATTGAAGCCGCTTACGATATATCTATTACCGGTATTTTGTTTGACGCAATTGAGCGTAAGCTCGCTAAATAAACACCATTTAAAAGTCCATTAATTTAAGTATTTCATACAATTAATGGACTTTTTATACGCTACGTATATATCTATGCCATACTCAAAGTTCAATAAGTATTCATAAACTAAAAGGGTGAAATCTATGCAATCATTAGAAAATCATTTTTTAATCGCTATGCCGTCGATGCAAGACCCTTTTTTTAAACGTGCCGTTACCTATATTTGTGAGCACAATGAAGATGGGGCTATGGGATTGGTGATCAACCAGCCTATTGATGTGACCGTTGGTGAGCTTTTAGATAAAATAGAAATAGACAACGACAAAACCCAACAAGCCGCGCAGGTCTCTGTGTTTGCAGGTGGTCCGGTTAAAACCGACCGAGGTTTTGTACTTCATTCACCTCAGCCAGGCTACTCTGCAAGCCAAAAGCTTAGCAGTGATATAATGATCACCACATCAAAAGACGTACTTGCCAACCTGACCACCGCCCACGCACCTGAGCAATTTATTATTACGCTTGGTTATTCGGGCTGGGAGCAAGGACAACTTGAGAAAGAGCTTTTAGATAACAGTTGGTTGATCATTAAAGCCGATCCGAAAATCATTTTTGATACGCCGGTAGAAAAACGCTGGGAAAAAGCAGTTTCAATGCTAGGCTTTGATGTTAGCCAACTTTGCAGCGAAGCTGGACACGCTTAAAGAACGATAATGACGAAAAAAAACCTTAAGCCGCAAGGCCAGCGCACCGTAATGGGCTTTGACTTTGGCACCAAAAGCATTGGTATTGCCATAGGACAAGAACTAACAGGCAGTGCGTCTAGCTTAAAAGCGGTAAAAGCCCAAGATGGTATTCCTAATTGGGATCATATTGCGGTTCAAGTTAAAGAGTGGCAACCCGACTTAATGGTCGTCGGGTTACCCCTTAATATGGATGGTACTTCGCAAGAGGTAACCTTTAAGGCTAAAAAGTTTGCTAACCGCTTGCACAATCATTACGGCATACCGGTGCAAACACAAGATGAGCGACTCACAACCGCCGATGCAAAAGCGCGTTTATTTGAGCACGGTGGTTATAAAAATTTAGGGAAAGGAAATGTCGATAATATGTCGGCAGTGATTATTTTAGAGAGTTTTTTTGAAGCCAGTTATGGTGAATAAATAATGCCGACTCCTTTAATTACGTAATCTATTTTAAAGGTCGAAAAACACCGCAGTGGTATAAAACGTTATAAGTAATTTTATCCATAAAAAAAGCGCCCAGCGGCGCTTTTTTTATGGATAAAATACAGTGTTAATTGCTGTTTTTATCATCTAGTCCATCTATGGTTACACCTTGTAAAAATCCTGCACCTTGTTGCTCGTTATTGCGCAGCTTAATCATTAAGCGTAAATCGTTTGGCGAATCAGCATGATGCAGTGCATCGGCGTAATTAATACGTTGCTGTTTGTATAGCTCAAATAAGGCTTGGTCAAAGGTTTGCATACCCATTTCTTTAGACTTAGACATGGCCTCTTTTATGCCACCAATATCCCCATTTTTAATTAGCTCTGCCACCATGGGTGAGTTTAGTAATATTTCAATCGCGGCTACACGCCCTTCCCCATCAGAAGTGGGAATAAGTTGCTGGGCAACAATGGCGCGTAAATTTAGCGCTAAGTCGTACTTAAGCTTGTCGTGTTTTTCTTTAGGCACTAAGTGCATAATACGGTCAATGGCTTGGTTGGCATTATTAGCATGCAATGTAGCCACACATAAGTGACCCGTTTCGGCAAAGCTCAGTGCGTATTCCATGGTTTCTTGCGAGCGTATTTCACCAATTAAAATAACATCGGGAGCTTGGCGTAAAGAGCTTTTAAGTGCCGATTCAAAGCTGTCGGTATCAAGCCCTACTTCGCGCTGAGTAATAATACTTTTACGGTGCTCGTGTACAAACTCAATCGGATCTTCAATGGTGAGTATATGGCCGCGCTGGTTGCGGTTTCTGTAGCCGATTAAGGCAGCCAGTGAAGTTGATTTACCCGTGCCAGTACCACCAACAAACAGCACTAACCCGCGCTTTGACATAATTACATCGGTAAGTGTAGAGGGCAGCCCTAAATCACTTATATCAGGTATTTGCGTTACAATGCGGCGAATAACCATACCCGCTCTATCGCGCTGCCAAAAAGCCGATATACGAAAACGCCCTTCGTCTGTGGCTATCGCAAAGTTACACTCTTTAGTAGTATGAAATTCGTTTTTTTGTTTATCGCTCATCGCTGACTCTACAAGCGCAAGCGATTGCTCATCACTTAACTTATCGTCGCTAAGAGCGATAAGCTCACCATTAATTTTTGCACTGACTGGTAATTGGCTAGAGACAAATAAATCCGAGCCTTTTTTATCAATCATTATGTTTAAAAAGTGATTTAAAGATAAATTCATAATATGTCCTTAGCCACCAAACTGGGTTTTATCTTGGGCTTTTTCTTTTGCGGCTGCGGTTGTCACAATACCGTGATTAACTAAATTATTTAAACATTGATCCATGGTTTGCATGCCGTGTGATGCACCCGTTTGAATAGACGAATACATTTGTGCAATTTTATCTTCACGAATTAAGTTACGAATCGCCGGTACACCAATCATAATTTCGTGCGCGGCCACGCGTCCACCGCCAATTTTTTTAAGTAGTGTTTGCGAAATAACGGCACGCAGTGACTCAGAAAGCATTGAGCGCACCATATCTTTTTCTTCACCTGGGAATACATCAATAATACGGTCAATCGTTTTTGGTGCCGAGGTGGTATGTAGCGTACCAAACACTAAGTGGCCAGTTTCTGCGGCGGTCATCGCAAGGCGAATAGTTTCTAAGTCACGTAGCTCACCAACAAGTATTACATCCGGGTCTTCACGCAGCGCGCTGCGCAGTGCATTAGAGAAGCTATGCGTATCTCGGTGTACTTCACGTTGGTTAATAAGACTGAGTTTATTATCGTGTACAAATTCGATAGGATCTTCAATGGTGAGGATATGGTGATGTTTTGTTTGATTTATATAATCGACCATAGCCGCAAGCGTTGTTGATTTACCCGAACCAGTAGGGCCGGTAACCAATACTAAACCACGCGGGTTATCTGATATTGTTTTAAAAATATCTGGCGCACCTAAATCCTCAAGAGTCAGTACATCGCTAGGGATGGTACGAAACACCGCTGCAGGGCCGCGGTTTGAGTTAAATGCGTTAACACGAAACCGAGCAAGGTTAGGCACTTCAAACGAAAAATCCACTTCTAGATTTTGTTCGTAGTCCTTGCGCTGATTATCGTTCATAATGTCGTAAACAAGGCTGTTTACATCTTTGTCTGCAAGTGCAGGTATATTAATGCGGCGAACATCACCATCTACGCGTATCATAGGTGAAACACCTGACGATAAGTGTAAATCAGATGCTTTGTGTTGCACACTAAACGCTAATAATTCGGTAATATCCATTTATGACTCCACAACTAACTGATAAATATATGGTTACAATAGCAGAACGACTCACATCCGCCTACGCTAGAATTGTCAGCGCGGCTAAAAATGCTAAACGTAGTAGCGACGCTATTACGCTGCTAGCAGTATCAAAAACAAAACCAAGCGACGATATTATTGCTGCCTACGAGCATGGCCAGCGCCAATTTGGTGAGTCTTATGTTCAAGAGGCTGTAGATAAAATAGCTCAACTACACACATTTAGCGACATCATTTGGCATTTCATTGGCCCTATTCAGTCAAATAAAAGCGCCCTTGTTGCTGCACATTTTGATTGGGTACAAAGCGTAGATAGAATAAAAATAGCTAAGCGTTTAAACAGTCAACGTCCAGAAAACCTAGCCCCTTTAAATGTGCTTATTCAAGTAAATATAAGCGCCGAGGAGGCCAAGTCGGGCTGTAGCGTAGAGCAAATACCCGAACTAGCTGAGTTTATTGACCAATGTGGGCAACTCACTTTGCGTGGTTTAATGGCTATTCCGGCTAAAAGCGACGATCCGAGTGAGCAAAGTCAATCTTTTGAGCAATTACAAACTTGCTTTGATAAACTAAAGGCCCAATATCCTCATATAGATACGTTGTCGATGGGGATGAGCAATGATGTTGAAGCCGCCATTAGCGCAGGTTCAACCATGGTGAGGATCGGCACAGATATTTTTGGAACTCGAACTTAAAAGGTGATAACAGACATATGTCAGATAAAACAATCGCATTTATAGGCACAGGTAACATGAGCTACGCCATTATTGGTGGCATGGTAAAAAACGGTTTTAATGCAAACAACATCATTGCTACAAACCGCAACCAAGAAAAGCTTGCCAAGGTAGCAGACGATTTCAAGGTGAAAACCACCAGCGACAATAACGAAGCCTTACGCGATGCTGATGTCATTGTATTGTCTGTTAAACCACAAATGATGGGCGATTTATGTAAATCGTTTCAAGAATCGGGTATCGACTTTAGTGATAAACTGTTTATTTCGGTAGCGGCTGGCTTAACCGTTAAGCGTTTACGCGAAATGCTTGGCCAAAACGTTAAAATGGTACGTTGTATGCCAAACACGCCATCGCTACTAGGGCGTGGTGTATCGGGTTTATTTGGCGCAGATGAAACAGCCGAAGAGCACGACTTTGTACAACAAGTGTTTGAGTGCACAGGTATTGTTGTGTGGGTAGAGCAAGAGTCGCAAATTAACGATGTCATTGCTGTGACAGGCTCATCGCCCGCTTACTTTTTCTTATTTATGGAAGCCATTGAAGAAAAAGCGAAAGCACTTGGCTTTAACGATGAAGATGCGCGCCGCTTAGTACAGCAAACTGCGCTGGGTGCAGCCGAAATGGCATTGAGCCAACCAGAGATAAGCATTTCGCAATTACGCGCTAATGTAACTTCTAAAGGCGGCACCACCCATGCTGCGGTTGAGCATTTAAAAGGCGAAGGCCTAGTGCAAACAGTTAGCGATGCAATGGATGCGTGTATTGCGCGTGCAATGCAAATGGAAAAAGAACTTTAAAATTACTCTTTATTGAAGGTTACACTATGAATGCCATGCAATTTTTGATCAGTACCCTGTTTGATTTGTTTTTAATGGTGGTACTACTGCGTTTTTGGCTACAGTGGGCAAAAGCCGACTTTTACAACCCAATGAGCCAATTTGTGGTTAAAGCAACCTCGTTTGCAGTTAACCCGTTACGTAAAATTATACCTGGACTAGGTGGGCTTGATTTAGCCTCTCTATTGCTGGCATTTATTGTAGCCGTTGCCAAAATTAGTACTTTAATGCTGGTGATATACGGCGCATGGGCTGCGCAACCTGTGCTTATACAAGCACTTATTACCGTACTTAAAGAAGGCTTAAACCTTGTATTTTGGGTATTGATTATTCGCGCTATTTTAAGCTGGGTAAGTCAAGGTTATAACCCAATAGAAGCGGTTTTCCATCAGCTTACTGAGCCAATGCTCAAGCCACTTCGTAAAATTATTCCACCAATGGGTGGCTTAGATTTATCGGTGCTTGTACTAATTATTGGTATTCAGTTTTTACAAATGCTGCTAATGGACTTTTTAGCCTAAATTTTTTGTTATAAGCAAAAGAGGCCCTTTGGCCTCTTTTTTATATAGGACATCATAATGAACCGTTTAATTAAGTTTTGCTTTATTAGTTTTTTAGCCTTTGCTTTTAATGCCCACAGTGAAGACATGCAAGGCGCACAGTACAAAGAGCTGGGCCCTTGGCAAGTGCATTACATTGCTTTTCCATCTACCTTTATTCAGCCGCAAATAGCTAAAACATATGGCCTTGAGCGTAGTGGTTATAAAGGCATTGTTAATATTTCAGTACTGAAAAACAATAGCGATAAAACCGCGCAAACCGCTCAGCTCAGCGGCACCGCAAAAAACCTACTCGGCAATAAGCAAGCCCTTACTTTTAAAGAAGTAAAAGAAGGTGAATCAATTTATTACCTTGCGCAAGTAGACTACACCAACGAAGAGATTTTACGTTTTGAGATAAACATCCAGCAAGGTAGTCAGTCTCAAAAACTCACGTTTCAGCAAAAATTTTACGTAGATTAAAAACATGACCAAAACATTAGTGCTTGCCACAGGCAACCCTGGCAAAGTTAACGAGCTGGCCAATATGCTTAGCCCGCTTAATATAAATGTGCTTCCTCAAAGCGATTTTAACGTCGGCGAAGTGGCCGAAACCGGCACCACCTTTGTAGAGAACGCGATAATTAAAGCCCGCCATGCTGCTAAAATTACCGGCATGCCAGCCATTGCAGATGACTCAGGCTTAGAGGTAGATGGCTTAAATGGTGCGCCGGGCGTGTACTCAGCTCGTTTTGCCGGTGAAAGCGCCAGCGATCAAGACAACATAGATAAACTACTTAACGAATTAGCCGATAACCCAAATCGTAAAGCCCGCTTTTGGTGTGTGCTGGTATTAATGCGCCACGCCAATGACCCTACCCCGCTAATTTGTAGCGCAAGCTGGGAAGGCGAAATTACACAAACCCAAAATGGCGAAGGCGGCTTTGGTTACGATCCGGTATTTTTTGTAGCAGAGCAAAACTGTACCAGCGCCGAGCTCACCAAAGAGCAAAAAAATGCGGTGAGTCATCGCGGCCAAGCACTTAAAAAGTTATTACTAGAGCTACAAAGCAAAGGCGGCCTGTGAACCTTCCACCACTGAGCTTATATGTACACGTACCTTGGTGCGTGCAAAAATGCCCCTATTGCGATTTTAATAGCCATGGGCAAAAAGGCGACATTCCTGAAGCTGAATATGTTCAGCATTTAATTGACGACTTAAAAGCCGATTTGCACTTGGTGCAAGGGCGTAAAATTCACAGTATTTTTATTGGCGGCGGTACACCAAGCTTATTAACTGGCGATGCATATACCCGCTTATTAAACGAAGTCGATAACCTGATTGGCCTAAGCGACAACTGCGAAATAACCCTTGAGGCAAATCCTGGTACCGTAGAAACCGGGCGCTTTAAAGAGTACGTTAAAGCGGGTATTAACCGTATTTCTATTGGCGTGCAAAGCATGCAAAACGACAAGTTAAAAGCACTTGGCCGTATTCATGGTGCCGATGAAGCGCACTACGCTGCAGAGCAAGCTAAGCAAGCCGGGTTAAATAGCTTTAACCTTGATTTAATGCATGGCTTACCGGGGCAAAGCCTTGACGATGCGCTGAGCGATTTGAAAAAAATAATTGCTTTAAACCCGCCACATATATCCTGGTATCAGCTCACTATTGAACCTAATACACAATTTGCATCCAAGCCGCCAACTTTGCCACAAGATGAAACCCTATGGGATATTCAAGAGCAAGGCCAAGCACTACTTGCTCAAGCCGGTTACATACAATACGAAATATCGGGCTATGCAAAGCCAGGCTTTCAATGCCAACATAACTTGAATTATTGGCGTTTTGGCGATTATCTCGGTATTGGCTGTGGCGCTCATGGTAAGGTTACTGATGCAAAAACCGGCATTATTACCCGTACTGAAAAAATCAAGCATCCGCGTGGTTACATGGATATGCTTAAGCCGTACTTGTATAAAAGCTGGCAAGTAGAGCAAGACGATTTAGCCTTTGAATTTTTTATGAATCGCTTTCGCTTAGTCGAGCCTTGCCCTATTGATGATTACAGTGCGCTGACTAATCAGCCATTGCAAAGCCAACAAGCAGCGTTAACTAAAGCAATAAATGCAGGTTTGTTAATACAAGAAAACGGCCACTGGCAAGTAAGCCTTAAAGGGCATCGTTTTTTAAATGACCTGCTAGAATTGTTCGTGTAGTGGTTTTAACCACGCGCGATAAACATAAAATACAAGCAAATAAATATAATACACCCTAATGGGTTTCTAACAACAAAGGGAAAACAATGCGTAAACTTACCTTTATTGCAGCAGCCGTGAGCGTTGCTATTTTAGCCGGTTGCCAGCAGGCACCACAACAAACAACGCCAGCGCCTGCAGTGCAAGCGCAACCAGTGCAAAGCGAAATCGACAAAGCGAATGCGTTTTTTGAAGATACCTTTAACCGCGATGTAATGAGCAGCCCGGTTTATCAAACTTACATGGGTATTAAAAAAGATTACGATAAATGGGATGACGGAAGCGAAGAGCAAAAACTAAAAGACCTTACGCAAGCAAAAGAAGACTTAGTCACTTTAAATGCTATCAACCGCGACCTGCTTGATGACGCCACTAAAGTAAGTTACGACTTAAAAAAACAAGACCTAGAAAGCTCGATTGCTGATTTTAAATGGCGTTACCATAACTACCCGGTTAACCAAATGTTTGGTACGCACTCTATGGTGCCTGCGTTTTTAATAAACCAACATTCAATTAGTAATGTTAAAGAAGCTAAAGATTATATTGCGCGTTTAAACGGTGTACCGACTGTATTTGATCAGCTAATTACTGATTTAGAAACCCGTGCTGATAAAGGCATTATCGCGCCTAAATTTGTGTTCCCACATGTTATAGATTCGAGCAAAAACATCATTCATGGTGCGCCATTTGAAAAAGGTGAAGACTCAACACTATTAGCCGACTTTAAACGTAAAGTAAGCGCTCTTGAAATTAGCCAAAATGAAAAAGATGCCTTAATTAGCGATGCAACTGATGCATTAAAATCAGCCGTTAAGCCTTCTTACTCTAAGTTAATTAATTACTTAGCACAGTTAGAAAAACGTGCAGATAACCGCGATGGCGCATGGAAACTGCCTGACGGCGAAGCGTTTTACAATAACGCACTTAAGCGCACCACAACAACTGACTTAACCGCTAAAGAAATTCATGCCATTGGCCTTGCTGAAGTAAAACGTATTCATGATGAAATGCGTGAAATTAAAGACAAAGTAGGCTTTAAAGGCGATTTAAAAGCGTTTATGCAGTTTATGAAAACGGATAAACAATTTTATTATGCCAATGACGAGCAAGGTAAACAGCGTTATTTAGATGAAGCCACTGGCCTAATCAACACCATGAAAACTCGTCTAGATGAGTTATTTATTGTTAAGCCAAAGGCTGATCTTAAAGTTAAAGCCGTTGAAGCATTCCGCGAAAAAGCAGCGGGTAAAGCATTTTACCAACAACCTGCGCCAGATGGCTCACGCCCTGGTATTTACTACGCAAATCTTTACGACATGGAAGCGATGCCAACGTACCAAATGGAAGCATTAGCGTACCATGAGGGTATTCCGGGTCACCACATGCAAATTGCCATTTCACAAGAGCTTGAAGGTGTACCTAAGTTCCGTAAGTTTGGTGGCTACACCGCTTATATTGAAGGTTGGGGCTTATACTCAGAGTACATTCCTAAAGAAATGGGCCTTTACTCAGACCCATACTCAGACTTTGGTCGCCTTTCGATGGAATTATGGCGTGCGTGTCGCTTAGTCGTTGATACCGGTATTCACGCAATGAAATGGACTCGCCAAGAAGGTATTGATTACTACGTGAATAATACGCCTAACGCCACATCTGACGGTGTTAAAATGGTTGAGCGTCACATTGTAATGCCATCGCAAGCGACAGCTTATAAAGTGGGTATGCTTAAAATTTTAGAGCTGCGTGAAGAGGCTAAAAAGCAACTAGGCGATAAGTTTGATATTCGTCAGTTCCACGACGTTATACTTAAAAATGGCCCTGTACCACTTAACGTATTAGAGAACTTTGTAAACGAGTGGGTAGCAAGTAAAAAAGCTTAATACTTGGTTATAAATAGAAAAAGGTCGCTGATGCGGCCTTTTTTGTTTTATAGTAATAAAAACGCTCAGAGGTAGAGTTAATAATGGATTTAAGCATACAATTACTTAATGCGCGCATTGCTAAGCATCAGCTAGACGAGCTCGATAACGACTTTAAACAGTTAAGCCCTGCTCAGCAAACATTACAGCTAAACCACCTTTACGAAAGTGCTTTGCGGATGAGTATTAAATACGACTTTATGCAAAATGTGGCAACACGTATTTTAACAACCAACACCCCACCAGCACCTTTTATCAACCAATTAACAACGTCTGATGCTTTAACGTTTTTTACACCTGCATTAAAAGAAAATAACGGCTTTTTAGCACAAGACGGCCAAGGAAATAATGTACTGCACAATGTATTTAAACACGCCAATGCTCAAAAGCTGGCGTTTAACTATGTGCGCTCATTAATGCTATTTGAATCTAACGATAATTTAGTAAAAGCCCTTGCACAAACAAATGCTCGCGGCCTTACCCCTGTTGCCTGTTATATCGCCTATGCTGATAAACCTAGCACACCAATAAAGCATGAATTTTCAGCATTATTAGCGCTTATGGAAATAGAGCAAAAACAAAATCCAACCGCTAAACAGCAACTGGCAAATATATTAAAAGGCGCTGATATAAACGAAACTAGCATTTTACTTAGCGCTGCTTACCTACAGCGCTCAACCGCGCAAATTGCCCACTTAGTTAGAGCAATTTAGTCACTTAAGTAATATTCAACACTGGTGACCACCCTCACCTTTTTGATATGTGGCGTATTTGAATCGCGATTGCTAATGCTAAATTGCCCTTGGCGAGCGGATTTTATTTTACCCAGCGTTGAGTTCGAATCTTTAGCAAATTTGTTGGCAACTTCACGGGCTTTTTCTGTAGCCTCTTGCACCATTGCAGGCTTTATATCGTTAAGGCCGGTAAATAAATACTCAACTTTGGTTTCGTAACTATTTTGCACAATGGCAATGCCCTGTTTAGCTAATTGACTCACTTTACTCAGCGCATTTTGTACTTTGTCGGGCGCGTTCGAATACACAATAATATTAACGCGTACCAAGTAACGAAACTTTTGATTATCGTTAGCGTATTCACGGGCTTGCTTATCAATAATCGACTGGCTACCCGTGCTTATTTCGTCATCATCAAAGCCATGTAGCTTTAAAAATGCAATAACAGCATCGTTTTTTTGCTCAACTCGACTAACCAGTTTTTCTAAGTCGTTGTCTGCGTCACTGTATTGCAGCGGCCAAATTACCGTATCGGCGCTAACTTCACGCTCTGCTAACCCTTTAACCTGCACACTACGTTCCATGCTTTTTACATCTACTGCGGCACTTTTAATAATAAAGCCTAATAAAATTAAGCCTATACTTAGGCAAATTGCGGCTATAACTGTGTAAAAACCGGGTGTTTTATTCACAAAAAACTCCTTGATTGATATCAATAATAAGTATCTATGCGCTCGAAATAACACAGCAAACAGGGTACATTGAGACTATAAATAACGCAAAATATAATCAGCCAAGGATATGCCATGAGCTTAAAGCGCATCAGCCAATTTTTTAATCCGGCCTCGGTAGCCGTTATTGGCGCCTCGAATACCCCCACACGCGCGGGGTTTGTGGTTATGCGCAATTTATTACAAGGTGGGTTTAAAGGGCCAATCATGCCCGTAACCCCTACCCATAGTGCGGTACACGGCGTGCTTGCCTACCCTGATATTGCCGCGCTGCCCAAAGTGCCCGACTTAGCCGTTATTTGTACAAATAAAAATACCTTACTGAGCATTATCGAGCAGCTAGGTGAACTTGGCTGTAAAAGTGCAATTGTGATTGCTGATGGGCTCTCATTGAGCCAAAAAACAGCCTTAAAGCGCGCTGCAAATGCACATCACGTTACTTTGCTTGGGCCTAATTGTTTAGGGCTGCTTATTCCGCATATTGGCCTTAATGCCAGCTTTTCTCACACAGTTGCAGCACCAGGGAAACTGGCATTTATATCGCAATCCGCAGCGGTGTGTTCCACTATTTTAGATTGGGCTAAAAATAAAGAGATTGGCTTTTCGTATTTTGTTTCGGTCGGTGATTGCCTAGATATCGATTTTGACGAGCTGCTCGATTTTTTAGGCCGCGATGCTAAAACCAAAGCGATTTTGCTCTACATAGATAATATTGAAGATATTCGCGGGTTTATCTCGGCAGCACGGGCAGCGGCCTTTAGTAAGCCAGTTATTGCCATTAAAACGGGAAAAACCGGAGCAGGTGCACTGGCTGCTGAAATTCATACCGGTGGCAAGCAAAGTTCAGATGCAGTGTACGATGCGCTTTTTCAACGCGCCGGTATGCTGCGTGTTAGTGATCTGCGCGAACTTTTTGCAGCCACGCAAACACTTGCCATCCACCCTAAATTACTAAAAGTTGAGCAGTTAACCATTTTAACCAACGGCGGCGGCCCGGGGGTTATGGCGGTCGATGAGCTTATTTTAAATTCGGGCAAACTTACCCAGCTTAGTGAGCAAACGCGCTCCGCACTCAATAAAGTTATTCCGCAGTCGGATACTACATCTAACCCTGTCGATATTTTTGGCGACTCTGCTCCGGCGCGTTACAAACAAGCATTAGAAATTTTACTTCGCGCCGAAGAAGTTAAAAACTTACTTATTATTCATACCCCTTCGGCACTTGCACCAAGTGAAGACTATGCCGATATGATAGTGCAAACCTTACAAAAAATACCAAAGATGGCACGCCCTTATGTAATGACCAACTTTATGGGTGAAGATGCGGCTTATGCCGCGAGGCGTGTTTGTTCTAACCACACTATTCCAACCTATCGTACGCCTGAGGGTGCGGTTGGCGCATTTATGCATTTAGTTAGCTACCGTCGTAACCAAAAACATTTAACGCAAACACCCGAATCAAATACCGATGATGCAAAAATAAATAAATCAGCGGCCACTACGCTCATTAACGAATTTTTAGAAGAAGAGCAAAGCTACTTACCCACTCATCAAGCAAGCCAAATTCTTAGTCATTATGGTGTTGAGTGTATTCAAACAGAAGTAGCCTATACGCCCACAGAGGCGCGTGAGCAAGCAATTGAATTAGGTTTTCCGGTAGCGTTAAAGTTGATTAGCCCAAGTATTGCCTCAAAATCAGAAGTAGGGGGCGTGGTTCTTAACTTAAACGATGCAAACGAGGTTGAACAAACCGCCTTTGCCATGCTGATACGAATTAAAAACACCTATCCAGATGCTGTTATTGAAGGGTTTTCATTGCAAAAAATGGCGCCGCGCGCCGGCGCTAATGAACTGCGAATCGCCATTAAAACTGAGCCTAATTTTGGCCCTGTTATATTACTTGGTGAAGCGGGTAATGGGTTAGAGTATGCCCAAGCAGCCGTTGCTTTGCCGCCGCTTAATATGAACTTAGCTAAATACCTTATTGCAGCAGCAAACGATAAAGGCGTATTAAAAGATCGCATTTTGCCAGAAAAAGTCGACAAATATCGCTTATGCGCCCTGCTCACACGTATATCTCAACTTGTTGTCGATCAGCCCGATATAAGTGCCATGGAACTTAATCCTATTTTAGCCAGTAATGGGCAATTTTTAGTGCTTGATGCCACTATTAGTGTTAATCGCTATCAGGCACGCAGCGATCGTAAACGTTTATGTATTCGCCCTTACCCTATTGATCTTGTAGAAGAAGTAACCCTTAAAAATAATACGCGAGCTACATTAAGGCCTATTCGTCCAGAGGATGAAAAAGCCCACCAAGAGTTTGATCAATCACTCAATAAAGAAGATCGTTACAAACGCTTTTTTGGTGAGCTGCCCCAGTTTAACCACGACCAGCTCGCAAAAATGACGCAAATAGATTACGACCGAGAAATGGCTTTTATTGTATGCCAGCGCTTTGAAGGTAAAAGCCGCACACTAGGTGTAGCACGCGTTATTATGGACCCTGATAATTTACATGCTGAGTTTGCAACTGTGGTTCGCTCTGACTACCAAGGCTTAGGTCTTGGCAGGCTGCTTATGAGCGCTGCAATAAATCATTGTAAGCGCCAAGGCGTAGAAGTAATTGAAGGCATAACACTGCCTGAGAACACCGGCATGATTGAGCTTGCCCGTAAGTTAGGTTTTACAATTAGCCGCGATTTTGAAGAAGGCAGTATTAATATGCTGTTAAAGCTAAACACATGAGCAGCACAGCAAGACAAACGTTAGCGCAGGTATTTGAAGGGACTGGCGATTACCGCAAAGCGGGCCATATACTCGACACCGCGCTGATTGCTTTAATTATGCTTAACGTTATTGCTATTGTGTTGGAATCAGTACCGAGTATAAACAAAGTATATTACCCGCAGTTTTTACTTTTAGAGGTTATTTCGGTGGCTATTTTTAGCCTTGAATACCTTGCAAGGCTTTGGGCCTGTGTCGATAAGAGCAAATACGCAGCTATAAAAGGTTCAAACGCAAAACGCCGGCTGCATTACTTTTTATCACCTTTGGCTCTCATCGATTTAATAGCCATTTTACCCAGCTTGCTAATGTTTGTGTTTCCTCTGGATTTTCGTTTTTTACGTGTATTAAGGCTTTTAAGAGTATTTAAACTTACTCGTTATTCACGTGCAATGCAGTTGTTATTACAAGCATTTAAAGACGAAGCGAGCTCATTACTGGCCGCGTTTTTTATTATGTCGGTACTGCTAATACTTGCCTCCTGCGGTATTTATTTATTAGAGCACGATATTCAGCCAGATAAATTTGGCTCTATTCCTGCGGCTATGTGGTGGGCTATGGCGACCCTCACTACGGTTGGGTATGGTGATGTTGTACCGCTAACGCCACTTGGTAAACTATTTGGTGGCGTAGTTACTTTGGTGAGCATGGGAATGGTGGCAATTCCTACAGGCTTGCTTGCCTCTAGTTTTTCGGAGCAAATACGTAAACGCCGGCAATTTTTTGAAGATGCCGTACATGAGCAAATTCACCAAGGCAGTTTAGATGACTCACAGCGTTTGCACTTAGAGGGGCTGCGCTACAAACTAGGTTTAAGTAAGCTTGAGGCCAATAAAGCAATTAAAACGCAGCTTAATCAACGCAACAGTCATTTATTTTGCCGCCACTGTGGTAAACGCCAATAAGCTTATTTTTACTGGTTAAATATGTTGCCCCAATCTTGTTTGATCAGTGCGGGAACAGCTTCTTTAGGTACTGGCTTACTAAATAAATAGCCCTGAAAATGCTTACACCCTAACTGCTTTAAAAACTGCAGCTGTTGTTTGTTTTCAATGCCCTCTGCCACACACTCTTTACCTAAACTATGAGCTAAGGTAAGCGTTGATTGAATAATGGCTTCATCATCCGAGTCCACGCCAATATCTTGCACAAAGCTTCTATCTATTTTTAGTACATCGATAGGAAAACGCTTTAAATACGTTAATGAGGCATAGCCTGTTCCAAAGTCATCCATGTAGAGTTTACAGCCAAGCTTTTTCAGCATTTCCATACTGTGCAGCGCATGTTTAGAGTCGCGCATTAAAATAGACTCGGTGATTTCAAACACTATGGCTTCTGAGGGCACATTAGCGTGGCTCAACGCTTTATGAATGTCGGTTACAAGCTCTTCGTATTCAAAATCAAGTGCAGAGAGGTTTATCGACAAGTACAGCTGAGGTGAAATCTCACGCCATTGTTTAAGCGCTTGCAACGCACGGGCAAAGGTTTGCAGCATAATTTTTGTTATTAACCCTATGCTCTCAGCCGCTAAAGAAAACTCTTGCGTGGGCACTAAAGTGTTTTCTGGCCAGCGTAACAACACTTCAAAACCTTCGGTTTTTTGAGTGTGCGCATTCACTATAGGCTGGTAGTAATTGCAAAACTCTTGCTCCTGATACGCTTTAGTTAGCAAAGACTCTAAATGCAGGGCTTTTTGTACATGCTGATTCATCTCCTGCTTGTAAAACTTATAACTGCTTTCGAGAGACTCTTTTGCATGGTACAAAGCTATACTGGCAGCTTTTAACAGCGCAGCATGATCTGCGGCGTCATCAGGCGCTATTGCTACACCAATACTTAAATTAACATTTACCACCTGGCCATTAAATTCCATATTTTGGCTTACAGAATCTATTAATTTAGAGCAAATAAGCAATACTTCTTCAATTTGCTGCACATCTTCCACCAGCACCACAAATTCATCGCCACCAAAGCGTGCAACACTTGCAGAAGGACGCAAGGAGCGCTTAATGCGCTTAGCCACTTGCTTTATTAGCTCATCAGCCGCTTCACGTCCAAATGAGTCGTTAAAGTATTTAAACCGCTTAATGTTTATGTGCAGCATAGCTACTTTACATTGATGATTTTGCGCTTGCTCAATAGCACGCTCAACCCTGTCGTTAAACAGCATACGGTTAGGCAAACCGGTTAATGAGTCATAATTGGCTAAAATATGAAGCTCATTTTCAGCCAATTTTTGCGCATGAATATCGGTCAAAATAATAACGTAGCTGCTTAAACGGTGTTCGGTGTCGGCCACTGCACTTATTTTTACTAACACATGGCGCTGCTCACCACTGGCAAGGGTGACTAAGTCTTCACAGGAAAAATGCTCACCCACATTCAGCTTTTGCATTATCCGTAAGTAGTCAAAACGATTACTTCGCGATATGCCTAAATTAAGGGCACGGCTAGAGCGTGGCTCACTAGGAAAGTTAAAGGCCGTTTGCAACGATTTGTTAGAGGCGCGAACCGTAAAGTTTTTATCAAGAATAAATACCCAATCACGGGTTTGCTCAAACGCAGCGGTAAATAAGCGGGCATGCTCTTCAAACACCATTTCGCGGGTCATATTGGTGTAAGTACCCGCAACTTTTTTAGGAAGTTGCCCGCTCCATTCCACCACTTTGCCAAAGTCTTTATACCAACGCCAATAGCCTTTAGCGTGGCGTAAACGATAAGTGCAATTAAAGTAGCCTTTATCGGTTGATAAAAATTCTAACCATTCTAATCTGAAAAGCGCTTTATCTTGCGGGTGAATTTTAGCTAGGTAATCATCTAGGCTCACGCTTTCTTGATCATACCCCAGTTCATTACATAAGCGCGGCTGGTAAATACTACTCGATGTAGACTGCCAATCCCACATGCCAGACTCACTACCCTCTAAGGCTAGTTTTAATCGCGCTTCACTTTCTTTACTTTCTTTATTAGCGGCCAGTAATATGCGCTGAATTTTGTTGCGGCGCATTACCCAAAAAGCAATAAATGCGATAAACAAAACGCCATAAAGCACCATAAAATATGGCGCTCGCCACAGAGGATACTTAACTCGAATTTTTAGCACTGCAGGCGGCGTGTACTCGCCGGTTAACGGATCTTTAGCCCATACTTTGAGCTGGTAATTACCTGGATTTAATTTAGGGAATAACACCCGATTATTATTACGGGTGTAGGTTTTTTGGCCGTTATCAAGCTGGTACTCGTAAATTATGCGCTCTTGATAGCTAAAGGCCATCGCCGAAAACGCCACCTCTAAACCGATATCATCATGGTTAAGGACTATTTCATTTAATGGCTGTTTTAAATCGATAGATAAGTCGCGCGACATTAAATCAACTCGCGTTATATTTACATGATCAATTAAAGAGTGGTAATTTTGATTTTCCATCGGATGAAAATATGTAATGCCCTTTAAGCTGCCATAGGCAATGCGCCCATCGCTTAAATGCGCCATGGCACTGCTGTTAAACTCAGCAGAAAGCAGCCCCTCAGATGTAGTAAACTGCTGAAAATGAAGTGTTTCTGGGTTTAGTCGCCATATGCCTTTATGGCTACTCATCCAAATCATGCCATTATCATCAAGCACCATGTCATAAAGTAAGGTACCTAACTTATTTTTTTCTAAGTCAATCGTGTGTACCAATTTGTAACTGGCTGCATCAAGCCCAATCAGACCAAAATTAGATAGTGAAATCCATAAAATATTGTTGTTATCGACCACGTAAGAAAGCACATTAATAGCCACGTTATCGTGCTGTTTTGGCACTTTATAAATGGTGTTTAATGCTAATGTGGATGGGTTTACCTGATATAAAATACCCGCATTAAAAAACAGGGGCATATCAGGCTTGGTTGCCAGCGCTGGCGAAAAACCATGCGCCAAAAACGGCTCTATTTTGCTAAAGGCCCCTTCTAATCGGGTGATCTGCTGAGTATCAATATTATATACAAACATACCGTGATCTGAGTGCACATAGTACAAATCACCGTTAGGCATTAAGGTTACGCCGTGTACCCAGCCTTCTATGTAGGCTCTATTGTTGGGGTTTGTTATTGTTGGCTCGTTAATTTGATGCGTTATGGGGTCAAACTCAAACAGCCCACGGTTTGTATGTAACCAAAGCTTTTGCTTATAAGGAATAATTTCATACACGCTAAATTCGGTAGTCAGTAAGTCTACTTTGTGGTTTTTTAAGTAAACTTGGCTGGTGTTAGTGGCTAAATCAATTTCGGTTAAGCCATTATGCGTTGCCAGCCATAGGCTGTTGCCATACTCCGTAATGCCCCAAACCGAAGGGTGAGAAAGGCCATCGCCACCCAGTTTACTACCATCTATATTGCTAAAGTGATAGGTATTATTAGACAGATAAAATGCACCATCGGTTTTAGTAGCGAGCCAATACCCTCCTGATTTATCTTTTACCATGTCTATCATACTGGTATCAGATAGGCTGTATTTACTTTGCGTAATACGTGTGTTTTTTACCAACTCTTTGCTATTTAAATCAAATTTAAAGAGCCCTTTATTAGTCGCCAGATCTAGCTTTTCGCCTTCGTTGATGATGCGCCATACATTTAAATCGGCAATAACGGCTTGGTTTTTAAATGCTATGTCGGGGCGTTCAAACATGCCTGGCAAGTCGCTAATATCAACTTGATACAAGCCTTTAACGGTGCCTACTAACAACTGATTATTTTCAATAACCGAAAACGATTTAACGTTGTTTTGATAAATATGCTCAGCTTTGCTTTTTAAATGCTGCAGCGGCCTAATTTGCTCAGAGGCGATATCAAATACAAATGCCCCATGGCTTGTGCCTATAAAAATATACCCATTGTAATGAAAAAGCTCTCTGACTAAGGTGTTTTCGTATTCTTTAGGCAGCTCAAATAGGCTGGTTATTTTACCTGTTTCAATATCTAATTTAGCAAAGTCGCGACCACGCCCAATCCATAAGGTTTTGTCATCAACCGCTGCCATACTAAATACCGACTGGCTTAAAATTTGTTTTTCGCTGGTAGGTTGAGCAATAAATTGCTGGTAGGTGTCGGTACTTGGGTCGTATTTAAATAAGCCGGCAAGTAACGAGGCTATCCAAATATTGCCTGCGGGGTCTTGGTAAATACAATCAATTATGGCTTCTTCAAGCTCGCCATTAGGGCCATTAATTGAAACAACTTGGTAACCATCATAACGGTTTAACCCCCCTTCGGTAGAGAGCCATAGGTAACCGTTATCATCAAGCAGCATAGTGTTCACATAGCTTTGCGACAGGCCTTCACTGGGGGATAAACGTTTAACCTGTGCGCCAACATGGCAACTAAATATAGCGATTAAAGCTATACAGCAACTAATGATCCAATGAACGCCTTTACTCATGGCTTGATCCGTTGTTTTTGTTATAGGTATTCGAGTGCGACTATATTTCGATGCGTATAAATATCAAAAAGTGCTTTTAAACCAGGAGTATATGTTAATACTTGGTTAAAACCAAGACTCGTATATAAAGCTGTAATATTTTTATAAGCAAAGGTATAAAGCGGCATACTTTGCTGTTTTATAGCGGCGCATACAAGTTGCTTTGCCAGCCCTTTTGCACGGTGCTGCGGGGCAACAAATACGGTCGATAAAAATAAAAAGTCGTGTTTATTTTGTATCCGACACGCCGCAACTATCTGCATTTCACTGTAAACAACCCAAACCTGATCTTGCTTATTAGCACGTCCTCTTACGCTATACAGTGCATAAAACTTATTAACTAATGGAATCTTAAGTGTGTCTAACTTTTGTACTGTGTACATATATTAGCTTAGCATTAACGCCAAATACTGCTCAAACTGTTGCTTTAAAAACGTTTGCTCTGCCACTGGGCGGCTATGAATCGTGTTATAAACTTGCTCACGTGTTTTTTTATTACGTTTAATTTGATAAGCCCAAAATGAGGCTTCGTAATCTAATTGAATCTGGTATTTTTGCTCTCGGGGTAAAGCACATAAATTAAAACTCACAACCACTCCTAAGTACGGTTAGTTATCCGCATTTATTATACGTATATTTGAACCCATTTACTGTTTAAAAAGCAACAAACATGGGCAAAAACCAAACTATTTTGGTATTATTCGCTGCGTTCATTTGCCCTCTCCTTATTTTAAACGGAAGTAACCTTGCAGATACAGCTCAATGCTTTGTTTTTATTAGTCGTTTTATTTTTTAGTAAAATTACACTCGCCAATCACAATAGCGTTATATTTAACCGCCCGGCCGACTCAGCTCAAGCAAGCTATGCGCTCGCTTTACTCACATTAGCCTATAAAGAACTTAATTATGAAGTACACATAATTGATTTTAATCGCCAAAATGCCTTATTAGCAGCCAATAATGGGGTGTTAGATGGCCAACTTGGCCGCGATATAAGTATAGAGGCGGACAATAAAAACCTGATCAGAATTAACTACCCACTGTTTGACTATAAGCTTTTACTGTTTAAAAACTGCCAACCCAATACACTCGATAAGCTCGATAGTATTGCGGTTTTATCAGGCTATCCAGTTCAGCACCATTACTTAAATGAGCATAAGTTTAACGGCAATATTATTGAAGTAAAAAATATTACGACCCAACTTAACCTACTAGCCCAGCATAAAGTTGATGGGGCAATTATGCTCGACTTTGTGCTTAAAGCCGATAACTTTTCCCTACCAGAGACGTGTATGCAAACCCAGCTGCTAAGTACGTTTTCGCTCTATCACTATGTACATAAAAAGCACGCGGCTTTGGTAAGTAAATTATTGAATGCTTTAAATAAACTACACGATAACGGCACTAGTCGCGCATTGCGCGCAAAATACAATTTAAAACTCTAGCATGTACAGCAAGGTTTAAAATTCAAAGCCTTGTTGCTTATCTAAAGTGGCTTGTGATTGTGCAGCTTGGCGCTTTTGTAAATACCGTTTGTAACGTTGCTGGCACAAGCTAAGTACTTTCTTTTTTTGCGCATTGCTTAACGCATTCCAATTAAAGCGCTCATCCCGGCTTCGGTAGCAGCCTTTGCAATAACCTCGGTTGTTTACTTGGCAAATACTTTTACAGGGGCTTGGAATATCAAATATTTCAATTTGTTGCATTGCGCCCCCTAAGTAGAATAATTGCTTTGTATGAGTATAGCGTTATTTATGCACAAAAAAAAAGCAGCGTTTACGCTGCTTTATTACGCTATTTGCCAACGCAGATGCCTAATGGCTTTGCTCACATACTTTGTTTGTGATTTCAGTTTTGCGTTGAAATGGCTTTGCATACATAGCTAAAACAAGTGGCTTTAGCTCTTCTGGCACTAAGGCTAAACGCTGTTCAAAAGTGGCGGTATCGGGCTCATCAATAACTGCTTGCTTGCACCCACCGGCAATGTAATTTCCTGGGTGTAAGTAAAAAGACTCAACAATGTGCTTATCAATTGTTTGCGCCAGCTCATCAGCATCATCGCAACCGCTTTCAACCGGTTGTCCAAATGCTAAGTGTACATGCCCTTTAGCAGAGCTAAATCCTTCAACAATACTTGCTATGTCTTCGCCTGCTGATTTTACGTATTCACCGTGCTGCTGTTTATGATAAAGCTCTTTTGCTTTTGAAATTGCACAAGGCTCATACTGGTAAGAAATAGACACAGGAACAATTTTTAACTCTTTAATATACTCGCCAAATTGTTTCTTTTGTTTACGACCATTAAGTTGCAGCATTTTTAAAAGCGCCGGATCTGTTTGATCAAAGCCGTCTTTTGCACGCCCTTCTTTTTGCGCAATCCAAATAGAATTTCCTGCTGTTAACGAGTCATAAATATACGATGACAACTGCGTAAGCGCCTTAAGCATCTCTTTAGGTGCTTTGGCTGAGCGCTTAACGATAAAGCTTTTATTTAAACGCATCAGCTCGGTTATATACGGTATTTGCAATAAGTTATCACCTATTGCTATACGCACCGTCTTCATTTTATGTTGATACAAACCCCAATTAACAAGTGCAGGGTCCAGCACTATGTCGCGGTGGTTTGATATAAATAAATACGCCTGCTGCGGGTCTAATTTGTCTAATCCAGAAAAGGTGACTTTTGAGGTAGTGCGTTTTATAAGTTTATCTAAATACTTTGCAACTTCGTTTTGTACATCTTCAACGCTCGTAAATTTACCCCATTTTTTTCGTAACTGGCTTCTCACCAGTGTGCGAGCAATAAAAGGCATAGCGGATATAAAGCGCGGTAAGTTGTACTTTGCTATTACATCTATAAACGCATTATCGTTAATTAAACGCGCTAGCGAGGCCGCAACTTCATCGTCGTTGTAAGGTCTTATGTCTGCGTACTTATCTTCTAATTCACTCATTACTGCATCTACAATGTTAAAAAAACGGCACGCAAAACGTACCGTTTATATATAATTTTGATTATAACTCAGCCACTCTTAAATAAGAAATAGCCATTTGGTTATGCTTATTTGCGAGCCATTTCAGTCTATGACCACACAAAAAGGGGTTGGTGCATTGTTTTTTAGTTTTATCAACGTTAATAAGGCTTGTTGACCTTTCACAGGAAAGTGAGTTCAACCTCAAAAAATAAACAGGCCCCAGCGATATAGCCCGCTAAAATATCATGTTATTTATATTTGAGTGGGCAGACCAGCCAATTTAAACTTTTATCAGCAACCTGACTTTTTGTACTAAGCATTTGGTAGTAATAGCATTAACAAAGGTGTGTATTCGTAGTACCTTAAACGCTCTTGCCATTTTACGGTACGCATTTAGATAGGACACACAATGAAAATCACCATTCTCGATAACGCTACTTTAGCTAAAACCTCGTTAACTTGCATTGAAGAACTAGGTGAGCTAACTACTTACGAACTTACGTCACCTGAGCAAGTTGTTGCTCACAGCCAAGGCGCGGACGTCCTTATTACCAACAAGGTTGTGCTAAATCGCGATACGATAAGCCAACTTAAAACGCTTAAGCTTATTTGCGTAAGTGCAACAGGCACTAATAATGTTGATTTAAACGCCGCTGAAGAATTTGGTATTGCCGTTACCAACGTAGCAGGCTACTCAACCCCTTCGGTTGTACAGCACACGTTTTCGTTAGTGACTAATTTATTAGGTAATACACACCGCTACCAGCGCGACTGCCAGCAAGGCGCTTGGCAAAAAAGCGAGATGTTTTGCAGATTAGATTACAGCTTTAATGATTTACAAGGTAAAACATTTGCCATTATAGGCGGCGGAACGCTAGGTAAAGGTGTGGCGACAGTAGCGCAAGCTTTTGGAGCCAATGTAGTGGTTGCAGAGCGTAAAGGCGCCTCTTGTAGAGAAGGCCGTACACCTTTTGAAGAAGTATTAGAAACCGCTGATATAATTAGCGTGCACTGCCCGCTTACTGATGAAACACGCGATTTAATTTCGTTAGATGAGCTAAAAATGATGAAACCCAGCAGTATTATTATCAATACCGCCCGTGGTGGCATTATAAATGAAGCCGACTTAGCCACAGCCCTAGAGCAAAATTTAATTGCCGGTGCGGGTGTTGATGTACTTACTAAAGAGCCGGCAGAGCCTTCTAACCCGCTGGCTAATTACACAGGCGAAAACTTGCTACTTACACCTCACATTGCATGGGCCAGCACAGAGTCAATCGTACGCTTAATTAATGAGGTAAGCCTAAATATTGCAGCCTTTAGTAACGGTGAGTCTCGTAACCGCTTGGTATAATAGCAATTTACAACAATAATGAGCCGCATTGAGGCTAGGTTTTACCTGCCTCAAAGTGCCTTATTCTATTTAGTAAATAGCTGTAACGTGTTTTCGCTAGGCTAAATAAACGCGGGCTAGCTTAATCGTTAAAAAACCTAAAAAGTGGCTGTTTTTGCTAATGATTTTTATAATTCATCACTTAAAAACAGCCATTACAATCTAACCCCTTGAATTTTATAACTTTGTTATATTGGCCTATTACTTGCTCCTGATAAGTAAATAATTAAATTAAAACTCATCAAGGACTATAACAATGAAAAAATCACTTTTAGCTGCTGCACTTATTGCTCCGTTTTTAACAGGCTGTGTTATTGCCGTATCAGATGGCGAAGCAGAAACGCACTGGGCAGGTAACGACTCATCAAGCTGGCAACATCAGCATAAAAAAAACCGCGAAACGATTGCAGATTTAACAATGGATAGCAGCTATCAATCTGTTTTAGCGCAATTAAAAACGCCAAACTTTACCGAGCTATTGAAAAAAGATGATGATGTGTATCAGATACTGTTTTACGTGACTAACAGCATTCACTCTGATGGCAAAACAACAAAAGATGAATGCACGCCATTGGTATTTAAAAATGATAAATTGGTGGGTATTGGTGAAAGCGCACTGGGCATGATCACAAAATAACAACGCGCTAGTAGCGTAAAGCAGCCCCGCTTGGTAATAACATTAACGTGTGGGGCAGATTTAAATAACGCTTTAATATAAACACAGCCACATTATAAGTTAAGCGCAACCACCTGATCGCGCCCTGCATCTTTTGCGGCATATAGCCCTAGGTCAGCTTGTTCGAGTAAGGCTTGTTCGGCACTTGCATTGCCGTTTTCCATACTAGCAATGCCAATACTGATTGTTATGTGATCTGCATTTAACGAAGCTTTGTGCTCTATATTGAGGCTGTTTACCGCTTTTCTTAACTTTTGGGCAAATGCTAATGCCTGTTGTTTATTAACATCGGGTAATACCGCTGCAAACTCTTCCCCCCCGTAGCGGGCAATAAAGTCAGTACTACGCTCACATTGCGCTGCTAACGCCTGGGCAACCTGCTTTAAACACTCATCCCCCGCTCGGTGGCCATAGCAATCGTTGTAACGCTTAAAGTGATCTATATCCATTAATAAAACAGACAAGCACGAGCCATTACGTTTACTTCTGCGCCATTCACGAGAGAGGTTTTCATCTAAATAACGCCTGTTGGGTATTTCCGTTAAACCGTCTATTGAGGCAAGCATTTCTAGCAAATCATTTTTTTGCTTGATCAGTAATTGGTTGCGTACCCGCACTTTGACTATAGACGCATTAAAGGGTTTAGTGATGTAATCCATTGCACCTAACTCAAGGCCTTTTGCTTCATCGGTGTGGCTATTATTAGCCGATATAAACACAATAGGAATAGACTGAGTAATAGGGTTTTCTTTAAGCTGTACAAGCACTTCATAACCATCAATGCCTGGCATCACCACATCTAAAATAATTAAATCGACCTGATTAGATTTAATAAAGGTGAGCGCTTTTTCGCCGCTTTCGACTAAAAATACGTCATGCTCCGTGCCCAGTGTTTTTTCAAGCACCAGCCGGTTAAGGGGATCATCATCCACAATCAGTATTTTAGCTTTTTTCGACATCCCGTCCCCCTAAGGTTTCAATAAATATAATCACTTGCTTTAGCTGAATGATTAGCTCTTTTAAAGTGTGCTGAAGCGGCTCGTTAGTGGTTTTAAGGTGCGTTTCACATTGTTTTGCACACAATGAAAGCCTAATAAAACCTAAGTTACCCGCCACGCCTTTAATGCTATGCACTAAGCGTACCACTTCATCTCGCTGGGTGTTTTCTTCAATTTGTTCTAACTGCGTTTCACACAACTTGGCAAACTTTCCGACCATGGTTGCCAGTAAATTTTCATCAAAGTTAAACTGGGTGAGCGCAAAGCTTTGGTCATAAAACGTAGGTTTTATAAAGTCTACGTCTCTAATTGCATCTAACAGCACAGCTGCAACCACAGGTTTAGTCAAATGCTTATTCATGCCGCTACTAAGTGAGCGCTCAACATCTGCAGGTTCACAATGTGCTGTTAAAGCAAAAATAGGCAGCTGGCGCGCGTCAAACTGTTGGCGAATCAATTGCGTTGCTTGGCAACCATCGATATGCGGCATTTGCACGTCCATCAAAATTAAATCTGGTTTTAATATTTGTAGCAGCTCTATTGCATCTGGCGCATTGGTAACCGTTATTACATTTATATGGGCCTGTTTTAGCACACTGCTAATAATGTCTAAATTAAGCGGGTTATCATCAACCGCCATAATAAGTAGACCCGATATATCTTTTTTTACTTCTTCATTATTTTCAGCGGCTTTAGGTGGCTCCGCCCCCGCATTAGCATTTAAGCTAATCAAGCGCTGAGCTAACGCCGTAGCTTTAACATGTTGTGCGTTAATTTGCGTAGTACAAGGCAATGCTAAAGTGTGTTCGTGATTCACCACAACCACAGGGTATGAGTTGCCACTGAGCGTTTCGTGTATAGATTCAACCTTTAATAAATCGTTCAATGTGGTTTCATCAATAATCAGTTGCTGTGCATCAGCAAGCTTTATTGGGTAGCGAAGCGCCTCTTCTAAATCAATAGCTACCACTTGTGAGTAGGCATTAACCACTTCGTTTAGCTGTACAGTGTCATCGCTCACAATGGCTAATGTATTAGGTATAAATACACTATTTTTAGCCGTATCTATCGCAAGCGCTAGAGTAAAGAAAAACTCACATCCACGGCCTTTGTCACTATTAATTGCAATTTCGCCGCCCATTAAGGCTACACCATGTTTAACTATAGCAAGTCCAAGCCCGACCCCTTGATGAATACGCGTAGAAGATTCATCGCCTTGAGTAAAAGCATCAAACAGTCGTCGTTGGTCAGCTTTAGCAATACCTACACCACTGTCTATTACGTGAAAACAAATACGTTGCTGATCTAAAACGTCATTTTCTTCAAGCACCATTTTTAAAGTAATACTGCCTTTATTAGTAAACTTAACGGCATTGGTAAGTAAGTTACCTAATATTTGTTGCAAACGTATTGAATCCCCCACCAGCGCGGGGTTAATGAGTGGATCTATTTCAATATTAAAGCTTAACCCTTTGTTTTGGCACAATGGCGCTGTTAAGCTCTCGCAAATATCAATCAGTTCAACTAAGCAAAAAGGCACCGGTTTAATTTGCGCTTGCGCACTTTCTACTCGGGCAAAATCGAGCATTCTGTTTAGCATCAGCAATAAGCTTTGAGCTGCGTTTTTAGCCTGCTTAGTTTGTTGCAGCTGCTTATTTTTTAAGCCTTGCTCTACTATCATATCTAACAGCCCTAACACAGCGTTAAGAGGGGTGCGGATCTCATGGCTTAGATTAGCAATAAAGCGGCTTTTAGCTATTGTTGCGCGTTCTGCGTCATGCTTAGCTTTAGTCAGCGCACTTACATCTTGAATATGAATAACATAATAAGAGGGATCACGGTTTTCATCCCACACCAGCGACACACTCAGCTGCAGCCAACTTGTTAGTTTTCCTTGTGAGAGCGTTAAATGATAAACCCGTTTTTTATCATCTAATAAGTGGCAAAGCGCATTTTTTATTTCTTGCCACTGCGCCTCATCAAACAGCATTTTTAGTGGCTCACCAGTTAAAATATCTTGCTGTGAAAATAACTTGCGAGCCGCTTTGTTAACTTGCAATATGGTGTGCTCAAGCGAAAGTAACACCACACTGTTTGCTGCAAACTCTATTGCACTTCTAAATTTAGATTCTGACGCTTTTAACGCCGATAGAGTTTGCTGCTGCTCAGTAATGTCTCGCCCAATTCCCATAGTGCCTAATAAGTGCTGGTGCTCGTTATAAAATGGGGCAATCGTTAATTGATACGATTTGTCGGTGCTATCTATGCGTTGCTCAATGCTACTTTTGGTTTGTAAAACTTGCTTTTCTAGTAGGCTTAACTGTAAATCGTCGCTGTCTAAATCTTCAATACGCTTACCGACTAGGATGGCTTGCTCTTTGCCTACATAGGCTTCAAATGCTTTATTACAACCTAAAAAAGAGCCATCAATATTTTTAAAGTAAATAAGATCAGGCACACTATTTAGCATGGTATTTAATAGCGCTAGGTGTCGCTCTTTTGCTTCGTAGCTGCGTTTTAGCTTTTGAGATTGCAGCTGTAACTGCTCATCGAGTTCTTTATTAGCCTCTTGGAGCGACTCAACTAACTGTGCATTTTTATCAAATACATATTTAACGCGAGAAAACCAAGGCTGCCAATTTAAAGGGATGGGGTAATTAGAAAGCGCAGCTTTAGGGGCATCATTTTGTTCAAAATATTGCATTAAATGAGTCATAGGTCTAACAAAAATACGTTGGCTTAACCAAAAAAATACCGCAAACATTAAGCTTAAAAATAACGTTAGAAACGCAAACTCCAAAAGAACTTCATACCTAATTGGCGTGATCACTTTTATTTGCGGCTCATAAAAGGCGGCATGAATGGGCAGGTTCCCCATTGCTTGCATAAAAAACTGCGCATTTGTGTTATTAACTAAGTTTATTTTTTCATTGTCATGGGCTAATTCAGGCCAATAATCTTTTAAGGCTGTTGCTTCATTTAACCGCTTAACAGAGCTGGCTATCACTTGATGCGACTGGTTCATAAACACATATTCGCCTTCGCTTGGTGCCACCTTTTTAAGCCAGCTAGACATGGCCTCTAAATCGTATATTAAAATGATGTAGTCTGACGAATTAGGTTGTTTTTTACGGCCAATAGCAAAATAAGCGCTATCGCGTATTTTAACAATGGCGCTTGAGGTAAGCTGGCCAGGTATAAATGTGGGCTTAAAATTACCATTTAAAATTTTATTAAGCATAGTGCTTTGGCTTTTATTACGCCTTACCACATAGGCAAACCCCAAATCATCAACATAGGCAACAGCCGACAACGATTGCATAAGCGATAACGCGGTATTAAACGTTGGACTTAGGGTTGTAGCTTGCTGCCATTGGATCAACGCACGGTTAGAAAAAGCAAACTGCCCTTTACCGACTATTTCGCCTTGGCGCTCGCTAAAGTGGCGGTAGTAGTAATTGTCGTATTGATTAATACCTTCTAGTAAGTTGCGATTGAACTGCTCAACACTAGGCTGCTGATACGATATAAAGGCATTGTCAAAAAAGTCGTTTACCGAGCTCATTATATGGCTAACTTGAGCCGACACTTGTTCAAAATCGGCTTGACGTTTTTCTATGGCGCGCTCAACTTTTATATTATACAAGTGCAAACACAGTAAAAATGCCACAAATAAGGGAACAAATAATGCTACAAATAAAGAGCGGTAATAGTCTTTTAGAGGTAAAAATTTCAACGTTTTGCCTAAGTTTTGGCCCGATAGTCAGCCACTAGACTATCGAGCCAAATTGTTCTGCGCAAGTTATAAATTTTCTTCTGCAAAGGAGGCTAAACGGCTGCGCACTACCCCGTTTAAATTAACTGTTGCACTGCCTTCAAAGTCTTTAAAACGCTCAACAATATAAGTAAGGCCGGAGGTAACGGGGGTTAAGTAGTTACTGTCTATTTGCGCTAAATTACCGCTACAAATTAGTTTTGTTCCCTCGCCACAACGGGTAATAATAGTTTTAAGCTGAGATGCCGTTAAGTTTTGGCTCTCATCCAAAATTACCACTGCATTTTGAATACTACGCCCACGCATAAAGTTCACCGACTTAAACTGTACATTGGCTTTTTCCATTATGTAATTGCGACTCGAAATTGGGTTCTCGTCTCCTTTGTGTAGTACCTCTAAGGTGTCGGTAATTGCAGCTAACCACGGCGCCATTTTTTCTTCTTCGGTACCGGGTAAAAAACCGATAGACTCGGCTATTTCGGGAGTATTACGCGTTACAATGACCTTGTCGTAAATACCGCGCTCAATCACCATTTCAAGCGCACTGGCCAGTGCCAGTAATGTTTTACCGCACCCCGCTGGGCCGGTTAAAATAACCAGCTCAATACTAGGGTCAAGCAAAGCGTCGAGCGCCATACCTTGGTAAATATTTTTAGGTTTTACGCCCCACGCTTGCTGGTGCATTAAACGCTCAACACTAATATCTTTTAATTTAATACGCTCGTTATCGTAAGATTTGACCCGCGCAGCAAAATGCTCGCTGCCATCAAGTATGTACTCATTGCAAAACACATCTGGAATTAAGTTTTTAGCCACATAATGAAACGTATCACGGCCGTGCTGCTGTGTTTCGCATTGCCCTACGTGCTGCCAAAAATCGCCCTCTATTTTTTTATAGCCGCTAGTTAATAAAGCAATATCATCAATTAGTTGGTCGGTACGGTAATCTTCAACATATTTAAGGCCTGCACCTTTTGCTTTAAGGCGCATGTTTATATCTTTTGTCACCAATACAATTTTTGAATCGCTGTGCTGTTTTTGTAAATACACGGCGCAGTTAATAATGCGGTGGTCGTTTTCATCCCCCGGTAAACCCGAAATAGAATCTGCAAAAAGATGGTCATTAACAATAATGAGCGTACCGGTTGAATTGGCATTTGCCTTTTTATTACTAGGCAGTGCAACACCCTGCAACATTTGCTCTGGAGTTGCGTCTTTTAGTACCTCATCTAAGCCGCGAATAGCCACTCGTGCATCACGGCTTACGTCGTGTTTTCTATCTTTAATGTGATCAAGCTCTTCTAAAACAGTCATGGGAATGACAACGTTATGTTCTTGGAAAGACAAATAAGCGAGGGGTTCGTGGAGTAATACATTGGTGTCTAGCACATACATTTTACTTTCAAGGTTCGAAGCTTTTTCCATAGCACTTTCCTTACGTTTTATGATTTTTATGCTATACCAAAATAACTAAGTAAAACGGGCCTAAATTCAAACCTGCAATACTTAATTGCTAAGGCATAATCTAAGTTTAGTCTATTTGTCATAAAAGTCCGTTTTATTACAAACACGACATAGTTTTTATTTACCTAAAAAAGAGCCATTTGTTAGCACTGTTAATGGGATTAATTCGCACTTATAAAATTAATTAAAAGTGAGTCAAATAGCGCCTTGCAGTGGTGTTATGTAACAGGTAACATAGCCGCCTTTTTCTTCATAGACGAGACATACATGAATTTTTCCTTAGGTCAGCGTTGGATCAGTGATACAGAGTCAGATTTAGGATTAGGCACCGTAGTTGCCATTGAAGGCCGCCAGGTCAGCATTTTATTTCCTGCCAGTGGTGAAAACCGTGTTTATTCTAGTGCAGAAGCACCGGTTACCCGTGTGGCATTTAATCCAGGTGATGTGATCAAAAGCGTTGAAGAATGGGAATTAGAAGTAGAGTCTATTGAAGTGCAAGGTGAACTACTTTGCTACGTAGGTACTCGCGTTGATACCGGCGAAGAAGCAAAGCTAAAAGAAACCTTTTTAGATCATTTTATTAAGTTTAATAAACCGCAAGATCGTTTATTTGCAGGCCAAGTAGATCGCTTTGATCGCTACACCTTACGTTACCAAACATGGCAACACCAATTTGAGCGCCAGCAATCGCCTATTAAAGGCTTAATTGGCCAGCGCGCTAACCTTATTCCGCATCAGCTTTATATTGCACAAGAAGTAGGTAAACGTTTTGCCCCACGGGTACTGCTCTCAGATGAAGTAGGCCTTGGTAAAACCATTGAAGCCGGCATGATATTACACCAACAAATCATTAGTGGCCGTGCTAGCCGTGTACTTATTGTGGTGCCAGAAAACCTGCAGCACCAATGGTTAGTAGAAATGCTACGCCGCTTTAATTTACGTTTTTCTATTTTTGATGAAGAGCGCTGCGACGAAGCCTTTGCAGACTCGCCAAACGTATTTGATACCGAGCAGCTAGTGCTTACCAGCCTTGAGTTTTTAACCAAGAAAAAACGCTGGTTTGAACAAGCAACACTTGCTGATTGGGATTTATTAGTTGTTGATGAAGCGCACCACCTAAGCATTAACAATGGTAAGCCGAGCACCGAATATCAACGCATGGCCGAGCTTAGCCAAGATATTCCGGGTCTTATTCTATTAACAGCAACGCCTGATCAACTTGGTCACCGTAGCCACTTTGCACGCTTGCAATTGCTCGACCCAGATAGATTTTACGACTACGACGTATTCAAAGAAGAAGAAGCTAATTACAAAGACGTTGCCGAAGCGGCAAATCAGCTACTGCAAGCACAAGCCCTGGATGATACAGCCAAAGCCACACTCATTGAGTTATTAAAAGAAACCGATATTACTGATGTGCTTGAAAAAGCTCAGCAAGGTGATTTACCTGCGCGTAAAGAAATACTTAACATGCTGCTTGATCGCCACGGCACAGGTCGTATTTTGTTTAGAAACAGCCGCAGCGGAATTGATGGCTACCCTAGCCGTAAATTACATGCTTACCCAATGGCACTGCCAAAGCAATATAAAACAGCAATGTCAGTACTTGGCAGCATGAGCGGTATACAAAGTGCAGAGCTAAGCGCACAACGCGCTCTGTTTCCAGAAAAAATCTTTCAAGAGTTTGAAGGTGAAAGTGCCAGCTGGGGCGCATTTGATCCACGTGTAGATTGGTTAATCGAAACACTTAAAACCCTAAAGCACGAAAAAGTACTGCTTATTTGTGCCAAAGCCGAAACCGCTATTAGCCTTGAGCAAATTTTGCGTGAGCGTGAAGCAATAAAAGCATCTGTGTTCCACGAGGGCATGTCGATTATAGAGCGTGACCGCGCAGCCGCCTTTTTTGCCGATGAATACGACAATGCACAAATACTGTTGTGTTCAGAGATTGGCTCAGAAGGACGTAACTTCCAGTTCTCGCATCACTTAGTGTTATTTGATTTACCACTAAACCCTGACTTACTTGAACAACGTATCGGCCGATTAGACCGTATTGGGCAAACAAAAGATGTTAATATTCATGTGCCGTATTTTGAAAATACAGCGCAAGAAGTATTACTGCGTTGGTACAACGAAGGCCTTGATGCATTTGAAAGCACATCAACCACTGGCCAGCTATTGTATAAAGAATTTAGTGAAGACCTACTTGATTACATTGCTGCCCATAATTGTGATGAAGAAGAGCTCGACCCTCTACTTGAGCAAGTAGCCAAGCAAAATGACGTGCTACGCAAACAAATGGAAAGTGGCCGTGACCGTTTATTAGAGCTGCATTCATCTGGCCAAGGCGCTGCCGATTCATTGGTTGAAGAAATTGAAGCACTTGATAACCAATTTGAGTTACCAAGTTACATGATCAACGTATTCGACACATTTGGAGTAAGCCAAGAAGACAAAGGCGAAAACACCATTATTTTAAAGCCAACAGAGCATATGCTAAGTGCATCGTTCCCTAGCTTAAAAGAAGATGGCATGACGGTTACATTTGACCGCGATACCGCCCTTTCTCAAGAAGACGTACATTTTATTAGCTGGGATCATCCTATGGTGCAAGGCACGATGGACATGATTTGTGATGATGACTTTGGTAGTGCTTCTGTAGCTTTGCTTAAAAACAAAAAATTACCACCAGGTACCTTTTTTGTTGAGCTAATATTTGTAGCCGAAGCTATGGCACCAAAAGCCCTGCAAGTAGGTCGCTTTTTACCGCCAACGCCTATTCGCATATTACTTGATAAAGCCAGTAATAACCTCGGCGAAAACGTGGCATTTGATAGCTTTAACCAACAGCTTTCAGCCGTTGGTCGTCAAACTGCAAGTAAATTAGCGGGTGCTTTACAAGGTGCGGTTCACCCAATGATCAACACCGCAAAAGACATGGCTCAGCAACAGCTTGAGGTTATTCGCAGTGCGTCACTTGAAAAAATGCAAAGCACCTTAGGTGAAGAACAAGCTCGCCTTGAAGCGCTTAAGCAAATTAACCCTAATATTCGCCAAGAAGAAATTACCTTCTTCGATAAGCAGCGCAGCGAGCTGACAACGCATATCGAAAAAGCCCAGTTAAAACTTGATGCGATACGCTTAATCGTAGTTTCACACTAAAGGGTTTTTGAGCGTTTAGTTTATAGCTATCAGCCGTTAGTTAGATCAATATTTAACTAAACTACATTTCCAAAAGCACGGTTTACAGGCCGTGCTTTTTACATTCACCTCTACAATTACTCATCAGTATCTTGGCCACCTAATGTAGCCATTATTTCAATACCTATTTCTGTAACTCTATAATAGATGCTGTCTGAGCCACAAACGTCACGCCGATTGATCACTAAAACCGCTTTTTTCTGAGTTAGCAAGCTTATTGCTTCTGCTCTTCTTGCACGGCGAATTAAATCATTCACCAATTCACTTTTATTTGTGTAATCCCCCCACGTTTTCAACGTGATTACGAAGCCATAAATCATTCTGTTCAGTAAGTGAAATACTTTGCCTTGCCATAATGTGTTCCTACAACTTTAAGCTGGTGCAATTTCACACCAGCATGAAAAATACGCAATTAAACTTTTATCTTTTCCTTGAGCCTTTGCTCTCGCTCCCCTAAAATAGCGCCCTGCAAAATTACTGAGGTCGGCCGTGTTAGTTAATTACAATCCCCCAATGAGTCCGTATTTAACAATACTGCACCAAGATGACGACTTGCTCATCGTTAATAAACCCAGCGAACTTTTAACCGTCCCGGGTAAAGATCCAAAACATGCCGATAGCTTAATTAATCGCGTTAACCGTGTTTTTCCTACAGCTAAAATAGTGCACCGCCTAGATATGGCAACCTCGGGCATACTTTGCCTTGCTATGAATAAGGCAGCTCATAGGCATTTAAGTATGCAGTTTCAAGAACGTGAAACTGCAAAACGCTATATTGCACGTGTTTACGGCCAACTTGAGCAAGATACCGGATCGGTTGATTTGCCACTTATTTGTGATTGGCCTAATCGCCCTAAGCAAATGGTTGATTATGAAAACGGTAAGCCCTCGCTAACCCACTTTAAAATACTTGCACGAGAAGCCGGCGCAACACGTGTAGAGCTCACGCCAATTACGGGGCGCTCGCACCAATTACGCGTGCACATGCTAAGCCTTGGCCATCCAATACTGGGCGATAGACTTTATGCCCATAAAGAGGCCCTAGCCGCGGCGCCACGTTTACAACTACATGCGCAAATGTTGCAACTAAAACACCCCGTGACCGAGCAAGTACTGACCTTTGAGGTAGAGCCCGACTTTTAATAGGTAAAGCCCGCAAAGTTAGTACTAAACTTTTACCTTATCGCGCCGATACTTAGTTATTACTCACGTTTTGGGCTTACTATGATATCTGCGCAGCTAATCAAAAAAACGCTACAAAGTGTATGTTGTTGCTCTGCGTTATGCTCAAGCGCATATGCCAGTGCTGCAGAGCATATAGCCCCACCTTCTTTATCAAGTATCGAAAATAGCGATATAAAGCGTCTACTACCCAATGATGAAGTTAAACCCATACTTGCTGGCGATACAGAGTTTTTAAGTTTGTATAGCGAATACATGAGCCGCGATTTTAGAGGTATTGTATTACTCATCCCTGATTGGAATTCTACCCCCACTAGCAATGCTGGCATGAGTTATTTGCGAAAAGAGCTTACTAATTTAGGTTACACAACCTACGCCATGACAGTACCCGATATAGATTGGCAAGCAAGTGATATGGCAGCACAAGCAGCTGCCCAATTAAGTACGCAAGCGCAAAATGAAGATCCAACAAAAACGGCGCAAAGTAACAGCGACGGTGCTGTTACAACGGCTCAAGAGCCACACTTTGTTAATGCCATTGATTTGGTGAGTAATGAGGTACTAAGTCATTATAAAACTAATTTAATAATGCGTTATGAGGCGCTCTATCAAAACGCGATGAGTGAGCCAAATAATATGGTCGTCATAGCACAAGGTACCAGTGCGGGAGTATTGCTAGAATACTATGCCGATTTTCCTGACTCGCGAATAGATGCGTTTATAAGCTTAAGTAGTTATTTACCTAATACACAGCGCAATAAAGGTTTAGCGCAAACCACATCGCTGGTGGCCCCCGCCTTGCTTGATATTTACTATGCAAATGACAATACCGATATACTTATGAGCCTTAAAAACCGCCAGCGCTGGGTAAATCGAAATGCTAAATTTGATTACCGCCAGCGCCAACTCTTTGGCCTGCGCGATGCGCCAGAGCAGCATGCACGGTTAACTAAAGTGATAGACGGTTTTTTACGCCGCCTTTTTTAAATACTCGTAAGCCGCTTGAATATCTTGGCTTTTTTTAACTGCTACTTCCATCATGTGTTTAGGCAGCCCTTGAGATACTAATTTATCAGGGTGATGCTGCGCCATTAATTTACGATACGCTACTTTAATATCTCGTTGCGTCGCGTCACTACTTAACCCTAATAAAGCCAAGGCCTGTGAGCGGTTCATGCTGTTATTAGGGGGCACATGATGACCAGAGCCTTCACGGTAACTGCTACTTTGACCTTGCTGCTGTTGTCTATACTGTTGTTGCTGCTGTCTAAAACTAAATTCAGCTTGGTAACGCTTAAGAATAAAAGCAAAATGAGTTTTAGAAATACCTAATTGCTTACTTACCTCTTGTAACAGCTGTTTTTCTTGCTCTGCGAGCACGCCATCAGAAAACGCCATTTGAATTTGAATTTCTAAAAACAGTTGCAGTAAGTCGTAACGTTTTGCAAAGCGTTCTTTAAAGTCGTGTACTGTTTCTTTAATCGAAAAGTCGCTGTCTTTACCTGATTGAAATGCATACTGAGCTTCGCGGCGCTCATCGCCCTTTAGCCCCATTTCATCCATAAACATACTTGCCGCTTTTATATGCACCTCGCTTACGCGACCGTTCGACTTTGCAATATGCCCCATAACCGCAAAGCAGCTCGAAAAAAACAACGCTTGGCGCTCGTTTACATCATCACCTTTAAACAAACCTGAAAAGCCCCCGGCTTTATCAAAATCGTTTTTTAAGCTTTTATCAAATAAATGGCCGAGGTATAAACCTAAAATGGCACCAAAAATTTTGCCAAACATAAAGCCAAAACAAAAACCGAGTATTTTTCCCCACATCTAATTAACTGCCTCTATTAAAGTGTGTTTTGTATGCGCTCGTTGAGCTGCGCGAGTCGCTGTGGTGTGCCGATATCGTCCCACTGACCAATATAAAGCTCAGTTGAGATAACCTGTTGGGCGAGCTTTTCTCGCAATATTGGCCCAAGCGGGCGTATGCCAGGCTCTAAACCTTTAAAAAAATTAGCGTGGTAACGGCTAATTCCCGAAAATGTATACTTTTGACTCTCAGCCGATAAGTGACTTAACGCAAAATCCCCTTTTTCGTTATGAGATGGGTTTTCTACTAACACTATGTGAGCCTCGCCGTCTTGCAGGTGCAACTGTGTAAGCGCACTTACATCGTAATCTGTGAATACATCGCCATTAATTACAATAAATTGCTCACCTAGTAATGGCAGCGCCTGAATAATTCCGCCAGCGGTTTCAAGGCCGCCCTCAGCCTCTTGGCTATATTCAATGCGCACACCAAACTCAGCGCCATTTTTAAAATAGCTTTTTATTTTATCCCCTTGCCAAGCTAGGTTTATAACAATGTTAGTAATGCCAGCGGTTTTAAGGTTATTAATATGGTGCTCAATCAGCGGTTTACCCGCCACTTTTAGCATAGGTTTAGGCATAGCTTGTGTAAGCGGCATCATTCGCTGGCCGCGCCCGGCAGCTAAAATCATGGCTTTCATGTGCACTCCTTAGCTAATTTTAGTGTTGCCTGCGGTATTACAATGCTACTTACCCACTCACTTAACGCTGCAAGCTCTGGATAGGTTTTAGCAACATCAACAATGTAATCCAACGTCGGTAAAATATTATCAAGGTAACCGGTTTTACCATCGCGTAAATAGAGCCGGCAAAATATTCCCGCTGCCTTTAAATGGCGCTGAATACCCGTTAAATCAAACCACTGTTTAAACTGCTCAAAAGAAGTATCTGTTATTAATTTTTGCGCTGTAAATTCTTCATAGCCGTACTCAAGCAGCTGATTAAGCTGTGCTTGTGGCAACTTAAAGTAGCAATCACGTAGCAGCGACACTAAGTCATAGCACAGCGGCCCGCGCACGGCATCTTGGTAATCTATAATTGCCCACTGCTCATTGCTATACATAATATTACGGCTGTGATAATCACGATGAACCGTCACCTTAGGCTGCGCTAGCATAGCGTTCGTTAATAGCTCACAGCTTTGCTGCCAAAGCGTTTGTTGCTCAGTATTTAATGTTAAGCCAATAAAATCAGTAACCAGCCATTGGCTAAAAATATTCAGCTCAAGGTGAATAAATTCTTTATTATAATTTTGCATAGCTGCTGATTCAGGTGTTTTGGCCCAGCTTGCCGCTAAACGGATTAATTGCTTGTAATATTCATCTCTATTTGGCTCATCGAGCTTATCGGCTAAGTGTGTATTTCCTAAGTCACTTAACACAAAAAAGCCCTGTTCTTCATCGCTTGCAATTATTTCAGGCAATAAAAAGCCGTTGTCGGTGAATACTTTATTAAGAGAGATATACGGAGCGTTATTTACTTTTTGTGGGTCGGAGTCCATCACAATAAACGCTTTTCCGGCACAGCTTAAACGGTAATAACGGCGAAAGCTGGCATCCCCAGTAATGGCTACTAAGGGGTGTGGTTTAGCATCAAAGTGCGTATTTATAAATAGTTGTAAATTATCAAAGCGTGTCATTATATAAGATGTCTATTTTTATAGGTCAATTACTGTATTTGCCATTGTTTTCCTTTATTATGTCTAGCTTATAATAAACCAAAGAGCATTAAGGTCGATAAATGAGCAAAACCTGGGGCATATTGATGCTAGGCGTAATTAGCGCACCATCGCTTGCCGAAACTGAACTGGCACACAATTTATGTGGCATTTCAATGCAAACCAGAGCTTGGCAACCTCTACCAAATTTAGCGGTAGGATCGGTTGATATACAAGCTGACGATGTAGAGCTCCTAGGCACACAAAGCGCTGAATTTACCGGCAATGTTGATATTAACACCCTTGATATGAGTTTGTCCGCACAAACTGCGCTTATAGATAAACAGCGCGGTTTACTTAATGCAACAGGCCCAATTACTTATCAAGACCGTGTAAGCCAAGTAAACAGCTCAGGTTTAAATGCCGATTTAAATAATTCAGAAATAAGCCTACTAGGTGCCGATTACAGCTTAACAGCGCAACAAGGTAAAGGTGGCGCCGAAAAACTCACTGTCAACGAGTCTGGCTTATTGTTAATGAATGCAAGCTTTACTACTTGCCCAAGCGATACACCCGTGTGGGAAATAGAAGCCGACGAAATTAACCTCTCTCGTGAAGAAGGCTGGGGCGAAACCTATAACGCCGTTTTACGTATTCTTGATACCCCCGTTTTATATTTACCTTATTTCACGTTTCCGCTGGATGAGCGACGCAAGTCGGGCTTATTAACACCAAGCATTTCGAGCTCCGACCGTTACGGCCTTGAAACTGTTACGCCTTATTATTGGAATATTGCGCCTAATTTTGACGCCACTATTACACCACGTTATATGTCGCGCAAAGGCTTACAATTGCAAACCGAGTTTAGATACCTCACGGAGCAACATGAAGGCTTAGTCGGTATTGAATATTTAGATAGCGATGATTCGGAGCCAAGCCTTGATGAGCGCTATATGTTTCATTGGCAGCAACAAAGCTATTTAAGTGAAGACTGGCGCGCTAATATTGATGTAACTAACGTCAGTGATGACAACTACATCACCGATTTAAGCTCTAATTACGCAAATAAAACCGATACCCAACTTTATCGTACCGGCTCTGTGACTCACCTTGGCGACACATGGCGTACCGATATTAAATTTCAAAACTTTGAAGTACTGGGCGATCACTTAGAGTCGTATGCCGCGGTTCCACAAATTAGCTTTACACAAACCGCCCCATGGCGTTTTGATAACTTTGACTTTAGTTTGTCGGGTGAAGTAAGCCACTTTACCAACGAATCTTCAGAAATTGCCATAGACAGTGCTACCCGTGTACACGTAGAGCCAAAAGCGCGCTTTAACTACGCAACACATGCGTGGTCGTTTCTCTCAGAAGTGAGCTTATTACAAACTAACTACAAGCAAAGTGGTAATTTAACAGGCACTCAATATAGCGATAGCGTTTCGCGTACCTTGCCAAAAGTACGTTTGTACTCGCAGCTTAACTTTGAACGTGACACCTCGACTTTTTTTGAGGATGGCATTCAAACTCTTGAGCCACAAATACAGTATTTATATACCCCTAATAAGGATCAATCTGAGATAGGCCTATTTGACACCACTCGCCTACAGGATGACTTTTTTGGCCTATTTAGAGATACGCGCTTTTCGGGTGTAGACCGTATAGCAGCAGCTAACCAATTTACGTTAGGTGCAACAACACGCTTATTTGATAATAAACACGAAGAAGTGTTTAACTTTAGCGCGGGTCAAATTTTTTACCTAAACGACTCGGCTAAACCTACCGAGCAAGATTTAGACTCAGAGACAAACTACAACGCCCTTTTTGCAGCGCAAACAATGCTACATTGGCACCGCCGTTGGTACCTCTCAGCGGGTATGCAATACGACACGGATGGTAAGCAAATGATCCAGTCAAATGTCACCCTCGATTACAAAGGTGACAATAATGAGCTAGTTCAATTGAACCATCGCTATGCAAATGATGTCTCAGGAAATACAATCGAGCAAACGGGTGTATTTACAAGTATCCCAATTAGTGATCAGTGGCAATTTATTGCAAGCTACCACCGGGACCTTGAAAATAATCGAAGCATCGAATTTTTAAGCGGATTACAGTATGAGTCATGCTGTTGGGCAATCCAAATTACTGGTCACCGTCAGATTGAAACCGATTTAAATCAGTCTATCGGGCAGCAACAAGCCACTTTTGATTCAGGTATTAGTTTAAACTTTGTATTAAAAGGACTTGGCAGTAAGAGCCGTTACGATGCACAAAAATTATTACAACAAGGTATTTTTGGCTACCGTAGACCGTATTTTCTTAATAATTAAGGCAAACGAGCAATTAAGGTGATACTTTAAAGCCCTAAAATGCAGTACGCCCTGTTTTAAAGCAGTACTATTAGAAGAGTAGTAAAAAGAATATGAATTTAAAAAAACTATTATCAACAGCTATTTTAAGCTTAAGCTTATGCCATGGCGCCTTTGCCGCCCCACAGGAAATCGACAAAGTAATTGGTGTTGTAAACCAAGGCGTAATTTTAAAAAGTGAAGTAGACACCATAATTAATCGTGTTAAAAAGCAAGCCGCAGAGCAAGGCCAACAACTTCCTAAAGACGAAACGCTTCGCGTACAAGCCGTTGAGCGTTTAGTTAACCAAACGCTTATGATGCAAATGGCTGAACGTATGGGCCTAGAAATTTCAGACAGCCAGTTAGACCAAACACTCGCGAATATGGCAAAAGATCAAGGCGGCAGCATTGCCGATCTTCGTCGTACCATTGAAGCCGCTGGCGAGAGCTTTCAAGCCTACCGCGAAGAAATTCGTAAAGAGATCACCACCCAACAGGTTACCCGCGCCAATGTAGATCGTCGAATCTATATTAGCCAACAAGAGGTAGATAACCTGTTAAAGATAATGGAAAGCCAAGGTCAAAACTCTGAAGAGTATGATATTGGCCACATCCTTATTGATATACCTAACGATGCAACAGCAGATGAAATCACCAGTGCGAAAACTCGTGCTGACAAAGTTATTGAGCTATTAAACGATGGCCAAGAGTTTAAACGCATCGCTATTTCATCATCAGGTGGCTCAAAAGCGCTTGAAGGCGGACAACTCGGTTATATGGGTATCAACGAAATGCCTTCGTTATTTGCCGAAGCTGTAAAAGGTCAAAAGAAAGGCGCTATTGTTGGCCCGCTTCGCTCGGGTGCTGGCTTTCATATAATTAAGGTGCAAGATGTACGTGGTCGCCAATTAGTAGAAACCACAGAAGTACGCTCACGCCATATTCTTATTAAGCCTTCAATTATTTTAAGTGAAGAAAAAGCACGTAGCATGCTAGCAGGATTTGCCAAAGATTTACGCGCAGGAAAAGCAGACTTTGCTGAGCTTGCTAAAGAATACTCAGAAGATCCAGGCTCAGCCCTTAAAGGCGGTGAGTATGATTGGACTGACCCTACAACGTATGTACCGGCGTTTAAAGATACTTTGTTATCACTTGATAAAAATCAAATTAGTGAACCATTTAGAACACAATTTGGTTGGCACATAGTACAACTTTTAGATAAACGTGTAGCAGATAAAACCGAGCTAGCTAAACGTAACCGTGCGCACGGCATGTTGTTTAATCGTAAATTTAAAGAAGAAAGTTTTAACTGGCAGCAAGAAATGCGCGAACAAGCCCATGTTGAAATTTTCCCTATAGACGAGTAATTATGACATTACGAATTGCAATTACCCCGGGTGAACCCGCGGGGATTGGACCTGACTTGCTGCTGCAATTAGCGCAGCAACCATGGCAAGCTCAACTGGTCGCTATCGCCGACAAACAGTTATTAAAAGAACGCGCTCAACACTTGGGCCTTAATATTGAGCTAATTGATTTTGATGAAAATGCCCCTGCAGCTATAGCGCCTGCAGGTAGCATTTATATTCACCAAGTAGATTTAGGCACTGACGTTAAGCTAGGTGAACTAGATGACTTAAACGGCCAATACGTGCTTGATACCTTACGTATTGCCAGCGAAAAAAATATGGACGGTACCTTTGATGCCGTTGTCACGGGCCCTGTTCACAAAGGGATTATTAATAAAGCCGGTATTTCCTTTAGTGGCCACACGGAGTACTTTGCTCAGCAATCGGGCACCTCTGATGTCGTAATGATGCTAGCAACTGAAGGCTTGCGTGTTGCCCTAGTAACAACGCATATACCACTGGCTTATGTATCGCGTGCAATTACACAAGAGCGCTTAACCAAAGTTATTAGTATTTTAAACCACGACTTACAAACTAAGTTTGGTATTGAGCAACCAAAAATTTTAGTGTGTGGATTAAACCCCCATGCCGGCGAAGACGGTCATTTAGGCACTGAAGAAATAGAAACAATTTCACCTACGCTTGAGCTCTTAAACAGCCAAGGCATGAATTTAATTGGTCCGCTTCCTGCCGATACCCTATTTCAGGATAAATACCTCTCTCAAGCCGATGCCGTGCTTGCTATGTATCACGATCAGGGTTTACCTGTGCTAAAATACAAGGGATTTGGTAACTCGGTAAATATAACCTTAGGTTTACCATTTATCCGCACTTCGGTTGATCACGGTACTGCGCTTGATTTAGCAGGTACCGGTGACGCTGAAGTTGGCAGTTTTGAATTAGCGATCCGCGAAGCAATTAAGCTCGCCCATGAAAAAGCACAGAATCAATGACCGATAAAGTACATTTAGGACACCGCGCCCGTAAACGTTTTGGGCAAAACTTTTTATTTGATGAATCTATCATTGATAAAATAGTGACTGCAATCGATCCTAAACCACAAGACAACCTAGTAGAGATTGGCCCAGGTTTAGGCGCAATTACCGAGCCTGTTGCCGATTTAAGCGGCCAACTTACTGTTGTTGAGCTAGATAAAGACTTAGCTCAGCGTTTAATTGAGCACCCTTTTTTAGGTCCTAAATTAAACGTAAACCAAGGCGATGCAATGAAGTTTGACTTTGCAAGCCTTGTACGCGATGACAAAAAATTAAAAGTGTTTGGTAACCTGCCTTACAATATTTCTACGCCATTACTGTTCCATCTTTTTGAGTTTGCTGATCATATTGAGCACATGCACTTTATGCTGCAAAAAGAAGTAGTAAAACGTATGGTTGCAGGCCCAGGCAGCAAAACCTTTGGCCGTTTAAGTGTGATGACGCAATACTACTGCCACGCAATGCCCGTGGTTGAAGTACCGCCAGAGTGTTTTAAACCAGCACCTAAAGTAGACTCTGCGGTTATTCGTCTGATCCCTAAAAAAGCCGATCAACGTACCGCTAAAAGCGTGAAAATTTTAAACACCGTGTGTTTAGAAGCCTTTAATCAACGCCGTAAAACATTGCGTAACAGCTTAGGCAACTTACTCACCGCAGATGAGCTTACCAGCATTGGTATTGATATTACTTTGCGTGCTGAAAGCCTAACGTTACAACAATTTATTGATATAGCTAATTGGATTTATGACAACAAGCAGTAATATTGGCTCTCCTGTAAAAGTCTCTGTAGAGACTTTTTATGTTGAAGGGCAATCTCAGCCTGAGCTAGAAAAGTACGTTTTTGCCTACTCAGTGACAATTAAAAACCACAGTCTTTGCAGCGCTACACTTTTAAGCCGTTATTGGTTGATCACCGATGCCAATGGTAAAGAAGTTGAAGTAGAGGGCGAAGGCGTTGTGGGCGAAACCCCCGTTATAGGCCCAGGCGAAACTTACAAATACACCAGTGGCGCAATATTAGACACCCCTGTTGGCACCATGCAGGGACACTACACACTGCGCAATGAGTTTGGCTCTGAGTTTGAAGCACCTATAAGCGTATTTCGTTTAGCGTGCCCTAACATTTTACATTAGTAAAAAGCGCCATGGCTGATTACGCAATTGGTGATTTACAAGGCTGCTTTAAAGAGTTTAGCCGCTTGCTCAAACGGGTTGACTTTAACCCAAGCAAAGATCACCTTTATTTAGTGGGCGATATCGTCGCACGTGGGCCGGACTCCCTAGCCTGCCTAGATTATATTTATCGCCATCAAGACAGCATGAGTGTTACTTTAGGCAATCATGATTTACACATGGTTGCCTGTCACTATCTTAATAAGCCAATAAACCCCAAAGATAAACTCGGTGCTATTTTTGATAGTAAAAAGCTTCCTCACTATATCGCCTATTTGCAAACTCAGCCGCTTGCTATTTATTTAGCGCAGCACCGCAGCTTTATATCGCATGCAGGGCTTAACCCTAATTGGTCTATAGAAAGCGCACTTAAACACGCACAGTTTGCTCAGCGTTGTTATGAATCGGCTAATGCTAAGCACTTTTTTGAAAAAATGTATCAGCCCCACCCCGCTATATGGCATGACGATTTAAACGAATTCGATAAGTTTAGATACATTGTTAACTACTTTACCCGCATGCGCTTTTTAACTAGCAACAACACGTTAGAGCTTAGTGCGAAAGGCGCAATTAACGATAATAAAACGTTAACAGCCTGGTTTACTCACCCTAATATAAAAGCATTAGAAAACAACCTTATATTTGGCCATTGGGCCGCTCTTGAAGGGGTTACTCAGCTCAATCACATACATGCGCTCGATACCGGATGCGTATGGGGCGGTGCTTTAACGATGATGGATTTGCAAACTAAGCAAAAAATAGTAGAAAAGCCGACGCTTTTATCTAAATAAACTGTAAAACCCCAGCACATATGTTAAATTTAAATTAATAGATATTAATTGCTTAACTTATTGGTTAAAAAGCCGATAAGATGTGATTGAAGTACTTTAATTGGAAATCCATATGAATCTGACAGTAAGCCAACGAATTTGGTGTGGTTTTATTTTTATCACCTTATTACTCATAATCATTGGTGGTAACTCTTTAATAAAAATTGCGAGCATTGACCGCTCTACCCAGCAGGTAAACCAGTTATCACTGCCCGCGCTTAATAAAAGCTCAGAACTACAAGCTGAATTTATTTTAATGAGTAAAGCAGCCCAAGCTAGTTTTTATACCACCTCAAGCGCACAGCTCACCCCTATAAAACAAAAAGTACTTGAGCAAAAAGACAAATTCAACTCACTGCACGCCGACCTTCAACGTGTAGTAAAAAACGATGCATCACTGAGTCAAAAAAGCCAAGCAGTAGAAAAAACCTACTTAAGCTTTTTAGGTACTGTCGAAAACCTATTAGCTGATAAAGATAAACAACTGGCACTTAATAAAACCCTCACAGCACAGCTTGAAACAATTGAGATTGCAGCTGAAGATGCCAATTCAGTCGTGCTTGATATCACAGATATTACTAACTTTGAGCAAAACCACCCACGCGCTTACCAAGCTGCCAATAACTTAGAAAACAACTTTATGTCGGTGGTGAGTAACAGTACCGATATGCTCACGGTTAAAACGACAAACACCTTAGATATCGTAAAAAATGAGCAAGCTTATTACCTTGACGAAGTTATTCGTACTTTAGCGTTAATAAAGCCAGCTATAGAACAAGATAACAACGACCTATACAGTGATTTACAAGCATACGTTGATACGCTAATAGAAAATATTAGCGGCAATAATAGCCTAGCGGCCAATAAGCAGCGCCTTATTGACGCTATCGCACTTACCGAAAAAGAACTTGCCCAATCAGAGCAAGCAACCACTATGGCACTGTCGCAAATTGATGATTTAGTAACACAAGCAAGTACTGTGGCTTACAAATTACAAGAAGGTGTTCGCGAGGATGTAGATTCAGCGACGCTCTGGACATGGGCAGGTATGATCATCGCAACGTTAATTGCAATTGCAATTGCGATCCTTACCGTTAATAGAATCACTAAGCCACTGGCTGAGGTTAATCGGATTTTAGATATTGTTGCCAGCGGTGATATGACCCAACGCTTAGATGACTCTGCAAAAGATGAATTTGGCGAGCTATCAAAAAGCTGTAACACCCTTATAGATAGCCTACGTAGCTTAATTAAGGGCATTATTTCACGCTCAACTCAATTAGCAGCGGCGTCTGAGCAAACATCGGCCATTACCGGTGAGTCAAGCCAAGCTATTCGTAACCAACAAGCACAAGTAGAGCAAGCGGCAACAGCCACAACCGAAATGAGCAGCACGTCGCAAACAGTAAGCAACAGCGCACAGCAGGCACTTAACGAAATTAAAAATGCCGATAAAGAAGCTGAACGTGTAAAAGGTATTTCTCATCAAAATAAAGCCACTATTGAGCAACTTGCTCGCGAGGTGGACGATGCATCAGGTGTTATTAATAAGCTTCATCAAGACAGCGCATCTATAGGCAGTATTTTAGATGTAATACGCGGCATTGCAGAGCAAACCAACCTATTAGCACTTAACGCTGCAATTGAAGCAGCACGTGCCGGTGAATATGGCCGAGGTTTTGCGGTAGTAGCTGATGAAGTACGCTCACTGGCAAGCAAAACGCAAGAGTCGACCCAAGAGATACAATCTATGATTGAATCGCTTCAAAGTGGCGCAGAAGCGGCTGTAACAGCAATGGATAAAGGTAAACAGCAAGCAGAGTCATGTGTTGAACAAAGCGACTTAGCAAGCAGCGCATTAGACTCAATTACACTTGCCGTATCGCAAGCACACGATGTAAGTGAAGAAATCTCTACCGCAGCTCAAGAGCAACAACAAGTATCACAAGAAATTAGTGAACGTTTAGAATCTATTGTAGCCATAGCCGAGCAAACTGCTGAGGGTGCAAATCAAACAAACATTTCAAGCTCAGAAGTAGCCAAACTCGCTGAAGAGCTAAGAATATCGGTAGAAAACTTTAAGGTGTAATGCACTCCTAACAGCAGTAAATTTACGTAATAAAAAACCCGATACTGTTACTCAGTATCGGGTTTTTTGTTTACTTGTTTTAACGCTTAGCGAGAAGCACGCTGGCGATTGCCGCCTACTTTAGGTTTAGTGTTAGCCTTTTTAAATTGGCTAAAGCCAGTATGGCGCGTTAAGGCTGGGCGCCCTCCTTTACCTTTACCAGCGCCTTTATGTGCTTTTTCATCGCGGCCTTCTTCTGGCACTAAGCAATTTGGGCCTTTACCAATTAAATTGGCTTTCCCCATACTGCGCAGTGCATCGCGGATCATTGGCCAACCCGATGGATCGTGATAACGCAATATTGCTTTGTGTAAGCGACGTTGGCGTGCTCCTTTTGGCACGGGCACTTGCTCTTTGTTGTTTTTAATATTACGCAACGAGTTCATTTCTGTATGGTAAATGGTGGTTGCATTGGCCATAGGCGACGGGTAAAAGTTTTGTACTTGGTCTAACTTAAAGTCGTTAGATTTAAGCCACAATGCCATATTAACCATGTCTTCGTCTTTGGTACCCGGGTGCGCTGAAATAAAGTACGGTATTAAGTACTGCTTTTTACCCGCTTCTTTTGAGTACTTATCAAATAGTTCTTTAAATTGATCGTAAGCACCCATGCCCGGCTTCATCATTTTAGACAAAGGGCCATCTTCTGTGTGCTCAGGGGCAATTTTTAAATAGCCACCCACATGATGTGTAACCAGCTCTTTTACATAGCGAGGGTCTTGTACGGCTAGATCGTAACGAACGCCGGAGGCGATCAAAATCTTTTTAATGCCTTTCACTTCACGGGCTTTTTTGTATAAATCGATAGTAGGTGTATGGTCTGTATCCATGTGCTTACATATATCAGGGTAAACACATGAGAGTCGTCTACAGGTACTTTCTGCTTTTTTGCTCGTACAGCGCAATTTATACATGTTGGCCGTTGGGCCACCTAAATCAGAAATAACACCGGTAAAACCTGGTACTTTATCTCTAATTTGTTCTATTTCATCAATAATCGACTCTTGCGAGCGACTTTGAATAATACGCCCTTCATGCTCGGTAATAGAGCAAAACGAACAGCCACCAAAACAGCCACGCATAATATTAACCGACGTTTTAATCATATCGTAGGCTGGTATTTTTGCATCACCATAACTTGGGTGCGGTATACGCTGATAAGGCAAACCAAATACATCATCCATCTCATGGGTTTCGAGCGGAAATGCCGGCGGGTTAACCCAAATAGAGCGATCGCCATGGCGCTGAAATAACGCACGAGCACAACCTGGGTTGGTCTCTTGGTGCAAAATGCGCGAAGCATGGGCATAAAGCGGTTTATTAACGCTTACTTGCTCAAATGCAGGCAGTTTAACGTATGTTTTTTCCCACGGTTTAGGGCGCGCAGGTTGAATGGTAATGGGTTTAGCGGCCTCGGCTTTTAAATCAATACCGGCTTGCTTAAACTCTGATTTACTACACCCAACATCATCAGCCCCATAGGGGTTTGGGATAGGATCAATTTTGCCTATTTTATCTATCGCTGTTGAATCACTTCCGCGCCAGCCCGGTATTGGCTCTTTACGAATAACCGCTGTACCACGAATATCCTGAATTGTATCCATAGTTTCGCCAGCGGCTATACGGTGGGCTACTTCCACCAGCGGGCGCTCTGCATTACCATAAATAAGGATGTCGGCTTTGGCATCAAATAAGATACTACGGCGTACTTTTTCTTGCCAGTAGTCGTAATGAGCAATACGGCGCAAGCTTGCTTCAATACCACCAATAACAATAGGCACACCTTTGTAGGCTTCGCGTAAGCGCTGAGAGTAAATCATCACCGCACGGTCAGGGCGCTTGCCGCCCACATTACCTGGTGTATAGGCATCGTCATGGCGCATTCGTTTTTCTGCCGTGTAGCGGTTGATCATCGAATCCATGTTGCCGGCTGTAACACCAAAAAATAAGTTTGGTTTACCAAGCCCCATAAAGGCATCTTTTGATTGCCAATCTGGCTGAGCAATTATACCTACTCTAAAGCCTTGCGCTTCAAGTACACGGCCAATAACCGCCATACCAAAACTAGGGTGATCAACATAGGCATCGCCGCTAATAATTATAATGTCGCAGCTATCCCAGCCAAGAGCATCCATTTCTTCGCGAGTGGTAGGTAAAAATGGGGCGGTGCCATAACATTCTGCCCAATATTTGGGGTATGAAAATAGCGCGCGTTCAGCTTTAAGGGAGCTCATAGTTTTGGCCGTAGAATAACAAAAGGCGCGAATTATATCCTAATACATTGCTTATTTATACAACATTGCCTAGAGATATCGCGCCTACTGTAAAGTCTGTTGATATTAAGTTTTTTTATTTCGCTCTTTAATAAACTCTAAAAGTTCATGCTCAGGCATTGGCTTAGCGTACATAAAACCTTGTACTTCATCACACCCTAAGTTTTTCAAAAACTCTGCCTGCTGCTGTGTTTCTACACCTTCAGCAATTGTTTTTAGTCCTAGTTTAGCACCAAGCGACACCACCAAAGCAGCAATAGCACCGGTATCGTTATCGGGTAAATCTTTTACAAATGCGCGGTCTATTTTAAGCCTATCAAGCGGTAAACTTTGTAAGTAACTTAATGAAGAAAAGCCCGTTCCAAAATCATCAATCGCCACTTCTACGCCTAATTCTTTTAACTCTTTTAGGGTATTGATCACGGTTTCTAATTCATCCATTACCACGCTTTCAGTCACTTCTAACTCTATATTGCATGGTTTAACATCGTACTTTTGTAAGGTGTTTTTTACTGTTTTAGCGTAGCCTTTAACCTTAAATTGCGGCACAGATACATTTACAGCAATGCAAATTTCTTCACCGAGTGCCTCTAAGCGTTTTTGCTGTTGGCAAGCTTGTTCTAAAACCCATTGGCCAATATCAACAATTAAACCGGCATCCTCTGCTAAAGGCACAAACACCGCAGGAGATATAAACGAGCCATCTTCTGATGGCCAGCGCAGCAATGCTTCACAGCCAATCAAAGACAAATCATCGAGTGAAAGCTGTGGCTGATACCACACTTGGAGCTTTTGCCGAGCAAAATCATGACGTAACTGCCTAATAATACCTAAGCGCCAAGCCATTTTGTCTTGCATATCAATATCGTAGTAAATACCCTCTTTGCATTTAAGCTTTTTAGCTTGGTTTAATGCAATATAGGCAACTTTGAGTGTATCTAACCCAGTACTTTGAAAGTCTTGCTGCTGACATAAACCAATTCTAAAATCGACAGGCAAAATATGCTCGCCAGCACTAAAAGGCACACTTAGCACGTCGTTAAATTGTTCGAGGTCAAACTCCGTTTGGCGAATAATAAAGCCAAATACATCTGCGCCAATACGCGACAATAACTTTGCGTCTGGGTAAGCATCTTTAAGCCGCTTTACAATCTCGATTAACAAATGATTGCCAATTTCTTGTCCTAAGCCATTGTTAATATCTGCAAAACCAATCACATCAATTAATACAAAAACGTAGTCATTAACGTGTGGTTTTTGATAACGCACCACCCGCTCAATAAAATTAGTACGATTAGAAATACCGGTTAGTACATCTTTGTAGGCCGCATCTCTTAGTTTTACAAACAGCCTTACGTTATCAAGGGCTACACTCACATTAGTAAGAAAAATCTCTGCAAATTGCAGCTGCGCATCACTCGGTTTATGCTCGCACTCTAAATAAATAGCAGCCTGGCGGTGCTTACTTTTAACAATAAAAGTTACGCTCGAATCAGTTTGGCAATGCTGGGCCGACTCAAAACACTGATCTACTTGTTCAAGCGCAACGCTATCAACATTAGCAAGCTTTTCACCAAAGTAGCTCTCATAATGGCCACTGCCACCTAATACTTGAATAAAGTTATCGCCATCTAGCTTACTGCATACCAACCCAACTTGTTGACACTCTAAAATAATGCCCAAGTGTTTAATAATCTCTTTGCACAACACTTTAATATCGGTAAGCCCTAAAATAGACTTTGAAGCCGAAACAATGGTGTTCATTGCATCACTTTGATACTCAAGTTGGCACACTTGCTCGTATGAGCGAATAGCGGTAATTAAAGAAGTTACTAATTTAGAACGAGTTAACTCTGTTTTTGTTTTATAATCGTTAATGTCATATTCGCGAATTACTTTTTCTTCTGGGGTGTTGCCCGCTTGGCCGGTACGTAAAATAATTCGCACATGCTGATTATTTAGCTCTTCGCGTACGCGTTTTACAACTTGCAAACCCGCATCATCAGATTCCATCACTACATCTAAAAAAATAACGGATATTGTATTATTGTTTTTGAGTATTTCGATGGCTTCGCTGCCAGAGTACGCATCGTGAAAACGCAGCCCTGCTCCCCAAAACTCTACGCCCGACAATGCAAGCTTAGTCACTGAATGTATTTCAGGATCGTCATCAACGATCAAAACATCCCAAAAATCAGTTAATTCTTGGGTTATTTCTTCTTCGCTGTCTGGCGCTAAAAATAAAAAATCGCTTTGCTCTGACGACATTATCTACCCTTTATCAGTTTTAATACTTATATAAGCTCATACCTATGTGCTAAAAATATATTTTTGGTTTATAGGCTAATTCATACTATAGTCGATTAATAAAAAGTTGTTATATTTCAAACTAAAAAACTCGTAAAAGGTGTGCCTATTAAATTTTTTAAAATCCTTATAAAAACGCTCTTATTGTTAGTTTTAGTGGCTATTTTGATTGGTTTTACCCTGCCGCAAAATTACAGCGTAAATAAAAACATACAAATAAATGCCAATGTAGCGACCGTTAAATCGCTGGTGTCTGACTTTAGCCTTTGGCATACATGGTCGCCCTGGGGCAAAGTAGATCCGTCTATCACTTTTACTTTAGGCGAACCTAGTCGCGGTATAGGCGCGCATCAATCGTGGCAAAGCGACTGGGGGTATGGAGAAATGACCATTACTTCGCTTTCGCAAAATAAAATGACCTTTAATGCGCTTTTAAAAAATGAGCATATTATTGAAGGTGAAATTACATTTACCGAAGTAGAAGGTGTGGTAAATGTAACGTGTAATATTAATGGCCAAACCAATACCCCGCTAATTTCGGGTTATCTATCAATTTTTAGTGAGTATGTATTAAGCAATACAGTGTCACTTGGCTTAAATAACTTACAAACAGTGGCGCAATTACGCGACCAAAAAACACAGCTGGATAACGATGACAGTAAAATCAGCCCAAGCGAGAATTAACCTCGCCAATATAATTGAGTCTTTACTTGGCTACCCCGTAAAAAAAATAACCACAAATACTGGGCAACCAAGTACAGATCAAAGTTACGGTTCTAAAGGCAATCTAAACCCGCTTTATCACATAAATAGCGATAACCCTATTTTAGCGCGCGCCCAAAAGCGCCAAGATTTACTGCTTATAAAACAGCAGCAAAATATAGAAACCATTTTAGCTAAAGCAATGGGGTTTTGCCCCGATGTGGCAAGTAATAAGCAACCAGATGCCGACTGGATAGAGCGCTTTATTGCCCTATGTGAAGACACCTCAAATGAATCGATGCAAACACTGTGGGCTAAAATTTTAACTGGCGAGACCCTCAACCCCGGTACATTTTCTATAAAAAGCTTACAAACACTCAAGCATATGACCCAACGCGAAGCTGATGCATTACAAAAGTGTGTATCGCTGAGCAGCTACAACGCTAAAGACGACAGTCACTTTATTTTATTAGGGTTTTATAAAAAGCCTTCGCTTTTCGACTTACTACGAAAAGGCAATAAGGTATCGCTTAATTTAGGAAAAACGGGGATCAGCTTTCCTGATATTTTAACGCTAATGGATCTTAATTTACTCTACAGAAAAGAAATAGAATCGGCGGTATTAAAAGCAGGCCAAGAACTCACCCTGTCGTTTTTATCGCAAAAAGTGACGTTAAAAGCTAAAAGCAGTGACTTAGTATTAAGCTATTACAAGTTTACCCAAACTGGCGATGAGCTTTCTAAGCTTATAAATTACCCTGTAAATAAGGTGTATAAGCAATTAATTAATAATGCATTGGAGGGAGAATTTGATTTAACGTGGCATGTTAATAAATAACACACCACGCTGTAAGCTCACTAATTAAAAGTGAACTTGAATACCCGCAAATGGGCCTGATGCGTCAATATCGGTATTAATATCATCAACATCATCTAGCTCTAACGTCATTGAGCGGTAACCTGCTTTAATAGCTACATCTACCGCTAGGTTATCAATAAGTTCATATGCTACGCCTACTTGGTAGTCTTGCACTTTACTATCGTCGATAGCTAAAAAGCTGCCTTCAAAAAACACGCTCAAACCCGTAAATGGTAAGCCTGCTTCAGCACGGCCATACGCAAGTGGAACAAAGCCCGAAAAATCTTTAGTCTCAGAGAAGTTAGTGCCGCCTTGTTGAGTAGTACCAGTTACAACAATGTCACCGTCAAACTGCTTTGCGTTTAAACCTAAATCAATTGAAATTAAATCGTTATCAAAAATTTCGTAATAAAGAATGTAATCAATGTGAGTTAAATCACTTAATGTATTTGCAGTTGTACCAACTACGTAATCTGAGCCATTAAAGCTAAACGTATCAGTAAGGGTTGCTGAGCCATTAAGTTCAAGCTCAGTGTATTTAAGCTTTAGGTTAGGAACTAATGGCACTGGGTGCTCTAGTGCCGCGTAGTAGCTAATAAAGGTTTCGTCTTCAAAATTAAAATCTTGTGGTGCGTTATCTTTGTAAGAAAACTGACCGTCGTTATCTGACTGCCAGCCATCAACACCTACATATAAACCTAATAGAGTGTCTGCCTGTGCTGCAGGGGCTAAACATGCCATTGAAAGGGCAGCTGCTAAACAATACTTTTTCATTTTTTATCCTTGAGCTAGTAGTTCGCTAAGTTCGATTAAAGCCGCATTGGCTCTTGAAATATAATTTGCCATAACTAAAGAATGATTTGCCACAAAGCCAAAACCATTCCCGTTTAATATAATTGGGCTCCACACGGTTTCTTGTGTTGCCTCAAGCTCACGTATAATTTGCTGTAAGCTTACACGTGCATTTTTCTTTTCTAATACATCAGCAAAGTCATACTCAACCGCTTGTAAAAAGTGTAATAACGCCCACGTTGCACCGCGCGACTCGTAAAACACGTCGTCTATTTCCCACCACGACGTTCTTACTTGTTGCTGAAGTGGTGTATAGGTCGCTTGCATGTTTGAAGAATTACCGGCTAAATCGGTATTTACTTTGTCTTGGCCAACACTTGCACTTAAACGCTGACTTAAACTGCCTAAACGCTTTTCGGCTTCTTTTAACCAGCTGCGTAGATTATCTGCACGTGAATAAAATTGGCTATCGCGCTCATGTTCGTTAGCAATTTGTGAGCGGTACACAAGAAGGTAGTCTATTCCCTTTTGGTATTCTCCCTCGGCACTTGGCCATGCCCATGCCTCAGAGCTAATATTAAATTGTGGCTGCGCTTTTTTAAGGGCCTCATGTTCGGTAGATTGCGACTGTGAACGGCTAAAGTCTTTACGCATTGATAGCGCTAAATCACGCACCATTTCAAGCACACCATATTCCCACGCAGGCATGTCATCCATTATCACACTTGGCGGCATCACATCATTTGATAAATATCCACCTTGCTTATCAAGTAATGTGCTAGCAACGGTAATAAGCGTTGAGGTGGTTGTATAGCCTGTTACCATTTTTTCGTTGCGTGCTTGCGCGGTTTCTTTTGCATTAGTTACTACGTTAAAACGTGCCGGCTCAATGCTCCAATAAACTGCAATAGCGTAAAAAATAATAAGTAGTACCACCAAGGCACCAGCTATTTTTCCTTTGTGTTGCGACATTTATCCTCCTAGTGATGAGCGTGTTGTTTTTTAGATGGCTTTGAATGCGCAGCTTGCGCTTCAAGCGAAACCACTTGAGCATTAGTAAACAAGCGGTTACCGTCACTAAAATATAGCGTGAGTTTACGTTCTTGCCCTACTTTTAGCGGTTCTTGTGGATCAAATACCATTAAATGGTAACCACCAGGCTCAAAGCTTAGGCTTTCATGGCCCTTAATGGTGACGGCTTTAACCTGTTGCATTTTCATCATGCCGTTGACATGTTTGTGCTCATGTATTTCTACACGGCCTAAACCTTCGATGGTTGCTTTAGTTAATTTAGCAACACCACCCCCGTGGTTAGAAATTGTTAAATAGCCAACACTCGACTTACTACCAGGCAAAAATGCCCTTACTTGTGCATGGCTTACTTCAAGCTTAGCTTCGTCTGTATCGTGGCTGTGCCCAGCATGTGCAGCAACCGATGACGAAAACACATTAATCATTAACGCCGAGGCCATAAAAAAGCACTGCTTCATCATCGCTTTATTCCTTGTGAAAGCATAAAATTTCACTTTAAATTTAACATAGTTAACTAATAATAGTCAGTTAAATTAAGGCTTAAGAGGTTACTTTTTTGTTATCGAGCACCAACCAGCACAGTACAGCTACAAATAATAATGGCCAGGCTATCATCACTGAACCAAATAACAGTGCCAAAATGGTGCCAACCAGCGCGACAATCCCTGCGCCTATTAACCCCATGGTCACTAAAGCCATTACGGCTACCACTGCAATAATAGCGACTAATACACCAGCCAGCTCAAGCCCCACCCAGCTCATATCTGCAATCCACAGTGGAAACTGCCATGAATCAAAATGTATTAGCGACACAGTATCAGTAAAAAGTAACACATATACGACAACACATATTGCTAAGGTTTTCATATCCCTCTCCTAATACGCACGCTCTTCAAGGCAGCAGTGAGCAATCAAATAACCAAGCGCTACTGCAAACGGAAAACTTATAAATAATAAAATTGTTACTAAGCGTGTTGACCACACTGGAAAATCAAGGCGACGCGCTAACCCACTGCATACGCCCGATATTTTTTTATTCAGTGAATCTTTGTACCAACCACGCTGTGTTTTAAAGTTATTCATACTCTACTCCTTAAGCGCTTGGCGCAGTTGTATTGCTATTACTTTGCTTAACACTGGCTTTTAAACGAGCCAGCTCTGCATCTATTTTTTCATTTTTAACTAAAGACTCAATTTGCTCAGCGGTTGATTGCGCTGTATTTGTAAGTTCATAAGCATCAACCTGTGCTTCTATGCCTTCCACTTTTTGCTCTATCATTTCAAAGCGAGACAAAGCATTTGCGACGTTGTCGCTGTGTAATTCCATGTTCACTTTTTCACGTGCAGCAACAATATCGTGGCGTTTTATTAATTGTGCTTGTTTGCTTTTAGCTTGCGCCATTTTTTGCTGTAAACGCTCACAATCTGCCGTAATTTTCTCTATCGACTCTTTTAGAGTATTTAGCTGAGTGTTTTTTGCTGCAATTTGCTCATCTACTCGCTGTTTTTCTACTAACGCAGACTTGGCTAAATCGTCACGGTTTTTAGCAACTGCCAGCTCAGCTTTTGTTAGCCACAAAGTTAAGTCTTTTTGTTTTTGTGCAATTTGGCGTTTAAGCGTTTTTTCTTCGCACAGTAAGGCTGCGGCTGTGCTTCTACATTCGTTAAGCGCTTCTTGCATTCCACTTAGCATAAGGTTGAGGAGTTTTTCTGGATCTTCTGCTTTATCCAGCATGGCAGCAATATTGGATTGGATAACATCATTTACGCGATTAAATATACTCATTGTTTTGTCCTGTTGTTTTTAATTGATAACAACAACAGGATTCCAAGAGTTATGCCAATTAACAAAAATTTATTTATAAGCCTTTATATTCAGACAGTTAGATAACTAACACGTTATTTTAAACTGACTAAAAACTGAATACTAATAAGCTAAAATCACTAATTTATTTATCTTTTGACTAAATTTTAGTTATAAAAAAACCACTTTATAAAGTGGTTTTTTTATAACTATTCAGCGCTTTAGTATTACTCAGGCACAAAACTTAATGCTTTATCCATTACCGACAAATCAGCCTGTTTACCGTGACCGTTTTCTGAAAGGTGACGTCTAAATCCGCGCGCCCCTGGCTGCCCCTGAAAAATTCCCAGCATATGGCGTGCTATATGCCAAAAGTTAGCACCTAAACGCATTTCTTCTTCTATGTAATCATACATAGCGCGCACCACATCGTGACGAGTCTGAGTATTAGCCACCTCACCGTAAATCTTTTCATCCACCTCATTAAGTATAAATGGATTACTATATGCTTCACGACCAATCATAACGCCGTCTATATGCGCTAGGTGCGCTAGGCTTTCTTCAATTGTTTTAACGCCGCCATTAATGCTTAAATCGAGCTGTGGGTAGTCTTTTTTTAGTTGGTAGACGCGTGGGTAATCAAGAGGCGGTACTTCACGATTTTCTTTAGGGCTTAAACCATTTAACCACGCTTTACGGGCATGAATAATAAAGTCATCACAGCCAACTTTATGGCTGGCTTCAATTAATGCGCATAAAAACTCATACGAGTCTTGCTCATCAATACCGATTCGTGTTTTTACCGTAACAGGAATACTAACTTCGCTTTTCATTGCCGCAACACACTGTGCAACCAGCTCAGGCTCGGCCATTAGGCATGCACCAAAGCGCCCGTTTTGTACTCTATCTGAAGGGCAGCCTACATTTAAGTTAATCTCATCGTAACCGCGCTCACCAGCAAGCTTTGCACACTTTGCTAGCGCCTCGGGATCAGAACCCCCCAGCTGCAAAGCAACCGGCCCCTCGTGCTGATTAAAGTGTAGGTAATCGCCGCGACCAAATAAAATCGCACCCGTGGTGATCATCTCAGTGTATAAAACAGCGTGCTTAGTCATCTTACGATGAAAAGTGCGACAATGACGATCAGTCCAATCAAGCATGGGTGCAACAGAAAAACGTCTGTTTAACGTTGGATTATCTAATGTGCGTATTTGCAATGTAAAAGCCTCGGGGATTATAAGTAAATGCGCCCATAAAAAGGCGCTGTATTTTACACAAAAGCCTAATTAGCATCAATGTTAGCTGTATATTTGTAAACCAAAATAATGCGCGATACCGTTGAGTATATTTGTAACTGCCACAGAGCTTAAAATTAACCCCATGATTCTACTTATAATACTTGCGCCACTGTCGCCTATTAATTTATGCACATGATTTGCGAGTAACAACAGCACAAGCACAACAACTAATACAACCAACATCATCGACGATGTAGTAACTTGCTCAACCCACGTGTATTCTTCGTTACGGGTCATCAGTACTGCGCCAAGCATGGCGCCGGGGCTTGCTATAGAGGGAATGGCTAGCGGAAAAATAGCGGTTTCTGTGCTGTCGCGCACACTTTTAATCTCAGACTCGGGCTTACTTTCACCAAAAATCATTGAAAGCGCAAAAATAAGCAGGACTATGCCCCCCGCTATTTGAAACGCCGACAGCGGTATTTCAATTGCATTTAATAGCTGCTCACCGGCAATAACAAAAAAGAGTAAAACCACAGCGGATACACCCACGGCTTTAAAAACAACTTTTCGTTTAAACTTTTCATCTTCCCCACGTGTCACAGCAATAAATACAGGCACTGTACCTATAGGGTCTATCACCGCAAAAAAGAAAATAAATATAGCTACCAGTTCATGCATTAATGGGGTTCCTAGATAAAAAGTGTTTAATAAAAACGCTGCAAGTACAACACAGTATGTTAGTATATCACGGTAGCGTAAGGATAAGAGAATGATGAATATAGAATCACTCGTAAGTAAAGCAAAACAAGTTTGTGACAACCGTGGTGCGCGTTTTACGCCTATCCGCGAAAAAGTATTTCGCCTATTAGCTAGCGCCCAAGGCGGCGTTGGGGCGTACGATTTACTTGAGCAATTAAAAGTAACAGAAACAGGCGCAAAACCTGCAACAATTTACCGTGCGCTAGACTTTTTATCAGAGCTGGGCTTTATTCACAAAATAGAAAGCACCAATGCATTTATGCTTTGCCATCACTTTGATCATATTCATCCTGTGCAGCTATTAATTTGTGACAGTTGTGGCTTTGTAAAAGAGCTGCACTCTACGGTTATTTCTCACGAGCTAAACAACTTAGCAGCAGAAAGCGGCTTTGTTGTATCAGGACAAACTATTGAAGCACACGGTAAGTGTGAGTCTTGTAGAAGCTAAACCCAAAGTTTGTTTTAAAGCTATACTCATATTTAGATAGCCACTTTAGCACCAATTTTAAGAGTACCTAACATGAATGTTGAGTTCATTAATCCATTTTTATCTTCTTTGATCAATGTGTTATCTACAATGGCACAAACCGAGTTAAAACCAGGTAAGCCGCGTATTAAAACAGACGAAGTCGCCTGTGGCGATGTATCTGGTTTAATTGGCATGGTGGGCGCGCAAACTCGTGGCTCATTTTCAATTACCTTTGATGAAAACTTAGCTCTGACCATCATGGAGCGCATGCTTGGTGAGCGCCCTGACAACATAGACGATGAAGTAACTGATATGGTTGGGGAAATTACTAATATGGTTACCGGTGGAGCTAAAAACTTACTCGGCGAAAAAGGCTATGACTTTGATATGGCTACGCCAATTGTAGTTGCAGGTAAAGGCCACACCATCACACATAAAAGTAAGGGCAAAAAAATAATTATGCCATTTAGCTGTGATGCAGGCGATGCAAATATAGAAGTTAGCTTTGATAAGTTATGAGCTGGCAACAAACTCAAATAACTTTAAAACCGCGCGCTCGAGGATTTCATTTAATTGATGATGAAATACTCGCGCAGCTGAGCGAGCTGGCTAATTATAAAGTTGGCCTATTACATTTGTTTATTCAGCACACATCGGCAAGTTTAACCATAAACGAAAACGCCGATCCTACAGTGCGCATGGATATGGAAAGCCACTTTAACCATTTCGTTCCTGAGCGCCAACCTTACTATCGTCACGATTACGAAGGTGATGATGATATGCCAGCCCATATAAAAACCAGTACGTTAGGGTGTGAATTAAGTATTCCTATAAACAATGGGCGCTTAGCGCTAGGTACATGGCAAGGTATTTACTTAGGTGAGCATCGCGACGCTGGCGGTGCAAGATGTATTATAGCGACCTTGCAAGGCGAAACCTTTTAACCTTGTATTGACCTCCCCTCCCTAGCTTTTACCCACGTCACTTCGCATTATTTAAAACCCTTTATATCGCGCGGCGGCATGCGGCCACTCGTGCGTTTAATATTTATAAATAATTTTCGTAGCTATAAATCAGATCAAGATATTGTTTTAAAGAGATGTTTATTTTAGTGGGGTATTTAGAGAGATTGGAGCGGCACACGAGGCTCGAACTCGTGACCTCGACCTTGGCAAGGTCGCGCTCTACCAACTGAGCTAGTGCCGCTTCATATTTAGTCAGTAATTTGTCCGTTGGTGCGCGACAGGTCGCGTCCTACGTTCTGGCAACTGAGCTAGTGCCGCTTTATAGATTGTCAGTAATTTGTCCGTTGGTGCGCGACAGGTCGCGTCCGACATTCTGGCAACTGAACTAGTGCCGCTTTATAGATTGTCAGTAATTTGTCCGTTGGTGCGCGACAAGTCGCGTCCTACGTTCTGGCAACTGAGCTAGTGCCGCTTTATAGATTGTCAGTAATTTGTCCGTTGGTGCGCGACAGGTCGTGTCCTACGTTCTGGCAACTGAACTAGTGCCCCATTACATTTTATTCGATACTTCAATTTCTTTGGTGAGAAATTGGAGCGGCACACGAGGCTCGAACTCGTGACCTCGACCTTGGCAAGGTCGCGCTCTACCAACTGAGCTAGTGCCGCTTCATATTTAGTCAGTAATTTGTCTGTTGGTGCGCGACAGGTCGCGTCCTACATTCTGGCAACTGAACTTGTGCCGCTTTACTTCGTTTACTATCACTACAATTTCTTTGGTGAGAAATTGGAGCGGCACACGAGGCTCGAACTCGTGACCTCGACCTTGGCAAGGTCGCGCTCTACCAACTGAGCTAGTGCCGCTTCATATTTAGTCAGTAATTTGTCCGTTGGTGCGCGACAGGTCGCGTCCTACATTCTGGCAACTGAACTAGTGCCGTCTCATAGTTAGTCAGTAATTTGTCCGTTGGTGCGCGACATGTCGCGTCCTACGTTCTGGCAACTAAGCTAGTGCCGTACTTACTGATGGTATTTAAACCACTCAAATACACCAACCCCGCGAGGGTTATCGTCTTGAGCGGGGCAGGATTCTACAATAATCTAATGTGTTTGCAAGTGTTTTTTACAAATTAAAGAATTTTTCTCTATACACCTTTAATTCCATAATAGAATCTTTAATGTCATCGAGAGCTAAATGAGAGCCTTTTTTATTTACCTGTTCTAGTACCTCAGGCTTCCAACGTCGGGCAAGCTCTTTAATTGTGCTTACATCTAAATTTCGATAATGAAAAAAGTCTTCAAGCTCGCGCATATACTTATTCATAAAGCGTCTGTCTTGACCTATAGAGTTACCACACATCGGTGATTTACCCGCAGGAACCCACTGCTTTAAAAAATTAAGCGTTTGTTCAACCGCATAAGCCTCATCGTATGTACTGGCTTTACAACGGGCAGTCAAACCTGATTTCCCATGCTGTGTAGTACACCATTCGTCCATGCCATCTAACAACTCATCACTTTGGTGAATAGCTATAGTAGGCCCTTCCGCGAGTATATTTAAATCGGCATCAGTTACTACTGTTGCAATTTCGAGTATTTTATCTGTGGCCGGCTCAAGTCCAGTCATTTCCAGATCAAGCCAAATTAAATTAGATTCATTAATAGTCATAGTAACCTTAAACAGTGCTTTTCTTTAGATCCAACGCATTTCGATATATCATATTAGCATCAACCGTCGAGCTAAAGCTTTTTTATACGCAAAGCCGACATTTAAACCAAGGTTATAGGCCAAAAGTGGCAAAACAGAAAAAATTAAGTAAAGGCCAATCTCGCAGGATCAAGGCTAATCATCAAAAGCGCTTAAATAATGCCGATACAAAATTGGCAAAAGGTGGCGCACAAGAGTGGCAAACAGATAATCTGGGCGCAACCGAAAACGCCATCGTGATCAGCCGTTTTGGCCAACACGCCGATGTAGAAACACAAGAAGGTGACGTATTACGCTGTAATATTCGCCGTACCGTTACTAACTTAGTGTGTGGTGATGAAGTACTATTTCGCCGCGCAAAAGTAAGTGAAGGCGACTTAGCGGGCGTTATTGAAGCAACACAAGAACGCCGCTCACAGCTTACGCGTCCCGACTTTTACGATGGCGTAAAAGTAATCGCAGCAAATATTGACCAAATTTTAATGGTCTCAGCGGTACTGCCAGAGTTTACGCCCAGTATTATCGACCGTTACTTAATTGCCTGTGAAGACATGGGTATAGAACCTATTTTAGTACTTAATAAAATCGATTTAATCGACGACGAAGGCCTAAATGAAATTCAAAAAGTACTCGATATTTATCGAGGCCTTGGTTATCAGGTACTGCTTGTAAGTAGTGTAACCGGCGAAGGCATAGATGATTTAAAAAACGTACTGGTTGATAAAAATAATATTTTTGTTGGTCAAAGTGGCGTAGGTAAATCAACCTTAGTTAACACTGTGCTTCCTGATGCCGAAATATTAACTAAAGAAGTATCAGAAAACAGTGGCTTAGGGCAACATACCACCACTGTATCGCGCTTACATCACCTACCAAGTGGTGGTAACCTAATTGACTCACCGGGAATACGTGAGTTTGGTTTATGGCACTTAGATGTTGAACGGGTAACCTGGTGCTTTAAAGAGTTTAGAGAGTTTATAGGTGGATGTCGTTTTAGAGACTGTAAGCATTTAAACGACCCAGGCTGTATAATTCAACAAGCGGTAGCCGATGGCGATATTTCGCAATTGCGATTCGACAGCTACCACCGTATTTTAGAAACAATGGCCGATGGCCGTGCTGGTGCACGCGCACCTCGCGTTTAATTTAGGAAACAATCTGTGAGTTTAGACAAATTTAAAATTGCAATGCAGTATGCAATGCCAAAGCACTTTATTTCACGCGTAGTAGGTAAATTAGCAGCAGCAAAAGCAGGTGCTTTAACTACAACGCTCATTAAACTATTTATTAAACAATATAAAGTAGACATGAACGAGGCTTTGTATGAAGACCCAGCGCACTACAAAACATTTAATGAATTTTTTACTCGCCCATTAAAAGATGGTGTGCGTCCAATGGCGCAAGGCGAGAACGTAATTACTCACCCTGTTGATGGTGCTATTAGCCAACTGGGCGACATTGTTGATGGGCAGCTAATACAAGCAAAAGGTCATGACTACAGTCTACAAGCACTATTAGGTGGCTCCGAAGATGATACAACACCATTTTTAGGTGGAAAATTTGCTACCATTTATTTAGCGCCAAAAGACTACCACCGTATTCATATGCCTATAGACGGCACACTAAGTAAAATGATTTACGTACCGGGCGACTTATTTTCGGTAAACCCGCTTACAGCGCGCAATGTCCCTAATTTATTTGCTCGTAACGAACGTGTAGTGGCTATTTTTGAAACCGAAATTGGCCCACTTGCTATGGTACTAGTAGGCGCAACCATTGTTGCCAGCATAGAGACCGTTTGGGCAGGCACAGTAACACCACCCGCAGGTAGCGACGTGTTTAGCTGGAATTACCCAGCTAAAGGCGAAAACGCCATTACCCTTAAAAAAGGTGAAGAAATGGGCCGCTTTAAACTAGGCTCAACAGTGGTACTAGCATGGGGTGCAGATAAAGCAGACATTTTAGACGACCAACTGCCTGAAACAGTAACGCGTTTAAACACCGCATTTGCAACAATTAAAGAAAGTGAAGAGCTGTAAGCTGTAAGCTGTAAGCAAAAATAAATATTAAGCACCGCGTTTACCAAAAACGCGGTGCTTTTTTATTGGTAGGCGTGAAGCTTGCTCACGCAAAAAAGGAAAAGCGTAAATAGATTTTGTATCAACGGGCCTGCAAGAAAGGCGCCTATAGATGAATTAAACTACGATGCTAATTTTAGCTGTAGACGATGAGCTTGCTTACGTTAGAAGCGCAGCTTCTCATGGCTTAACCCCGAGTTTAGCCCCGCAAATTACCTCATACTTTATTCACCGCACTCTTTACAGTTTATATCTTTAATCATTTTAAAATGCTGTTGCTTTAAGCTAAGCGCATCAAAGCTGATAAACACACTACCTTCAACATGCCCTAACAGCATATTAAGCGTAAGCTGTGCCTGCATAGAGCCTATAATTCCTAACAGTGGGCTTATTACACCTGCATTACTACAATTTACAGCGGGAGCGGCGTCACTTTTTGCAAAAACACAGCCATAACATGGGCTATTGTTTTGCCTAAAATCAAAACCCATAAGTTGCCCACGACTTGAAATCGCGGCACCTGCAATTAAAGGCAACTTATGAGTAAAGCAATAACGGTTAACACTGTAACGTGTGGCAAAATTATCAGAGCAATCAAGTACTATGTCGGCATTTTTTAAAAGCTCCCCTGCGTTGTTATCATCGAGCTTTTTACAATGCGTCACTATTTCTATTTGATTATTAAGGCTTGTTAATACTTTGCCAGCAGCGGTGACCTTGTTTTGCCCTAAGTGATTAACTTTATAAAGCACTTGGCGCTGCAAGTTAGAAAGCTCAACCGCATCATCATCTATTAAAATAAGTTTACCAATACCTGCCGCAGCTAAATACAAAAGTGCAGGACTACCTAGCCCGCCAACTCCCACTACTGCAACGGTGGCTGCTTTAAGTGCTAACTGCCCTTCTAGGCCCACTTCTTTTAATAATAAGTGGCGACTATAACGCAGGGTTTCTTTATCGCTAAGCTTATTCATTAGGCTGATTTATAGCACTTTTTAGCGCACTAATTGCTGCAATATAATCATTCGCTTCACTAATCGCGCGTACAACCGCAACACTGCCTACTCCTGTATTTGCAACCTCGCTTGCGCGGGTTAAATCTATGCCGCCAATGGCAACAGTTGGGTAGCTTTGCATTAATGGCACACACTTTTTAAGTTTATCGAGACCTTGTATTTGCCCTGTCATATCTTTGGTTGTGGTTGGGTAAATAGCACCAAATGCCATATAACTTGGTCGGTAGTTGTGCGCACGTAACATTTCGTAAAAACCATGGGTAGAAAGCCCAAGCCTTAAACCTGCTTCTTTAATCGCGGCTAAATTAGCGGTTTCTAAATCTTCTTGGCCTAAGTGTACGCCGTAGGCACCGTGCTTAATTGCCAACTGCCAATAGTCGTTTATAAATACGTGAGCGCGGTACTTATTACCCAGCTCTACGGCCTGCTTAATTAACTCATCAAGCTCAAGGTCGGTTTTATTTTTAACGCGAAGCTGCGCCGTAGTAATACCTTGCTGCAAACATTTATCTAGCCAATCTAGGCTATCGACCACAGCATATAGGCCCAACTTTTTGCTCTCACAAGGTGCAAAATCAGCCGCCATATTAAATTCCAGCGGCACATCAAAATCAAGCTCATCACCAAGCCAGCTGCCAGGCTCTATTACTTGCGGGTAGTCATCTAACTGTGTAGGAAAAGCAGTATGTGCAACAGGGCCTATTCCTTCGCCGTATCTAACCGACTGCTTTAAGCCCTGATTTATATAAGCTTTAGCTAAAATAAAAGCATCTTTTAGTGGGTAGTCTTTTGCTAAACACGCGGCAATAACCGAGGCCATGCTACAACCTGTACCATGACTATGAGGGCTTTGAATTTTTTTATTCCCAAGCCAATACTCTTCGCCGTTTTGTGTGCAGTAATCAATACAATAACCAGTTGGGTAATCCCAGTGCCCGCCTTTAATAACAACCGCTTTTGCGCCCCAACTTAATAGCTTTTTAGCTGCGTCTTTCACGGCGCTTGGGCCAATTAAATATACGCCTGTTAATAATTGCGTTTCGTGCGTGTTAGGCGTTATTACATCCACCAGCGGCATTAAGCATTCTTTAATGGCACTTACGGTATCTTCTTCAGTTAATACATCACCACTTGAAGCAATTGCAACAGGGTCGTAAACAATTACAGGCGGTACAGGCCATTTAGCTTTGTAATGCGCTATATGCTCGCTTATTAATTGAATTTGCTGCACATTAGCCAGCATGCCAATTTTAATTACTTTGGCTTTCATATCGCTTTCGAGTGCGAGTAATTGCGATTCAATAATATCGGTAGATACCGCGTTAATGGCCTCTACACCTAAGCTATTTTGCGCCGTAAGCGCGGTAATTGCAGTACACCCATGCACGCCAAAACTTTGCATTGCTTTTATATCGGCTTGAATGCCTGCGCCACCACCTGAGTCTGAGCCTGCAATTGTCCACACTAAATTATTCATACTCTTTATTTCCTTACTGCTGATGCCAAAACGGCATACCCATTGTAGGGGTTGAGGGGGCTGCTAAGTCTTTTTCAGGCATTGCTTTGGCATTATACGCAAAGCGCCCTGCCTCTACCGCGGCTTTAAATGCACGGCTCATCGTAATTGGGCAGCCAGCCCCTGCTATCGCTGAATTTAATAATACCGCATCATACCCTAATTCAAGCGCTTGGCAGGCATGCGAAGGCAAACCAAGCCCTGCATCTACAATTAATGTTGTGTTTGGTAAGCGCTCACGAATTGTTTTTAAATTATAACTATTTAAAAGCCCCTTACCGGTGCCAATAGGCGCGCCCCAAGGCATAAGCACTTCACACCCTAGCTCGTTTAAACGCTGGCAAAGCACTAAATCATCGGTGCAGTAGGGTAATACTTTAAAGCCATCATCAATTAATATTTTTGTGGCTTCTAACAATGCGAATGGGTCGGGTTGTAAGTTGTAGTCATCACCTATTAGTTCAAGTTTAATCCAATCGGTTGCAAATACTTCACGGCACATTTTAGCAAGTGTTACGGCTTCTTTTACACTGTGGCACCCTGCGGTATTAGGCAGTATTTTAAGGCCGGTGTTTTTTATAAGCTGCCAAAAGTCATCCCCTGCGGCAGCGCTTTGCTGGCGCCTTAATGACACCGTTACTATTTGCGCACCAGAGGCTTTTATAGACTCTTCCATCACTGCTGGAGAGGGGTAAAGCGCCGAGCCTATTAATAAACGGCTATTTAGTTGCTCGCCATAAATAGTTAAGCAATCGTTACCTTGCATAATGTTACCCACCTTGAATAGGCGATAACAATTCAATGCTATCCCCTTCGTTAATTGTGGTGCTGGCGTGCAGACTTTGTGGAATAAATTCGCCATTTAGTGCCACCGCGAATGGAGGCTTTGCACCAAAATTTTGTAATACATCAACAAGCACTGCACTTTTAATAGTTAGCAGCTCACCGTTAATTGTTATAGTCATTTATTACTCACCCTATTTGAGATAACGCATCAGCCACTAAGGCGGGCCCTAACATATAGCCATGACGATATAAGCCATTAATGCTAATTACGTTACCTGTTTTTAAAACCGCAGGGCGGTTATCGCTAAATGCGGGGCGTAACCCGCTTTGAATATTTAACAGCCGTGCTTCGGCAAACCCGCTGTGCACAGTGTAAGCCGCCGAAAGTAGTTCAAGCGTGGAGCGTACTGTTGCAGGGCCGCTATCATCAGACTCTATTTCAGTTGCACCAATTACATACTCATTATTAGGTTTTGGCGCTATATAAATTGGGTAGCGCGGGTGCATTAAACGCACCGGCCGCGTTAAATTAACCTCAGGTGCATGTAACCTGGCCACTTCACCGCGTACGCCTCTAAGGGGTTTATCGCCTTTAGCACCAAGCCCTCGGCAATCAATAATGTAATCAAACGCGCGGTTATTCACCTCGCCGTTTTGAATGCTAACGCGTTGGTTAAAAACAAACTTAACCTTGCGTTTATTAAGCATGGTGAAGCTTGCTTTATAAAAGGCCTGGTTATCTATTTGCCCTTCGCAGGGTAAAAACACCCCTTGATTAAAACGATTAGCTAATTCGGGCTCTAACTGTGTTATTTGCTGAGCATTTAACGCCTGCGCACTGTGCCCTGCTATAGGCTTAATACGCTGGCTAAAGCTTTGTAAGTCGCCTTTATCTTGCTGGTGTGCCACGACCAGCGTGCCTTTTTGCTGATAAAAAACTTCGCCTTCAAGCTCGCTCACTATCTCTGGCCAGCGCTTGAGAGAATTTAGCCCCATGATGGCTAAATCCGTTTCACACAATACCGACTCAGCAAGCGGAGCAAGCATTGCAGCAGCCACTTTACCGGCACTATTTTGTGTGTGTTCGTCACTGGCTTCAAACACTGTTACATGATGCGACTTACTAAGCTCGAGGGCAGCTAAGCGCCCTGCTAAACCAAACCCCACAACAGCAATGTTGTAAAACATAAAACCTCCTTTTAATAACAGGCTAGCAGCCATAAGCCGCTAACCTGTTATTGGCTTATATTGCTTTGTGGTAAATTTCTGAGCCCGTTTGTTTAAACTCTTCCGATTTCGCTTTCATTTGCGCTTCTACATCAACCATTTTGATCTCAATTGCATCACCAACATTGTTAGGATCGATCCCGCGTGATTCGAGATCTTTGGCGTAATCGCGTACCTCTTGGGTAATTTTCATTGAGCAAAATTTAGGGCCACACATAGAGCAAAAGTGCGCTACTTTGCCAGACTCTTGCGGTAGGGTTTCGTCGTGATATTCACGGGCACGTTCTGGGTCTAAACCAATGTTAAATTGGTCGTGCCATCTAAATTCAAAGCGCGCTTTTGATAATGCATTATCGCGCTCTTGCGCGCCGGGGTGGCCTTTGGCCAAGTCGGCAGCATGCGCTGCAATTTTGTAGGTAATTAAGCCCTCTTTTACATCTTCTTTATTGGGCAAACCTAAATGCTCTTTTGGTGTTACATAACACAGCATGGCACAGCCGTACCACGCTATTTGTGCAGCGCCTATACCCGATGTTATATGGTCGTACCCTGGTGCTATATCGGTCGTTAATGGGCCTAATGTGTAAAAAGGCGCTTCGCCACAATGCTCTAATTGTTCATCCATATTGGCTTTAATCATATGCATTGGCACATGGCCTGGGCCTTCAATAAATACTTGTACATCGTGTTTCCACGCAACTTTTGTAAGCTCCCCTAACGTACGTAACTCACTAAATTGCGCTTCGTCGTTGGCATCGGCAATCGAACCTGGACGAAGGCCATCCCCAAGCGAAAAACACACATCGTATTGTTTTAAAATTTCGCAAATATCTTCAAAGTGCGTATATAAAAAGTTTTCTTTATGGTGCGCTAAACACCACTTAGCCATAATTGAGCCACCACGCGATACAATGCCGGTTACACGCTTTGCCGTCATTGGCACATAACGCAGCAATACACCGGCATGAATAGTAAAGTAATCAACGCCCTGCTCGGCTTGTTCAATTAACGTATCGCGAAATATCTCCCAGGTTAAATCCTCGGCCACTCCGTTTACTTTTTCAAGCGCCTGATAAATTGGTACGGTGCCAATGGGCACCGGCGAATTACGTACTACCCATTCACGGGTTTCGTGAATGTAACGCCCGGTTGATAAATCCATTACGGTATCGGCACCCCATCGGGTAGACCACACCATTTTTTCTACTTCTTCTTCGATTGATGAGCTTACCGATGAATTACCAATATTCGCGTTAACTTTAACTAAAAAGTTACGGCCAACTATCATGGGCTCGGTTTCGGGGTGGTTAATATTATTAGGTAAAATAGCGCGGCCGCGGGCTATTTCGTCGCGAACAAATTCAGGGGTAATAAAATCGGGAATACTCGCCCCAAACGACTCGCCTTTATGCTGTGCTGCTAGCAGCTCTTCTCTAATTTGTGCACGGCCCATGTTTTCGCGTATGGCTACGTATTCCATTTCAGGGGTAATAATGCCTTGGCGAGCATAATGCATTTGCGTCACGTTTTTGCCCGCTTTACCACGGCGAATTTTAGGTAAATGATCAAAGCGAATATGATCAAGGCCGTCATCGGCCATACGTTGCTGAGCAAATTGCGAAGTGACCGAGTCGAGCACTTCGGTGTCGTTGCGCTCTTTTATCCACTGCTCACGAAATTTAGGTAACCCCTTACGTACGTCTAATTCAAAGTTAGGGTCGGTATACGGGCCTGATGTATCGTAAACACGCAGTGGATCGTTTGGCTCATACACAGGGTTTTGCTCATCGCCACCAATAAACGTATCGCTTAATGTAATTTCGCGCATACCCACGCGTACACCGCTTTGGCTGCCCTCAACATACACTTTTTGTGAGCTTGGAAATGGCTGACCCGTTAAATTATAAATGTAATCTGACGCAGCGGCGCGCGTTTCTCGACGTGTAGACTTATTTGTAGTGTTTGACATGACTTACCTCATTGCTAAAGGGTTGTCTTGTCAGATATTCCATAAGGAATAGAGAAAGATCGTAAAGCAGTGGTTACGCTGCTTTGCGGCCTAAAATGGCTAGTTATTTTGTTGTGCGCATAAAAAAAGACGCACAAGCGTCCCATTTTAGGCAGCTTGTTCCCTACGCAGGTTTTAACCTGATCAGGTTCACGGATCCCGCTTTCGCGATCTCAGCCTTAATTATTTAAGGCACTCCGACAAGTATAATTATGTTCGTTGATTTGCTATTTTTATCAAATCAACGTTGAGTGTACGCCAGTTAAAAATTGCCTGCAAGGGGCAGTTTTAAATACTCATGCCACTACTTTGCAATAAATAAAAAAGTTTGATCGCCCTGCATAACTAACTGTGAGCCTTGCATGGTAAGCGTTGCGCCTTCTCTTAGCGCTTGTAAAAACTGCTGCTCTAGCTCATCAACGTCTGCTCCGCACGACTTACGTGTCATGCCAAGTTTATTAACGCTAATACTGCTGTCTTTAAGCTCGCCTTCACCAAAAAACTTATTACATCCTGCAAACCCGTTTACTTGCAACGCTTCAATAAAGCTCATTGATACACTGTAAGAGGCCGGCACAGCTAAACCATCAACCTTTGATAGTTGCCATTGTGTATACTTTAGCTGCTCAGTGGTCACCGTCCCTGTGGCTGTACAACCAATACATAAACCGATTAAAAGCATCGGTAGTGCTGCTAATTTCATGCTATTTCTAACTAAATATTTAATTACCGTAATAGTAACAATTTTTATGCGGTTTATCCGTTAAAAATGCATGTTTTAAATGTAAATTTTTGTTCTATGATAGTTTAGAGAGTGTTGAACTTTGCAGATTAAAACATGTACACATTATGGTCGCTTTAATCGCTTTGCTTTATTTGTAACTTAGCAGGCTCGATAACAGCACCAGTGCTATCCACTATTTACGATAAACAATCCCACTACCTAGGCGCTGCTTTAAAACAAACTAGGTTAAATTTAATCCCAAAGGTCACAGCCCCTAAAAATTATCCGCGCTAATCTTGGGTGTAATTTTTAAATAAATTATCTATTTCAGGAGGTAAAAAAGGGCGCCCTTTTTCATTAACCGAGGTGCCTATAACTTTGGCTTGTAGCATTACTTTGTTGTCGTGTTTACGCACTAAGGTTTGCTTAAACGCAAACTTTATAGGGCTTATACGCTCAGGTTCAACTGCTATATAAAATTCATCATCTGGTACAAGCGAATGTTTATAATCAACCTCACTGCGTATCACTACTAAGTTAACTTTTTGCTTTGCTAGTAGTGCAAAATCAACCCCATTTGCAAATAAAAACTCATGGCGAGCATGCTCTAAATAATTAAAGTACACACTGTTATTTACAATTCCTTGTAGGTCACATTCGTAATGGCGCACTTTAAAATCAACTTTAAAGGTCATATTAGTAATCCTGATTATTTAACGTATAATCGCTGCGTTATAACACAAGTATTAAAATAATTGCTACCATACGAGTCCCCAAAATGGAGTTAAGTAACCTAATGAACTTACGTTTGTCTTTAATTACTGCGGCGTTATTACCGCTAATTAGTACACCACTTATAGCAAACGCTGATGACAGCGACCTAGAACGAATTGTTGTTACAGGCGACTTTCAACGTGAAAGCATTCAAACATTAAGCGCTAGCGCTAGCCTATTTAGCAAAGATGAAATTAATCAACGTGGTGCAAGTTACTTAGACGAAATGCTAGGTAGTACAGCCAACGTAAACTTTACATCTGGTGCGTCTCGTGGTCGTTATATTCAAATTCGTGGAGTGGGACTTCGTTCACAATTTGTAGATCCAATTAACCCATCGGTTGGCTTAGTTATTGACGGAATTAACTACTCGGGTTTAGGTGGCAGCTCATTATTATTTGATATAGACCAGGTAGAAATTTACCGCGGCCCACAAGGCACTCGCTTTGGTGCAGACGGCATGGCCGGTATGATCCAAATGGAATCAGCTCAGGCAACTGCCGATCCGAGCTTAAAATTACAAGTGGGTATGGGTACTTATAACTCGCGCGAAGCAGGCCTTGCAGCAAGTACTGGATTAACCGACGACACAAGTGCACGCGTAAGCTACTTTCGCAGAAAGTCAGATGGCTACGTAGATAACCTATATTTAAACGACGAAACTCAACAACAAGATGAGCAAGTAGCCCGCTTTAAATTAAACAGCCAACTTACTGAGCATTTAAACACAGAGTTAAACCTGCACTACATAGATATAAACAACGGCTACGATGCGTTCACGCTTGATAACAGCCGTAATAGTGTAGCCGACGAGCCAGGCCAAGATAATCAACAAAGCTACGCCATTGGTATTAATAATACCTACACAGGTTTTGATGCCTTTGATGTAAGCTTAAACCTTTCAGCCATTGATACAGAGCTACTTTACAGCTTTGATGAAGACTGGGTATGTAACGATGCAAGCGAGCCACAATTATGTGCAGCTGGCTTACACCCTTGGGGTTATAGCTCAACCGATGTGTACACGCGTGATCGCGATGATCAGTCGGCTAATTTACAGTTTAATTCTAAAAAAGGTAACTGGGTTGCCGGTGTTTACTATCAAAACCGCGATGTAGATTTAGAGCGCGAATATACTTGGCTTGCAAGCCCATTTGCATCAACCTACGAAACCAGTAACGTAGCAGTTTACGGTCAAGTAGCCACACCTATCGGCCCTAAAACCACACTCATTACCGGTTTACGTGTAGAGCAATACCAAGGGGATTACACCGACAGCAACGGCTTTATTGAAGAGACTGACGACGTAATGGTTGGCGGTAAAATAGCACTTGAATACCAAGTGATTGACCGTACTATGATCTACACCAGTATTACCCGTGGTTATAAAGCTGGCGGTATTAATTCAGAAGCATTAGCAAAAGCTAAAGATGAAGGCTTAAACCTAGATGCTGATTTTTTCCAGCAGCATACAAGCTTTGACCCAGAATACCTTTGGAGCGGCGAGTTTGGCGTTAAGGGGTCATCGCTTGATGATAAATTTACCCTGCGTTTAGCAGCATTTTATATGCACCGCGACAACATACAGCTAAAAGCTTGGCAAGTAGAAGGTCAGCAATTTACAGGCTACGTTGATAACGCAAGCTCTGGTAGCAACTACGGGCTAGAAGTTGAAGGTAGTTACCAACTTACCGAAGACTTATTCTTAACAGGTAGTGCTGGTTACTTAAACACAGAAATTGACGACTTTGTAACGCAATCTGGCTTAAATCAAGACGGTCGTGAGCAAGCGCAATCACCTAAATATCAATACGCATTTAGCGCACGTTACAACTTTACCAATGAGCTGTACGGTATGATTGGTGTTGAAGGTAAGGATGATTACTACTTCTCCGATAGCCATAATTCAAAAGCACCCAGCAGCAATTTAGTAAACCTAAGTTTAGGCTACGAAGCCGACATGTGGGCAGTGCGCGCATGGGCACGTAACGTATTTGACGAAGAATTACCAACCCGCGGCTTTGAGTTTGGTAACGACCCACTTGATGGCTACGCTACACACACCTACGTGCAATTAGGTGAACCAAGAGTAGCCGGTATAACGTTTACGTTAGAGCTGTAAGCTGTAAGCTGTTAGCTGTTAGCTGTTAGCTGTTAGCTGTTAGCTGTTAGCTGTTAGCTGTTAGAAAAAATAAATATTAAGCACCGCGTTTACAATAAACGCGGTGCTTTTTTATTGGTAGGCGTGAAGCTTGCTCACGCAAAAAGAAAAAGCGTAAATAGATTTTATATCAACGTGCCAGCAAGCAAGGCGCCTACAGGACAAGCATCACGCCCTATCTACATCAAACGCGATGACTTCTTTTATTGTATCTTTAGCGGTGGCTAGCATAACTAACCTGTCTACACCCATAGCAACGCCTGCACATTGAGGTAAGCCGTGCTCAAGAGCGGCGATTAAGCGGGAATCTATAGGCACGTGGTTTAACTCATTGGCAGCGCGATAGGCGTTATCTTCATCAAAGCGCTTTGCCTGCTCTGTCGCATTGGTTAACTCATTAAAGCCGTTCGCTAATTCCATATTTTTATAATAAAGCTCAAAGCGCCCTGCTACGCGGTTATCGTGCTCACAAATTTGTGCCAGTGCTGCTTGCGACGCCGGAAAGTGATACACAAAACACGGCTTAGTTTGCCCAATAGTTGGCTCTATTTTCATACAAAATAACAGCTGCAGTAAGGTATCTTTATTGGTTTCGTTTTTGGCTATATCGGCAAAGCCGTGATCGCAGGCAAGTGCTTGTAATTGCGTGAGCGTAGCAGTTAATGGGTCAAGCGCTAACACTTGCTCAAATGCTTGCTGGTAAGTAAGACGCTCTGCAGGCTCTACATTTAAAATGAGCTGCATTAGCTCATCCATTTCATCCATTAATGCAAACTCATCAAACCCAGGGCGATACCACTCAAGCATAGTAAATTCGGGGTTATGATGGCGTCCCGCTTCTTCGTTTCTAAATGCCTTACAAAGCTGAAATATGGGCCCTGAGCCTGCTGCTAGCAAACGCTTCATTGCAAATTCAGGCGATGTTTGTAAATAAAGCGCCAAGCCACCCGCGTGGCCTGGGCCTACAAACTGTGTATTAAAACTTGCTAAATGCACATCGGTTACACTGGCACTGCTTAAGCTCGGTGTTTCTACTTCCATTACATTACGCGTATAAAAAAACTCACGAATGGTTCGCAGTATGGCTGCACGCTGCTTAAGGGTGTTTATGCTTGCACTAGGTGCCCAAGGTGTTGCTGACATATTTTCTCCAAAAAAAATCCCAGCTTAAGCCGGGATTTTATAAACCGTACTCAAGCTTACTTAACACGGCCTACGTATTCACCACTACGGGTGTCTACTTTAATTACTTCACCAATTTGTACGAATAATGGAACACGTACTACCGCACCAGTGCTAAGCGTTGCAGGTTTACCGCCTGTGCCCGCTGTATCGCCTTTAAGACCTGGATCAGTTTCAGTGATCTCAAGCTCAACAAAGTTAGGTGGAGTAACCGCGATTGGGCTACCGTTCCATAATGTAATAGTACATACATCGTTTTCAACTAACCATTTAACGGCATCGCCAAGTGCTTTTTCGTCAGCGGCAATTTGTTCAAATGTTTCGTTGTTCATGAAATGCCAAAACTCACCGTCTGTGTATAGGTACGCTAAGTCGGTATCCATTACATCGGCGCCTTCAACTGATTCACCCGATTTAAAGGTTTTTTCAAGCACCTTACCAGAGATAAGTTTGCGGATACGAACACGGTTAAACGCTTGGCCTTTACCAGGTTTTACCATTTCATTTTCTAAAATACTGCAAGGTTCGCCGTCCATCATAATTTTTAGGCCGCCCTTGAACTCGTTGGTGCTATAATTCGCCATCGTTTCCTCTATTTAATTTTTTTCGAGTAATCTACGTGCCAATGATACAAAGAAATGAAGCAAATTTGCATAAAAACTGGCAAAAAGAATTAGCAAATGTAGTTACCTGCCCAAAAACCTTGCTTGAAATGGTCGGTTTATCGAGCCAAGCCCATGAAAACGACCTAAAAGCCCGCAGTTTATTTCCGGTACGCGTGCCAGTCCCTTTTATAAAAAAAATACGCAAGGGCGATGCAAACGACCCCTTATTGCTACAAGTTATGCCACGCCATCAAGAGTTTTTAACCAAAACAGGTTTTAATAAAGACCCTCTACTTGAGCAAGACAACGAACAGCCTGGGCTTTTACATAAATATAAATCCCGTGTTTTAATTATGTTTAAAACTGGCTGTGCAGTAAATTGCCGTTACTGCTTTAGACGCCACTTTCCGTATCAAGAAAACCAGCTTAATAAAAAAAGCCTGCTTGATGCGCTGAGCTATATAAAATCAGATGCCAACATAAACGAAGTGATTTTAAGTGGTGGCGACCCACTTATGGCCAAAGACGATGCCATTAGCTGGTTTTTAGATGAGCTTGAACAATTACCTCAAATTAAACGCATGCGAATACACAGCCGTTTACCTGTGGTAATACCTGCGCGAATTACCGATGAGCTGTGCGCGAGGCTAAAGCAATCACCGCTAAAAATTATATTTATTAACCATATAAATCATGCCAACGAAATAGACGACGAGTTTAAAGCCGCCATGCAAAAGCTAAAGCAAGCAGGCGTAACGTTATTAAACCAGGCAGTTATTTTAAAAGAGGTGAACGACACCGTTGAGGCACAAATAAATTTAAGTGAGGCGTTATTTGATGCAGACGTACTGCCATACTATTTATATTTGCTAGATAAGGTTGAAGGCGCAAGCCACTTTGATATTAACGAAGAGCAAGCAATAGAAATAATGGCAGAACTATTAAAAGCCCTGCCTGGATTTTTAGTGCCTAAATTAGTAAGAGAAATAGGCGGTCAAAAAAGCAAAACACCTATCGACCTTAAGTTAGGGCGTGTTAACCTTTGATGGTTGAATTTGCAGCAGTATGTTTGGCTTTTAGGCAAGGCTGAGCCCGTGTAGTGTGGTTATTCCCCATAAATAGGCGATAACGCAGCATAAATGCCAAACATGCGCTGCACTTCGGGTTCTTCCTAGGGGCGATGAACTCTTTGTTGCCTACATGGATGTAGGTAAGGGGCGTGAGCAGGACGCGGAAGCTTTACTCGGTTTTTACTTAGCCCACTAGGTTACAAACCTCGCGCCGCGATTTAATCGCCCCTAGATTGAACAAATTTCAATCCGCAAAGGTCAACACGCCCTAGTTTAAACGTATATATTCACATTGTTACCCAGTGTTGCAGTGACCGACTGAGCCGGTGATTGCGCACTTGTTGGCTGGGCAGCACCTTCAATTAGTGCAAGTGCTGCTGCGCCATCTGCTAATTGCTGCTTTTTAGACAAAGCAGCGGTATATACTTCACCACCTTGGCCAGAGCTAGACATAGCGGGTAGATTTCCACCTGATATATTCATCGTTATAAGCCTTAATCAACCTGACATTTAAATGTAATCCAAGTACTATATCGGCAATGCAGTACAAAGCTTTAGGAAAACCATGGATTCTATAATTGAACAACTCAACGCTAACTTAAAAATTGTTTATCGCCAAGCACTTGATGCCGACAAAAAACTAGATGAGCTACAGCAACAAGGCCACGGTAAATTTAAAGCCTTGTTCCCAGCTGATGCCGGATTTAGTTTTGAAGCTAAACGCTTTAAGCCATACGTACTTGATGTAGCAGCCGATGTAGAAAGCTTAAGCACAGATGGTTTTGATGAAGAAAAGCTTAAAACAACGGTTATTAAGCTACAACAGTTACTTACCCTGCTCGCTACGTTTAAGTAGCTAAAAATTAAAGTTTAATTTAGTAAACATCAAATACAAAAAATGCCGATAATGTTTATCGGCATTTTTTATTTATTTTGTAACTGTATTTAACTTATATTAGATAAAACTTTTGAATGAAACCAGTTAGTTACTAAGCGTTTTTCATAATAAAATGATCTAGAGGTTGAGCGCTTAATTTTATCTAAATAGCCTCTATCTTTCAATAACACTTCTGTGGCGTGGTTCACAACTTCACCCTGCGGATTAGTTACCGTGTAAGACAGCTTAATTTGTGGGTAATGCAATGGTTGAATTACTCTTATTTTTTTAGCGCCAGAAAACTCAATAGCACCTGCTAAATCAAGATCTGCAACCTCTACATTTAATTTATATCCACTTGGTAATTTTTCAGCTAACTTCGCAAAATGCTTTTCAAAGTTAATAGTAATTTGCTTTTCAAAAGAAGTTGGTGATTGATTTGCTGCACGCACATCGCGGTAATTGTCAAAATCTTGCCATCTAACTGCAGACTCACCAGCTTGTGCAATACCAATAGAACTTAAACCCATTACTAACGTTAGTAATTTTAAACTTTTCATAATCTTCTCCATGTGAACTATCAAAAGTCAACGCAAGTACAACACATTCAATTTAAAACAATAAACCAGAACACTTACACTGATGACATTAGTTCAAATTAGCAGCAAAAATTTTTAATGTAAAGTTAGGTACATCCCTATATTGATAAAACACAATCAAAAAGTAATTTAATCACTTAATTGCCAGCTTGAAATGCAAAAGCTAATAACTCTCTTAGTAAGCATAATTAAAATGATAAAAAGCCTACTTATATTTAAGCTCCGCTTGATAAAACTAATTTTAATAAGGAAAACTATAAATCGCTTTTTTTAGTCTGCAATAGTTGCTTACTTTAGCCGCTACCTTTAAGTCATCTTGATTTTGTAACTTGCCATTGTTGGTGGCAAGTTTAATTTAATCAATGCTTGCTAAAATTTGCTCGCCAAACCATTCGGTTATTAAGCGTTTTTCATAAAAAAACGGCTCGTCGCGACCCATTTTAATTTTATCCATAAAGCCCATGTCTTTAAGCTCTACATCGTCCTCTTCACTCACTACGCTCCCTTTATTATCGCTTAGCGAGTAATTGAGCTTAATGCGCGGAAAATAAATAGGTTTTACTACGCGTATTTCATCCATGCCGCCATAGCGTACATCCCCTGCTAAATCGATATCGGTTATTTCTAAATTTAGCTTGTAGCCTTTTGGCAATTGCTCGGCCAGTTTAGAAAAATGTTTTTCGAACTGAGTAGCAATTTGTTTGTGGTACGACGCTTTACCCTGGCTAGAAGCGCGCACATCGCGGTAGTCTTTAAAATCTTGCCACTTAACTACAGATTCTCCAGCGTGTGCAAATGCAGGTAATGTAATACACATTGCCATAGCGATTGTTTTAACTGAATTCATAGCATTCTCCAAAGGGGCAGTACTAATTATTTAGACTTAGCCCAGTAATAGACCATACAAGTTTAACACTAGTTTATTAACCATTACTTAATTAACCTATTTTAATACGCTTTTAAAATAAAGCATGTAAATAGTAAGAATATATGATGAAATTAAGATAATTGGAAAAAAGGTATCCACGGAGCATTCATGGCAATTTTAGTAACAGGCGGCGCAGGCTACATAGGCTCACACACCGTTTTAGAACTTTTACAGCAAGGCAGCGAAGTTGTTGTTGTTGATAATTTAAGTAACGCATCAAAAGAGTCGCTTGCACGCGTAAAGCAAATCACAGGCAAAGAAGCCACGTTTTACCAAGGCGACATTCTTGATAAAGTGTTTTTAGATGCCATTTTTACAAGGCATACCATAGAGAGCGTTATTCATTTTGCAGGCTTAAAGTCAGTGGGTGAGTCGGTAGCTAAACCTGTTGAGTACTATCAAACAAACGTACAAGGTACGCTTACACTTGTAGATGCCATGCGTGATGCAGGCGTATTTAAATTAGTATTTAGCTCATCAGCCACAGTTTACGGCGACCCTGCAAGCTTACCGATTAAAGAAGACTTCCCGGTAGGTGGCACAACTAATCCGTACGGCACATCAAAACTGATGGTTGAGATGATGCTGCAAGATATTGCTAAATCAGATGAGCGTTTTGCATTTGCTATTTTACGCTACTTTAACCCAGTGGGCGCACATGAGTCAGGCTTAATTGGCGAAGATCCAAATGGTATTCCTAATAACTTATTACCATTTATTGCCCAAGTTGCAGTAGGTAAATTAAAGCAGCTTGCTGTATTTGGTGATGACTACGACACCGTTGATGGCACTGGTGTGCGCGACTATATTCACGTTGTAGATTTAGCGATGGGGCACTTAAAAGCGCTTGATAAAATTGCCAACAATACCGGCGCACTTGTATATAATCTTGGCACAGGCAATGGTTACTCTGTACTGCAAATGGTTAACGCCTTTATAAAAGCCAGCGGCCAAGACGTTCCTTATCAAGTATCGCCTCGTCGCCCTGGCGATATTGCTGCATGTTACGCCGCGCCAGAAAAAGCACTTAATGAGCTAGGCTGGGAAGCGGTGCGTGGAATAGATGCCATGATGGAAGACACATGGCGTTGGCAGTCAAATAACCCTAATGGTTATAAAAGTTAATTAAAAAATAATTTATAAATTTTGCCTGTTTCACAAGCAGGCAAATCACCTATATATAAATTTACTACCGCGCTAATTTTTTAATGGAGACGTAGAGCTTGCTCACGTAGAAGCGAAGCTTCTCATAGCTTTATCAAAGGGGTTTAACACAACGTAAAAGCGCTGCTTTTAAACGCCAGCAAGCTGCGCGCCTACAAGAGCCACTGCACCTGTGTTATTTTAGTCGTAGGCGTGAAGCTTGCCCACGCACAAAGTTGAAATACCAGTATTTTTATACCAACGCGCAAGCAAAGCGCCTATAAATAAACTTAGCGTCAGCGCTAATTACCAATTTTGCATTTCGACAATACGCGACTGCGTTCGCGCATATTCAAAGCTCAGCTTTTGCCCCTGATACAAAGACTCAACGTGCGCGTGGGCGTTTATAACTAATAACTTGTGGCAATCGTAAAACTCGTCCACCAATGCAATAAAGCGCCGCGCTTCGTCATCTAAATAATGCTCATTTAGGGTTTGTTTTTCGCGTTGACAACTGTCTTCAATACCATGCACTATTACTTTACCTGTTGCGCCTACACCCATTTTTGGCACATTTTCTATATATAAAATATCAAACTGCTTGGCTAAAAACATATAATCGTAAGCGCTACGCGCTCCTGAGCAAAGCGCCATAAAATCGATCATTAATGCATTATCTGCGGTTAATAAACACGGTAAGCTGCGGGAGTGCACCTGTAAAATTTGGTTTTCCTTTGCTTGTGGATACTGAGATAAAAACTGCTTTTTAAACTCGCTTATAGGTAAATTAATAAAATAATGGCGGCTATTTTTACCATACCTAAAGCGATGGTCATCCTGCCCTTCAACACTAATAACATGGCAATAATTTTTAATTAAATCGATTGTGGGTAAAAACCGCGCGCGTTGCAGGCCATTGCGATAAAGCTGCTCAGGTTTTGCGTTAGAAGTTGCCACCAGCACTACCCCACTATCAAACAAGGCATTAAATAACCTCGCCATAATCATCGCATCGCCAATATCGCTAACAAAAAACTCATCAAAACACAGCACTTTAATATCTTTCGCCCATTGTTTAGCAATTAACGTGAGGGGGTTTTTATGACCTTGCAGCTGGGCAAGTTGCGTGTGTATTTGCGCCATAAAGTGATGAAAATGCAGCCGCTGCTTACGCTCAGTGGGTAAGTTTTTATAAAATAAATCCATTAACATGGATTTACCCCGCCCCACCGGCCCATACAAATAAACGCCTTTAATTAACGGCGCTTTTTTCCACCAAGGTGTTTTTGTGTGTAACTGTATACTCAGGTTATTTAACGCATTTACCGCATTTTGCTGAGCGCTATCAACACACAGTTCACCCGCATCTATTTTTGCTTGGTAAAGCCTTAAAATTTGTGGGCAGTTTACTGACATGGGGTTTCACTATCGGCTATAATCGCCGCCATTGTAGCCGACTAAAAATGTGAACCAAAATGAAATTCCCTTGCCGCTTAGATAAATTTATTAGCCACCTAGCCGAGCTACCACGCTCAAAAGCTCGCGCGGGTATTAAACGCCAAGAAGTGCAAGTAAATGGGGAAGTTGTTAGCGCGTTCGATTTTCAAGTAACCCAGCAAGATGAAGTAACATTTGCTGGTGAGCCTATGGTATTTTTAGGTAAACGCTACTTTATGCTACACAAACCTGTAGGCTACGTGTGTGCCAATGTAGATGAACTACACCCCACCGTATTTGATTTGCTCGATGAGCCAAATATGGCCGACTTTCATGTAGCGGGTCGCCTTGATATAGACACCACCGGCTTAGTACTTATTACTAACGATGGCGATTGGTCGCACCGTATTACCTCGCCAAAGCACAACAAATTAAAAACCTACTTAGTAGAAACACAAGAGCCTATAACCGAAGAAGCATTAGAGCAACTACGCAGCGGCGTACAACTTCACAACGAAAAAGATCTTACCCGTCCAGCTAAAGCAGAAGCACTTGCCACCTACAGCTTACGTTTATCAATCAGCGAAGGTAAATACCACCAAGTTAAACGCATGTTAGCCGCGGTAGGTAACAAAGTGGTAGAACTACACCGCGAGCAAATAGGTAATATTATACTGGACGAAAACTTAGCAAGTGGAGAGTATAGGGAGTTAAAAGAGGGAGAGGTTATCCTTTAAAGCTTTTAGCTTTTAGCTTTTAGCTTTTAGCAAAGTTAACACTCTTGCTTAGTTGTACTACCCTTTCTTTATTAGAATTGATAATAAATAGAGGGTGAAATGAATTTTGAAAATTTAGAAGTATGGAAACGTTCTGCACGATTAAGCGCAGATATTTATAAGGCAACTGCAACCCTCAAGGACTATGGTTTTAGGGATCAGCTAACACGCTCGGGGCTCTCCGTGCCAAGCAATATAGCAGAAGGAATGTCCAGAGAGAGTAATAAAGAGAAAAGGCGTTTTCTAGATATTGCAAGAGCTTCCTTGGCCGAAGCAAGAACACAAATATATATTTGCATTGATATTAAATATATAAATAACATCGACGGCAAGGAGTGGCTTAAAGAAACAAACGAACTATCAGCCATGATCCAATGCCTCAAGCTAAAAATCCCACAGAACTAACACTTATAGCTAATAACTAACAGCTTATAGCTTATAGCTAATAACTCCCCACTTTCCTTACGATTTTATCTGCACTAAATCAAAGTCAGCCATGCCTGGGACAATCGCTTGCAAGCGTGATTCGGTCACATCGAGTGCGTTTAAACATTCACAGTATTCAGAGGCTTTAAGCTCAAGTTGCTGAGCCTTTTTTTGCAGGGATTTATCTATTTCTTTAGAGATAATATCCATACGTTGGCCCATGTCGTTAATACGGTCTTCAATATTACCTTCGCGTGATTTAAACGCATCACCAAGCGACATTAAAATAGCCCCTAACGAACCATGTACGGCAGAGTGTATTTGCTGGCTAATTTCTTTAGTGAAAAAATCATCTATTTGCGAGAGCGACTGTGGCGCGATAAAAAAGAAGTCATCACCGCGCTTAAATTTGTCCATAAGCGCACGCTCTACGTACTGGAGCTGGGTTTTTAGCACCTCTGGCTCTTTGTCAGACATCCCCTCGACTACATGTTCAATGGCGCTTAAACCTAAGTTAACACCATCGGTAGCCAAATTAACAAGCTCCGGCACCGTATGGCGAATACCATGGCTAAATTGCTCAAGCACTTTGCTTTCTTCAGTGCTTAAATCAACCCAGTAACCTCGAATAAAAAGCTGGCTATTATTATTAATTTGTACGCGCGTTTGGCCTTTATCAAGAATACGTATAACGTCGTCGGTAATTATTAAGCCATGACTAAGCTCAACATCACACTGTGACTGAGCTAAAACTGCAGAGCTTGAAAGTGCTAAACACAACGCCAATATCGAACGAGATAACAACGCCATATACACCTCAACAAGCTAAAAAAGGAAGGCAAGTAGGTTAACAAAAAACCAACTTTATGCAAGAAAAATAGCTGTAAGCTGTAAGCTGTAAGCTGTAAGCTGTAAGCTGTAAGCCAAAATAAATTATTAAGCACTGTGTTTACAATAAACGCAGTGCTTTTTTATTAGTAGGCGTGAAGCTTGCTCACGCAAAAAAATAAAACACCTCTATTTTAACCACGCGCCAGCAAGCAAGGCGCCTACAACACTCCCCTCTAAAGCGCAGCGTCTCTTGACCTCTTTGTGAATAAATTACTTAATATTTTGCACAAGAGAAGTAACTGAGAAGCAAATGAGAAAACATACAAGTAGCAGCGAGTTTACCTCGCGTCTGGACTTATTGTTTTAACTTGGCATAAAGCCTACGTCCGTCAGCAAGCAAGGCGCCTACAACGTTACCCTCTAAAGCGCAGCGTCTCTTAACCTCTTTGTGAATAAATCACTTAATATTTTGCACAAAGAGAAGTAAAAGAGGAAAAAATGAGAAAACATACAAGTAGCAGCGAGTTTACCTCGCGTCAGACATTTTGCATTAATAAATATACATAGAATAATTACAAAACGCGCCAGCAAGCAAGGCGCCTACAACGTTACCCTCTAAAGCGCAGCGTCTCTTAACCTCTTTGTGAATAAATCACTTAATATTTTGCACAAAGAGAAGTAAAAGAGGAGTAAATAAGAAAACATACAAGTAGCAGCGAGTTTACCTCGCGTCAGACACTTTGCATTAATAAATATACATAGAATAATTACAAAACGCGCCAGCAAGCTGGGCGCCTGCAAAATAAAACTTAACCTCAAAGCTCATTTGGGCTAAAAATGTAGATCTTACCCATACTAAATAACGACTAATCTACGCGGGTTTGAGTCTTTTTCTTTCTTACTTAGTTATTTATTGCTAACCTCGCATTAACGTTTTTTACTTAAACAATTTTTTGCTAACGGAATAATTATGCTAAAAAAAATAACGCTACTTGTCGGGATGGCAATCAGTGCAAATGTAATGGCTAAAGGCGGAGTTTCACCTTATTTACCTTTAAATCAAGTTCCCGAACTTGAGCATAATATTCAACGCCTTTTAGCTGTAAGTAAAAACACCCACTTAATGAGTAAGCCCTATAAAGCTCACGATATTTACAACGTACTGCAAAAAATTAGATTCACACACCCTAATCTATACCACACACTTACTTACCAAATAAATCCGTACATTCAAACAGGGGCGCTTACTTTTGTTAAAGGCACAGCATCTGTAGGAACAAACAATAAAAACTTGCCTAATCAACGAGGGCAGACCACAAAAACAAATTTAATTATCGAAGGTGGCGCTAATTTAAGTTTGGGCGACTACTTCGGTGCAAGCGCCGTAGGGATTATAAATGAAGATGGAATTATCCCAACCCAAAGCATTGTTTATATGGGGTTTAAATACGCTCAGCTAGATATTGGCTACCGCGAACACTGGTACTCTCCTTTTAACAGTAGCGCTATGTTACTAAGCACCCAAGCCGAAACAACCCCATCTATAACTTTAAGTAATGTCGAGCCAATTACAGATTTTAAGATACGCTACGACATGTTCATTAGCCAAATGACAGAGCAAAGAGGGATTTTAAAAAACCAAAGGGTCGAAAATCCCGAGGACCGAGAGTACGAGCCTGGTAAACCTTACTTATTTGGCTTACACACCAGCTTTTCTGTCACAGACAATTTAACGATAAGTTTAAGCCGCCTAATGCAGTTTGGCGGAGGCCCGCGAAGCGTAACTTTAAAAGATTTCGCCGAGGGTTTTTTCAGCCCTGGTAGTAAAGATAATGTAGGCGAAGACGATACTGACGACGCTAACTTTGAATTAGGTGACCAATTGGGTGCAGTCGCTTTTAGCTATTCAAATACATTAAATAACCTAGCCTACGAACTTTATGCAGAGGTAGCCCTTGAAGATACTTTAGGTGGCGGTGGCGGCGGCAGAAATAACGCTTACAGCTTCGGCCTATTTATTCCATTTATTAATAAAAATCATAGCATTCGATTTGAGCATAGTAATTGGCAAGCGCTTTGGTACGCAAATGGTATATACCTAGATGGCAATAGAAATCATGGGAATGTAATAGGCCATTGGGCTGGAGATGAACATGAATACGAAGATTACGTAGCAGCAAAAGCAATAAGCTTAGATTGGAATTGGCAATTAAATCGAAAAGAGTATTTACAAACTACCTTTCGCGGCTTAAAAAACGCAGGCGACAACTACAAAACAAGTTATGAAATGCAAATTTCTTATAATAGTAAGCTAAACAGGCCTATGTGGGGCGCTAAAAGCTGGGGTGTTGAATTATATACTGGTAAAGATGTATATGGGGACGCATTTTCAAAATTAGCATTTACGGCTAGCTTTAACTAATTAAAAAGCCTACACCGTTTTTAAACGCTGTAGGCGACGCTTTTTAAACGTTACTTATTAATCACTACCAAATAAGTCACGTGTATACACTTTATCTGCAATGTCGCTAAGCTCCTCAACCATACGGTTAGAAACCACTACATCAGATATCTGCTTAAACTCGTTTAAGTCTTTTATTACGCGTGAGTGGTAAAACTCATTTTCTTCAAGCACAGGTTCAAATACAACAACCTCAATACCTTTGGCTTTAATACGCTTCATAATGCCTTGAATAGCAGAGGCTCTAAAGTTATCAGACCCTGTTTTCATTACTAAACGGTAAACACCTACAATTTTAGGGCTACGTTTAATAATTGAGTCGGCAATAAAGTCTTTACGTGTTGTATTGGCATCTACAATTGCGCCAATAATATTGTTTGGCACATTTTGGTAATTAGCACGTAGCTGCTTGGTATCTTTTGGTAAACAGTAGCCACCGTAACCAAACGATGGGTTGTTGTAATGGTTACCAATACGAGGGTCTAACCCTACACCTTGTATAATTTGCTTAGAGTTTAAGCCATGTGCTTCTGCGTAGCTATCTAGCTCATTAAAATAAGCAACTCGCATAGCAAGGTAAGTGTTAGAAAATAACTTAATCGCTTCAGCTTCTGTTGAGTCAGTAAATAGCACTTCAACATCTTGCTTAATTGCACCTTGCTTAAGTAAGTTAGCAAAAATAGTTGCGCGCTCGCTTTGCTCACCTACAACAATACGTGACGGGTGTAAGTTATCGTAAAGCGCTTTGCCTTCACGTAAAAATTCAGGAGAGAATATTAAGTTTTCAGCATTAAGTTGCTGCTTAATATCAGCCGTAAAGCCTACCGGAATAGTCGACTTAATCACCATAACCGCATTAGGGTTATGCGACATTGTGTCTTTAATTACGGCTTCAACAGAGCTAGTATTAAAGTAGTTGTTTTCAACATCGTAGTCAGTGGGTGTAGCTATAATTACGTAATCAGCGTCTTTATAAGCGGCTACCTTGTCAGTAGTGGCTGTAAAATTTAAGTCATCACGCGTTAAAAACTCACTAATTTCTGTATCAACAATTGGTGACTGCTTATCGTTTAAAAGAGCTATTTTTTTCTCGTCAATATCAAGTGCAACCACTTCGTTATGTTGCGACAAAAGCATAGCGTTTGAAAGGCCTACATAGCCTGTACCTACCACGGCAATTTTCATGTTATTCCCTTAATGTTTTCATTGGTAATTAATAAGTATAATTTTATCAGAATTGCACAATATCAGCTATTAAAACGATACAAGGTTAGCGGCAAAAGTAAAGCATCAAACACTTATAGCCAATAAACAAATTCACAATAAATGCATTTTCATGTACTTCATTTGTATAACAAATAAAAAACGCGGCATTAAGCCGCGTGCGTTTAATTTTTACAATGCAATTAATTCAAGTTGAACCAATAAGCATTATTACTTATAAGTTTACAACATTGTCAGATTGCAAATTCGACTCATCGTTAACCAGTGTAGTTAAGTACTGTCCAAAATCGTCGCCAAGCTTAGTATCACGCATGCCGTATTCAACAGTCGCTTTTAAGTAACCTAGCTTATCGCCACAGTCGTGCGAGCGGCCACTCATATGAAATGCTTCAACGGTTTCTTGAGTCATTAACGCATCAATAGAGTCTGTTAACTGTATTTCACCACCAGCGCCTACTGGCGTTTTGGCAAGTAGCGGCCAAATATTCTTACTCAGTACATAACGGCCAACAACAGCAAGGTTTGATGGTGCTTTATCGGCATCTGGTTTTTCAACCATTGTTTTAATTGCCGCACTGTTACCTGGCGTTAACTGCACGCCGTTAATATCAGCAATACCGTATTTGCTTACATCATCTTGTGCTACTGGTTCTAGCATAATTTGGCTTGCTTTAGTCTCGTTAAAGCGTTTGATCATCGCGGCTAGGTTTTCAGTTTTTTGATCGGCCGTATAAGCATCAAGTATTACATCAGGGAGTAATACTATAAAGTCGTCATCGCCCACTATTGGCTTTGCACACAAAATAGCGTGCCCTAGGCCTTTAGCTTCACCTTGGCGTACACTCATTACCGTTACATCAGCAGGGCAAATAGAGCGTACTTCTTCAAGTAACGCACGCTTAACACGCTTTTCTAAAGTTGCTTCAAGCTCGTAGCTGGTGTCAAAGTGGTTTTCTATGGCGTTTTTAGAGCTATGCGTTACAAGCACAATGTCTTTAATACCAGCAGCTACACACTCACTCACTATGTATTGAATAAGTGGTTTATCTACAATCGGTAGCATTTCTTTAGGGATTGCTTTGGTCATAGGTAACATGCGTGTGCCAAGACCGGCAACAGGAATAACAGCTTTCATGGGTAGTCCTTTAATTTGAAATAAAAATTTATACGTTGATCTTAACTTAGCAACCTTAAAGTAGATACAACCTGAATATATTTAATAATGCGCTAATTTTGACTGCAGACGTAGAGCTTGCTTACGTAAATTTTAAAAACTAAGTGCCATTAAAAATATACACACTCACAAAAAACGCGGCATAAAGCCGCTGCTACAACACCCCGTTTTAGTTAACAAATCACTTAATATTTTGCACAAATAGAAGTGAAATAAGAGTAAATGAAAAGACATAAAACAAGCCCTTATTTTAAGCTTATTGCTTCTTCTAAAGCGCAGCGCCCTCTTGGCCTCTTTGTGAAGTAAATGAGATAAAAAATAATTTATAAGTTTAACTTGTGCCGCCAACAAGCAAACTCAACCATCGAGCCAATCTTCAGCTGTAGACGTAGAACTTACTCACGTTAGAAGCAAAGCTTATCGCGTTTTTAAAATATAATAACCACTGTAAAAGCGCGGCTTTTAAAAGCCAGTAAGCTGCACGTCTACAATAAAACTTAATATAGTTCAGCTCTTGGCCTAACTATATGTAATATTCTACTAACTCTTTGATAAAGTGTTCTACTTGCGCTTTAGGTAACTCATTAATGCCAGCAGCGGCAGCACGACCACCGCCCGTATCAAACTTACTACATATATCAACAGCGCCTTGCTTGTTAGTTAGGGGGGCTCTAACGCTCACTAAGTAACTGCCTTTGTTATTAAACGTAAATACTGCATGGGCTTTATTTGGTGACTGATTAGCAAGGTCATTACCTAAAACGCCGCTTACTCGGCGAGCCCAAGCGGCATCCTCTAATAAAATTACTTTAGCTGTATCGCAATCATGAAGTATTTGCGCATTAGCGGCTTTTTCCATATCAGCTTTATAAGCTTGCTCAAGAGTATAATAAACTGAGCTTTTATCGTTAATTGCATCAAAAGGCGACTTATACTGCAAAAGCAGCTCGAATAACTCTTCTGGAGCAAAGTGTAAATCAGCCACTTCACTTCCGTAGCCGTTATAATTTATGTAAGTACCAAATGCTTTCAACTGTGACTTTTGAAGCTCGGTTAATCCAAGCTTATCGGCCTCGCTATCAGCCTTAGCAAATAAGTTATCACCATAGGCTGCAGTAATTGCCCATAAATGAAATTGTTTATCTATTAAATCACTGACAATTAAACTGGTACACATATTCGCATCTAAATCTATGTGTGCAAATAAATTAGCATGATTAGGTATATCGCCAGCTTTATGGTGATCTACATACATAACACGCGCCCCAACACACAAAGCATCGTGAAGAGCCGGCATATTTTTTTCCATCGAAATATCCAATACCCTAATACAGTCCCCTTCTTGCGGAGTGATTTTTTGCATTAATTGAATATCGCGTTTAACACCCGTTACCTTTATGGTATCTGTCGGGTTTGCTAATTGCAGCTGTAATAAGGCAATAATGCCGTCGGCATCACCATTAAAAATGTCGTATTTCATAATATTCTCAAATACATAAACAAAAAAAGATGCCAATATAACTAAAGGGCACGTAAAAACCGCAGCTTATTGCCACTAACTCGCTTTCCTTAGTTGGTAACTTTTAGCTATTAGCATTTACAATCTTGTTATTAATTAAATAATCTACAATTTGATCAGCGCACTGCTCAATGGTTTGCTCGGCCGTTTTAACATGTATATCAGGTTTTTCAGGCACATCAAATGCTGAACTAATCCCTGTAAAGTTTGGTATTTCGCCTGCGCGCGCTTTTTTATATAAGCCCTTTGGATCGCGGCTTTCGCAAACAGCAAGCGGTGTATCTATGAACACTTCTACAAATTCACCTTCATTTACTATACTTCGAGCCTGAGCGCGATCAGCTTTAAATGGCGAAATAAACGCAGTAGATACAATAAGGCCCGCATCAACAAATAGCTTAGCAACTTCACTTATGCGGCGAATATTTTCAATACGGTCTTCGTCACTAAATGTGAGCCCTTTGTTCAAACCCATACGCACGTTATCGCCATCAAGCAAATAAGTATGGCAGCCTAACGAAAATAGCTTTGCTTCAACAGCATTTGCCACTGTAGATTTTCCTGAACCACTTAAGCCAGTATACCAAAGTAATACAGGCTTATGACCTTTGTGTTGCTGCTTTTTATCTCGCGACACGGTTTGTGCGTGCCATACTATGTTTTCATCTTGGCTCATTAAAGCACCTTTATTTTAAATTATTTAAAGCCTGAAACTTATAACGCTCTATATTATATTGTTTAGAGCTTGCTCACGTTAGAAGCAAAGCTTCTCATGGCTTTAAAATGTAATAACCAATGTAAAAGCGCGGCTTTTAAACGCCAGCAAGCTGCGCGTCTACAATTAAATTTAACCACCGCGCCAATTTTCGCCGTAGGCGTGAAGCTTGCTCACGCAAGAAATTGAATCATCTGCACTTTTATATCAACGCGCCAGCAAGCAAGGCGCCTACAAGTAATTTAACACCGTGCCGCCCGTTGCCCGCGGCCCATCGCTATCACCCGCAGGCGTGAAGCTTGCTCACGCAAGAAATTGAAACATCTACACTTTTATACCAACGCGCCAGCAAGCAAGGCGCCTACAAGTAAATTTAACCATCACGCCAATTTTCGCCGTAGGCGTGAAGCTTGCTCACGCAAGAAATCGAAACATCGACACTTTTATATCAACGCGCCAGCAAGC